>CAZEFW010000184.1:0-17387 GCA_964511535.1 uncultured Myxococcales bacterium | reverse complement strand
GGCAGCGCCGGCCACCTCGCCCATGGCATCGCACAGCCGCTGGTCCGGCTCGGCACCGTTGTCGTCGCATAGCTCTTCGGAGGCCACTTGCAACGCTTTGACCATTAGCGCACCCACCTCGGGTGGCAGCCGGCCCTTGAGCACCAGCATATTGTCCTCATCGTAGTGGTAGCTCAGGAACCGCTCATCGTTCTGCCGTTGTGCCAGCTCCTGCTCGGCCGGTTTGGCTCTTCGATAAGTTCGGATTATTCGCTCGAGCTGAGAGGTCGAGCCGTCCAGAGCCCACTCCAGTAAGGTGCTCTCGTTTTCTGGAGTGACGATGCGCGTGATGGCCCTGACTTTCGAATACGAAAGGCGCCCCTGTGAGAACGCCTCCTGAACGAGGGGGCAGTCCACCAGCTTGCGAGCCACGCGCACCTTTTCGCGGGCCGTACCCTGCTGCTCATTGGTTCGCCAGCTGAGCCAGTGGGCGCAGGAGATAAAGCCCAAATCAGCCCACGCCTCACGCCGATCCATCTCCGCGATGAGCAGCAGCAAGCGGCACGTGGCTGCCTGAATATGCGCGGACAGGATGGCGATCTTGTCGCCTAGATCGTCATTGGATTTTTGGGACAGATCGTGCGCGTTCTCGACTGGTTTTTCGAGGGTCATTGTTGGCCTTTTGGTTATTTATTACGAGTGTTTAAATGTAACAAGCAGGCCGCAGAGATTGTTCCCCGGTGGGCAGAAAATCGCCGTAAATCAAGCGATTATTTCGGCTCGCGAGTCGACTCGCCGATCCAGTCCAGGTACGGCGCGTGGCCGTCGATTATGGGCATGGCGATGAGCTCGGGCACGTCGTAGGGGTGCAGCTCCACCAGGCGGGCGCGCAGGGGCTCCACCAGGCTGGCGCGGGTCTTGGCCACCAGCAGGCTCTCGCCGTCCACGCATACCTCGCCCTTCCAGCGGTAGATGCTGCGGATCTCCGGCACCAGGTTGACGCAGGCCACCAGCTGCTCGTCCACCAGGGGCCGCGCGATGGCCTCGGCCTGGTCGACCGGGGCGGTTATGAACACGGTGACATAGTCGGTCTGTTGGGCGCTCATGGGCATCAGGTTAACCCGGCGCAGCCACATGGGGCCAGGCGAGCGTATTTTGAGGTATTGTTGCGCCATGCGAGGGATGCCCATGTCTCGAGTCACTGTTCTGCTCATCACGCTGCTCATGCTGGCCCTGGCCCCGGCCTGCTCGAAGAAGACGAAGAACGCAGCCAGCAAGAAGGGGCCGGCGCCGCTGCCCACCGAGCCGGGCAAGTTCTGCCCCAAGGGCACCCAGGAGCGCGGGGCCGAGCCGCCCGGGGGGCTCGAGCGCTACTGCGTCAAGGTGACGGCCAAGGGCAAGGAGCTGCGCCACGGGCCCTACGTGCAGTGGATGCAGAGCGGCCTGAAGGACCGCCTGGGCCAGTACCGGGACGACCTGAAGGAGGGCAAGTTCAAGGAGTGGCACCCCAACGGCAAGCCGCGCGTGGAGGAGCATTACCTGCAGGACCTGAAACACGGGGCCGAAAAGGAGTGGCACGACAACGGCAAGCCCAAGGCGGCGCGAAGCTGGAAAGGCGGCAAGCTGGAGGGCAAAGAGGAGACCTGGCACGACAGCGGCAAGCGCCGCGGCGTGGGCAGCTACAAGGGCGGGCAGCGGGACGGCAAGTGGGAGCTCTGGTTCGCCAGCGGCAACAAGGAGAGCGTGGCAACCTACAAGCAAGGCAAGTCGGAGGGCGTGCACAAGGCGTGGCACGACACGGGCAAGCTGCGCTTCAGCCAGGTGTGGAAGGACGGCATGCTGCAGGGGCCGTGGACGCGGTTCTACCCCGACGGTGTCAAGCGCAGCGAGGGCACCTACGTGGACGGCAAGCTGGAGGGGATCTGGACCAGCTGGCACGAAAACGGCAAAACCAACGAAGAGGGCACCTTCAAGAAGGGGCAGCGCCACGGCCGGTGGCTGGTGTGGTACGCCAACGGCAAGATGAAGCGCGAGGCGCACTACGTCGACGGCAAGTCACACGGCCCGGCGGTGATGTACTACGACACCGGCAAGAAGCAGGCCGAGGGCACCTGGAAGCTGAACCTGCTGCACGGCAAGGTGATCGAGTGGCGCAAGGACGGCCGCAAGCGGGCCGAGGGCACCTTCCGTCTGGGCCGCAAGGACGGCACCTGGACCGAGTTCCATCCCGACACCAACGCGCCCCAGGTGACGACATGGAACCAGGGGCGGCGGACGGACAATCGAGGGCCGGAGTCGGACAGGAAAACAAAAAACAAGAAACAAAAAACAAAGAACAAGAAATGAGAGGGAGGACTTTGGGGGGGCGTCACCAGCAGAGGGCTTCGTAGCGGTACTCGACGTCCATATTGCTGGTGCACTGGGTCCACGGATGGGGATGTCCAGAGCCGCTCTGGCCCGTGGAGCTGTAGCGGCCCTCCGTCACCGAGACGGCGTGCAGCGCCTTGTCGCCGCTGACCAGCGCGTGCACGGTGGTGTGCTGGTATTTATCCCAGTAATACAGGTTCCCCTTGGAAGGCGAGTAGTGCCGGCAGCGCTTCTTGCAGTCGTGTTGGCCGGCGCTATGGGACGTCCATGCGCCTGTGGCGTTGGTCCTGATGTCGTTCTTGCGCGAGGAACATGAGATCTGCTGGTAGCCACAGGGTCCGCAGCTGGTGACGCCGCAGGCGGCGTGGGCAATGGGAGCGCTCTTGTAGGCAACATACGCGGTTCCGTCCGGGGCCACGGTGAAGGCTGTGGCATCGCCCGTGGAGAGCATCGCGGTCTTGACCCAGTTGCCAGTGGCGTTGGTGGCGTACGTTATCCCTGAACCAGTGTTATACAGCAGGTGGAGCGCGCCCTTTTTGTCCATGGCTGCCATCGGCTCGGACGTGGCGCTGTCCACAGCCTGACCGGTCCACTTGCCCGCGGTACGGCTGGCCACCGAGACGCCGAAGCTGCTCCAGCCTGCGATGGCCGGTGCGCCAGCCTTGTCCAGCATCAGGGTGGGGTGAGTTGTGTCCTGGGCCACCACCTCCGACGACCACTTGCCGACGCTCATGCTGCTGTACATGAGCTTGATCGGGGTGGCGTGGGTGCTGAAGGCCACTGCAGGCCCGGCCGGCCCCGTCGCGATGGACAGCCGGCACCTCGCCTTGTCCTTGAACACCACGCTCTTCTTCCAGGCGCCGGAGCTATTGGTCAGGTAGGCGACGACGCCGTTGGCGTCGACGACGGCGATGTGGACCTTGCCGAGGGTGTCCACTGCCATCGCTCTGCAGGCCGTTGTCTTGCCCTTGTTCAGGAGGGTCTTGACCCACTTGCCTCCGGAGCGAGTGACGTGGAGCAGGTTTTTGGCGTACAGCAGGTGCGGCGCTTCCTTGGGGCCAACAGCCAGCTCGGGGTTCCTCGACGCCACGGCCAGCTTCAGCGCACCCCCGCAGGCGCTGGTGCCCTTGTCCTGCTTGGAGACGGCCGCGCTGTTTTGCTTGGCTCGACTGCGCCCGGCCAGGTAAGACGCGTCACACCCGCAGGCCTTGATGTCGAAAGTGCAGGTCTTATTGCAGGCGAGCTTGGGGAATTCGGAGTAGTGCCCCAAGGACCTGCAGGTCTTGCCGCCCAGGTCCTTGCCGTCGCACTGCTCAAGGCCCTCGCGTTTGCCGTTGCCGCAGGGGAACTTGACGCAGCCAGACTTGTCCAGGAGGCAAGCCTTGGTGCACGACAGCGCGCCCGTTTTATACCCCAGCTTCTGACAGGAATTTCCGCCAAGTTCCTGTCCGTCACACTGCTCGCCAAGCTGGAGCTTGCCATCGCCGCAGATGTGGGAGCGGCACGCCTTGGTGACCAGCTTGCAGGAACCATCGCAGGAGAGCGTTCCGCTCAAAAAGCCCAGGTCCTTGCATGTCTTGCCGCCCAGGTCCTTGCCCTCGCACTGCTCGGTGCCGTTGCGGACCCCGTCTCCGCAGTAACCCCAGTAGCAGTACCCATCATAAAGGGTGCAATCAACCAGGCACGAGAGCTGGCCGCCGCCGTATCCCAGATCTACGCATGTCTTGCCGCCCAGATCCTGTCCGTCACATTGCTCGCCAGGCTGAACCTTGCCGTCGCCGCAGACCTGCTGGACACTGCTGTCGATTCCGGCCTCGGCGGCCAGCGCGCCGTCCGCTTGCACGGCAGAGCTGCCGCCGCCCCCGCCGTCACAGGCGGCCACCCCGAACGCCACCACCAAACACACAAAGCTCAGACGCAACACGACCTCCCCTGAGACCAAGTATGCCATGGCGGCTTTTTGCTTTTTGCTTTTTGCTTTTTGCTTTTTGCTTTTTGCTTTTTGCTTTTTGCTTTTTGCTACTCGAACACCGGCGCCTTCTCCGGCGCCTTCCTCACCCCTACATATCCCACCTCGGGCGGGTCGCCCTTGTAGGTCAGGGTGAGCGCGCCGGTGGCGTCGGCGGGGAGCGGGACGGCCAGGGCGCCGGTGCGGTTCAGGTCCACCTGCGCCACCGGGGTATCGCCGCAGCGGATGTCCAGGCGACCGGTGCTGCGCTGAGACTTCAGGGTGGGGCCGGGGCTCTCGGCGCGGACGGTGTGCGACAGGACCTTCTCGAGCACTGACGAGGTCAGGGTAACCAGCAATTCGCGGCCGGCGCCACGGGCGCAGGCTCCGTCTGCCTCCAGGGTCAGCGTGCACCGCTTGCCTGCGCAGTCCCAGTCTGTGGCGGGCAGCGCCTTGACGCCGGGGCCCGGGGTCGCCCCGAGCAGCACCAGGGCTGCCATGGCGTCGGCCACCACATGCCGCTCCTGCTCACGGTCCACCGCCTTGCGCAGGGCAGCCACGGCGCGCCGATCCCCGATGCTGCCCAGGGCGCGTGCGGCGGCGCGGCGCAGGCTGACGAACCGGTCCGAGGGCAGCAGCTTGCCCAGGGCGCTCACCGCCGAGCGGGCGCGGATTCGCCCCAGCGCCACCACCGCGTGGTAGCGGGTGCGCAGCGGGCCGAGCTGCTTGATCAGCACGGCCGCAGCGGCGGGGTCACCCAGCCGCCCCAGGGCGCGGATGATATCCAGCCGGCCGTAGAGATCGTCCTCGGACTCCAGCGTCTGAATCAGCTCCAGCGTGGCCGAGCGCAGCCCGGCGTGGGCCTGGGCCAGCAGGGCAGACCGGCGCATGGCCGGGGGCAGGTCCGGCCGCGAGAGGTGGCCGGGCAGGGTCCCGAGGCAGTTGGGGTCGCCCACCTGCGCGGCGCCCACGCAAGCCTGGACCGCCACGCCCGGGTCACGGGATTTGCTGGCGAGCACCAGGGCCTGACGAGCGGCGGGGGAGTGCATGGACGCCAGCACCTGCACCGCGCGGCGGCCCAGCTCACCCTCGGCTTCGCTCATCCGGGCCAGCCCCTTGATGGCGGTGACGTCACCCATGTTGCCGCGATCCAACAGCGCCAGGGACTCCTCGTCGTCGGTCTCGTCCTGTCGCGCGGGCACATGGCTCGCCAGCCAGCGATCCAGCCGTGACCTGAGGCCCGCCGCCCGGGCCTGCTGGCGCCCGGCGAGGTTGTGGCGCTCACCAGGATCGGCGGCCAGGTCGTACAGCTCGCAGAAACCGGCGCCCAGGTCGCAGATCAGCTTGTGGTTGCCCTGGATGACGGCCCGCTTCTGGCGCAGCTCGATAAACGCCGGCGGCAGCGTGGAGGGGCTCTGCCCGCCGAGCCAGGGCCCGAGGTCGGTGCCGCGCATGCCGGCAGGGATCGGCAGCTCGAGTAAGGAGAGGATGGTGGGCGCCAGGTCGATGACCTGGGCCGGTCCGGCCACCTTGCGGCCCGCGACCCCGGGGGCGCTCAGCACCAGCGGCACCCGGACCTGGGGCTCGTACAGGGAGTTGCCGTGGTAGTGGCTGCCGTGGTCGCCGAACTCCTCCCCGTGGTCGGAGGTCAGGGCGACGATGGTGCGGGGCGACGCCTGGCGAACGGCCTTGATCAGGCGACCGGCCTGGCGGTCCACGTACGACACCTCGCTGCGGTAGCGTTGCCACCCGCCGCCGTCGCTGCCGAACCCTTCGTGGTGCACGTACGGCTCGTGAGGTTCGAAGAAGTGGACCCAGATGAACACGCGCTCGCCGCGCTGCTTCTGCAGGAACGACAGCACCTGGTCCACGCGCTTCTCCGCGCTGCTGTACTGGTACTTGACGTACTCGAAGCCGAAGCGCTGCTCTTCGTAGGCGCCGAAGGCGTCGCGGTCGATGTAGAACACCGCCGGCGGGAAGAAGGCCGCGGTCTTGTAGCCGTAGCGCCGCAGGGCGCGGGGCAGGGTGCGATGCTTGCGCGCCGGCGCGGCCCGGCGCTCGGACTGCAAGTAGGTGCCCGTCATGAGCGAGGCGAGGGAAAATGAGGTGTGCGGGATCTGGCAGTAGCCACGCTGGAACACCACCGCGTCTTTGGCCCAGGCGTCCAGCTCGGGGGTGACGCGTCCCTTTTCGCCATAGGCGGCGAGCTGGTCGGCCCGCAAGGCGTCGACCGTTATGAGCAGCACGCTGCTCCTGGGCGCCGTGGGCCCCTGCACCTCGGGGAGGCTGGGCGCGGGCTCGGGGGAGGCCACCTGCTTCGTCGGGGCGGCGGAGCCGCCTGCCTTCGGCGTCAGGCCCAGGTACGTGGCGCCGGACAGGATCCTGGTGGCCGCCGCGGTGTGTTCGTGGGCCACGAAGCGCAGCGGCTGGGAGGCGCCGAAGCTTGATATGGCCCAGGCGCCGCTGGCGATGGCAGCCACCATGATCAGCCCCGAGACCCCCGGCTCCATCACCCGGCTCAGCCAGCGCGCGCGCGGCCGGAAGCCGACGTAGAAGGTGCCCACGGCCAGCTGCATGGTGGCCACCACCAGCACCACCAGCGCCGCGTGGAACCAGCCGTACAGCCGGGGCAGCACCGCGTGGTCGACCCAGTAGATCGCCACGGCCAGGGCGAACAACGCCGTGCCGAGTATCACAGCCTCCCGCCGCTCCCAGCGGCGCATGCGGAACTGCTCTCTCGTGGCAATGATCAGCCGGAAAAGGGCGTACGCCCCCACCAGGCCCGCGAGCCCGATGCCCAGGGCGATGATGTCCTTGCCCGGGATCTGGCTCGCCTGCCGTCCAGAGAAGATGCGCGCCGCCACCATGGCGATGGCGGGCAGGGCCAGGAAGCTGTAGATCAGGGCCATCCAGCGGGGCTCTGCGATGCGGCGCTTGGCCAGGGTCTTGGTCAGCAGGCTCACGCCGAGGGTGACGATCCCCTCGACCAGGCCCAGCATGGCCCCCGCGCTGAACAGGAGCATGCACAGCAGCAGGGCGAACTTCAGCCCCTGGCCGGCGGAGTCGAAGCCGCTGCCTCGTACCAGCAGGGCAAAGGTCAGCTCCAGCAACGCAAGCGGGGCCATGGCGCTCGTCGCCAGCAGCACGCCGCCGGTGAAGGCCCTGCGTACCATTCGGCGTCGCTCGAGCTGCATCTATTTCTTCGACCCCGGCTTGAGCCCCGTGCCCACCAGGTAAACTTCCGTCGAGCTGCTTCGGGTGGCCTTGGGGCGCACCGTCTTGGCGCGCTTGAATTGCTGCCGCACCCGCGCCAGGGTCTCCTGGAACCCTTCGCCCATGAACAGCTTGCCCAAAAACGAGCCGCCAGGGCAGCCGAGCGCCACCGCCAGGTCGAGGGCGCGGGTGAACAGCTCCACGCTGCGCACCTGGTCGGTGAAGGCCACCCCGCTGGTGTCTGGCGCCATGTCCGACAGCACGAGGTGGAAGCAGCCTGCATCGCCAGGTAGGGCGGCGCGCAGCTCGGACGGGTCGATGCTCAGCACATCACCGGTGAGCGTGGTCGCGTTGGGGGGCAGGGCGATTTCCAGCGGCTCGCGATCCAGGCCCACCACATGGCCGCGGTCGCCGACCCTGGCGCAGGCGTACTGCAGCCAGGAGCCGGGGCGACAGCCCAGGTCCAGCACACGCCGGCCCGGCTTGAGCAACGAGAAGCGCTTGTCCAGCTCCTCGAGCTTGAACACCGAGCGGGCAGCATACCGCCGGTCCTTGGCCTGACGATAATACCCGTCATGGCGGGTTCGCCGATCGCGCAGGCGAGACATGGTGGGACTTTACTATGGAAGCTGTCAGCTAACAGCCATGAGCTATCAGCTTTCGGCTGGAATCAAGCGTCGGCCGGCGGCTGCTCCTCGGGAGCAGGCTCCGGGGCGGGCTCGGGCTCGGGCGCCGGCGGGGCCTTGGCCTCGAAGGGGCGCGGGGCATGCTTGGCAGCCTGAGACACCACGAGGTAGGACTCGGCAGCGCCGGGGACGCCGCCCGCGATGAGCAGCAGGTTCTTCTCGGGGATCACCTCCGCCACGCGGATGTTCTGCACCGTGACCCGCTTGTTGCCCATCTGGCCGGGCATCTTCTTGCCCTTCCAGACGCGGCCCGGGGTCAGGCGGCAGCCGATGGATCCACCGTGACGAAAGTACTCGTGGGTGCCGTGCGTGGCACGGAAACCACGGAAGTGATACTTCTTCATCACTCCCTGGAACCCCTTGCCCTTGGACACGCCGGTCACGTCGACATGGTCACCAGCCTGGAACACCTCGTCGATGGAGACGATCTGGCCCAGCTCAAACTTGGCCGCCTCCTCGGGGGTCAGGCGGATCTCCCGCACGAACCGCTTGGGGGTGGTCTTGGCCCGGACGAACTGGCCGGCGTCGGGCTTGGAGACCCGGCTCGCCTTGGCCTCGTCGAAGCCCAGCCGCACCGCGGCGTATCCATGCTTTTCGATGGTCAGGATTTCAAGGACCACGCAGGGTCCGGTCTGGATGGCGCAAAGGGCGTTCCACTCTCCCTTCTCGCTGTAAGCCTGAGTCATCCCGATCTTCTTGCCCAGAAGGCCCATTCGGTAGGCCATGACGGCTAACTCCTTGATTTCTTTAGACGCAATAGTACAACCAAATTTCGAAGCACCTACATATAGGGGGATAGGGAGCCGGTGTCAACCGAATTCAAGGAACATCGCCAGAATGCCAGGATGCCAGGATGCCAGAATGCCAGAATTATTTGCTCGAGCTTGTGGATCCAATGGTCCGGTCGAGCGCGTCCTGGATCTCCTCTCGCCACTTCTCCCCGCCGGGTGATTCTGCCAGCTCCTTGAGCGCGTCATCAGCCCAGGGCTCGTCCAGCTCGCCCAGCAGCTCGATGGCCAGGCCCTTGACCATGCTCTTGCGGCTATCGAGCGCCTTGAGCAGGGCAGGGCGGCCCTGCGCTGCCCCCTGCCGCACCAGCGCGGCGGCGAGCCACACCTTGAGCAGCGCGGGGGTGAACCAGCCGCCCAGCAGCTTCTCCAGGGTTGGCAGTGATGCCGGATCCGGGCAGCGGAACAGCTGCTCGGCTGCCAGGTAGCGCGAGTCATCATGATCCAGGGCCAGCACCAGCACGGGCGTGCCCCGGCGGTCGCCCAGCCGCGCCAGGGACACCGCCGCCTCCAGCTGCACAGTTCCGACTGGATCCTCCAACAGCCGCACCAGCCTGTCGCATTCGGCCGGATCTCCCAGGTCTCCCAGGGCCGCCGCCGCGCTGGCGCGCACCTCGGCGTCCCCGTCCCGCAGCGCCTTTCGCAGGTAACCCGTCGCGCGCTGTGGGTTGACCTGAACCAGCGAGGTGGCGGCCTGAAACCGCACGTCCGGCGGCGCATCACGCAGCATGCGCCCCAGGGCGGCCGTGGCCCGCGGATCCCCGATGCGGCCCAGCGCGATGACCGCAGCCTGCCGCGGCAGCGGGTGGCCGTCCCCCTCGGTTGCCTCGATGAGCGCATCCACCGCGTCTGCGTCCCGTAGCTCGCCCAGGGCGAGGGCCACGGTGTAGCGCACGTCCGGATCGTCGTCAGCCAGGCGGTCGCGCAGGGCCGCGCAGGCGCGCTCGGCCACCTCCCCCTCCACCACGGCGAGGGCGTCTGCGGCCCGGACTCGCACCCGGGGGTCCGGGTCCTGCAGATCCGTCAGCGCCGCCTCGGGGTTGATCTCCTGGTTGACGTATCGCATCTACTGAATCCTCATTACACGGTGGAGTTTCAAATAAGTACACCCCGTGCGCGGCTATGGTAGGCTGAATCCGTGCTCCCTGCACGCCGCGTCATAATCGCCCGGCTCCTTGTCGGTGCGCTCCTCCTGCTCAGCCTCGCTGCCTGCGATTTCCAGAGCAAGTACTTCCGTAAGGTGGACCTGGCGGAGACCTATCGCTACCTGGCCCCTTACGACGGGTTCAACCTGGAGATGAACCTGGCGGGCATCGACATCGGCTTCTTCCCCACCGGCGACTGGGGCGCGGGCCTGGAGGCGGTGGACATCAACCTGTTCTACTCCCTGGCCCTGGGCGGCTACCTGCACGCCTCGGTGCCGATGTTCAAGGCGTCGGAGCCGAGCGGCTTGACGCCCGGCTGGTTCCTGTCGGGCGGGCTGATCTACCAGCCGGTGGCCTCATGGGCGCTCAAGCCGTACATCAAGGTGGGCGCGGCAGGGCTGCAGTGGACGGCCGCCTCCACCAACCGCTGGACCCCGGCTCTTGAGGCGTCCATCGGCATCGCCACCGCCTTCAACTACCGCGCCGCGCTGGACTTCTGGGTCGCGCGGGACCTCTCGCCGGACAAGGCGCACCAGGACCCGTGGATCATGGCGGTGCGCATCAACCTGATCGGCTTCTCCCTGGTCTCATTCAAGCCCGAGCGCGAGGTGCGCGACCGGGGCAAGCATATCGGCGACGAGCTCAGGTAGCAGAAAACTACCCCGCGAGATCAACTGGGATTAGCCTGGGGCGTGACCATGGGCTCGAAGGACAGATCTGCGCCGCGCCGGACCTGGCGTACCCTCGCCTGGCACCTGGTGGTCCCTGCGCTCGCGGCCGGGCTCTTCGTGCTGCAGGGGCCGTCGGCATACGTGCTCGACCTGCGAGGCAGCCTGTTCAACCTCGGCTCCAGCCTCGACGGCCACTGGCTGATGGCCTGGCTCGAACACGCGCTGCTCACGCCCGGGCTGTCAGTCTGGGACCCGCCGGTGTTCCACCCGCTGAAGGGTGCGCTGGCGCTGGTGGATCCGCCCCTGGGGAACCTGCTGGTTTACGCGCCCGCGCGGGCAATGGGCGCGGGGCCGGTGCTGGCCACCAACCTGGTGGTGATGGCCGGGTTCATCCTCTCGGCGTACTGCATGTTCCTGCTGGTGCGCACTCTGTCCGGTTCCGGGCTGGGCGGGGCGGCGGCGGGGCTGCTCTTCGCGTTCAACCCGGCCCAGTGGGACCTGCTGGCCGGCATGACCCAGGGGGCAGCCTGGGCTGGTTTGCTGGCGCTGCACCTGCTCGAGCGGTTCCTGCAGGGAGGCCGGGGGCGCCATGTCTGGGGGGCCGGGCTGGCCATGCTGCTCCAGGCCACCTTCTCGGCCTGGCTGGCGGCCGGGTTCATCCTCTTCGGGGTGGCGCTGGTGTTGCACCGCGCGGTGACCGGCCAGCTGGCCAGCCTTCGGTTGGACAGGGCCGCCCGGATCGGGCTGTTGGGGGCGATGCTCCTGCTCGCCCTGGGGCTGGCCGCGCTGCTGACCCCTCTGCTGTCGGGCCCCGCCGCGGCCGCGGCAGACCAGGCGCGGTGGACCACTCCGGGGGTAACGCTGCCGCTGCTGGCCCTGGCGCTGGTGCTGCTCTCCATCGGGCCTGCCCGCCGGGGGGGCGAGGCCGCCGGCAGGACCATCGCGGCGACCCTGGCTGCCCTGGCCCTGGCGCTGGCTGCGCCGGAGCACCTGGCGGTGGTGCTGCTCGCCGGCCTGTCGGCCTGCGGCGGCGTGGCCGTGGCCGCGGCGTCCAGGCTAAAGCTCGGCTCGTTGCGCCCGGTGCGGCTGCTGCTGCTGGCGGCGCTGGTGGCGGCGGTGAACCTGGACTACTGGATGCCCGATCAGGGCGGCGAGGTCTTCGCGCCAGCGGGTAGCGGCCCGGGGGCCTACAGCTACCTGGGCCGGAGCAAGCACCAGGGCCCCGTGCTGGAGCTGCCCGTGGGTCCGCCCAGCGACAGCTGGACCCTGGGCCACCAGCCGCTGCACTGGCGGCCCAAGCTGGGCGGCCCGGGCCGGTGGCGCGCCCCGGGACAGGACAAGCTGCTGGCTGCCGCAGGTCGCTGCCCGGGCGAGGCGTGCCTGGCGTTCCTGCGGCGAAGCGGCGCCCGGACCATCCTGGTCCACCTGGACCACTACGCGCCGGAGGAGCGGCGCGCGTGGCTCGACCTGGACGCCTGGGATGCGGGCTTCGAGACCCTCGGGGTGCTCGGCGATGCGCTGGTGTGGGAGCGCCGCACAACCGAGCAGAGGCGCGCGGTCCCGCACCCGCGTCACGGATCGGAAAGCGCGGCGGAAGATGGCCTCGACGCCCTGATCAAGCAGACCCCGCCGCCGCTGCCTCCTGATCGTGTGGGAGATCAGTTCGAAAAGAGCGAGCTGAAGCACATGGACGTGGATCCGGGGGAGTAGTCGGGATTCGGGAGTCGGTGGTGGGGCACCCGGGCGGGAGCCGGGAGCCGAAAGGGCCTCAACCCGTCCTTGACCGCCCATACCACTGTAGCTATGTTTCTTGTCCCATTTACAACGAGAGAGGTCGGAAGATGCGAGCCACCAGGGCTTTGTCAGTGTTCATCATCGTGGGGATCCTTGCCGGGTGCGGCGCCAGCAGGCAGAGCGCGTACCTCGAGACAGGCGATGCGGTAAAGAAAGAGGCGGCCAAGCCCGCGCCGGTTGGCGCCGAGGATCCGGCGGCCGTGGCCTTCAAGAAGGCCGAGGAGCTCTGGGCCAAGCGCCACAGCCCCGCCAAGCTGCTGGAGGCCCTGGCCCTGTACAAGGAAGTGGTCAAGCTCAATCCCGACCATCGGGACGCCCTGGCCCGGCTGACCCGCGGCTACTACCTGCACGCCTACGGCTACGCCAAGACCAAGGAAGCGATCCTCGCCGCCTACGACGAGGGCGCCCGCTGGGGCGAGCGCATGATGGGGCTGAACCCCAAGTTCCGCGAGAAGATCGCCGCCGAGGTCAACGACGACGAGGCGCTGTCGGTGTGCACCAAGGAGGACGTGCGCGGCATCTACTGGGCGTACGCCAACCTGGGCAAGTGGTCGGTCATGCAGGGCTTCACCACCGTGCTCGCCAACAAGGGCAAGCTCAAGGCGTTCGTCTCCCGGGTGGCCGAGCTGGACGAGAAGTACTACTACGGCGCCGGCCACCGCGGCCTGCTCGCCTTCTACGCCAAGGCGCCGTCCTTCGCCGGCGGCGACCTGAACAAGGCCAAGCAGCACTACGACGCCTCCATGAAGATCGCCCCGGACTACTTCGGCACCAAGGTGACCATGGCCCAGTACTACGCCACCAAGAAGCAGGATCGGGCGCTGTTCAAGAAGGTCCTGGAGGAGGTCATCGCCGGGGACCCCAAGGTGCTGCCCGACGTTTACGCGATGCAGGTGCTCTCCCAGAAGAAGGCGGCCGAGCTGCTCAAGCAGATCGACGACCTCTTTGACGAGTAGCGCGGCCTCCCCGAAGCCGACGCGGTTGAATCCCCGGGACCGGGGCTTCGTCCTAAAAGGTTCCACGACGAATACAGGAGAACGATCATGAAAAGCTCACCCCTGCTCTGGCTGCGCGGCCTCGGAATCGGCGCGACGATGCTGGCGCTCCTCTTTACCGCCTCGCCCGCCCAGGCGAAGGCCGAGTTCAAGCTCAAGTTCGTCACCGTGGCTCCGGACGGGACCCCCTGGGCCAAGCAGCTCAAGCGCATCGCCAAGCGCATCAACAAGGAGAGCAAGGGCCGCATCAAGGTGAAGGTGTTCGTGGGCGGCACCATGGGCGGCGAGGTCGAGACCGTGCGCGCCCTGCGCCGAGGCCGGGTTCAGGGCTGGGGCGGCACCACCGCCGCGGTGGCCGAGGGCGCCGGCATGCCCGAGCTGATGTTGCTCGAGCTCCCGTTCCTGTTTCGCAGCGCCAAGGAGGTGGACCACATCCTCGACACCGTGGTGCACGACGACTACGTCAAGATCCTGGCCAAGAAGAAGTTCGTCATGGCCCAGTGGCACGAGAACGGCTGGCGAAACTTCGGCAGCAAGAAGCCGCTGAACACCCTGGCCGACCTGCAGAAGTCGAAGATGCGCTCCCAGGAGTCGCCGGTTCACCTGGCCATGTACAAGGCCCTGGGCGTGCAGGCCGAGTCGATCCCGGTGCCCGAGGTGCTCGGCGCGCTGAAGACCGGCATGGTCGACGGCTTCGACAACACCCTGCTGTTCGCCTCCGCCGCCGGCTGGCACGAGGGGATCAAGCACTACACCATCTCGCGGCACATCTACCAGCCCGCGGTGATCATGTACTCCAAGAAGTTCATGGACAAGCTCCCGCCGGACCTGCGCAAGGTGGTGCTGGGCGACGAGAAGGCCGAGACCAAGGCCGGCCGCGACGGGGTTCGCAAGATCCGTCCGGACCTGATCAAGATCTTCAAGGACGCCAAGATCAAGGTCACCGACATGCCCAAGGGCGTGCGTGACCAGCTAGCGGCCAGGTGCGCGAAGGTGCACAAGGAGTTCGAGGATAAGGTGGGCAAGGCCCTGCTGGCCAAGGTGAAGAGGGCGCTGGCCAAGTACCGCAAGTAACACGTTCGTTGCAGGGGCGGGACCCGCGCGAAGGGTCCTGGTTCCCCCAAGCCATCCTGTCCCCATAAACAGGGAAATCACATGAGCGAAAACGACGCGTCCTGGCTGGAGCCGCCCCCCACCAGAGTGGGCGAGCTGTTCTTTCGGGCTGTGGACCACTTCGACGACCGGCCGGCCATGCGGCACCGGGAGGCCAACGACTGGAATGACATCACCTGGGCCGAGTTCGGCAAGCGCGCCGAGCAGCTGGGCGCCGCGCTGCTGACCCTGGGCGTGGAGAAAGGCGACCGGGTGTGCATCCTGTCCAACACCCGCTGGGAGTGGGCCGTGGCTGACCAGGCGATCCTGGCCATCGGCGCCGTGACCGTGCCGATCTACCAGTCGAACCTGCCGGACGAGGTGCACTACATCCTGGATCACGCCGGGGCCAAGGTGGTGTTCTGCGAGGACATCGAGCAGCTGTCCAAGGTGAACCAGGTCCGCGAGACCCTGCCCGACCTGAAGCACGCGGTGCTGATCAGCGGCAAGATCAAGGACGACGCGCCGCCCTTCCCGAACCCGTACAGGGATCCGGCGGGGGGCGAAACGCGCAAGGATGAGCAGCTGGACACCTTCGTGCTGCCCATCCCGCGCCTCTTCTCCCACGGCAAGGAGGTGCTCGCCTCGGTGCCAGGGCTTGTGCGCGAGCAGGCCAGCCAGGGCGACACCCACGACCTGGCGTCCATCGTCTACACGTCGGGCACCACCGGCCGGCCCAAGGGCGCGATGCTGAGCCATGACTGCATCCTGTTCGAGGCGGAGTCCCTGTCGCACAACCTGCACGTGGACGCTTCGGACGAGACCCTGCTCTTTTTGCCGATGGCGCACATCTTCGCCCGGGTGGGCTTTTTGGCCACCCTGCGCATGGGGTACGTGGTCTCATTCGCCGAGAGCATCGAGGCGCTGCTGGACAACCTGGCAGAGGTGAAGCCGACCTTCATGTTCTCGGTGCCGCGCATCTACGAGAAGGTCTACAACAAGGTGATCTCCGGCGTGGCGGCCGGGTCGCGGCTCAAGAAGCAGCTGTTCGGCTTCGCCATGATGACAGGCCGCGCGGTGGCCGACCTGCGCGAGCAGCAGAAGTTCATCCCGCCCTGGCTGGCCTGGCCCAACCAGGTGGCCGAGATGCTGGTGTTCAACAAGTTGAAGAAGACCTTCGGCGGCAACCTGCGCTTCTTCATCTCCGGCGGGGCCCCGCTGTCCAAGGAGATCGCCCAGTTCTTCCTGTCGGCGGGCATCCTGGTGCTGGAGGGGTACGGCCTGACCGAGAACACGGCGGCGTCCAATCTGAACACGCCCGACGCCTTCCGCCTGGGGACAGTCGGCAGGGCCCTGCCCGGCGTGGACGTACGCATCGCCGAGGACGGCGAGGTGATGCTCAAGGGACGCAACGTGTTCAAGGGCTACTACAGGCGGCAGGAGGCCACTGACGAGGCCATGGAGTCGGACGGCTGGTTTCACACCGGCGACATCGGGGTCATCGACAGCGACGGCTTCCTCAAGATCACGGACCGCAAGAAGGACCTCATCGTCACGTCCGGCGGCAAGAACGTGGCGCCCCAGAACATCGAGAACCTGGTCAAGACCCACCCGATGATCAGCCAGATAATGGTGTACGGCGACCGCCGCAAGTACCTGACTGCGCTGCTGACCCTCGACCCGGACGAGGCTGCCTCCTACGCCGAGCGCCACGAGATTGAGTACGACGAGTTCGCCGATCTGTGCGCTCACCCGGAGGTGAAGGCGAAGATGGATCGGGTGATCCAGGAGAAGAACCGCCACCTCGCCTCATACGAGACGATCAAGAAGTTCGTCATCGTGGAGAAGGACTTCGAGATCGGCGATGAGCTGACCCCGACCCTGAAGGTGAAGCGCAAGGTCGTCACCGAGAAGTACTGGGACGAGCTGGCCAGCCTCTACGACGAGGAGGTCATGTGAACGCCTTAAACCGAAGCCTCCTGTTCACGCGGGACAAGATCTACAACCCCATCGAGTGGGTCTGGACCAAGGCCTGGTGGGTCATCGGGATGATCCTGCTCCAGGCCGTCTTCCTCATCATCATGGCCGTGGGCCACGCCCTGGCGGCCATCCGCGCTGTGTACCGGGTGGTGGACCGGGTGATGCTCTTCGTGGAGAAGGCGTTTTTGGTGGTGGCGCTGCTGGTGATGACCTCGCTGGTGTTCATCGTGGCCCTGGACCGGTGGTTCGAGTTCATAAACCTCGGCTGGTTCTGGGCCACCAAGCTGGCCCTCTTCCTGATGATCTGGGTCGGCTTCATCGGCTCATCCGTGGCCACCAAGGAGCGCAGGCACCTCACCATCGACGTGGCCGGGCGGGTGCTCTCCCCCAAGGGGGCGCGCATCGCCAACTTCTTCGTCCAGGTCTTCGCGGCCGGGCTGTGCGTCACCCTGGCGGTATTCGCCTGGGACCTGGTCAAGGAGTCCAAGGAGTACGGCGACCAGGAGGGCGTGCTGCCGATCCCCACCTGGATCATCCAGCTGGTGATCCCCTACTCGCTGTGCATGATGTCGGCGCGCTTCATCGAGAACATCTTCCGCAAGCCGGTGGAGGAGGAGGAGCTGGAGGCGGAGGGCAAGCGCCCCCGGCCAAAGGCGGCGGCGGTGTCCCGGGGGCAGCCCATGGCGCTCAAGGACATCATCATCGCCGGCATCTTCCCGGCCTTCATCG
>CAZEFW010000183.1:1706-17564 GCA_964511535.1 uncultured Myxococcales bacterium | reverse complement strand
GACAACTTCGCCTACGAGGAGAACCAGCGCCAGATGCACCAGCTGGCCAAGCGGGTACGGGACCTCGAGGTGATGCTCGCCGCCGCTGAAGTGGTCACCCCCAACGAGCGCACCATGGACCGGGTGATGGTGGGGACCTGGGTCAGCTGTCAGGGCGACCGGGACCCCGAACCGCGGCGCTACTTCATCGCCGGGTACGACGACGGCGAACCATCGGTGGGGCGCATCAGCTACAACTCCCCCATGGGCCGGCACCTGATGGGTGCCCAGGAGGGGGACGTGCTGGAGATGACCTTCGCCGGGCGGCGCACGGAGTTGGAGGTGCTTGAAGTGTCTTGCGGCCCTGAGCCGGAGGCCGCGTGATGGGGCGGCTCATCGTCCTCGAGGGGCTCGACGGCGTGGGCAAGAGCACCCTGGCGCGCGGCCTGGCCGATGCTCTGGGCGCGGTCTTTTTGCGCACCCCACCCGAGTCCTTGCAGGCGCCGCGGCCCCAGGTCGATCTCGCCCTGGCCCGGCACCCTGGCGCGGCTCAGCTGTTCTATGCCGCAACGGTCTTGGCCGCCAGCGAGCAGGCCACCGAGGTATTGGCCCGGGGCCAGGACGTGGTGATGGATCGTTACTGGTTGACGACCCGCGTCTACGCCCGGCACGGGGGCGCCGCGCTGGAGCTGCGCGAGGTGGAGCGCCGGTTGCTGCCTGCCGACGTGACCCTCTTGCTGAATCTCGACGAGCAGGAGCGCCGCCGGCGCATGGCGGAGCGTGGCATCAACGACAACGACCGCATGACGCTGCGAGGGGACAACGCCTGGCGCATCCTGGATGCCTACCGTGATGACCTGCGCCGCGCTGTCGCCGGGCAAGGCATCGTCCTTGACATCAGCGGCCTGTCGCCCGACGAGTCGGTTGCGGCGGCCCTGCGCTGCTGTGAGGCCGCCGCGAGCCAGCGCCCTGCGGCGATGATGCCCACGACGTCAGATGGACCACCCCGGTGCTTGCGTCAGGCTGCCTGTCCCGTGGCGGTCAGGCTCCCTCGTGCTGGATAGATGCCGGGTCCCAGCCGTGGACATACTTGCCCACGTACACGCCGTAGCGCAGGCCGTATCCGCAGATGGACGCCCGGTCGAGGCCAAACTTCTCCAGGATGCGTGCGTACACGGGCAGTCCGTAGAGCTGCACGAGCTGGGAGTCCAGCACGTCGCGCGGGTCACGGCCACGGCCGCGCTTTTTGGGCCGGCGGCCTGGGCCTGCCGCCGGCTCCTCCGCGCGCTGCAGCTCCTGGTAGATGGTCCTGACCTGTTGCTTGGAGTGGTCCAGTTCGGAGCAGCCCTCGTCCACGAGCTGCCGCATGCGCTCGACGGTGACGAAGCGGTTGTGGACCTTCTTGTTGGACATGTTGGGGAAGCAGTTGGTGATGGCCGAGCCCATGGCGTAGGCGACGAGGCGCTTGCCCTGCAGCGCGGGGTAGCCCTCCCAGCGCGCCACCTCCTGCTTTATGAACTCGCGCACCCGGTTGTTCTGGGTCGAGACCCGTCGCCGGTTCTCGGTGGGATCCACCTTGCCGTCCTTGTGCAGGGTGAAGAAGATCTCGCGCAGGCGGGTGGTGCCGAGGTTCTCGAAGGAGTCGACGGCCCACTGATCTCGCTTGGTGGGGAAGAGGTAAGAGACCTCCATGGAGCCGCCGCCCTGGTCCAGGAGCAGGATGGCCGTGTCGTCATCCGGCGCCTCCAGGTCGGTGTTCGACCTGCCAACGGAGTAGGTGCTGGCGATGCTGAAGATGGAGTAGATCGCCTCGTGATCGTCGTCGAGCACGCACAGCGGGACGCCGGTCTGCCGCTGCATCTCCTCGACGACCTCCTGGCGGTTTTCCAGCCAGCGGAAGACCGCAGTGCCGACGATGCAGGTGTCCTCCGGCCTGACGCCGTTTCGCTCCAGCACCTCCCGGAAGCCGTTGACGTAAGCCACCGTGTTCTTCCAGGCCCGGCTGTTCAGGTCCAGCCTGGGGTTGTGCTCCCCCACCGCGGCGCCCAGGAAGGTCAGCCGGCCATCGTTGAAGAAGGGGTGGCGGGCCCAGCCGGCGCTGTCCGGCACGGGCAGGGGACCAACCAGCAGCCGGGCCGCCCGGGTGCCGAGGTCGAAGACGGCCGCGCACTCGCTCTCCTGGCTCGAGAAGTACCGCTCCAGCCGCTTCATTCCGTCGTAGGGTCTGCTGGACATTACCTGCTCGCTCCTTTCAGGTCGATGAACTTGAACAGCACCCGCCCCTCGACCGGGTCGATGACGAGCTGCTCCCCCTCGTCCGGGAGCTCACCGTCCGGTCGAACGCAAAGGGGCGGCCGGCCTGGCCGGTCCAGCTCGAGGACCCAACCGCGGCTGCACTGGTCCTTGAAGTGGCCCACCGCCAGTCGGCTCAGGGCGCGCTCTGCCTGGAGCCACTCCACCATGGCTGGCCTCAGGCTCGACAGGCAGGTCCGCTGAAAGAGGTCGGTGGAGAGGGTCCTGTTGCCAAGCCACTTTGGCGATTCGTGGTACAGCGCGTTGCGCAGCTCGACCAGCAGCCCGGGGAAGCTCTCAGGGCCGAAAATGCCCTTGGTCACGTCCGTCACGTCGTGAGCCCTGGCAAGCTCCAGGCAGCGGGCCTTGAAGTCGTTGAAGTTCTGGCCGCAGCCTCGCCACTTGTCTTCCACCCTGGCGGTGATGTCCCGCTCGCGGATGCCCGCGAGGATGAAGACGCGCATCATGTTGGCCCTGACAGAGAAGACGCTGCGGGCCGAGCCGTCCACCCGCTCCAACCGACACTGGAACCGCGCCTCGCGCAGGCGCAGCATGTTTCGCAGCTTGTTGATGTACGGGAACTGGTAATCCTTGGGCGAGTCCGGCCTGTCGCCGATCACCGCCTTCTCTATCTCCTCCACGTCGAGGCCCAGGCTGTGCGCCTCGGAGTTGCAGAGGTTGAACAGCTGCCAGGCCAGGGGGCTGACGAAGTCGACGAGCAGCCGCTTCGGGTCATCCTCCAGAAACGCTCCCACCATCCGCCTCCCCGCCCTGCGAACAAGTCGGGGGTAGAGCTGCACCCACTCCGGCTGCTTGACGTCCTCTGCCGCCAGGGGGGCCTCGGCGTCGTCGTCGCGCTCCGGTCCAGGGTCGCAGCCGCAGGCTGGATCCTCCCCACCACCGTCATCCAGCGCCTCCTGAACTTCGTGGGCCGCGGGAGCTTCGACCGGCTCGGGAGCCACGGGCGCGGGTGGCGGAGCAGGTGCCGCGGGCTCCACCGTCCTGGCCGGTGCCGCGACTTCGGCCGGGAACAGCACCGGCAGCTTCTTTCGGGGCGTTCGCCTGGCGGAGCCGGCTTCCGGCCGCGCCGGGGCGGCCGGGGGGGCGCTGGCCTGCTGGTGCGTGGGCGCTGACTCTCGCAGCTCGGGCAGCTCTGTGCGGGGCTGCCGCTCCTGTGTGCTGGCGAGCCGGGTCTCGAGCGTCCTCTTCTGGCGCCGCAGCTTCTTGGCCCGGTATCGATCTCGGCTGCTCTTGAGACCGGCGAGCTGCCGATCCAGTTCAGCGATGCGCTCCTTCAGGTCACCGCCGCTCATTTCAGCTCCCTCACCCGGCCGGACTTGCGCGCTCCCGGGCCGCGCAGCTGCCTGTACAGCCCCTCCATGGCGGCACGAACATCCTCATCGAGCCGGGAGATCTGGGTGCTCTCGAGCAAAACTCCCAGCCTGCCGGACTGCACATGGCCGGCCACCCGCGGATGCTGCAGCACGCCGCGCTGGGTCCGTGGTGCCAGCTGAAAGAACCGCGACGGGATCAGCAGCTTGTTATAAAACCCTGCGAGGATTCGCGGGTTGTTGACCATGCGAAGCCACCGCAGCAGCTTGTCCTGGCCCTCGGGGTCAACCCGGGCCATGGCCTGGCCCAGGGCCCAGCCGGTGACCTTGTTCTCGGGCATCCCGTTGGCGAACTCCTCCCAACCGGTGTCCTTCCCCTCGAGGTGCCCCAGGATCAATGGCAGCAGATTCCTGGGCGGCGCGTCGGTGCCGGCGAACTCCTCGACCCTGGTCCTCATCCCGTCGCTGGCGCTCGCCAGGTAGTGGGGGTTCTCCGCGACCTTTTGCTTCAACTTGGCGCGGACCAGGGCGGCGATCTCCGGGACCATGCACCACTCGTCGAGCAGGATCCCGAGCGTCAGATCCCGCGCCGACGCGGACCCCTGCCAGCTCCAGGCCTGCAGCAGGACGTTGACCCACCTCCGGTTGGGCCTCATCTCTTGTTCCTCGAGCCAACGCAGCAAGTGCCCCCGGAAGGAGGCGATGACATACGGGCCGTGATGGCCCAGCTCCCCGGCCTCGTACGCCGCCACCGCCAGCTCCAGACCGCGCCGTCCGGTGCCGGCGAGCACCTCGCTGGCCGGCTTCAGCCGGGTCAAATACTCCTCGGTACCGCCGCGGACATGCTGCTTGACCAGCTCCAGCACTGCCGGGTAGTTCTCGCGGTCCCCTCGGCGCACCACCTCCTCGGCGGCCCGCAGCCGGTCCTCGAACGAGACCGCCGGGTTGCGCATCAACCCGGCGGTCTCGCCCGGGATACGCGCCAGGACCCCCAGGAGCAGGTCCACCAGCTCCCGGGTCACCGTGTAGGGCGACTGGGCGAAGCGGCAGACCTCTTCCCGGATGGGCCGCCGCCACAGGGGCTTGTCCATCAGGTCCTTGTGCAGCCCGCCGAGGACGTCCCTGAATATGTCGGCGAGGGCCGACTTCAGGTGCATCAGGTAGGACAGCTCCAGCAGGCAGCGGATCATGGGGGGGCCATGATCTGCGTAGAGCCTGGGCAGCTTGCGCGCGAGGTCCCGTGCCTGTTCGCCGCGGGCGATTTGCAACCCCATGAACAGCTCGCGCAGCTCCCCGGGCAGGTCGGGGTCGTAGACCAGCTCCGCCTCGGCGTCAAAGCTCAGGGCGCGCAGCAGCTCCCTGCGCTCCTTTGAGATGTTCAGGCTCATAGCTCCACCCCGTTGAGCCGCAGGCCGCCAGGCAGCGTGCCCGCGGCCGCCGCGCCCTGCTTGACGCCGAAGCTCACCTCGCTCTGCACCACCCCGTCGTCATCCTGAAACCAGAGCCGGAACTGGTACACCTTGTTGCGGTCGATCCTGCCTTCCAGCTGGGTCAGCCGGGCGTTCTCCCCCAGCTCCCGCTCGAGGCCCAGGCTCTCAACATGGGCCAGGGTCATCAGCGGGTCCCGGGAATCCATGCCCTGGAAGAACTCCAGCCGCACGTTCCCTCTACCCGAGCTCAGGTGAGGGCATTCGTCCTCGTCCAGGTCCTTGAACTCTGGCTCGCAGGGCACTGCAACCGGACCGAGCACCTCCAGAAACTCGTGCCCTGCCCGCTTGAGGAACACGCTATCGCTGACCTTCTCCTCGACATGCCAGCGGCCGGCCTGCCTGATATGGCTGAACACGGCAGCCCCGCGTGAAACGGCGTGAAATGGGTCCAGCCGGGTCGGGGCGAGGCAGAAGTAGCTGGCCAGGGTGTCGATCACCGGGGGGAAGTAGGCGGAGCCGCCGGTGATGTAGATCCTTCCGATCTGATCGGGCTCCAGCCCGGCGCGATCCAGCGCCTGCTTCAGCGGGACGAAGATGCTCCGCGCCCCGGCGCCGAGTCCGCTGGCTCGAAAAAAAGGCGCAAGGACCTCCAACAACGAGTGGCAGGGCACCTCCAGGGTGGATGGGCTGCCCGGCAGCTCCGCTCCGATGTCCACGGTCACCGCGTCGCCCGATTGGCGCAGCCGGTCGATCTTCTCGCGGTATGTGCCCCGGTGCGGCAACCCCTCCATGATGTCGCCGAGGGCCAGCTTGGTCGTTTCGGCCAGCTCCATCATGCCCAGGCCCAGGGCCTTCATCCGCTGGCGCCCCTCGGCCGTGGTGTTGTCGATCTGCAAAAAGGCGCCGTCGTAGCGGCTGTCCTGCCGGGCAAGCTGCAGCAGCAGGGCCGCGATTTCCAGATCGAGGTCGTCGCCAGCCACCTCGTTGTAGCGGGAGGTGGAGGCCACCCGAACCCGCCGCTCCCTGCGGTGAACCTCGATCACGCTGACGTCCAGGGTGCCGCCACCCATGTCGAAGACCAGCACCGGGGTCTCGCCAACCGGCAGGTCGGCCAGCACCCCGTCCCGTTCGGACCAGTCGCTGAACAGGGCGGCCACGGGCTCGTCCACCAGGTTGGTCCGGGCCGGATCAAGCCCGGCGAGCTGCGCCGCCAGCAGGGTTTCGTGGCGCATCTTCGAGCTGAAGGAAGCCGGGATGGTGATGGTGTATTCCTGTACGCCGGCCTCTGGGATCTCGGGGTGAAGGCTGCCCTGCACGGTGCGCAGGATCAGCCCTGCGATATGCCGCGGCGTGAAGCGCTGCCCGCCGCTTTCCAGCCCCCATGAGTCGTTGCCCATCTGCCGCTTGATGGAGCGCACCAGCCGCGCTTCAGGCTCCCTCAACCCCTCGGCGGCGATCCCCTTGCAGTAGTCGCCGGTGTAGACATCGCCCCCGCCGCGAAACCAGACCACCGAGGGCAAGATCTCATCCCGTTCGAGCTGGTCATGAGCGCCCGGCTCGTTTCCAAGCTGCCAGATGGGGAGTTGGCGAAGAGAGAACTCGTCGTCCTCGGTGACCTGGCCGACACAGCAGGTTGTGTTGGTGGTCCCAAGGTCGACACCGACATAGTATCCGGGTGCCATTGTGCCGATAGTAGAGCTTCCCGCGGGGTCCATCAATTCCGATTGCTCGGCGTGTTCTTCAAGAGCAGGGGATGGCAAATTCTCGTCCACGGCAACAGCCGAGGAAGGACGGCCACGCGCCGAACATCGCGCACATGCTGGGCGTCAGCGCGCTGGTGCATGACCACGGCCTTGACGAGGGTCCGGCCAGGCAAGAAACCCGCGGCCTGGTGAGCAGGCTGATCCACCGTTACCTCGAATCGCATAAGGACGCTGGCTTGAGCGCTGCTCCGGCAGCACCTAATGTTTCGACAGCCCCGCTGAAATCCAGCGCTCCAGCGTCTCCACGCGCACCACGAGGCCCTGCGCGGTGTCGAGGACGCGCTCCTGTTGGTCCCGGGCCTCGGCGTGGGCGGTCAGCATGTCGGCCAGCGTCTGGTGCAGCGACCGGGCCACGTCAGCCACCTGGGCCTCGATGTCGCAGATCAAGTGGTCGCGTAGCCTGATGTAGTAGCTGCTCAGGCTGGCCTCCATGGCCTGCTGGTGCTCGCGCCGGCGTTCGTCGCCCTTTTGCAGGTCGTGGACCATCAGGCCCACGGCCAGCGCCAGCCCGGCGACCTTGCCCAGCCCTTCCAGCAGCGACCCGCCGGCATCCGAGGGGCGCATAACCACGTTGCCTCCGTCCTTGGCCGCCCTCTCGGAGAGCTTGCGGTGACCCGACTTCATGCCGCGCACCACGAGCTTGTCCCCGGCGCGCTCCACGCGGTCGGCGTGCTTGCCTGCCAGGCCCGCCAGGGCTCGCACCTTGCGGTCCGACATGCCGGCCACGCTGATGGTCAGGTCCTTGGCGCCCCCGCGGGCCGCAGGCGCGGCCTTCAGCCGCCCCATGCCCTCGCGCATCAGGGTCGCCGCCACCTTCTCCAGCCGCGCCCGGGTCTCCTTCGTGCCGGCGTCGTCCAGGTCGATGCCGGTCAGGTCCACCTTCACCGCCACCTCCGCCTGCTGCAGCCGCTCCAGGGCGGGGTTGTCCTCCAGCAGCATCAACAGCTCCATCCAGCGGTCCCGCATGGCCCCGTCCATCCTTTTGTAGACGCTATCCACCGCGCCCTGGATCTCCTGGTTGCACGCGTCGAGGGCTGCTCTTTGAGCCTCCTGGTCCTCGCCTGCGTCCAGCATCCCGAACAGCCGATGCTTGGTGTTGTTGACCACCGGGTAGACCGTCTGCTCGATGATCCGGAGCAGCGTCTCATCCAGATCCTTCTTGAAGGTCCCCACATGGCCGCGCAGCTCGGCGGTCAGTCCAGCGTGTTCCCCGCCTGCGCGCTCCATGTTCGCCGAGATGCCGTCGCACAGGTGGCCGAGGTGCTCTCGAGTGCGGGCCAGGGGGGCCGACAGTTTGAGCCGTGCCCTGTCGCCCACGGCCTCGCTGCCCAGCTGCCAGCGCAAGCGCTTGAGCCCGCAGCGGTCCGCCCCGGCCTCCTGCCCGGCCAGGGCTGCGTTCATGGCCCACTTGCAGTGGACCGGTACGCAGCGTACGGGCCTGGCCAGCCGGCCGAAAAGGGCCTGGCGCAGCTCGGACAGGGTGGGGCCGCACTGCTCGGGATCCTCGTTGACCACGAAGATCAGCGGCTTGCCCAGCTCGTCGGCGTAGCGCTCCACCTGGCGGTGCGCCTGGCGCTCGTCGGCGTCCTCGGGCAGCGCCACGTACAGGATCAGATCGCTGCGCCCCACCGAGGCTTCGGTCTCGGCGGCGCTGAACACGGCGCTGTCGAACCCGGGGTGGTCCAGCAGCACGATCCCCTGCTCTGGCGCCGGGTACGCGGTGGGGGCGGAGGTGGTGGGGTTGGCACCCACCTCCGCCATGTCCTGGCCCAGGATGGCGTTGACCAGCGAGCTCTTGCCCGCCTTTTCCAGCCCCACAACGTCGATGCGCACCAGGTCCTGTTCCATGAACGCCAGCGCGTCGCTCAGGTCGTCCGCGCGCGCTTGCTCGCCGTTGTCTGAAAGCAGCCTTGCCGCCTGCTCCACGATGTTTCGCACTTTCTGACGCATCTCGTCCATCTGTTCACCTGCTCCTCTTGGCGGCGACCTTCTCCGCCAGTTCATCCGTGGTGGATGACAGCTCCTCACGGAGTTGCTCCAGCGCCGTGACCTGGGCGCCGATCACCTCGCCGGGCAGCTTCATCGCGGCCCGAACATCCCGCATGACCCGCGCGATCTCGTCCTCGAGGTGCTCGAGGACAGACTCCTTCAACGGCAGCTGAACCAGCGCCTCGGCAAGTGTCTCGTACTGCTCCTGGCGCATGGCCGCGAGCTTGCGCTTGATCAGCAGCACGTCCACCAGGCCCAGGACCGCGGTCAGCACGGTGCCCGCGATCTTGACCGCCTGGACCAGGACCTTCTTCAGGGCCTCCCTGGTGACGGCCTCGGCGATCTTCTTGACCAGCGCCCGGGTCAACGTCTTGACCACCGCCGAGGCGACCAGCTCCGCCGCGAGCCCGCCGCCCACCACGGCCGCCCCGACATTGACCGCGCCGCGCAGCTCCTGGTCATGCTCGGCGCCGAGGGAGACGCCGATGTCCCCGAGGCTGCCCGAGATGACCTGCTCCACCTCCCGCTTGACCCGCGTGGTCACCCGCCCCACCACCCGCTCGGACACCTCGGCCAGCTCCTCCGGACAGATTACCCGGTCGCGGAACAGCGCCTCCATCTTGTCCTCGAACTCCTGCTTCGCCTCGCTGCTGAACACGCCCACGAACTGGGCTCCGAGGATATCCATGATGCCCTTGGTCGAGATCACCTCGTCCAGCAGGGCGCGGCCACGGTCCTTCATTTTCTGTCGGTAGACCTCCAGGTCGCCGACGTTGTCCCTGGCGTACTGCCGCAGCCGCTTCTCCAGCGCACACAGCCGCGGCTCGAACTGCTCCACGCGCTGCTCGATGTCGCGCTGGCCCTGCTCAAGGTGCGTGATGGCCGGGTCCAGGCGGCCCACGGCCCCGGTGAGCTGGCCCACGGGGTTGGCGAGCCGGAGCTGGCGACCCTGGTCGCCGATGACCTGCTCTATCTGCCCGAGCAGCAGCGGGATTCCGCTTGCGTCCACCCTGTCCTGGCAGTCCGGGTAGGCGTAGGCCAGCGCTGCCGAGGTGGGCAGGGGCTCTCGCGCCTGCAGCATCGGATCCAGCCCCTTCACCTCCAACAGCTCGTTCCGGCAGCGCGCCTGCTGGGACGCCACCTCTGCCGCGTCCTTGGCCACTAGGGTGATGGAGCCGTCGGGGCTCATATCTCGCTCGTCGCACTTGGTGAGCACAGGCAGGATCGCCTTGCCGTGCTCCTGGACGTAGCGGATGTTGACCATGTCGGTGGCCCGCAGCGGCGCCCGGCCGTGCATGGCGTAGATCACCAGGTCTGCGTACTTGACATGCCGCCGCGCCAGTTCGTGGTTGACCTGCGTCTTGGAGTCCAGGCCGGGCGTGTCCACCAGCTGCAGCGCCCCGAGGGACCCCTGCTGGATGGCCGCCGTACACTCCACCGCGTTGATGTCGAAAAAGGAGATCGCCTCGCGCTGAAGGGCTCCCGCTCCATCCAGGCTCAGGGTCTCCAGCCGGGCCTCCCTGGCGCTGTCGGTGATGTCCCCACGTGTACGGCGCTTGCCCTCTTCGACGACCTCGATGCCGAGCAGCTGGTTGGCCAGGCTGCTCTTGCCCGAGTTGACCTTGCCGAAGACCACCACCGAGAAGGTGCGCGCGTTGTGGCGGTAGACCTCGACGCCCTCGTTGATGAAGCAGGTCAGGTCTGCCACCAGCCCGCGCTCCAGGTCGTTCGCCGCGCGGTCCAGCAAGCCGTCCACCACGGGGGCGAGGGTGCGCCGAAGACCGGGCGGAAGCTCGTCCAGCAGCGCGTCACGCTGCCCGCGCACCAGCTCGGGCAGGGGAGCCACCCGCGCGAGCATGCGCACGGCCGCGGCCGCGATCTCGTCGATGGCCGGAGCGATGGACTCCGCCTCGCAGGCCAGCTTCTGGTGGAAAGCCGACAGCTCTCGGGCCAGCCGGGAGTCCGCGCCGGCTGGATTCTTGCTGCTATTTGCAGATCTGACCATGGCTCCTTCTCATGTTCCTGAGCGCGTCATCCTGGTGCCTGATGCGAAGGCTTTTTTTGTCCCGGTCCAGGGCCCTCCGGCCGGCGCGCCTGGCTCCCACGAGCGCGGCCCAGGCTCTGTCGTATACGGGCCGCCAGATCTCCCGGAAGACCTCCACGTCGTAGTGATGCTCCAGCGCCGGCCAGCACTCGCCCTCGTCCAGCGCGGTGCAACTGGTCAGGTGCTCGAGCAGCTCGTCGTGGCATGCCTGGGCTGATTTCGCGTGGTCTGCCGCGCTGAAGCTGCCCGTGACGATGCCAGCAAGCTCGGTCACACCGCCAAGGGCGTGCTCCATGATCCGGTCCACCTGTCGATGAAGTGGCGCATACCCCTGGCTGATCCTGCGCCGCGGCAGGAAGTCCGCGGAGAATCGCTCGCGGATGGTGTCGTCGAAGCTGAGCATGATGTCCCAGAAGTAGGTCAAGACGCCCGACGTGCCGCGATCCCAGCGCTTGAACACCTCCGCGGCCTGGGTGCGCTGCTCCTCGGCCCGCGTGTACACCTCGTTCAGCTCCTCCTGCCCTGCCGCTACCACCTCTTCCAGCTCCTCCTTGCGTTGATTCAGCAGGGCGGATCGCTGCCGCTTGCGCTGCAGCTCCTGTTCGAGCCAGCCCTCGAACACCAGGAACAGGTCGGTGAGGTTGGCGTCGATGGCGGCCTTGCGCGCGGCCACGCCCTTTTTGTTCACCGTGCCGAGGATATTCTTGCGCAGCTTGCCGATCCCCGAGAGCTTCTCGCGGTACTTGCGCGCGTCCTGCGGGTGGCGGCGCGGCCCTTCGAAGTACCAGTACGCTGCCACCAACTCGTGGCCCAGGCTCCGCCTGAACCGCCTTGCGATGATCCGCCGGTCCTCCTGTATCACGCGCCTTGCCATCGCCTTGTCCTCGGAGAAGGTGTGCACCAGGATGACCGGGACCTTGCGGTCGAGGATCTCGCCGAGCCACAGCAGCGACGGCGCGTCCAGTTCGCCGTGCTCGACGTTCTTGGCGAACAACACCAGGTCCGCCCGCTGTATCGCCTGCCGCGCTTGCTCCTCGTCGCGCAGCCGCCCGTTGGGGTCGATGCCCGGGGTGTCCACCAGCAGCAGGTCCCCCCACCGGACAGTCTGAACCGTGTCAGTGCACGGGTTGACGTCCACCTCGAACTCCCCCTCCCTGTCGATGATGGCGTTGCCGAGCAGGCTCTTGCCCGCCTTGCCCAGCCCGGTGATCACCACCTCGAAAGCCGCCTCCCCCTCCCGGGCGTTCACATACTCGCGCCACCCCTCGTACGCAGCGGACACCGCGGGTGTGGGCTGGGTCTTGCAGTCCAGCAGGCGCTGCCACCACCGCTTTGCCTGGCGGTCATCGCGACGGCGCAGATGGTGGCGTACCGTGCTGGCTGCGCGGGAGACCTGCTGCTTCGTCGCCCCGGGATCTCCTCGAAATCTTTTTATCATCGCCAGCATGTCCGTGCTGCTCTCCTTGTTCGATGAGCGCCCTTGAAGCAGTGGTCATGGGGGGGGCGCCTCACATCTGGATGACGGGCGGCAGCGAGGCGTTCTGACATGAAACCCGAGGT
Source organism: uncultured Myxococcales bacterium (assembly GCA_964511535.1). GTDB lineage: Bacteria > Myxococcota_A > Polyangia > CAZCFB01 > CAZCFB01. Next base: position 5,176 of record CAZEFW010000183.1, on the reverse strand, counting down.
TAGTGCGCCTGCGCTACCTCGTGGGCCATGACCCGGGGCTCATCCTCCTCCCACACCACCTGCACCTCGCCCGACATTCCGGCGGCCGCAGCCCGAGCCAGCGCCGGGCCCAGCAGGTCGTCGACGGTGTAGCGATCCACCCGGGCGCCGAAGCTGACGTCCGCGCCGTGGGCCAGCACTCGGTTGATGATCTCCGGCTCCACGTGCGCCACCTGCAGTCCGTACTCCTCGCCCACCTCCACCACCGCCAGCACCGCCACTTCGGCCCGCGCTTCCGGCGACAGCGGCCAGAACACCATGAAGCGTCCGATGCGGCCCACGATCTCCGGTGCCAGACCGGCTGCGCCGAGCCGGCGGCGGCAAACCTCGTCCCGCCTGGCCCGGTCTCTCCGCGTCTCCTGGTCATCGAGGTCTCCGAGGATCCCGTCGGCGTCGATGTTGCTGGTGAATATGAAGAGCGCCTGGCGGCAGTCCACCTCGCGGCTGCCCCCCTCCGCCCGCGCCGCGCTGGACAGCCTCCCGGCGTCCATGGCGTTCATCAGCGCCCTGAGGATGGCGGGGTGTGCCTTTTCGATCTCGTCGAACAGCACCACCTGCCTGGGGTTCGCCGAAAGGGCATCCAGCAGCTGCGAGCCGTCGTCGTAGCCAACGTAGCCCTGGGGCGCGCCCAGCAGCTGGCTCACCCGATGCGCCTCCTGGTACTCGGACATGTCGAGCCGCACGAAGCCGTGGCCTGTGTCGCGCTCGGCCACCTGGCGCATGGCCAGGGGCAAGGACTCGGCTGACAGGGTCTTGCCCACCCCGGTGGGCCCCACGGCGAACATCACCGCCGGCCGCCGGGGCCGCCGCCGCGCCAGGTGCCGGCTGGCCAGGGCGGCCATTGTGCGCAGCGCCTCGGGCTGACCGCGCACCCTACGACTCAGGGCATCTGCCAGCGCGTCCTCGTCGAGGTATAGCCCGGCAGTGGTCTGGCCAGTCGCGGTCTCCACCGCGTCGAGATCGGTAACCTGGCCCGGATCCGTCGCGGGCGCGCACACTGTGCTCTGCTCGAACGCGGCGCCAAGCTCCCGGCATACCCAGCGCATAAGCGCATCGAAGTCGCCGAAGCGGCGCTGCCCGTCGGTGATCCAGCGGCCCACCTCCTCGTGCGCCCCGCGGTAGGTACCGCCTGCGTCCACGTAGAGCCACGCCTCACCCGATGAGGCCTTGACCTCGAACCCCACCCGCGCCTGGCGCGGCTCGGCCCCGGGCGGCAGGTCCTGGCCTTGGAAGCAGATGCAGGCGCCAATGGCCCGGCGCTCGAGGTCGGCCCACTCTCCAGCGTTACCGTGAATGAACTGCAGCATTTCAGTCCCCTGTGGCGCCCGGCATGGGGCGCGTGTCTTCGATGGATCCGATCTTTTGCCACAGCTCGCCCGTCCCTCCGCAGTCCGGGCAGATCGGGTGTTCCCCCGCGCCGTCTTCAGGCTCCTGTGGCAGCCACACCACCTCGTCGAACAGCAGCCGCTCGCGGTCCGCCCCGGCGAACACCTTGTCGAAGACGCCCAGCTGCATGGTGGAGGCGATGTCCGGGTCGAGGCGGATTTGCACCAGGTTGCGATGGCCCATCTGCGTGAGCAGCCCTCCCCAGCGGCTGTGTTTCGAGCCGTGGTGCAGCAGCGCCAAAAGAATGGGCCCCTTGAGCGCGTTGAGCCGCGTGGTGGCGAAGATGGGCGTGGCGTGGGAGGTGACATCGTTCTCGTTGCCCTGCTCCAGGTACCAGTCGTACCTGCTGCGCAGCACACAACGATGGCAGGCGGGCGTCACCTGCGGGTGGGTGAAGGTGATCTCGGCGCCCCGGCCCTCCTTGTAGACCTGGGCGTTGATGCTGGGCAGGCCCAGTACAAGCGCCAGCCGGTTGACCCGGGCCTGGGCGTGGAAGCTGTCGGTGAAGCCGCACAGGACGGTCTGCTCGGGGAACTGCCCTTGCAGCTCGCCGCAGGCCAGCTCGTACAGGGCGTCGTCGTCCAGGTCGTCGAGCGCGGCCTGCCTGGACTCCACGATCATCCGGGGGTTGATGCGCCGCAGGCGGCGCGCCAGCACATCCACCTTGGGCTGGCCCAGGTCGTCCTGGTAGACCTGCTGGGTGCCGAGGTTGGGGGCATCCACGGTGTCTGGATCGATGAGCACCAGCTGGCCGATGCCGGTGCGCGCCATGTCGTCGATGAACGCTGCGGCGCCGCCCGCCCCGACGATGACCAGGCGGGCGGCCTGCATCAGCTCGAGGTCGTAGGCCTGCTCCACGCGGCTGAAGGCCTCGGCCGGATCGATGTCCCGGGGGGCGGTCGCGGCCGCGGCGGCCGTGGCCTGCGCCTGCTGCGACTGCCCACCGCGGGCCAGGTCGGCGCCCTGCCAGCGCTTGTGCCGTGCTGGGATGTAGACCTCGTCCAGCTCCTGGTCGTAGATGTCCTCGTCGAGCTCCAGGTTGGCGGGCAGGCGGCGATGCTCCTGCAAGTCCGGGGCAGTGATGAGAAGCGGGATGGGATGGATGGCCAGCCGGTCTTCGTTGCTGATCACCGTGAACGGCCGCAGCTCGAACGCGGCGCTGTGCGCGGTGCTGCCCACGATGGGCAAGTAGAGCTGCCCCAGCTCGGGGATGGCGTCGAGGATGGCGGCTGCGTACTCCAGGTCGCCCCCCGAGGGGCGGCCGTGGCTGCCCGGGTGGCTGTGGACGAAGCCGCGCAGGTAAATGTCGGCCGGATTCCAGCGCGTCTTGAAGATCCTGTTGAGGCGTCCAATGTCTGGCGAGTAAGTCACGCCGGTACGCTGGCTGGAGAAGTCATATTCGAAGTGGGTTAGCTCGCCGCGCCGATCATGTCCGGGCCCGCCCAGGGCGCCGCCCCGCTCCGGCACCTGCAGCCCGATCTTGTGCACGATGCTGAAGAACACCTCCCCGGTAATTACCATCACCTCGTCCAGTTCGGGGGCATCGAAGAGGTCGTCCTGCGGGTCCTCGATGAGAGCGTCCTGAGGGTCCTCGCGGTCAATGTCCTGGGCGAAATCATCATGATGCGGGTCCATCAGAACCTCCTGCCGCTGCGGATGTATTCCTGTGTACAGTCGGCCCACAGCGCCGCCACGTTCATGCAGTCCTGCGGGTCGAGGATGGGCGTGTCCCAGCAGACATAGTGGCGGTCTTCCTGGGTAAGCCGGTGGGTCTCGTGCAGCCCGTCGCAGCGGCGGCCGTAGGAGGGGCTTTGGACGATGAAGGCCAGCCAGCTGCCGTCGGCCTGCTCCTCGAACGAGAACCCGTAGTCCTCCTGCTCATCTTTGGTGCGGTAGTACTTGAAGAACGAGCGTGCCATCTGGGGCCTCCTGCTTACCTACCGTCCGCCATGGAAGGTGCCGCCGGGGATCTCGTCACCGCCATGGAAGGTGCCGCCGGGGATCTCGTCACCGCCATGGAAGGTGCCGCCGGGGATCTCGTCACC
>CAZEFW010000183.1:0-1606 GCA_964511535.1 uncultured Myxococcales bacterium | reverse complement strand
CCATGGAAGGTGCCGCCGGGGATCTCGTCGCCGCCATGGAAGGTGCCGCCGGGGATCTCGTCGCCGCCATGGAAGGTGCCGCCGGGGATCTCGTCGCCGCCTCGCGTCGGCGTCTGGGGCATGGTCTGCCAGTGGTCGCAGTCTGCGTTCGATTTCGCCATGTCGTTCTTGTTGCCGGTGATGTCTCGCACTGTCTTCTCCTTTGCGTTGCTTTTCGTTGCCTCGGAGAAGAGGACGGAGGGCCCTGAAAAACTCTGACGGCACGGGTGATTTTTTTTCTCTGTGCGCAGAGGAATAGCCCATGACGGTGCTGGGCGCTGAAAGAGCGGGGGATTACCTGCACCTTCTCCCATGATGGCGGGCACGTGATGCTTGAGATGAGCGAGAGCGCTTCGGGTGATGTCCTGGTGAGGCCTGAGCTGTAGTCCAGCCGGATCCGCTTGGCGCGCGGGTGAGGAATTCGTCCCGAAGCACACCGTGCCCTAGTTGAAGCTCGCCGTCGCTGTTGCGCAGCAATGCGTGCGGCGCAGCTGTTCCACGGCCTTTTCGAGATCGACTGGTGGCGCGGCCAGCGTAATGGTGCACACATGGCTGCGCGCCGCGGCCGCAGGCAGCGCCAGCCGGGCCTGGACATGCCGGGACAGCGCCTCGAATCCGATGCGCCGGTTGGCAAGGCGCAACTGCATCAGCTCCCGGGCCAGCTCTACATGCATTGCGTCCTCGAAGATCTCCTCGGGCTCCGCGTTCAGCAGGGTGAGCAGTTCTTCGCTGGTGCCGAGGTACACTGCGGCGAGCACTGCCCGTTCCGCTTCTGTCCTCAACTCTGCCGTTGAGGCCGGAGGCTGCAGCAGCCCTTCTCCATTTTCATTCTGTGAATGCACCCTGCTCGCGAAAGGAAACCAGCGCCAGTTCATGTCACCACCTCCTCGAGAATTGACGAAAGGAGGGGGCTGGAACTGACATGCCTTTTTCTAGAGGCATCAGGGATACACCCGGGGCTACTTCAGGCCGGCACATGGGTTCAAGCGGGAATCCTGGCGGGGTATGCTCATCGTATGCCCTCAACCAGCAAAGAAAGCCCCTGCCCATGGTGCAAGAAGGTCGTGGCGCTCTTCATGCGCTTTTGTCCGCACTGCCAGAATGAACTGCTCTGGGATGCGGACTTCTGCGGCAGCGATGCTGAGGATGAGACGGATACACTTCACCTGGGCTATGCCACGTCCAGCGCGTTTTCCTACAGCCCCTGGTCCGGGGTGCGGTATCACGATGCGCCGGCCAAGAAAGTCCGCCGGGCCGCAGGATTCGAGTTGGAGAGCCGCTGCGGCTGGTGCTGATGATCCGGCTGCCTCCACCGCCCCAGACGCCTTGGTTGCACAGCGGTGTGCGCCAATCGAATGCAGGAAGCTGACCGGATCCGGCGGTGGCATCACGTGCGCTGTCGAACCCGATTCTTTCGGCGTTGAAAGGTCTGCGAGCTCTCCCCTGGCTTCAAATCGCAACGAATCTCGCTCCTCTCTTGCCAAATCAGTGAGGGTCGGTTAGCCAAGTAGAGGCTGGTTCACCAGCTCTGGAGGAGTGGCCGAGCGGCTTAAGGCGGCGGTCTTGA
>CAZEFW010000182.1:0-17796 GCA_964511535.1 uncultured Myxococcales bacterium | reverse complement strand
GTGAGCGCCACCCTCCCCGCAGCTGGAACGGATCGGGGGTCCGCGGTTTCAGACTGGGCGGGGGGGGGGGGCCCCCGCCCCCCCCCCGACCCCGATCTCCACGGGGGTGGGCTTTGACGGCCCACCCCCGCTTTTTTATTGGATGAGGAAGAGGGCGGCTATTCGACGTGGAAGTAGCCGTCGCTGTGGCCGGAGTGGCAGCTCATGGCCTTGAGGTAGTAGCTGGACGAGGTCTGGCGGCGGACACAGGAGGTGCCGCTCCAGGAGTAGCGCGGGATCAGCTGGTAGGTGCCGTTGGTCATCACCCGCAGGCGGAAGCGCTGCTCGTTCTTGTTGGTGTTGCAGGTCTTCTGCACCCAGCGCGTGGAGGAGGAGTAGGTTGGCGTCTGCTGCTCCAGGCACTTGTTGCTGTGGGCCGCGCGCACGAGGTAGTGCCGCCCGTCGCCGGTGGGCACGAAGCGGAAGTCCTGGTTGCCGCCGCCGCGGTTGGCCTTGCACGGGTGGATCTGGGCCGGCATGTTGTCGCCCATCCATGCCCAGGGGATGTCGGCGCACCAGCCGCTCTGGGTCTGCACCAGCTGGTGGTCGCGGTCACGCGGGTGGGCGTACAGCTTGAAGACGTTGCGGTAGCCGCTGTTGCACGGGCCGAAGCGCAGCTGGCCGTTGCTCTGGATGTCGAGGCACTGGTTGCTGTGGCGGGTGGACTGGATCTGGGTCAGGCCGCGGGAGTAGGTGCCGCCCGGGATGTTGTGCAGGCGGAACTTCTGGTTCGGGCCGCCGTGGCAGCGGAACTGCTGGGCGTAGACCGAGCCGCTCCAGCCGCCGGGCAGGTCGAGGCACATGCCCGACGCCTCGTTGCGGATCTCGAAGTAGCCGTCGGAGTCGCGCAGCAGGGTCCAGCGCTGGGCGTCACCGCTGTGGCAGGTGTACTGCTGCGGCCGGATGCCGTTGCCGCGGGCGCCGTAGGGGATGTCGAGGCACTTGCCGCTGTAGTTCACCACGATCTGCACCTTGGCCGTGCCGCGGGCGCCGTACATCCAGGAGACGCCGCGGATGTCCAGGGGCGACAGGGCGCCGCGCTGACCCATGGCCACGCCGGCAGGCAGGGCCACGGTGGACGCGAGGGTGTTGGTGCCGGTGCGGGCGAAGGCGTTGGCCGGGTAGTGCATCACTGAGCCGTGGTCGTAGGGGCCGTAGTCGATGCCCGTTCCGGCGGCGTACTTGTTGAACTGGGGCCTGGGATCGAAGCCGAAGCTGGCCGTGTCCACGTTCCCCGAGGTGTAGGTGACGAAGTTGTCCCGGTCAGCGCGGGTGTGCTCGTGAAACAGCCCCACCACATGACCGATCTCGTGGCGCACGTTGCCGGTGGTGCAGGTGCCGTCCAGGGTGACGAACTGCTGGCCGCCGGCCATGCCGATGTTGTCAGATGAGCAGCCGGTGTTGGCGCCGCCGCGGCGGAAGGTGACCCAGTTCGGCTCGGTGGTGCGCTGCACCAGCTTGATCACGGAGGTGTTGTTCCAGGTCGCCACCGAGTTGGTCACGCGGGCCTGGTTCGGCAGGTTGGTGGCGACGGTGAAGGGGATCACCCCTCCCGGCCAGCGGCGCGTGCGATCCTTGATGGCGGCGATGCCTTGCCCGGGCCCCTGCTTGAGCTGCAGCTCCAGGGCCTCGAGCTGGCTCAGGTCCATGACGATGTCACCGTCGATGATCGCCTTGCCGTCCACCACCCGGTAGGTGAAGGTCATGGGGCCGGCGGGGGTGGGCACCGGGCCGGTGCGCAGCTCGCCGCCCGCGCCCGTATAGGCGCTCTCCGGCGCGGTTCCAGGCTCGGGCGGCGCCTCGGGGGCGGCCGGCTCTTCGCCCGGCTCGCCCGGCTCGCCGCCGGGCTCCTGCTTGGGCGGCGGCTCGTACGGCTCGTGCACGGGCGGGTCACGCCGCTCTTCCTCGGGCGGACCACCGCAAGCCACGGCCATGCCGAGGCCCATGATGAGGACAGCCACGGGCCAGGTGTTGATTCTTCCGAAGTTGCTGTGGGTGGGGTAGCTCATGATCATCCTCCTTGATGGGGTTGTCTCGTCCGCGGCCTCCTGGCCGCCGCGGAGAAACAAAGCAGGGACCATGCCACCCCTCGCCTCAGGGGAGGATGTTATTGATTACAGGAGGTTGAGGGGGGAGGCTGGCTCGTGAATGGAGCCCGATTCAGTGCGCGAACCGTTCGCGAACCGTTCTGCGATTTCAGGCACGATCCAGGGCGGTGATCCGCAGCTTGAGCCCGCGGGTTGAAACCCGGAGCTGCCGCGCCATGGCCACCAGATCGCCGCCCGTCTCCTTCTGGACCGCGCGGATCTCCTCTTCGGGGATGTCCAGCGGGCGGCGCAGTCCGAGCTCGCGCATCCAGCGGTTCAGGGTGGTGTGCGACACGCCCAGCAGCCTGGCCACCCTGCGCTGCACGTGATCATGTTGATCCAGCAGGGCCAGCAGGCTGTCTGCGTCGGGCCGCGGCTGGTCAGGAGCCGGCGCGGCCACGGGCGCCGTCGGTGGCGCGGCGGCGACAGGGGAGGGGGCGGGATCCTGAAGCAGCCCCTCCGGCTCGACGAAGGAGCGCTGCCCCGGCGCGGCGTTGGCCGCGGCCAACCGCTCCACGCTGTTCTGCAGCTGCCGGACGTTGCCCGGCCAGGGGTGCGCCATGAGCCGCAGCATCAGCTCCAGAGGCATGGGCGGCGGGCGCTGATCGGCCGGCCGCACCAGCCAGCGCAGGGCGGGGGTCTGCCGGGCCCGCTGCCCCAGGAAGTGCGCCATCAGCAGCGGCGTATCCTCGGGGCGCGCGCGCAGGGGGGGCACCTCCAGCTCCAGCGCGGCCAGACGGTAGTACAGGTCATGCCGGAAGCGCCCCGCGGCCACCTCCTGATCCAGCTGGCGATTGGTGGCCGCCACCACCCGCGCCTCGAAGGGTTCCTCCCGCGAGGCGCCCACGGGCATCACCCGGCGCTCTTGCAGCGCCCGCAGCAGCTTGCCCTGCAAGGCAAGGGGCAGCTCCCCGACCTCGTCCAGAAACAGGGTGCCTCGCCCCGCCGCCCGGAAGAACCCGGGGCGGTCAGCCGAGGCGCCGGTGAACGCGCCCTTCTCGTGGCCGAACAGCTCGGCCTCCACCAGGCTGTCCGGCAGCGCCGCGCAGTTGACCACCAGCAGGTCGTGATCCCGCCGGGGGCTCGCCGCATGAATCGCGCGCGCCACCAGCTCCTTGCCAGCGCCGCTCTCTCCGTGCACCAGCACCAGCGAGTCGCCGCCGGCCGCCTCCCCGATGGCGCGCCGCAGCCGCCACGCGGCGGCCCCCTCGCCCACCATGCCCATGCGGTCGACCCCCCTGCGCGGCTGCCCGTTGACCAGCAGCAGGAGCACCCGGTCGCCCAGGGCCAGCATCGACCCCGGCGGCGCCGGCAGGTCGGGATCCAGGGGCGCGCCGACCGGGGACCAGAGGCGGACGGCCCGCCTGCCGCGCGGCTCCTGGCGCACCACGAAGACCTGGTCGCCCGGGTCCCAGCGCAGCGAGAGCTGGCTCCGGCTGATGCACGGATCGTCCAGCGGCGCGGTGTACCCCTCGGCGTCCTCGAACAGCGGCGCGCTCCGGCCGAGGGTGATCTCATCCCCGCCCGGGCTGAGGGCGGGCGTCTCGGCGCCAACGCGGCTCAGGTCGGAGTGAAACAGGATGCGCAGGGATGGCGCCGGCCTGCCCGGGGCGTCCACCAGGTCCGGCCCGGCCATGCTGAGGGGATCGAGGGTCTTGTCGTCCACGGTCATCTCCTGTTCAGTCCTCGCTGCCGCACTGGTGCCCGGCGGGGGCCGCGAGCACGCTCGGCTGGGGCGCGCCGGTCCAGACCACCGGCACCCCCTGCCACACCTGGCGCAGCAGCGCGCAGTAGGGCTGCTGGAAGACGCCCAGATCCCAGCGGGCCTCATCGCCCAGCGCGGTCTTCGCCGTCAGCGCCGTGCCGTCCTTGAGCGTGATGGCGGTCACCGGTCCGTGCAGCTGGGTGGACCGCAGCAGGGCGCCGCTCTTCATGTCCCATAGCCCGAGCAGGCCGCCGGCCTGGCCCGCGATGATCGTGTGCGCGGGCCCGGGGCTCAGGGTGATCACCGCGCTGGAGGGCACGCTGTCAAAAGAGAGGCTGGCGCCGGCCGCCTCGCCCCCGGCCTGCGCCTCGATGGTGCCATCGCCAAAGCCGAGGACCTGCCACGAGCCGGCGGTGAGCGCCGCGGTGAGCCCTGGCTTGCTGGAGCGCAGCCGCGTCACCTCTTTGGAGGTCGCCGCCCGGGGCGGTCCTCGCCAGCGCGGCTGCCCCGTGGCCGCGTCCCACAGCCGCACCGTCTGATCGTCTCCCGCGGTGACCACCAGCTTGCCGGTGCGGCCGAAGCGCAGCTCGTTGACCTCGGCGCTGTGGCCCCGGAGCACCACCGGCGGGCCGCCGGCCATGGCCCACAGCCGGGCCGTGCCGTCGGCGTAGGCCGCGCCGATCTTCTTGCCGTCAGGGCTGAAGGCCAGGGCGTAGATGCGCCCCGGGTGCTTGCCCAGGGTGTGCCCGGCGCTCCCGGCGCCCTGGAAGCCCCACAGCTTCAGCAGCCGATCCTCACCCGCCGAGGCCAGCACCCCGCTGACCGGGCTGAAAGCCAGGGCGCGGATGGAGCCGGTGTGGCTCCCGGGCGAACCCCGGGGAGCGCCCGTGCGCGCGTCCCACAGGCGCACCTTCTTGCCCCGACCGCCCGTGGCCAGCACCTTGCCGTCGGGGCTGAAGGCCAGGGCGTAGACCCGATCCGAGTGGCGCAGGCGCGCCAGCTGTTTGCCGCTGGCCACCGCCCAGATGCGCGCCGTGTTGTCTGCCCCGGCCGAGGCCACTCGCCGCCCGTCCGGGCTGAACCGCGCCGCGTAAACAGCGTCCTGGTGGCCCGCCAGGGACCGCACGAGCCTCCCGCCGGGGACCCGCCACAGCCGCACGGTGTGGTCCCGGCTGGCCGACGCGAGCAGGGTGCCGCCCCGGGAGAAGGCCACGGCGTGCACCCCCGCGCCGTGACCCCGCAGCGTGGCGAGCAGGGCGCCGTCTGCGGCCGACCAGAGCCGGACCGTGCCGTCGTAGCCCCCGGAGGCCACCTGCTTGTCGTCGGGCGAGATGTCCGCGGCGAACACCTCGGATCCGTGCGCGCCGTCCGCCGCCTTCGGCCGGACCAGGGTGGCGGCGTCCCACAGCTTGAGCGCGCGGTCGCGGCTCCCGCTCACCAGCACCTTGCCGTCCTGGCTCAGGGCCATGCCGTCCACCGGCTGCGCGTGAGCCTCGGTGCTGGACAGCTGGCGCCCCGTGGCCACCTCCCAGGTCCGGATCGTGCCGCCCGCGTCCCCGCTGATCAGCCGCTTGCCCCCGGCGGCGAAGGTCACGTTGTGCACGGCGCCCCGGTGGCCGCGCAGCCGCAGCCGGGGCGAGTCCCCCGCGCCCCACAGGGTCACCGCCCCCAGGGCGTCCCCGGCGGCCACCGCCTCGCCGTCGGAAGAAAAGGCAAGGGCCAGGACCCCGCCGCGGCCGGCCTTCAGCGTCCGGGTCGGCTTGTCGCCGCTGCCGAAGACGCGCACCTTGCCGTCCCTCGACCCGGCGGCCAGCCGCTGCCCCGCGCGGTCGAAGGCGAGGCAGCTCACCGCGCCGCCCGCTCCGCCCAGGCGGCGCACCTGCCTGGCCTGCTTCAGGTCCCACACCCTGACCGTGCCGTCCTCCCCCGCGGAGACAAGCTGCTTGCCGGCGGGGTTGAACGCGAGGTCCCAGACGGCGCCCACATGCCCCCGCAGCACCCGGGGCGCCCCCTCGCCCGGGGTCCAGAGCCTCACCTCGCCGTCCCACCCGCCGCTGGCCACCACGGCGCCGTCAGCGGAGAGCGCCACCGAGAAGACCTGGTCCTCGTGACCGCGCAGCACCCGGAGCCGGCGCGTGTCCGCGTCGAGCAGATAGACGGACCGGTCCTGACACGCGGCGGCCACCTTCGCCCCGTCAGCGGTCACCGCCACGTCGTAGATGAACGAGCCGAGCCGCCGCTGCCAGCGCAACGGGTCGCTCCGCAGCTGCCACCACAGGGCCCGCGCCCCGGTGGAGTCCGCCGCCTCCAGCGACGCGCGCAGCCGCGCCCGCGCCTCGAGCACGGCGCCCCGGGTGCGCGCCTCCCGGGCCCCGTCGAGCTGCGCCCGGGCGCGCTCGGCCACGGCCTGGCGCTCCTTGCGCCGGAACGCCAGCGCCACCACCGCCTCCACCAGCACCAGCGCCAGCAGCCCCGCCAGGATCACCAGCCACCAGCGACGCTTCACCTTCTGGTTGCGCTGCTGCACCTCCAGCCCGGCGGCCAGGAAGTTCCGCGCCAGGAGCGGCACCTCGGCCCCCAGCCGCGCCGCGTGGGACAGCGCCCGCTCCAGCGCCTCCCCGCGCCACACCTCCTCCCGCTGCAGGCCCCTGCGCTTCCACAGCTCCGCCGCCTGGCTCACCTCGGCCACGAAGCGGAGGTCCTCCTGGCCCTCGTCCAGCCAGCGCGCCAGCCGGGGCCAGCCTCTCGCCAGCGACGGGTGCGCCAGCTCGCACTCGCACAGGTCGACGCCGTCGTTCCCCTTGCGGGTGTTGATCAGCCGCGCCCTCACCAGGCGCTCCAGCGCGGCCGCTGCACCGGAGGGGAGGCCCTCCAGCAGGTGATGGCGGGCCACCACCCGGCGGCCGCGATCCGGCTCCACCAGGCGAACCAGCATGTCGCGGGCCATGGCCACCTGCTCGGCGGGCAGCCCCTGCACCACCTCCTCGGCGTGCGCCGCCACCGCGCCGGCCACGCCCCCCACCTGCTCCAGCGCCGCGCGGCTCAGCGGCGGTCCGGCGGTCTCCGGGGCGCTGAAGAGCTTGCTCAGGGTGAGGCTGAGCAGGGGGAGGCATGCCTGCTCCCGGGCCACCGCGTCCACCAGCTCCGCGCCGAGCTGCGGCTCAGCCAGGGGGCGCTCCACCAGCTCCAGCGGGCCACGCACCACCTGCTCCAGCGCCGCGCGCCCGGGAGGCCCGATGACCGTGGCCTGGCCCAGGGCGCGCCGCAGCTCCGGGCCACCCGGCAGCCGGCCGAGCAGGTCGTCCCTGAGGATCATCACCACCCGCACCGGCTCCGCCGGGTCCTCTGCGGCCGAGAGCAGCGCGGTGAGGTAATCCCGGGGCAGCGCATCGTCGCCGTCGAGGGCGAACAGCTCCTCCAGGTGATCGACCACCAGGAGCACCCGGGAGCCGCGCACCTCGGCCAGGTACTGCAGCCACAGGCCGAGGGCGTGGGGGGTCTGCCGCAGCTGGGTCGCCAGCTCGGGCTCCCCCCGGAGATCCGTCAGGGTGTCCCGCGTATCGTCCGCCTCGGGGCCATCCGCCGCGGCGCCGGCCGGCTCCTGCGGCTGGACCGCAGGCCACTCGGCCGAGCCCTTCTTGAGCCCCCGGGCGGCGAGCAGCATGGTGGCCAGCGCCTCGAACGGCGCCTCGCCCGGGTGCGACTCCACCACCATCCAGGCCTGGTCATCCTGCAACCGCGGGATCAGCCCGGCCTGCACGAACGACGTCTTGCCCGTGCCCGACGGCCCCACCACCGGGCAGACCGGCGCCAGGCGCAGGCGCTCCGCCAGCGCCGAGAGCTCCGAGTCACGGCCGAAGAAGTACGGCTCCCAGCCCTCGCCGTAGGGCAGCAGCCCCGGGTAAGGGCTGCGCTGACCGCGCGGGATCCGCCGGCGCCGCAGCTGCAGGTCGTCCAGCGCCGCGGTGACCCGCGACATGGTGGGCCGCTCCGACGGGTTCTTGCGCAGGCAGGCCGCCACCAGCAGCTGCACCGGGTCGGGCAGGCCGGGCACCGGGGGCAGGGCGGGGGTGGGATCCGGCGCGGACACGGTCCGGCCGAGCACCAGCAGCCCCTGGGCCTCGGCGGCCTGGAACGGGCGCCTGCCCGAGAGCAGCTCGTACAGGATGACTCCGAGCGCCCAGGAGTCGGTGGCGGGGCTGGTCTCCTGGCGCTCGCGCCACTGCTCGGGGGCCATGAACGCCGGCGATCCCTTGATGCCCGCGACGCTCTCCGGGGCGGACAGCAGCAACCCGGTGTCTGACAGCTCCCCCTCCGGCGCCACGTACTTTGCCAGGCCGAAGTCGAGCAGCCGTACGCGCCCGTCGGCGCCGAGCAGCACGTTGCGTGATGAGAGATCCCGGTGGAGCACGCCGTGGCCGTGGGCCACGTCCAGGGCCAGCGCGATGGCCCTGGTGACGCGCAGGGCTTCGTTGACGCCGAGGCGCTCCCGCGCCACCCGGTCGGCCAGGGTCTCCCCCTCCAGGTACTCCAGGGCCATGTACGGCTGACCATTGAACTGGCCCACGTGATAGATGGAGACGATGTTCGGGTGGTTGAACTGGGCGGTGATGCGCGCCTCGGTCAGGAAGCGGCTCACCGACTCCGGGGAGTTGAACTGCTGCGGGTGCAGCAGCTTGATGGCCACGCGCCGGCCCAGGGACAGATCCCGCGCCTTGTACACCTCCCCCATGCCGCCCTTGCCGATGAGCCTGCCGACCCGGAAATGATCCACGATGGTCCCGGGAGGCATACGGGCGTTGTCGGGCTCCGCCCTCTCTTCTGCGCGAACTGTTGTGATGGGGGCGAGGGTCTCCACCTGCGCGCTCCAGCCCGTTACCTGCGACAACTCCAAAAGGTAGCAAACACGGGCGCCGGCGCACGGCCGGGGGTGAATGGGCTGCCAAATGGTGCGGAACGGTTCACGCACCGTTGCCCGGACCATGTCGGCGCCATGTCGGTCCGGGCGAGCTCTGACCGATGCTTTTTGATTACAAGAGGTTGAATGTCCGGGCACCTGCCCTGGAGGTGCCGGCACATGCCTTGCTCTTACTGGTGAAGAACGCACCGGACGCCCCCGGGCAGAGGAGCAAGGCCATGACCCGACCGACACCACATACACCCCGCAACCAGACCTCTGACGGGCGGCCCCGCCCGGACGCCGCCCTCGCGCTGGCCCTGCTGGCCACCGTCGCCGTGGTGCTGGCCAGCGCCCGGGCCGATGGCTCCACCGCTGACCGCCCGGAAACGCTGACCCACCGGACGGTGGCGGAGGGCAGCCCGTTTCAGGTGCGCTGGGAGCTGGATCTCTCCATCACCGTGACCGGGCTGGTGGTGGGCTTGCTGCCTGGTCTGACCGGGATCCAGCCGGGGCCCATGGCCGGGCTGGCCGCGCCCGATCCGGCGCAGCTCAACAGCCTGGACCGGCGCGTCATCGGCAAGCACTCTCAGGCCGCGGCGCGGGCCTCGGACGCGCTGCTGTGGACCTCGGTGTCGCTACCCCTCGTGGCGAGCCTGGTGGACTTGCTGGCGAACGACCCGCGGGATGGCCTGGGCGGCACGGCCCGGGACATGCTGGTGCTGGCGGAGACGGCGGCGGTGACCGTGGCCCTGTGCAACCTGGTCAAGTACTCGGTGCACCGCGCGCGCCCCTACGCTTACGACCCCGACGCCACCGAGGCTCGCCGGGGAGCGGCGGACGCGCGGCTGTCGTTCTTCTCCGGTCACACGGCGCTGGCCTTCGCCATGGCCACCTCCTACAGCTACCTGCACAGCAAGCGCCACCCCGACAGCCGCTTCCGCGGGCTGGTCTGGGCTAGCTCCCACGCCCTGGCTGCCGGCGTGGCGGTGCTGCGGGTGGAGGCGGGGCGGCACTTCTGGACCGACGTGCTCGCCGGCGCGGCGGTGGGATCCACCGTGGGCTACCTGGTGCCGCTGCTGCACACCCGCGGGGTGCTCGGCAGCGGGGACGACCGCACGCCCCCAACCCTGACCAGCATGAAGGTGACCCCCACCTTCCAGCGGGACGGCTTCGGCCTGGCGTTTTCGGCAGACTTCTAGAGACCGCTAGTTGTAGATGGTCAGGTAGATCAGCCCGCTGAGGTATTGATCGCGGACCCGATCGGTCCAGGTATTGAACTTGCCGGTGACATGCTCGAAGTTGCTGATGCTGTAACGCAGATAGGACACCTCGAGCCGGTAGCCCACCGGGCCCCAGATGTTGCCGCGCAGGCCGCCGCCGATGGCGTGGCCCATGCCGCTCCTGGCCGGTCCGAAGAAGTCCTTCTCCTCGATCTCGCCGATGCTGAGCATGTACAGGAAGTCGTAGCTCACGTGGACATGTACGCGGTCGCGCCACAGGGCCTGGTCCAGGGAGATGCCCGGGGCGAGGCTGCCGAAGTTGATGTCGGGAAACGGCGCCTTCTCAGCGTCGGTATCGTTCATGTCGTAGATCAGCAGATGGTAGCCGAACTTGACCGAAACCACCGGCAGGTACCACAGGCCCATGGGCTGGTATCTCACCCGGGCGTTGACCGCGAGCTGGTGGTGGCGGGTCACGTGTGACTGGGTGGGCGGGCCGCCGCCGGAGGGGGGCAGCTGCCAGGCAGGGCCGTTGACGAACTGGTAGTGCACGCCGATGCCGAACATGTTCGCCGCGCCGCTGGAGAACCAGGCCCCGGGGAACAGCTCCGCGTCCACGGCGAGCCCTGCGCCGACGCCGGGCTTGTAACCCGCGTCGATACGCGCGCTGTTGGGCGCGTTGGGATCGAGGCCCTGGGGATCGTAGAAGCGCATCATGCGGATGGCCGGCCCCACGGCGAGGCGCACGGCGTGGTTGCCCACCACGCGAGCGGGGGCCTTGCTCTTCTTCTTCACCTTTGTCGACGGGCGGCCCCGGGTGGGCGCGGGCCGGGAGTGGGCCAGCGGATCCTCGCCATCGTCCGCGGCGGCCACGGCCACCGGGTCCTCGCCGGGGGGTGTGTCGGTGTCCTCGAGGGGGGCCGGGTCCGGCGCGGGGTCCTCTGCGGCCGGGTCGTCGCCACCGGGCGGCGCGGGCGGGGGCTCCAGATCGAGGCCAGTGTCAGGGTCCACCGCGGGTTCGGGCTCCGGCTCAGGCTCGGGCTCCGGCTCGGCAGCTGGCTCTCCGCCACCGCCCGA
Organism: uncultured Myxococcales bacterium; assembly: GCA_964511535.1. Taxonomy (GTDB): domain Bacteria; phylum Myxococcota_A; class Polyangia; family CAZCFB01; genus CAZCFB01. The sequence continues at coordinate 6,768 of CAZEFW010000182.1, read as the reverse complement.
GCCGCCCGTGTCCCAGCTCCAGGTCTTGGCCAGCGCGGAGTTGGCCTGCTTCTTCACCTGCTTGATCGCCTTCTTGTCGAGCCCCCACTTGCCCACCGGCACGGTGAACGCGGCCACCTCCTGGGCATCGCCGGCGTTGTTGACGCTCAACTTCAGGTTGCGGCTTGTGCCCGAGCCGGAGATCTCGCCGCAGATGACGCCCTCGGCAGCGAAGATGCTGCCGACCCCCATGATGTTGGTCTCGTTGCATTCGGTGCCGAGGCCCAGCTTCTTGGCCTCCGACGCCACCTTGGCCTCGTCGATGATGGTGTGATCCGCGGACAGCGCCTCGATGACCTTGCCCCGGATCAGCTTCTGTCCCTTCCCCTCGAAGTCGAGGATGACGACCTTCTTCGCGACGGCGCTCGCCGGGAGCAGGACCGCCAGGATCCCCACTGCGAAGCAGCAAACCAGCGAGCCGCGCCGACCCTCGAATGAACTGCGAAGCATCAACTTCTCCTTACCCGGATGACCTCAACCCAGTTCCGGGACCCCCTTTATATCGGCACGGAAATGAATCTGCAATGCCGCGGCCCCGGCTTTGCTGGCGGCGATATAATGCCGCCATGGTCCGGGTGTCCGTCCTGATGCTGCTGCTCACGGGTTTGCCAGGCGCTGCCGTGGCGGGCCCGAAGCTCGGTGTCGTGGCCGAGCTGGGGCCGGAACTGGACACCAACGCCACCCGCCTGCACACCGTTCCGGGCGCCAGCGAGAAGCCCCGAACAGCCGGGCTGATGCGGCTCATGGCGCGGGGCAGCCTGGCCGCGCGGCTGTGGCGGCGGCACCACCTGCGGCTGATGTACGGGGCCGGGGGCAAGCTGTTCTGGGACGGGGAGGTGGGCGACAGCGAAAACGAGTTCGTGCACCACGCCAACGCGGCGTGGGCGGCGCGCCTGCCCGTGGGCACGCTGTGGGTGGCCGGCAGCTACTACGACGCGTTCCAGGGCGAGTCGCGGCGCGACTTCCGCACAGGCGACGGTCAGCTGCGGCTGGCCATGGCCCACCCGGGCACCGGTGCCAGGGGGCACCTGTCGTTGAGCTACCGCGGGCTGCAGTACAAGCCGGACCAGGATGTCTCCAATGAGACCTGCGTGGAGACATACGATCCGGCGTGCGCCCGCTACAGCTTTCACGGGCCTGGCGGAGAGCTTGGGCTCGGCTGGGGGATCACCACGGGCGAGGGGGCGGATCAGATCGACTGGCGCCTGTCGTTGAGCTACGCGCCGGGGATCCGGCTGTACGAGGGGTTGATCCGGGGGCTGCGCGAGAAATGCAGCGACCAGGACCCGACCCTCGCCGGGGCAGCAGCGGCGTGCGCCTACTTCAAGGAAGGGCAGCGCCAGGACCTGAACCATGTGGTGCGGGCGCAGCTGGATTACCAGGGCAACGCCGACTTCTCCCTCTGGTACATGGCGGAGATCAACCGCTCCAACTCCTTCGGCAGCACCTATACGCGCCATGTGGTGGGGATCAAGTTCACGGCCGAGCTGCTGTGGCGCGTGTACCTGACCGGCAAGGGCGTGCTGCAGATCCGTCAGGACCGGGATCCGCTGTTCTTCGGCCTGAGCGATGCGGACCGCAACCAGACCTTCGTGAACATCGACGAGGAGAACCGCTCCAGCCTCACCATTCAGCTGGCGCGCGACATCATGTATGGCGCCTCGGTGCTGGTGCGCTACGGGCTGTACGTGGGGGAGGCCGTGTCTCAGGCGCAGCTGGGCGCTCTGGATCTGAGCCCGAGCTACCTGCGGCAGACGCTGTTCGCAGGGGTGAGATACCAGTACGGGGATTAGAGTCTGCTTCGCAGCCTCTATTCAGGCTACAGACTTCAGACTTCAGGCTTCAGGTTGGATGGTCTTGCGGGCTATGTCCCCTGCAGCCTGCGCCAGCGCAGCTGGCGCTTACTTGCTGGTGCGGATCTGTTTGGCCTGGTTGCGGAGCTTCTTCGAGCGGGCGCTCATGGTCTTGAGCATCTTCTTCAGCCTGGCGTCCGCGCGCTCCAGGGAGGCGATCCGGTGCTCGAGGTTCCCGCCCTGGTCGGCGGGGCGGGAAAGCTCCTGCAGCAGGGACGGGTCGGTGACGTCACCCAGGCCGAGGCCCGAGCTGCCCGCGCTGCTGGCCGCGGCCCTTTCGCCACCGCCTGTGGTGCCGGTGCCGGTGTTGGGCGCCGGTGGGGCAGGGTTGCCAGACAGCCCACCCGGAGGAGCGCTGCCGCCCTTGCCGTTGTAGTTTCCGTTCTGCCAGGCGCCGCCGCCCTGCTTGTTGTTGGCGCTGTCGGCCGCGCGCTCGTTGCCCGCGCCACCCTTGACCCGCGCCGTGCGGGCGGTGGAGTTCTCGTCGAAGGGGGTGTCGTCCGCGGCCAGCCCGTGGCGGCGCAGGCGCTGGCGGTGGTGAAGCGTGGCCAGGTGCCGCTTGACCCGGGTCAGCTGGCGGCGCAGCTTCTCGCGCGAATCATCCAGCAGGTCGGCCTTCTCCTCCAGGTCCTCCGGGCTGTCCATGGCGCTGACCTGGCCATCTGTGACCAGCCGCGCGCTGGGGCTGCCCAGCCCGGCTCGCAGGCTTGTCAGACGCCGGGTCAGCCGCGCCTTGTCTTTTGCGTCGGTTGAGCGGGCCAGCGCCGCCTCGTAGGCCTTCACCATGGCCCGCGTGCGCTCGTTGATGCGCTGCTGCAGGCTGGCCAGCTTCTCGGACAGCTGCCGGTTCTGCCGCAGGGCGCCCTCCAGCTGGAAGTCCCGCCGCACGCCGGGCGCGTTCTGCTTGAGCCGGCCGATGCGCCGCACCTGGTCTGCCAGCCGCGCCTCCAGCCGCCCGCGATGCGAGATGAGCAGGGCGCGCGCTTGCTCCCTGTCCGACAGCCCCTGTGCGAGAACCACGCCCGGCATGGCCAGGAGCATCATCATCAGGGTTGCGGCTATGTTTCTCATCAGGTTCATTTTCCTACCGGCCCCTTGATGAAGCAACGTTTGTGCCAGGGTAGACGCCAGGGCCAGATCAGGAATTCAAAGATTCCAGCATGTTTGAGCGGCCGCCCCGACCGGGATCCTCCTCGCCCCGTCAGATTTCTGAGGATCCGGCCTCCAGGCGCCCCTGTTTCCTGACTGCCGAGAGCATCAGCTGATGCCGTACTTGTCCAGCTTGTAGTACAGCGCGCTGGTCTTGATGCCCAGCAGCCGGGCGGTCTCGGTCTTGACCCCCTTGGCCTTCTTGAACGCCCGCAGGATGAGCTGCTTCTCCAGCTCCTCGAGGATCTCGGGCAGGGCGCGATCTCCCTGGGGCAGGGTCAGGGTCTCGCCCGCCGCCTCGCCGCGCAGGAACTCCGGCAGCGCGGAGAGCCCGATGCGCTCACCCTCGCTGAACACAAGACACTGCTCGATGATGTTCTCCAGCTCGCGCACATTTCCGGGCCAGCCATGGCTCATCAGGCGACCCAGGGCGTCGTCGTCGATGCTCTTGATGGTCGGGTTGGTGCGCGGCGCCAGCTTGCCGATGAAGTGCGCAACCAGCGCCGGGATGTCCTCGGTGCGATCCCGCAGCGGCGGCATCTGCACCGGCACGATGTGCAGCCGGTAGTACAGGTCCTCGCGGAACCGCCCGGACGCCACCTCGGCCTTCAGGTCCTTGTTGGTGGCGCTGACCACGCGCGCGTCCACCCGGATGGTGGCCTCGCCGCCCACCCGCTCGAACTCCTGCTCCTGCAGCGCCCGCAGCAGCTTGAGCTGCAGCGCGGCCGAGATGTCCCCGATCTCGTCCAGGAACAGGGTGCCCTGGTCGGCCAGCTCGAAGCGCCCCAGCTTGCGCTTGATCGCGCCGGTGAAGGCGCCCTTCTCGTGGCCGAACATCTCGCTCTCCAGCAGGGTCTCGGTGATGGCCCCGCAGTTGACCTTGATGAACGGCTTGTCGCTGCGCGCGCTGCCGGCGTGGATCGCCCGCGCCACCAGCTCCTTGCCGGTGCCGCTCTCGCCCATGATCAGCACCGAGGAGTCGGTGGGCGCCACCTTCTCGACCACCCGGTAGACCGCCTGCATGCAGGCCGCGGCGCCCACCATCTCGCCGTACCGCCCGCTCGACTCCTGGCGCAGCATCTCGTTCTCAGACTCGAGGCGCGTGCGCGCGCGGCGGGCCTGGCGCAGCTCCAGGGCGCGCTCCACCTTGAGCCGCACCACCTCCGGGGCGAAGGGCTTCTGGATGAAGTCGAAGGCGCCCAGCTTCATCGCCTCCACCGCGGTCTCCACCGTGCCGAAGGCGGTGATGATCATGGTGGGGCAGTCAGCGTCCAGCTCGGCCAGCTTGCGCAGCACGGCCACGCCGTCCATGCCCTCCATCTTCAGATCGGTGATGGCAAAGTCCACCGAGTTCTTGCGGAACAGGGCGACGCCCTCGTCCCCGGAGCCGGCGGTGAGCGCCTCGTGGCCCATCTTGGTCACCACATGCTTCAGGCCGATGCGGATGGTTTCGTTGTCGTCGATGATCAGGATCGTCGCCATGCTCTTTCCTATCCGATGAGTCCTTCTGCCTCAACCTCCGGGGCGGGGGCGCCTTCGGGCAGCACCACCCGGAAGCTGGCCCCCTGGCCGGGGGTGCTCGTCAGCTCCACGCGCCCGCCGTGGGCTTCCACCACCTTCTTTACCAGCGCCAGGCCGAGGCCGCTGCCCTTCTCGCGGGTGGTGAAGAAGGGGGTGAAGATCTCGTCCTGCTTGTCGGGCTCGATGCCCGGGCCCTGGTCGGCCACCTCCATGAACGCCTCGCCGCCAGGCAGCGCGTCGCAGGACAGGCTGACCGCGGCCCCCTCGGGCGATGCCTGCAGCGCGTTGCGGCACAGGTTGAGCAGCACGCGCCGCAGCTGCTCGGCGTCGCCGGTGACGGTGGGCGGCTCGTCGCCGACCTCCACCTCCAGGGACACGCCGCGCTGCTCAGCCTCGGCGGCCAGCACCTCGGCGGTCTCTGCCAGCAGCGGCGCCACGGCCACCGGCCGCATGTCGGCCGGCCTGCGCCGGGCGAAGTCGAGGAAGTCCTCGACCACCTTCTTCAGGTAGGCCAGCTCGCGCTCGATGCGCTCGAGCAGCTCCAGGCGCGCTTCGTCGCCCTCCAGCTCCTCGCGCAGCAATCCCGAGAACAGCTCCATGCCGCCCAGGGGGTTGCGCACCTCGTGGGCGATGCCCGACAGCATCAGCTGCAGCTGCTGGTCGCGCTGGAACAACCCCTCGCGCATTTCGTTCATGGTGCCGGCCAGCAAGCCCACCTCGTCGCTGGAGGCCCGGGTCTGCACCGGGGTGGCCAGATCCCCCTGGCCGATGCGCCGCGCCTCGCCCGCCAGGTTGCGCAGGGGCAGGGTGATGCGGCGAGCCACCAGCACCGAGACGAGGATCACCAGCGCGGCCACCACCAGCCCTGACAGCAGCAGGTAGTTGCGCAGCCGGGCGAGGGCCTGGAAATACTCGGGGCTCCCCTCCACCCCCACCGCGGCCACCACCTGGTCCCCCTTGAGCAGCGGCGCGTATCCGGTCTTGTAGATCCGCTCGTCGCGGCCGCGGAACAACACCGACGCGGCCTCCTTGCCGGCGAACACCTGGCCCAGCTCGTGGCGGTCGGCCTCGGCGTTGTAGTGGCGGTCGCCGATGCGCATCTCGCCGCGGGAGTCGGTCTTGCACTGCAGCTTCAGGTCCAGCACCACCACCCGGGCCACCCGCGTGCGCTCCTGCAGAATTCGCAGCTTGTGCTTCAGCCGCCTGGCGGTGCGGCTGTCGTCGTCGCCGCGGGCCAAAAATGTGATGGCCTCCGAGCGGATCTGGGTCGCGGCTGCCTGGGCCACGCCGATGAGGCGGCGGCCGAGGGAGGCCTCCAGGCGGCGCTCCGCCTCGGAGTACGCCAGCCAGCCGAAGGCTCCCAGCAGCCCCAGGGTGGGCAGCAGGTAGGCCACCAGCAGGCGCGAGAGCAGGCTACCCATGGGCGGCGGCGCTCAGCCGGAGCACTGGGAGGCGCGGTAGATCAGCAGCGCGACCACCGCGGCGCCCAGCACCCAGGTCAGCACCCGCGAGAAGGCGGACTCCTTCTTCTTGGGGCCCCGACCCACCATGGCCTTCATGCCGCCGCGGAAGCTGGACATCGATCCGCCGGATTTTCCGCCACCCGACTTGCCGCGCCGTTTCTTCTTTTTTCGCTGCTTGGCCATGGACGAGAGAGTACCCGCAAGGCTCGCGAGCAGAAAGACCTGGAACGGGTCGGATCCATCTTGACACCCGAAAAATTGGCTGGTAGTTACTTTTCCTCGGTTGCGGAGCAGGGCGGATAGCTCAGTTGGAAGAGCCCCTGCCTTACACGCAGGTTGTCGCAGGTTCGAGTCCTGTTCCGCCCACGAGGTAAGGCTTTGAAAATAGAATATTGGGGTGGTAGTTAAGTCGGTTATAACGCCGGCCTGTCACGCCGGAGGCCGCGGGTTCGAGTCCCGTCCACCCCGCCCCGAGAGCCCTGAGAGGGGCTCTTGGTATTTAAAATAGAATAGAGTTGAAGTGTTCCTGCATAGCTCAGTTGGTAGAGCGGGTGGCTGTTAACCACTAGGTCGGCAGTTCGAGTCTGTCTGCAGGAGCTCAAAGGGCTCGGCGCAAGCCGGGCCTTTTTTCTTTTCTGGATCAATTCGAAACGCCGCCCTCGTCTTTGGTGAACTTTTCCATCCGATAGGTTCTTCTCACTCGATGGTGGGTGGCAGCGGATTTCCCTTTTGCGCGCAGGCGT
>CAZEFW010000181.1:186-18256 GCA_964511535.1 uncultured Myxococcales bacterium | reverse complement strand
CTTGGGGCACAGGGGCAGCGTCGGCTCGTGGCGCGGCAGGTCGGTCTGCAGCAGGTGCCCGCACTCCTCCGGCACGCAGCAGGTGTGGCATACGCGCTTGACCGCCTGGTAGCCCAGCAGCTCCACATCCGGCGTGAGGAACCCCTCGCCCGCGGGCTCGTCCCGCAGCAGGTCGGTGCTCAGGTACTTCTTGTTGTCGTCGGGCAGCACCGTGACCACCACCGCCTCCGTCCCCAGCTGCTCCTGGACCTTCAGCGCGGCGATGACGTTGGCCCCGGACGAGATCCCCACGCCGAGGCCGAGGCGCGATGCGAGCAGCTGGGCCATCAGGATGGCGTCCCCGTCGTCCACCGCCACGACCTCGTCGAGGTAGTCGAGGTCCACGATGGCGGGGATGAACTCGTCCGAGATGCCCTGGATGCGGTGCTTGCCCACCTTGTGCCCGGTGGTCAACGTGGGCGAGTTGGCCGGCTCCACCGGGTGCAGCTTGACCCCGGGGTTCTTCTCGCGCAGGAAGCGCCCCACGCCCATGATGGTGCCGCCGGTGCCCACGCCGGCCACGAACGCGTCCGGGCGCAGCTGGTGAAAGCAGAGCTGCCACCAGATCTCCGGGCCCGTGGTGCTGGCGTGGGCCATGATGTTGTCCTCGTTTGAGAACTGCCGCGGCAAGAACGCGCCGTCCGTGCGCGCGGCCCGCTGCTCTGCCAGCTCGATGCTGCCGAGGAAGCCGCCCTGCTCCCGGGTCACCAGCACGATCTCCGCACCGAGGCTGCTGATCAGGTCGATGCGCTCCCGGCTCATCCAGTTGGGCATGTAGATCGCCACCGGGTGACCCAGCGCCCGGCCGATGGCCGAAAAGGCGATGCCGGTGTTACCGCTGGTGGCCTCCACCACCAGGCCGCCGGGCTGCAGCGCGCCACGCACCAGCGCCTCCTTCATGATGTGCAGCGCCATGCGGTCCTTGATGCTGCCGGTCATGTTCAGGTTCTCGGCCTTGGCGAACAGCGTCCGGCGCTCGCCCCGGTACGTCAGCTCAAGCGCCAGCAGCGGCGTATTGCCGATCATGTGGCGCAGCCCCTGTACGCGGCGATCAAGGTCCAGCTCGGGCATGTGCTCCCTCCTGTCGGGCCGGCATATTAGACCAATTACATCGAACAAGTCATGAATCCCGGGGCCATTCTGGCATTCTGGCATTCTGGCATTCTGGCACTCTGGCATTCTCATCCTGTGCTACCCTTCCCGCCCCAACGCTGAACCCACGGAGGACCCAATGTCCGACAACCCCGAGCTCGTGGTGGTGATCATGGCCGGCGGGGCCGGGACCCGCTTCTGGCCCATGAGCACCGAGGCGCGCCCCAAGCAGTTCCTGTCGCTCTTCGGCGAGCGCACGCTGATCCAGGCCAGCTATGACCGCGTCGCGGGCGCCGTCCCGCCGGAGCGGGTGCTCGTGCTCACCAGCGCCAGCTTCGTGGAGCTGGTGCGCGAGCAGCTGCCGGAGCTCCCGGCGGAGAACGTCATCGGCGAGCCCATGCGGCGCGACACCGCCGCCGCCGTCGCCCTGGCCGCCCTGATCTGCAAGGCCCGCTTCGGCAACCCGGTCATGGCGGTGCTCACCTCCGACCACCTCATCGAGCCGGTGGAGCAGTTCCAGCGCACCCTGCTGTCCGCCGCCCGCGGGGCCATGGCTTCGGGCAAGGCGCTGTACACCATCGGCATCCTGCCCACCTATCCGGCCGAGGGCTTCGGCTACCTGCACCGGGGCGACCTGCTGCAGGACGACGAGGGGGTGCAGCACTTCCAGCTGAAGCGCTTCCGCGAGAAGCCGGACCGCGTCACCGCCGAGCGCTACCTGGAGAGCGGCGAGTTCTACTGGAACAGCGGCATGTTCATCTGGTCCACCGACGCCATCCTCGAGGAGCTGGAGCTCAACCTGTCCGATCACGTGAAGCACCTGAAGCGGGCGATGCCAGCGGACGGGACGGACGGCTTCGCCGACGCTCTGAAGGACGCCTTCCGGCCGATCAAGAAGATCTCCATCGACTTCGGCGTGATGGAGAAGGCGCGGGAGGTCCGCTGCGTGGGCTCCACCTTCAACTGGAGCGACGTGGGCGGCTGGCTCGCCCTGGAGGAGCACCTGCCCACCGACCCCCACGGCAACGCCCACCGCGGCGAGCTGGAGGTGCACGAGTCCAGGAACAACCTGGTCTTCTGCGAGGACCAGGAGCAGGTGGTGGCCCTGGTGGGGGTCGACGACCTTGTGGTGGTGCGCTCGGGCAACGTCACCCTGGTGACCCATCGCGACAGCACCGAGTCAATCAAGCAGCTGGTGGCGGCCCTGCCGGACGAGCTTAAGTAGGCGCGTCAGGGGCCTTGCCCCGCTGGCCAAAGCGGCTATTCTTCCGGTGCAGCGCCCTGGTAACACCCCTGCCGAATCAATCAGGAGGCCCCTTCGATGAAGGTCAAAGACGGACATATTGCCGGTTTCAAGGCGTACGACTTCCGCGGTCGGGTCCCCGACGAGCTGGACACCGAGCTGGCCCACAAGATCGGGCAAGCCTACGCCCGGGTGGTCAAGCCCGAGCGCGTGTGCGTCGGGCATGATATCCGCCTCAGCTCGCCCGAGGTGAGCCGCGCGGTCATAGCGGGCCTCAACGCCAGCGGCGTGGAGGTGGTCTTCCTGGGCCAGTGCGGCACTGAAGAGGTCTACTTCGCCACCTTCCACCTCGGCCTGTCGGGCGGCATCATGGTCACCGCCAGCCACAACCCGATGGACTACAACGGCATCAAGTTCGTGCGAGAGGAGTCCAAGCCCATCAGCGCGGACACCGGCCTCAAGGAGATCGAAGCCGAGGTGCTGCGAGGCGGCTTCTCTGCCGCAGCCTCTCCGGGCCAGGTCAAGGAGGTGGACCTGCGCGAGGAGTACCTGCAGCACCTGCTCTCCTTCGTGGACGTGGACGCGCTCAAGCCGCTGAAGGTGGTGCTCAACCCGGGCAACGGCTGCGCTGGCCCGGCCCTGGACGCGCTGCTGCCCCGGCTGCCCTTCGAGGTGGTCAAGGTCCTGTGGGAGCCGGACGGAAACTTCCCCAACGGCGTGCCCAATCCGCTGCTGCCGGACAACCGGGACATCACCGCCAACGCCGTCAAGGAGCACGGCGCCGACCTGGGCGTGGCCTGGGACGGCGACTTCGATCGTTGCTTCCTGTTCGACGAGAACGGCGGCTTCATCGAGGGCTACTACATCGTGGGGCTGCTGGCCCAGCAGGCGCTCAAGCGCGAGCCGGGCTGCAAGATCATCCATGACCCGCGGCTGACCTGGAACACCGTGGAGGTGGTGGAGGCGGCTGGCGGACAGGCGGTGCAGACCAAATCGGGCCACGCGTTCATCAAGGAGCGCATGCGCCAGGAGGACGCGGTGTACGGCGGCGAGATGTCGGCCCACCACTACTTCAAGCGCTTCTCCTACTGCGACAGCGGCATGATCCCGTGGCTGCAGGTTGCAGAGGCCGTGAGCGAGACGGGCAAGAGCCTGTCCGAGCTGGTGAGCGAGCGCATGCGGCGCTTCCCCGCCTCCGGGGAGATCAACCGCCAGGTCGCCGACGCGCCGGCGGCCCTGGCCGAGGTGCAGGCCAAGTACGGGCCCCTGTGCGACAGGACGGAGGAGGTTGACGGCGTGAGCTTCGAGTTCGCCGACTGGCGCTTCAACCTGCGCATGTCCAACACCGAGCCGGTGGTGCGGCTCAACGTGGAGTCCCGCGGCGACGAGGCCCTCATGCGGCAGAAGACCGACGAGATCCTGGAGATCCTCGACCGCCTCGCCTCCACCATTTGATCCTGCGCCGCGGCCTCACCTTTGTTGACACCACCCACGGTCAGTGGGAGTTTACTGGGGATGAAAGCTGTTGTTTTTAGCCTGGTATTAGCTTTCCTGGCGACGAGCTGCGCCAGCGGCCGACTGGCGGATCCATACACCCCCGAGCAGGACGGCGGCGTGCCCCCGGTGGATCTGAAAAAACCGCCGCGCAAGGATGGCAAGGTCAAGCCGCCGCAGGATCTCGCCAAGCCGAAGCCGGACAAGCGACCCTGGCCCGCTGACAAGGGCAAGCCGAAGCCGGACAAGCCGAAGCCGAAGCCGGACAAGGGCGTGCCGCCCAAGCAGGACAAGGGCGTGCCGCCCAAGAAGGACAAGGGCGCGCCCAAGCCGGACACGGTGCCGCACTGCCCCAAGGTGGTGTACTCCCACAAGTTCGAGTCGAGCCACGGCGGCTTCAAGGGGTGGGGCGACTGGCAGTGGGGGACCTACAAGTTCGTGCCGAACAAGAACTGCGGCAGCACGCTGTCCCCGCCGCCTTCCCCGCACAGCGGCACCAGGATGTGGGGCACGGTGCTCAACGGCTGCCACAGCCCCTCGGCCAACGCCACCTCCGCCTGCAACAACAGCAACCCGAAGAACAACAGCATCCTGCGGCTGGAGAAGATGCTGCCCAACACATGCAAGAAGGTGTTCGTGGAGTGGTGGGAGTACAACGACTACTTCCTCAACTTCGACTGGGCGGAGGTTCGCATCGGCAACAAGGTAATCCACCAGAACTGCGACAGCGCAAAGGTGCCCCAGAAGAAGTGGGTCAAGCGAGTGGTTGACATCTCCAGCTTTGCGGGCAAGTTCATCGGGCTGGAGTTTCACTTCCTGGCAACCGGGGTGATCAATTACTCTGGCTGGTACATCGACGACGTGGTGATCAGGGTCCAGTAACTGAAATGGGCGGGCGAAAAAAGGCGAAGAGATCAGGAGGCGAGCGGAAGCGTCGCCGAGGTGGGGCCACGCAGGAGCACCGCCCTGCGCGCTGGCTCGTGCCGGTCACCACGCTCTTCCTGGTGTGCGGCCTGGTGTGCAGCCTCTACCTCGGCCACCTTCACCTGCTGGTCAACAGCCCGGGCGCCGGCCAGGTGGACAGCTTCTGCAACATCAACGAGGCGTTCAACTGCGTCTCGGTGGCCACCAGCGCATACTCCTCGTTCCTCGGGCTGCCCATCGCCCTGTGGGGCATCGAGTTCTTCGCCCTGTGCCTCGGCATCGTGCTCGCCTCGGCCTGGGGAATCTGGCGCATCAAGCGCTGGGACTCGCTGGTGTTCGTGCTCAACGCCGTGGGGCTGATCCCCTGCGCGATCCTTGCCTGGATTTCGGCCTACAAGATCTACTCCTTCTGCATCATGTGCCTGATGGTCTACGGCATGGTCCTGGTGGTGACGGTGCTGCTGGCGGCCACGGCGCGCTGGCCGATTGGCGAGCTGTTCACCGCCGGTCCGCGGGAGGTGCTGCGCTGGATCGGCACCGGCCGGGGCGCCACCGTGACCCTGGTGGGCCTCGGGCTTGCCGTGTCGCAGCTGTTCTGGGTGCCCGCCTTGCTGGAGCCCGCGGCGGACCCGGGCGGCGAGGTGGAGGTCAAGGGGCTGCCCACCTCGGGCAACACCATCGGCCCGGCGGACGCGCCCATCCGGATCGAGGAGTTCACCGATTACCAGTGTCCTTACTGCAGCCAGGCCCACGCGGTGATGATGCAGGTGCTCAAGCAGTTCCCCGGCAAGATTCGGCTGACCCACCGGGACTACCCGCTGGACCAGGCGTGCAACCCCCGCATCAAGAAGCCGTTCCACCCCCAGGCCTGCGCCGCCGCCATCCACGCGCGCTGCGCCGCGCGGCAGGGCAAGTTCTGGCCATACGACCGGTTGCTGTTCCACAACCGCCACCTGCTGGACGAGCAGACGCTGATCTCCCTGGCCGCCGAGGCGGGCGTGGACACCGAGAAGCTCAAGAAGTGCATCGCGAGCCCCGTGGTGCGGCAGGTCGTGGTGGACGACATCACCGAGGGGATCCGGCGCGGCGTGGAGGGGACGCCGGCGTTCTTCATCAACGGCGAGAAGGTGGTGGGCGCCCGCAAGCTCGAGTTCTGGGTGGAGAAGATCACGGCCCTGCTCAAGCAGCAGTAACAGCACAGGAGGCGTGATGGTCCGCGAGGGGAGCCGCCGCTGGGAGCGCCTCCTCTTCTGGAGCATCATGCTGGGGTACGTGGCGCTGCGGGTGCTGCAGAGCCTCGGCGCCGACATCTCCTTCGACGACGAGGACGGCTGGACCCTGGCGGCGGCGTGGGAGCTGCTCCACGGCCCGGGCTGGCCGTACCAGGCTTACCAGCTGTCCGACTGGGAGTGCGGCACGCGGCTGGTGGCGTGGCTGGCCGTCCCCTTCACCGCCATCTTCGGCCCGTCGCTGCTGGCGCTCAAGCTCACCGGGATCGTGGTGTCCACGGTCACCCTGGCGGGCATCATGCTGCTCTGCCGCCGCTGCTATGGCACGGCCGCGGCGGTGTCGGCGGCTCTGCTGTACACCTTCTTCCCGGCGCCGGTGTCGACCTACAGCGTCACGGCCCACGGCTTCCACCCCGACTCGGTGGCCTTGCAGGTGTTCTACCTCTACCTGGCCGCGGGGTGTTACGCGGGGCCGCGGACCCGGGGCCGCCTGCTGCTCACGGGGGCGGTGGGCGGCTTCGCCGTCTTCTTTGCATACATCTCGGTCATCGCCGTGCTGGCGGGCCTTGGCCCGCTGCTCTGGTTGCTGGCGCGGCGAGGCGGCCAGGCGCGCAGGGCGCTGCCTGCCCTGGGCCTCGGGTTCGCTGCGGGGGGCGCGCCGCTGCTGCTGTACAACCTGCTCAACGATTTCGGCGGGCTGAGCACCTACCACGGCTCGCTGACCTCTTATGTGGCGCCGACCCCTGGCAGCGTGGATCGCGTGGCGCGCTTCAGCGACATGACCCTGTCGGCGTCGCGCCACTTCAGCGACCTGCACCAGGGCGACTCGGCCCACCGGGGAGACTTCGAGCTCGCTTTCTGGGGGGTGGCGCTGGCGGCGCTGATCATGCCATGGCTCCTGCGCGCGGCGGGTCGCGCCCTGGGCCGCGCCCGGGCGCCCGGGCACCCCGGCCCGGAGCGGTTCCTCGACGGGGCGGTGCTGCTCATGGCCCTCGGCACGTACGCGGTGTTCTTCATCTCGGCGCACCCGGTGGGGATCATGCACCTGGTGCCCGTGCTGGTGGCGCTGCTGCTGGTGGTGGCCGGACGGCTCGGCTTCCTGCTTACCCGCGGAGGCCTCGGCGGCAAGGCGCTGGCGGTGGGGCTGCTGGCCTGCTTCCTGCTGGTGTGCGCGCCGCACCAGCTGTCCTGGATCCGCCCCGGGCGGTTCGACCTGGCGGCCTCCCTGGAGGCGCGACACTACCAGCTGTGGCTGTTCCGGGCCCAGCGGGTCTACGAGCGGCTGGAGGACAAGCCGCGCCTGGACGTGGTGCGGCACCTGAGCATGGTGGTGCCGTTCGAGCTGGCCTACAACGACGAGCATCGCGTGCACCTGGTCACCTCCGGCATCCTGGCGGACGAGGACCCGGCCGCGGCCATGGCGCGGTTCCTGCGCGAGCCCCCGCGGCTCACCGTCAAGTACAACCCGTTCGACGTCGCGGGCCTGGTGGCGGTCAACCTGCTGGCCCGGCCGAGCACCGACGCGGCGGCCGTGGCCCGGTACTTCGAGCGGCTCCCGCCGGGGGACCTGGCCGCGGCGGTGGAGACCTTCGGCTTCCACGCCCGCCGGGGCGGTCACAAGTTCGAGGCCTTGCTCACGGAGCTGGCGCGGCGCATGGGGCCGGCGGCGGCCAGAGCCCTCGCGCGCGGCGCAGGCCGGGCAAAGGCCATGACCCTGGTGGCGCCAGGAGACGACGAGGTGTGCGGCGATCCGCTGCTGCCCGCCGCCACCCGGCGGGCCTTCACCGAGGGGCTGGGCGCGGGGCTTGCCCGGCGCATGGTGCGGCCCGTACCCGGGTGGGTGGACGAGCGGCTCTGCCCGGAGGAGCGTGCGGCGTTCCGGGCTGCTGCAGACAAGGCGTGGAGCGCAGATCGGAAAGTGCTGCCGGCGGCGGTGGGGATGTAAAGTCGGTGCCGGTTGCCGGGCGACTACCGCCAGGTTCCTTCAACCTGCCGCGCTGCCGCGGATACCAGCGCCGCCGGCGCGGCCAGGCCCTGGCGGTTTTCGCCTGCCTCCCAGGTCACCGCCCCGCCGGGGTAGCCCTTGACCAGCTTCCAGGAGAAGTAGCTGCCCAGCGGCAGCGACACTGGCGCCGGCGAGCTCCAGGTGGGGTAGGTGGCGCCGCTGGTCTTCAGGGCGTGGCCCGGGCTGGCTGTCCCCCACCGTCCCAGGGCCTCGAGGTTGCCTCGCACCCACACATGCTGGCCGTAGGCGGTGTACGCCTTGCGGGCAAAAAAGAGATGGGCTGGGTCGCCCAGCCGGGCTGCGCGGCCAGGGCGGCGTACACCTCGGTGTAGCCCGGCTCGCCGTCGCCGGACGACTGGGTCGCGTAGCGCTGCAGCACCCTGAGCCACTGGGCGATGTAGCGCCGCCCGGTGAGCCCCTTGTCCAGCGCGGCGGAGTCGATGAAGAGCACGCTCTCGACGTTGCGCGCCCTGCGGGAGGCGCTGCCGAGGCCGGCCTTGGTCCAGTTGGCCGCGTCGGTGATGACGCGGACCCGCGAGCGGCCCAGGATCCCCACCTTGTGGTGCATGGCGGTGTAAGGCGTGGTGCTGTTGGTGGCCTCGTAGACCGAGACGCCCGCGGCGCGGAGCCGGTCCTCGGTGCGGTCGTTGTAGTACAGCGGTTGGCCCTGGGCGTCCACGCCGTCGGACTGCTTGCGGTCGGTGATCACGATGACCGGCACGCCGGCGGCGGCCTTGGCCGCCAACAGGTCCACCAGGGAGCCGCTGACGCCAGGGGCGCTCACGTCGCGCAGGGAGAAGACCATGAGCAGGATCTGCTCCTTCTCCTCGGCGATCCACTTGAGCAGCCTGGTGCTGGCCCGGGGGCCGGAGCTCGCCGGCGTGAACATCACGTTGACCGCCGCGCTGTCGTCCCAGCTGTTGGCCAGCCCCTTGCGGTCGCGCACCGCCTCGAAGGCCGCGCCGTAGCGGGCGATGAGCCTGGTGTCCCGGATCAGGTGCAGCGTCTCCTCGTTGGCCATGGCGTGGTCGCCGGGGTTGCAGCTGCCGCTGAGCACCGCGCTGTAGCCGGGCGCCTCGAAGATGCGCGCCTTGAGGTGCATCAGGCCGCTGGCCTTGATACCGATCAGGTCGGCGCTCTTGCGGGTGGTGTCGTCGAGGGTGCGGTGGTCGGCCACCAGCTCGAAGCCTTGCTTGACCAGCTCCTCGTCCATGGTGTTCCAGGTACGGTCGGGGGACAGCTGGTCCGACTCCAGCAGGATCTGGACGTCCACGCCGTCGCCCTCGGCCGCGGCCAGGCGCGCGCCGATGAGCGCGTTGCGCAGGTTGTACACTGCGTAGCGGATGCGGAACGGGTTATCCCCCTCGGCGTAGCTGGCGGGATCCCGCTTGCGCGCGGCGCGGATCTTGTCGATGAGCGTCGCCTCGAGGGTGGCCACCGGATCGTCCGGGGCGAACAGGGCGGCCAGCGGGCGATCCAGGTCCGCGTCGGCGGGCAGCGCCCCGTATGCGTCCAGGCTGCTCGCCAGGCTGTCTGCCTTGCCCGCGGCGCTGGCCAGGGGCGGGCCCTCCTCGAAAGAGGCGCCGCCCGCGGGGAGCGGCTCCTGCTCGGCGCCGCAGGCCACGGCCAGCGCGGTCAGCAGGACGATACCGGTTCTTTCAATGTCATTCAGGGACATGGCTACCCTCCGGGCGGGCGGCAGCTTAGCTGAAGGCCGCGGAACTGCCAATCAGTTCTGGCATTCTGGCAATCTGGCAATCTGGCATTCGGCAGTCAGAGGCCGCCGCTACGGGCACTTCGCTCCCTTGAGCTGGAAGCTGTTGTTCGTCTCGTTGCACTCGGTCTCGCTCCCCTTGCCGGTGCCGTCGTCGTCGGCCACCACCCAGAAGTTGAACGGGCCCTTCTGGCCCCCCGGCACGCCGTACTGCAGGGTGAGCAGCTCGCTCTGGCCCGGCAGCAGCGCCGCGGTGGTCTTGACGGTCTTGATCAGCTTGGCCGAGCTCAGGGTCGCGCCGACGTAGAAGCTCACCGACAGCCCGGCGGCCACGCCGAGGCTGCCGGCGTTGGTGACCTGGGCGCGCAGCACCAGCACCAGCGGGCAGCCGAAGGTCTTGGCCGTCAGGCTCGTGACCTTGAGGTCCGGCGCGTAGAACGCGCCCTGGCCCTGGACGTTGGCGCGGAAGTTGTTCAGCCCCTTGGTGTCCCAGTTGCGCTGGGCGTTCTTCGGGATGTTGCCGCTGTCGTCCACGTGGGTCACCTGGTAGGCGTGCTGGTTCCACACCGGCCGGCTGCGCACCCAGAGGTCTGCCGAGTCGCCGAACACCCGGATCCCCGAGGTGCCCGGCGCCTTGCACTTGTCTCGCTTGATCTGGTCGTTGTTGGCTGGCACCACGAACTCGGAGTTGTTGTCGCCGTCCACGTCGGCCACCAGGGCGTTCTCGGTGCCGGTGCGGCTGGTGTTGGCCAGCTTCATCAGCTCCTTGCCCGTCTTGCCGTCGTATACCCGCAGGAAGCACTCGTCGTTGTAGACCACCTCCACCTTGCCGTCCCCCTCGAAGTCGAACAGCGAGCTGCCGGTGACGTTGGAGGAGATGTCCTGGGTCTTGACGGTCCACAGGATGCCGTCCTTGCGCCCGCTGACGCAGGTGGTGGCCGTGCCCGCCGCGGTGCAGTCCAGGTCGTAGACCGTGTAGGCGCCGGTGCCCGCCGTGGAGAACTCCGGGTTGCCGTCGCCGTCGAAGTCGCCAATGGTGGGCGGGCCGCCGTTGCCGCCGCCCGGGACGCTGATGGGGCCGAAGATGATGGCCCCGCCCGTCTTGCCGCCCTTGGTGGCGCCGGCCAGCACGTACGCCTTGCCCTTGGCGATGGTGACCACCTCGGCCAGGCCGTCGCCGTCCATGTCGGCCACCGCCGGGAAGCCGTCCGGGATCTTGTTGTTCTCCCACGCCAGCTTGCCGTTGAAGTTGTAGACCCTGTTGCCGCCCACCAGCTCCATGGTGCCGTCCTCGTCCAGGTCCGCCACCGTGGGGATGATCCAGCTGCCCGTGGCGCCGAGCTTCGCCCCGTTGAGCAGCACCTTGCCCGCGGCCGAAAGCACCACGCCGCCGGCGATGATCTCGGGCGAGCCGTCGCCGTTCATGTCCGCCAGGGCCACCTGGGGCCGAGTCTTGCCCGTGGCGATGGTGGCGAGCTGGCCGCTCTTGTTGGACCACTTGATCTTGCCGTCATGCTCCAGCACCACCAGGCCCAGGTTCAGCGCCGGCACCACGATCTCCAGCTGCTTGTCGTTGTCCAGGTTCCCCACCGCCGCGCCCACGAAGCTCACCAGGTTCAGGGTGGTGTGCGGGATGGCCAGGTCCTCCTTGCCCGTGGCGCCGTCCAGGGCGATGAGCATGTTGGCGCTGGTCTTGTTGCCCTTGTAGGCCGCGAAGATCACCTCGGCCACGCCGTCGGCGTCCAGGTCCGCCACCACCGGGGTGACCACCACGTTGGAGAACCCCTTGTCCTTGGACCACCCGGTCCAGGACCACTCCTCCTTGGCCTTGAAGGTGACGTTCTTGGGGAACACCAGGCAGCGCGGCCCGGTGGGCAGCGGCAGGCACTTCTTCAGGCTCGGGTCGCAAAACTCGTTCTTGCCGCAGTCGTAGTTGTTGTTGCACACCTTGCCCGGGGTGACGCAGCCCATGGTCATGCACACCTGGCCCGGCTTGCAGCAGGTGGACGAGCCGGACGGGCAGCGAGGGGCGCCGCCGGCGCAGGCGGAGAGGCAGCTGCCCCAGGAGCAGACCTGGCCCGAGCCGCAGGCGCAGTCGGTGGCGCAGCTGAGGCAGTCCTCGCCGTACTTGGTGTCGCACACCTTGTTGCCGCAGCACTTGCCGCAGTCGCCCTGGCAGGTGAGGCAGTCCTCGCCGTAGCTGGCGTCGCACACCTTGTTGCCGCAGCAGGGGCCGCAGTCGGTCTCGCAGGAGAAGCAGGTCTCGCCCAGGGCCGAGTCGCACGTGTTGTTGCCGCAGCACTGCCCGCAATCCGCCGGGCAGTTGCCGCAGTTCTCGTTGAACTTGGTGTCGCACAGCCCGTTGCCGCAGCACTTGCCGCAGTCGGTGGGGCACTTGCTGCAGTCCTCACCGTCGGCGGCAACGCACTTGCCGTCGCCGCACTTGGGCGGGCACTTGCCGCAGTCGGCGGGGCAGCTGGTGCACGACTCGCCGTAGGCGGCATCGCAGGTGCCGTTGCCGCAGCACTTTCCGCAGTCGCCGGGGCAGCTGTTGCAGGTCTCGCCGAAGGCCGCCTCGCACTTGTTGTTGCCGCAGCACTTGCCGCAGTCGGCGGCGCACTTGTTGCAATCCTCGTTCGGGTCGCAGGTTCCGTCGCCGCACTTGGGCGGGCACTTGCCGCAGTCGGCGGGGCAGGTGGTGCAGGTCTCGCCGTAGTAGTGCTCGCATTTCTTGTTGCCGCAGCACTTGCCGCAATCGGACGGGCACTTGTTGCAGTCCTCGTTCGGGTCACAGGTGCCGTCGCCGCACTTGGGCGGGCAGGCGCCGCAGTCGGTCGGGCAGGTGGAGCAGGTCTCGCCCACGCTGGCATCGCACTTCTTGTCGCCGCAGCAGAGGCCGCAGTCCTTGGGGCATGAGGAGCAGGTCTCCTTGCCGTCGCACTTGTTGTTGCCGCAGGTGGGCGGGCAGGCGCCGCAATCCTTGGGGCAGGTGGTGCAGGTCTCGCCCAGGGAGGCCTCGCACTTGCTGTTGCCGCAGCAGGCGCCACAATCCGCCGGGCAGGTCTGGCAGGTCTCCTTGCCGTCACACTTGTTGTTGCCGCAGGTGGGCGGGCAGGCGCCGCAGTCCGTGGGGCAGCTCTTGCAGGTCTCGCCGTAGGCCGCATCGCAGGTGCCGTTGCCGCAGCAGGACCCGCAATCCTTGGGGCAGCTGGAGCAGCTCTCGGCGCCCTGGCACTTGCCGTCGCCGCAGCCGGGCGGCGGCGGGCACTTGCCGCAGTCGCCGGGGCAGGACTTGCAGTCCTCGCCGAACAGCGTGTCGCAGGCGCCGTTGCCGCAGCACTTGCCGCAGTCGCCGGGGCAGCTGTTGCACTCCTCGTTCGGGTCGCACTTGCCGTCGCCGCAGCTGGGCGGGCACTTGCCGCAGTCGGGCGCGCAGGTCTTGCAGCTCTCGCCCCCGGCCTTGTCGCAGAACCCGTCGCCGCAGGTGGCCGGGCACTTGCCGCAATCCTTGGGGCAGGCCTTGCAATCCTCACCGGCGGCCTTGTCGCACTTGCCGTCGCCGCACTTGTCAGGGCACTTGCCGCAGTCCGCCGAGCAGGAGCTGCAGGTCTCGCCCGGATCGCAGGTGCCGTCGCCGCAGGCGGCGTTGCACTTGCCGCAGTCTCCGGGGCAGGTGGTGCACGACTCCTGCCCATCGCACAGCAGGTTGCCGCACCAGGTGCAGTCCCCCGCAACATCGCACTCGCACATGGTGCTGCCTGCGGGGCAGTACCCGCTCATGGTGGTGCGCCCGCAGCCGTGGAGGTACAGGGCGGCCGGCAGCAACAAAAGCGCCATGACGGCGAAGGTCATCAGCCCGCGCTCCATCCTGCGGTGAGAGCGGCTGGGGCCGGAGTGGGTCTCGTTCATGGGAGATCTCCTGGAGTGGACCTCCTATGGTCTCCCAACGGCTGGCGGCGAGTCAAACGGGCCCGGCCGCGACCCCCCTCTCTCTACCCTCAAGTCCCCTGCCTCCCGACTCCCTGCTCGTGCCCCTCTGACCCCCGACTCTCAACGCCCCTTCGCGCCGCGGCCCCACCCGTTGTATAAAATAGGGCCTACCTGAACCGTGCGAGACATGCCAATGGCCAACCGGTCCACCGTCAACCTGATAGATGCCGAACAGCTCAAAGAGCTTCAGCGAGAGAACCCGGAAGGGGATGTCCTGCTGGTGGACGTGCGCGAGGCCGCCGAATACGAGGGAGGACATATCCCGGGGGCCCAGCTGATCCCGCTGCTGCAGCTCGAGGAGCGGGTCCAGGATCTGCGCCCGGCGCCGCACACGGTGTTCTATTGCCACTCCGGGCAGCGCTCCCTGCGCGCCGCGGCCCACGTGGTGATGGCCCGCAGCCTGCCCAACATCTACAGCCTCGAGAGCGGGATCAGCGGCTGGGAGGGGCGGCAGCTTCCTGACTTCCCCAACCTCACCGCGTTCGACGGTACCGGCACCCTGGTGGACGTGCTCAAGCGCGCCATGGAGTTGGAGAAGGGCGCCATGCGGCTGTACGAGTCGCTGCTGGTGCAGTTCGTGGGGACCGCGCTGGACGCCCCGCTCATGGAGCTGGTGAGCGCGGAGCTGGCCCATGTGCGGGCGCTGTACAAGCTGCTCTGCCGTCAGATCGGAGACGCGGCGCCCACATTCGAGCAGCTGTACGGCCACATGAAGGGGGACATCCTGGAGAGCGGCGAGGACCTGAAGGTCGTGATGGCCCGCATGTCCGACCTGGACCAGTCGGGGCGCCTGACCCTGCTGGAGATGGCGCTGGAGCTGGAGCTGCGCGCCTACGACCTGTACAGCAAGATGGCCCACAGGGAGCAAGACGACGAGGTGCGGCAGGCGTTCAAGAACCTGGCGACCCAGGAGCGGCGTCACGCCAAGGTCGTGCTGCGCGGCATCGAGTCGCTGGTGGCCTCTCGCCCCACCCTGGTGGGGTACAACCGGCCAGAGAAGTAGCGGGGGAACGGCGCATCGGCCATGGCTACGCTGATCCAGGATAGATACGGCAACACCTACCAGCTGAGCGATGCGCCCCGCGGCGCCGCCGGGGCGGCGGACGGCGCCTTCGTCGACGCCCAGTCGGCGGCGCAGTTCCTGCACCGCTTCGTGGACGCGCCAGAGGCCATGGAGACGCTGCGGCGGGTGCTCCTGGACGAGGGGCTGCCGTCGGACCGGCTGGACGACGACGCGGTGGTGAGGCGCCTGGCAGGACAGCTCGCCGCCAGGGGGCTGCGCCTGGTGCGCCCGTCCGGCGACGAGGACATTGAGGCGCCGTCCGTCAAGGGCGCCGACCCGGCGGCCGCGGCGGAAGACCCCGGGGCCGAGGACGCCGAGGAGGAGCGCCCCGAGAAGAAGAAGACCCTCACCGCGCGCTGGTCTCCGCTGGAGGCGTACTGCGCCGATCAGGTCAACCTGCTCGGCACGGCCACCAACATGGATCCTGGCACCGCGGCCACGGGGCAGGGCGCCGTGGCCAAGCAGGGCAACGTGGCCTCCCTCAAGGGGACGGGCCACAACAGCTTCACCCTGCAGTGGCGCGTCAAGGACGTGGTCTTCTCCGGCAAGAGCCTGCCCCCCAACAAGCAGGTGCAGGGCAAGCTCAGCGCGGGCGGGTTGACGGCCACGGCGCCCCAGCCGCTGTCGGTCAAGCGGGTGCCGGATCGGGCCGCCGCCCCCATCAGCTTCGCGCGCGCCGCGGGAAAATACAGCTGGACCGCGGCGTTCCGCCTGGGCGTCAAGGACGACGTGCTGCAGGTGGATCAGACGCTGCAGATCACGCCGGCGTGGCTCGGCAAGTGGGTCTCCTTCGACAAGGACGAGGACGGGCGCGAGGGCTGGGGCTTCGTCAAGAAGGACGCCGCCACCTGGATGTTCTGGGACACCGCCGCCTCGCCGCCCGCGTGGACCGCGCTGCCCCGGGGGATCTCCGAGAACACGGTCAACAACCTGATCTTCATCAAGCAGGGAGCCGAGTACGTGGCCCGGGATCAGGCGACCTTCAAGTGGCCCGAGGCGTTCGCCGCGCCGGCCGGCTACGCCGAAAAGAAGGCCGCCTGGCTGGCCAACATCCACCAGGTGTGGGACGACAAGTTCTCGCTGAAGCACAAGGAGTGCGTCAGCGGCGCCGCGGCGTGCTGCTCATGGCGCATCCGGGTCAAGGTGCAGTGGAGCGATGGGGCGGGGGACAAGCAGGTGTACGCGGTGTCGGCCCAGGAGTGGGAGCGGTCCAACGCCAAGGATTGGTACCTGACCGAGCACCGGGTGGGGGTCGCGGCGCACGAGTGCGGCCACCTGTTGGGCGCGTACGACGAATACGAGGGCGGCGCGGTGGACCCCGCCACCAACAAGATCGAGGATGCCAGCGTCATGGGCAGCGACCTGGCCACCCCCCACGCCCGGCACCTGGACGGCCTGCGGGACGAGGCGAAGAAGCTGATCAACGCGGCCATCGGGCGCAGCTGGACGTTCGAGGTCAAGTAGGGCCCGGGCGCGGACGCCGCCCCACGGAGGAGTGACCATGAGCCAACAAGCCCACGGCATAGCGCTGGCGAGCATCGCGGCAGGCGCCGATCCGGGCGCCCCCTTCGCGGTGGAGCGGTCCCAGACGGCAGGCACCCCCGCGCTGTGGCACGAGGTCATCTCGGTGGAGGCGGGGGAGTCCCAGCATTACCTGCGCGTTCGCAGCCAGGCCGACGAGGGCGGCGCGCCCATCGGGCGGTGGTCCGCTCCGGCCATGGGTGAGCAGGTCCAGGCGCTGGCCCAGGCGCTGTGTGACGCTGCCATCTGGACCCTGGCCAGCGAGCCGGTGGCGCCGGGCGAGGAGCTGATCACCTGGCGCTGGGTCACGGCGGCCGGGGTGGGCAGCCTCTCGGTGCCGGCCGGCTCGGGGCTGCTATCGCAGCTCGCACCGCTGGATCTGGTCATCCGCAAGGTGGCCAACGCCCTGGTGCGGATTCACGCCGGCGCGGAGCTCTCCTGTCAGGTGAGCCTGGTGGAGCGGGACGGCGCCACCGAGGGATCGGTGTGGTTGGTCAACGAGGGGGACCGGGACTGCCTGGTGCTGAACCCGCTACACCCCACCGGGCGCGGCAGCGACTTCTTCCGGCTGGAGATGGGCCACCTGCCCGACGAGCAGCCGGGGGTCACCGGGCTCGGGATCCAGTACGCGGCCATGCCGATGGTTCAGCTCGACGCGCCCCCACCTCCCTGGGACAACCCTTACCTGCTGTTGCGGTCCGGCGACATGCTCGAGTGCCCCACCGGCGCGCCCCTGAGTCCGCCGCGCAAGGGCCGGCACTTCCTGCGCGCGGTCTATTCGCGCTACGGCGACGAGCATGAGATCGGCGGCGTACCGGTGATCCGGGGGCGGGCGTTCTCCGAGGAGCACGAGCTGCAGCAGGTGGACGGCGCGGTGCAGATCAAGGGCGCGCCCGGCGCCGCCCGCCGGGAGGGGGACCGCTCGACCCTCTGGTCGACCCCCGAAGGTGTGGGTGGCCCGCAGGAACCCGACCTGCTACGAACCGCAGTGGAGGGTGCGCCTGCCCTGGACCTGCCGCCGCCGGAGGCGGGGCCGCCCCCCCGTACCGAGGAGAGCAGCGAGCCGCCCGCGCCGGCGGACGAGCTGCTCAAGACGCGGCTGGACGAGTGATGAAGACCTTCAAGACCGGGATGTTGGGCCTCGCGGTGGTGATGATGCTGGCGGGGAGCCCCGGCAGGGCCTCGGCGGAGATCCCCGAGATCCTGGGCGAGGCCGAGGGGCGGGCCTTCTGGGCCAGCCTGGCCATGGGCCCCGCCATCGGCATGTACGGCGTGGGCACGCAGTTCAAGCTGATCCAGACCTTCGGCTGGCACTTCTCGGGAGGCGCCACCGGGCCGGCGCTGGCCTTCGACATCTCCGAGGCGTTCGCCGGCGGCTACTTCACCCTCGACATGGTGCCGCGGTTCGTCTGGGACATTCACATCATCGAGGACCTGGGGCTCTACCTGTCGCCCAGCGGGGGCCTCGGCTTCAGCTACAGCACCTTCGGCGCCTGCAAGACGACCACCGGCGGCGGGGTCATCTGCCCCTACAGCAGCTGGGTGGCGTTTCACGCCACCATGGCCTTCGACGGCAAGCTGATCCTGCAGAACCGCTGGCTCGTCTTCTTCAGACCCCTGGGCCTCGACTTCTACGCCCACGGCAACGGCACCGCCATGCGGTTCTCGGTGATGTTCGGCGGCGGGGCGATCTTCTAGAGAGCGGCGTCCCGCCGCGTCCTTTGCCCGTCGACTCAAAGCGGCGAGACGCCGCTTC
>CAZEFW010000181.1:0-86 GCA_964511535.1 uncultured Myxococcales bacterium | reverse complement strand
CCCGTTCGGTCCTCGTGCGGCGTGTGTAGACGCGGCGTCCCGCCGCGTCCTTTGCCCGTCGACTCAAAGCGGCGAGACGCCGCTTC
>CAZEFW010000180.1:0-18299 GCA_964511535.1 uncultured Myxococcales bacterium | reverse complement strand
CCTTTGAGCAGCGATAAGTCACTTGCGCCCGAGATTTGCTCGTTGCGCTTGAGCACAGGCTTCTAGTCTGCTTTCGCCCATCTTACCTGGAGTCGGAGCTGCTGATGGTGATGTTCTTCAGCCTGCTGTCCGAGTAGCATGGACGCTCTGTAGCGGATGTGAGGACAGGCGATGGCGCACGACCCGCTGGCAGGGCAGATCCTACACGACACTCACGACGTGATGCGTGTCATCGCCAAGGGGACCCAGTCCAACTCGAACCTGTCGGGGGTTGTCGCGATACAGTTCGCAGCGGTGCCCACCGGCCAGGTTGTACGCGCCGTTGTTCAGACGACAAGCGTCAAGAACAAGGCCATCGAAGGCTGTCTAACCAAGGCGGCCAAGCGCTGGCGCTTCCCTAAGCCGAGGGAAGGGGCCATCGCCATTGCCAGCGCTTATTTCATGCTGAATCAGCGTCCGGTGCCTGGCAGCGGAACGATGAGATGCCTGCCTCGCGGATGAAGGTGAAAACCAACATGACCCTCGAACCATGCCCCAGATGCGGCCGGCCCATGCCGCCGGGTCCGCCGCTGTGCCTCTGGTGCGGGCTCAGCCGCGACCACCAGCCCACCGACGATATGCTGCAAGATGTGGTGACGCGCTACAGGATCAGCAGCACCGAGGTCTGGATCTTCCCCACCTGCCTGTTCAACGCCGCGGGCATGGGGTACTGGTTGCTCGCCCCGGAGGAGCATGGCGGCTACCCGTTCATGGAGGTCTACCGGCCCGACGACCCGGAGCACGCCCAGGCCAGCGGGCAGGCCTGTGACGCGCTGGTGGACAGCGCCAACAACTTCCTCATCGCCGGCTCCGGGCTGGCCCGGCGGCTCCACGATGACCTGGGCGAGCCGTACCAGCAGGCCAAGCAGGCGCTGCTCGCCCGCAACCACGGGGAGCTGGTGCACGGGCAGGCCTACTTCCTGCCGCTCGCCGGCCCAGCTCGCCGCATCACAAAGGGCATCATCGAGGCCATCTCCATCCGCTACTGCCGAGGGGAGGGCGGAGCGCTTCAGCGCCTCGACACCCGGGACACCCATGTCCGCTCGTGCGTGGTCAATGCGCTCTCGCTGGCCCACGAACAGGCATGCCGCAGCATCGCCATCCCACAGTTCGCCTCGCGGCCGGGCTACAGCGTCTACCCCGGCGCCATGGCCTCCGCGGTGATGGTCAACGCCATGCTCAACGCCATCGCCACCTACCTGTGCGACGAGCCGTGCACCTCGCTGCAGCGGATCTGTCTGCACCCGTCCGATCTGGAGTCAGAGCTTCAGATGGTCATGTTCTTCAACCGGCTGTCCGGGTAGCCCTTGCTGAAGCAGTTTGCGCTTCATCGCCGCCACCGGGAGCGTAAATGCGCTCTCGCTGATGTGATAGAATCCGGCTTGAATCAACCCATCCAAAGGGGGAGCCATGAGGATCCATCTTCTTCTATCGCCCGCGAATATTGCGAGGCTATCGCTCCGAATTCCAGCCAGGTATATCAGGGGGGGCCTGCTGGTCTTGCTTGTCCTGGCGGCCAGCGCCTGCGGCGGACACACCTCTCAATCTTCAGGCTCTTCCGGCCCGTTTCATGCCGAGTATGTCGAGGGATTGATCGAGCCGGAAGTGAACATCAAGAACAAGACCGAGCTGAGCATCACGGTGCAGATCAATGGTCCTGCCTCGAAATTGATGACCATTGGTCCCAACAGCGACGAGGCGATCAAGGTACCCGCGGGAACCTATAACTTCGAAGCCTCGGCAGAGGGCGCCCGCAGTACCTCGGGACAGACCGCATTCCAGGAGAATCACCGCTATACCTGGACATTCATCGTGAGGCGAGTTCAGCGCTAACCGGCTTATTGCACCAGCTCTCCTGCTGCGGCGACCGATATCGTCGGCTGGACGGCACCCTGGCTTAACAGGCGGTCTACCGGAACAGCTTGCGCTTCATCTCTGCCACCAGGAGCTCGAAGGCGCGGGTTGACATCTCCTCGTAGACGTTGCCCGCGGAGGGGCCCAAGCTGGCGCCGTAGTGGGTGCTGGCGGTGCTGACCTTGAACTCCTTGGGCGGCTCCACCTCGAGGCTGTAAGAGACCGTTTCTTTTTCGCCGGGCAGGCTCAGCGCCACGGCGAAGGAGATGGTGATGCCGGCGTAGGTGGTCGCGCTGGTCCTGCCGCGGTAGATGCGGCCGGAGGGCTTGACGTCGTATTCCACGTAGATGGTGGGCCTGCTTTGGGAGCCGTAATCGGGCTTCTCCTCCTGGAAGCGCTGGCCCCTGCGCAGGGTGAGGATCTCCTTGTGAACGATCTTGCCGAAGGTGTCCGCCAGACCCTTGGTCAGCATGAGCCGCTCGCGGCCCTTGTTCTGGCTATCGGAGAAGTGGGGCGCGATGGGGGCGTGGGTGGACATCTTCCTGCTCAGGTACCGGTCAGCCAGCAGCAGTGATTTCATGGTGGGGGGCTTGAACCGGATGAGCAGCTCGTTGGTGTCATGTTTGGAGAGCCATGCAAACAGACGGCTGAACCACGCGACCAGGCTGGGGTCTCGGTCGCTTAGGTGGAGCTTGAGCTTCTCAAGGGCGGCCTGGTACAGCGCCCCGATGGCCTTGTTGCATGCGGGCGTCAAATCCGGAAGGTGCTTCTTCAACTCCCGAAGCTCCTTGACCGACTTCTTCTTGACGGCGGCCTTCAGGCGGAGCTGCTTGATGAGAACGATCGACTCGTCGATGTAGGCGGCGCGGTGGGGAAGATCTTTCTTCAGCTTGCCCAGGCTCACGATCACCTTTGCCACGCCCGAGATGGTCCTGTCCTTCTTGGCGAGGGCAAGGGGCAGGAACCTGGCGCGGACCTCCTCGACGTACCGCGCGCCCTTCTGATCGATGTAACTACCGAGCGCCATCGGGGTGTTTTTTTCCCTTGCATAGGAAAACATCGCCTCGTCCAGCAGACGGTTTCGGTAGTGCCAGGTGCCCAGGCCGAGGCCGAGGCCGAGGCCGATGGCCAGCAGCGGCCAGGCACCGGCCAGCGGCAGGTTGAACCGAACCCTGGGCTGGCCTCCAGTGCCCTCTCCCCCGCTCAGGTCCCAGCCGTTGAGGCGCAGCATCATGAAGGGGTCGAAGGTCTCGAGGGTCCGCTGGTCTCCGCTCTCCAGGGCCTCTACTGCCTCTTTCCTGGCTCTGGCGTAGCGGTTCATGGCGGCCTGGGGCTCGTTGGTCGGCGAGAGCGCGTGGAACACCTCGGGGCTGTCCTTTCGGGCGATGCTCAACCTGAGTCGGCTACTGCCCATGGGGGACTCATCCACACGCGCCGAGATTTCACCCATCATGCTCCTGGGCAGGATCGTGATCTCGTCGTCGTCCAGCTCGATGGCGTCCAGGGCGAACACGTAACGGCCGGGCTCGTAGGGCAAGCGCCGGTTGCTGAAGTAGATGGATATCGCCTTGATCAAAGAGGCGATCATGATCACCGCGAGCGGTATGTAGACTACCAGCCACTTGGCGGAATGGAGAGCGCCTGGTTGCTGAACCATGTCGCCCGAGTACCAGGCCTTGAGGAGCAGCAGGGCCCCGGCGATGAGACCCACGATAATGAGCGTCAGCGGGTTGCTCTTCGTCTCCTGGTGCATGTGGTGGAACAGCGGGCCGGGCAGCCGCTCCCAGTTGAGGTGGGCCACCAGCTTGGCGCGAACATCAGTGGGCAGGGAGTTGAACGGCATGCTCCGGACCTGCTCGGCGTCGTAGAGCCGCTCCAGGTCCGACGGTTGTCGCTCGGGCTCAAAGGCCTCCTCCATGACCTCGACGCTTGCGGGTGGCTCAGGCTCGGCCCCGCCGGTTGGAGCTTGGAGGCCGCCTGCAGCCTGGTCCGGGGCGGTCGGCGACCTCGGAGGGTGGAGGCCAGCCTTGGCCACGATATCGTCCGCGCTCACGCTGACGCGCGCGGGCTCCGGTTCCGGCGGCGGGGCAGGGGAGGCGACCTGGGGCGGGGGGCTGACCTGCTCCAGGGCCCAGCGCCCGAGTTGTTCGAATAACCTCTCGGTCTGATGGCTGAAGGCGCCGGGCGCCTTTGCGGCGAGGTAAATCAAGAATCCCTCGCCATCCTGGGCGATCAGCGGCATGCATAGGGCCGATCGGAGGCCGCTCTCGCTTGCCCCTTCCAGAGGGGGCTCCCGGGTGGCAAGGTCAACCGAACGGAACGCCTTGCCAGTAGAGGAGGTGATGCGGGCGATGCCCATCGCGAGGTTGTCCCACCACCCCGAGGGGGCCTCCTGGGCCACCCCATACTGCGTCACCGGCACCCCCTGGAGCGGCGCTCCAGGGCGATTGGCCGTGGAGGAGGTGGGGCCATCGAGCCCGAACACAAGGCCATGGATGGCGTCGGTGCGGTCAAGGGCCACGTCCACCATGGCGCTCAGCACCTGGAGGTTGTTCTCGCCTCCGTGGAGGCCCGACCTGAACTCCTCGGCGAGGGCGACGTGGTCATCACGTGTGAGCTGCCTGGACTGCGGAGTGGGTGCTGGCGCGGGGGCGGGGGGCGCCGATCTCTTGCGGTCAAAGATCGCCTCGACCTCGTCGAACATGGCGAGCATGTCGTCGCGGAAGTCGCCCACACTGCGATAACGCGCTCCGGGATCATGAGCCAGGGCCTTGTGGAAGAACGGCACGGCCGAGGGGGTGAGCTTGCCCTCGTCGATGTAGTCCGGCCGCGCGAGCAGCTTGCGCCTGATGAGCTCCTCCTGGCTCAGGCCCGCCAGCGGGTTGATCCTCGTGAGCAGCTCGTAAGCGATGTAAGCGACCGAGTAGATGTCGGTCCACGGGCCGAGGTTGCGCATCTCGAACTGCTCGGGGGCCATGTACACGGGCGTGCCCATGGCCACGCTGGTCTGGGTCCCCTCCTGGACGAACTTGGCCAGGCCGAAGTCGAGGATGCGCACGTAGTTCGGGTCGCCCTCCACCTGCTGCAGCATGATGTTCTCGGGCTTGATATCTCGATGGATGATCCCCTGGGCGTGAGCCGAGGCGAGGCCGTTGCAGAGCTGCTCCAGGATGCGGCGTATGTCGCCGATGGACATGACGCGGTCGTCGGCCAGATCTTTGAGCAGATCGCGGAGCGCGCGGCCCCCCTCCACGAACTCCATGACCAGGAACGGGATCCCCTCGCAAACCCCGTGCTGGTAGAGCCGGACGATGTTCGGGTGGGCCAGCATGGCCAGCGCGTCCCCCTCGCTCTGGAACTTCGCCTCGTACCTCCTGGCCTGCTTGGGGTCGAGCTGCCCCTTGTTGAGCAGCTTCACCGCGGCCCGCAGCTTGAACCGGGGCCGCTGCAGGCCCAGGTACACCGTGCCGAAGCCTCCCGACCCGAGCTCCGCCACCACCAGGTAATCCTCCACCATCCGGCCGATGACCGGGCTGGGGGAGCCATCCTCGCTCAGCGCCTCTGCGAAGGATCTGGGGATGTGATGATAGCCCCTGAAGCTGCACGCCCGCTCCGAGCAGGGCGCCCCGATTTCCCCCGGCCCGTCACAGCCAGGGCACTCGCCCTCCTTCTGGCGGACTCTCATTTACTCTCCACAGCGGCCAGCGCATCCCAGATGTCAACGTCGCTGGGTATCCCGTGGAACCGGACGACCCCGTCCATGTCCAGGGCCAGCACCGCCGGGCTCCCTGTGGGGGCCGCCGCGCGGGTCGCCGCGCCGTCGTCGAGCAGGACCGATATCGGCAGCCCGCGCTCGCGCGCCTTGATCTCGTTCTCCACGAAGTGGAGGTGGGGCATCTCGTCGCTGGTCATGCTGTTCTCGGAAATGACGTGCAGGCTCTTGATATGATCACCGAAGTACGGCGCGAACTCGGTGTACCGCTCGATGAAGCTGTTATATGGCCCGTTGCCCCGGTAGCTGCCAAGGACACAGATCAGGTGCACCTGCCCGCGCGACAGGGCGCGCAGGGCCTCCCGCAGCGAAACCTTCCGCACGAGGGTATCCTCGAGGGTCTGCAGCTCGTACATGGACGGGAGCCGCTTGCCCACGAGGTCGTGGACAGGGCGGGCCGGACGCGCGCCCCCTGTCGTCGCCGCTATGAGCTCGGCGGCCCGGTCGTTGTCGGAGTCGTAGGCGAACGCCGCGTTCAGCTTCTCGAGCCCTCCATGGATATCGGCATTGACCTCGAGGAGGTAGCGGCCTTGGTAGTAGAGGCCGATGGAGGCGTAGTTCGTCGTCCAGTTCTGGCTGTACTGGACCAAGTACCTGTCGAAGTGCTTCATCCCCTCGTTCTTCAGGCCGAGCTCATACAGCGCGGCGCCCAGGAACAGCAGGGCCGGGGTGTTCTCCTGCCCCTCGTTGTTGCCGCCGAGCGGGTGCGTCCTGGGCTTCTTGCCGGTGACCTCCCACAATGCGAATTTCTGCAGGTCGGTCCACTTGCTCGCGGACCAGATCCGCTCCAGCCGCTGAAAGTCTGGAGCGTTGTAGCTGGCAACGTCGCTCTCGACGGTGGGCTTCGCCTCCACGCCGATTGGGATCGCTGACAGAGTGGCCTGCACAGCCGAGCCGTCGCTGAAGCGATAGAACCGGTACGCGTGGGCCTGGCCGGGATCGAGGAGGAACCCCTCTGGATAGTTGGACGCCTCCTTGCCGTTGAGCAGCGTGAGATAGTCGCCCACTTGCAGCCCGAGCGAGGCCGCCACGCTGACGCCCGCCACCCTCGATATCTGCAGACAATCCTTCGGGTCGGGGGCGGCCTCGCCGCGCAGGACGACCACGTCATGGGTGTTCTCTTCGATCACTTCGGCCATGGGGCGCGCTCGGGCTGCCCCGGGCAAGGGGGGAGGCGCGGCCTTCGCCTGCGGCGCCTGCCCGGGCGCGGGCCGCAGCTCGCCGAGGAGCTCGTCAACCGGGAGGATATCCGTTCCGTCCGGCGGGGCCGGGGGGGCTGGCTGGGGCGACGGCAGCGATGGAAAAGGCGGCAGCGGGGGCGTAGCTGGAGGTGTCGGCGTTTCTACAGCAGGGGTGGGCGCTGCAGCGGGCGTCAGCGGGGTCGCTGCCGGGGGTGTCGGCGTCGGCGGGGGCTGCTCCGGCTGAATCGCCGTGGTCCCGCCGTCGGCCTCGACCGGCGTGGTCGCCCCCAGCGGCGCCCACCTGGCGAAGGCGTCGCTCTTGATGCCGCCGCTGGACGGCTGCCGCTGGATCGGGGGCGCGGCGGCAGCAGGCGGGGCGAGGGGGAAGGTCGCCTCGAACGCCTGGCGGAATGCGCCCACGTCCCGGTACCGGTCCCCGGGATCCGGGCTGAGGCTGCGCAGGAGCAACTCCCGCACCTCGGGGCTGAGCTCGTCGGCGAGGTCCCCGAGCTGCTCCTCGGCCGAGGCGATCTTGATCCTGAGCAGCTGCGGCAGCGACATCCCCGAGTAGGGCGTCCTGCCCCTGATCATCTGCAGGGTGATCATGCCCAGGGCGTAGACGTCGGTCCAGGGGCCCATGGTGCGCCCATCGAGCTGCTCGGGCGCCATGAACGGCACGGTGCCCACCACCATGCTCGCCTTGGTGCCGCCCTCGGTGAATTTGGCCAGCCCGAAGTCGAGGATGCGGACAAACTGCGGATCCCCCTCCACCGGCTGGAGCATGATGTTCTCGGGCTTCATGTCCAGGTGGATGATGCCCTGGGCGTGGGCGGCGCCCAGACCGTTGAAGACCTGGCCCATGATATGGCGGAGCTCCTCGCGCGAGAACAACTGGTCATCGGCCGCGGACGCTGACCTCGCCTTGATCTCCTCGCTCAGGGCTGTCCCGTTCTCCACCATCTCCATGGCCAGAAACGCCGTTCTCCGGTGGCTGCCGTACTTGTAGAGCCTGACGATGTTGGGGTGCGCCAGCACGGCCAGCGCGTCCCCCTCCACCTGGAACTTCGACTGGAGCTTCTCGCCGTTCTGCTGCTCGAGCAGCTCCATCTTCATCAGCTTGACCGCTGACTTGAGCCGGAACTGCGGCCCGAGCAGCCCCAGGTAAACGGTGCCCATGCCGCCGGCGCCGATGCACTCCACCAGCAAGAAGTCGTTGACCATCGCCCCGATGTTCCAGTCGGGCGCGGCCTGGGCAAGCTTCATGGCGCACTGGGTCGGGATGAAGTGGGTCTGGTGTTTGTGGCAGGCTTTCTCGGGACAGGGTTCGCCGACCTGTCCTTCACCGAAGCAACCGGGGCACTGCCCGGATGATAGGTCGATGGGACCGGAGACCTCGCTCATGGTTGCCCCTGATTGCTCGTTTTAGGCGCGATTCAGAGATGTTAGTCTATCAGAATGTCAGCGGGCCGGAGGCATACTTGACTACCGCAACCGTACAAGAGCTGAACAATATCGTCAGCAAGTATCTGGGCCAGATGGTGGAGAACTACGAGGTCCGGGATGGCCGGTACGTCATCCGCCAGGGGTCTGCCGCCGTGTTCATCGAGCTGACGCAGATGCCCCAGGGCACCATCTGCAGGTTCACGGTGCCGCTGCTGTTCAACCCGAGGGACGATGACCTGCTCTACCGCCGCCTCTCCGAGTACAACGCCCGCCTCTTGCTGGGACGGCTCTACGTCAAGGACAACATCGTGTTCGTGGACCACGCCCTCCTCGGCGACCACATGGATCAGCCGGAGTTCGAGTCCGCTCTGGTGGCCGTGGCCGTGGCCGGCGACGACATAGACGATGCCCTGCGCGCCGAGTTCGGCGGGCAGCGCTACGCTGATATGTAGAGGGCCGCTAGTAGTCGTCGTTGCCGGCGGAGTAGGTCTGCTCCAGCTGATCCGCGCCGATGGTTATGACGTGCAGGGGGAGCTCGAAGTCCTCGAGCCGCATGTTCTTGATGGCCATGTTCCAGATCATGAAGTAGTGGTCCCCGCCCAGGCAGAGGGTCCCCACGGACAGCTCGGAGTTTTTGCGCAAGGCCACCTTGGGCGCCATCTCATCTTCCTTGCAGACCGGCGTCCTGAACTCGATCCATTCGCGATCGAAGGCCTCGAACCGGGTCACCCAGATCATCTGGGACCTGCCGCTATCCAGGGCGAAGGTGATGGAAAACTTTTCTGGTTCGTCATGGACCAGGTTGTACTTGGTGCGCGCGAAGTCCTGAATGTCCCTCCAGGTCGGCATGGTGCTCCTCCTTGAGCTTCCTGCAGTTGGCCGTGCGGTGGCGCTACCCTATCACAGATCGGATCACGTCCATGAGCTTGTCCTGGGGCAGCCCGAGGGCGTCGCTCAGATCGGTCAGGCGCTGTAGCTCCCCGGGTTCCAGGGCCCCATCCACCGCCGCCACGGCGATGGCGCTGTTGATCACCCCCGCGATCTGTTCGGGGGTGGCGTTGGCCGCGAGCCAGTCCAGGGCCGCATCCCAGTCCTGGTCCGTGGTGCCCACGCTCCCGCCGTCCGGCCAGTGGCAGTTCTCGTTTATGGCCACCAACTCCTCGCCGTTGATCTCTCCGTCGCTGTTGGCGATGCCCAGCAGGACGTGCAGCTTGCTGCTCTGATAATCATCAAGCGCTTCCTGGGCTACGACGGAAGGCTGGCCCAGCTCCTTTTTGATGTCGTCCTCCCAGGAACTCGTTGGCTCTGACCAGCCCGCGGGTTCGGCTGGTGGCGTGGCCGCCGGTTGGTTGAACAGAACGTCCGAGAGTTGCTCGTGCCGCTCTAGCGGCGGCAAGGTCTCGGAGACGTCGAGATCATCGGTCTCTGGCTCGATACCGATGGCCCTGTGGTTCAGGTGCCTGATCAGCAGAGGGACCCCCACGATGACGAGCAACACACACAGCGTGACGCCCCCTCCAATGGCGACGGTCCCGGTATCGCAGCGGCACCCGTGCGGGCAGCCCTCACTGACCAGCGCGACGATTCCCGAGATGCCCAGGGCAATGCCATAGATGATCAGGCGCGCGCAGCCGCTGAGGGTGAACAGGCAGATCAACAGGAGCAGGATGAGCGCGGTCCTTCTCCGCGCCGTGCGTCCGTTCCTCGTCATTCCTCCTCATCCTCCACCTTCATCTTCATCAGGTCTTCGAAAGTGAGAGCGACCGTGGCGAACAGCGGGTCCTCCTCCGCTGGCGGGCTCTCCTTCAGTTTATGCTGCGGCGTGTCGTCAGCCGCCGAGGCGGCTCCTCCCGTCTCTTGCTGCAGCTCCTCCATGGAGAGCAGGCAGGTGGAGAAGTCCTCGCTCACCTGCCCCGCAGGCTGAATCTCTTCCGGCGCCGGCTCCTGCCGGACCACCGCCGGACCTTCCCTTGGAGGCTGCTTCGCGACCGGAGCCGGCTCGCCGGTCGCCCGGGGCGCCCCAATCTCCTCCAGGATCTCGTCCATGGGGACGACGGCAGAGACATGGTCCTGGGCCTGCTCGCCCGCCGGCTGGATCTCGCCAGAGGGGTCCACCTGTTTAGCTGCTGTGGGTGCCTTCTTGAAGACGATGGTGGGAAACTCGTCCGGGTCGAGGTCGTCCCACGCCTGATCAACCGCCGCCTGGTCCGGGGTTCCGGCGGACGTCTTCGCTGGTGCGTCCATTTCTTTCGGCGGCTCAGCCATGACGATGGTCTGGAACTCATCGAGATCCAGGTCCTGGCCGTCGCCGGCGTCCTCCTCGACTGGTGGCTCGGTCATGATGATGGTCTGGAACTCGTCGAGATCGAGGTCCTGGCCGGCCCCGGGCTCTTCGTCAGCCTCGGGCGGATCTGGCACCGGCGGTGGAGGGAGGTCGATGGCTGGTTGCCCGGCCACAGGGCGAGGTTGGGCAGAGCGCTCACGGCGCAGGGCAGCCTCGCGCTGGGCGTCGGCCAGGGAGAACGCTACCGGCGTGGGCGTCGGCACGATGGGGCCGGCTGTCCCGCCGCCGGCCTGGTCGCGGTCGGTGCTGCAGCCGGTGACCAACGGCTCGGGTGACAGCCGCCCGAGGACTTCCCGGAGCTCTTGGCAATCATCTGGGCGATGGTCCGGGTCCTTGGTCATGGCCCGCGACACCAGGGCGAGCAGGTCCCGGGGCAGGTCAGGCCGCAGCTCGGCCAGCGGTGGCGGGCTGTTGAACAGCAGCGTGTCCCTGAGCTCGTTGGGAGCCACCGCGCGCAAGCCCCGCGGAAGGGGCTTGCGCCCGGTGAGGCACAGGTAGAGCAGGGCTCCGACGCTGTAGATGTCTCCAGCGGTGGTGGCCTCCTCGCCCAGCAGGGCTTCGGGCGCAACATGGGCCAGCTGGTCAGCCTCCTCGGCGCTGACCTCCTCGTTGTCGTCCAGGAGCGCCAGGACCGCCAGCATGGTCGCGTGCGCCACCACCGGGAGGTGCACCCTGACATGGTCGTCGTGCTGGGCATGATCGGGGCGCACCCTCACCCGCCCGTGGCAGAGGCCGCCGTGGCAGAGGCCGGCCTGGTGGAGGGCCTGCAGGCCGCCCACGACCTGACTGACCACGAAGGCGGCCTGCTCGGCCTCCATGGCGCCGGCGGACGCAACGTGCTCGGCGAGGCTCAGCCCGTCCGTGGGGCCGTACACCAGCAGAGGGATGCCGCGCTTTTTGCTCCCCTGCGGGTGCAGCTGCTGGGATATCAGGCGCCCAAGGTTGATGTGGGACAGGCCGTGCAGCCCCTGCATCCGGCGCGACAGGTCATCACGCGCCGCCGAACGGATCAGGGA
This sequence comes from uncultured Myxococcales bacterium, assembly GCA_964511535.1. Classification (GTDB taxonomy): domain Bacteria; phylum Myxococcota_A; class Polyangia; family CAZCFB01; genus CAZCFB01. The sequence continues at coordinate 6,650 of CAZEFW010000180.1, read as the reverse complement.
TTCATGCCTGAGCAGGACGAGGGTCACCTCCTCGCTGTTGGCCTGGTTCCTGGCAGCGTACACCTCGGCGGCCTTGCCTGGCTCTATGACCTCGCCCAGCTTGAAGTGGCGGTTCACGGTCCGGCCGGTCAGCCGACCTTTCTTGTAGGTTCTCCTCATGCGCTGTCCTCAAGATAGAGGAGCATTGTTTCACCTCTTCGATCAGCTTGACAAGCGCGCCCTCGGGAATGGGTCGCTCCTTCTTCGGGTTGCCGTTTGGCGCACCGTGACATAGCATCGCGTCACCGCCGTCGAGAAGGAGGGCCCACGGGCGTCATGGAGATCGGGGAGGGCACAAAAGCGGTCCTGCCGAAGCTGTCGAGCCACCCGTCCGCCATCAAGTCGCTCGTGGTGCGCTGTGGGCATGGCCGGTCCTCGAGTCAACGCCTGCAGGTCGTCCCGGAGAGGACGCTCAGCGATAGTGCGGAGCTGAAGGCACCGGGGCTCGAGTTCAGCCTGGACAAGGAGTTCGGCGGTGAGGATCAGGTGGCCGCCACCGTGCAAACCATGGACGGGGGCGGCAGCAAGCAGGCCAGCTGCGCCGGGCCCGACGAGAACCCGTCCTGGCAGAGCGCCCCCGTCACCTTTTCCCTCGACCCCCCTGACCTGGAAGAGTGCCTCTGGCCCCTGGAGGTCGCCCCGGTCACTCACGTGATCACTGGCAAGGGGGGCGATGACTCCACGCTGTCGGTGGACGTGGACGTCTTCCCCACCGAGCGCTACGAGGCCACCCTCTCGCTGGACCCGAAGTACGACCTGGTGGAGAAGCTGGTGGGCGGGGTCAACAAGTTCCTGGGCAAGGTCTGCCACGCCTCGCCCGCCGACGTGAAGCTCCAGGTGCAGGGGCCGAGCGGCTCGGCCAGCCTGAGCTGGGGGTGGGAGGAGGACCCCGCCACCTGGCGCGCATATTTCGCCTTCGCTGGCGAGTTCGGCATCGACCCGATCCTGAAGATTGGGGTGCGGGTGGAGGTGAGCCTGCTGTCCGCGGCGGGCATGACCGTGGGCATCCCGCCTGGCATCACCAGGCTAATCGGGCGGCACCTGGCCGATATCCTCGTGGGCGTGGGGGTTGCATTGGAAGGGAGCTTCACCGGCAAGCTCGAGTCGCGCACCTACGCGGCCGGCAAGATCGAGGCGCGGGGGGCGGTGACAATGGCGCTGACCGGCACCGGCACCCTGGACGTCGCGGCCCGGCTGGGGAGCGACCAGATCCTCTCCTTGAGCCTCACCGCCGGAGGCACCTGCGGCATCCGCGGCGAGGGCACCCTCGCGGTGCAGCAAGCGGGCCTCTACTACTCGCCGGGCGTTGAGATGCTCCCGCTGAAGCTCCACATGGTGGTCCGCACCCGGGCGGCGCACATCTTCAGCACGGAGCGGACCAACACCTGGACCGTGTGGGACGGGGCCGACCTGTACCGGCCCGGCCCCAGGCGGCTCTGGCCTCCTGACACCGCCGCCGCCGGCAATACCGGAGGAGCCGGGTCGTGACGAGACGATTTTTTCTGCAGGTCCGGGCCCTCGGGGCGGCCTCGGTCGTCAGCGTCAATGACACGCGCACCGTGGTGGACCCTGACGCCGAGGGCATCGCGGTGATCGACCCGGTGGATACCTGGATCAAGGCCCGGGAGAACACGCTGGCGGTGGAGCTGAGTTGGCCCGAGGAGCAAGAGTTCGTAGCCGGACGCGCGTCGATGGAGGCGGAGCTGTTTATCGCCGATCCGGCCTCGGAGCGCCCGAAGCCAGGGCGCGTGCTCGCCCGGGTGGTTTGGCCGCCGTCGGCCCACCTGGACCGGGAGGAGGACTACCCCGCGACGCTGCAGGAGGCGTTCGAGGTGGAGGTGCCGCCACCCACGCAGCTATGGCAGGAGGCCGAGGTGGTCCACGCTCTGGGGAGCTGGGACAGGCAGGAGATCTTCGCGAGGGTGGCCGAGCTGCAGCGGGCGCTGGCCACTGCGCAAGCGGACGAGGCATATCAGCTGCTCTCGTATCGCTACGCCGAGGAGGCGCGGGCCGAGGGCAAACCGGAGAGGCGGATCAAGGCGGCGGTGCTCGAGGGCTACCGCGACATGTTTGGGCTGGGGACGCTGGACTTCGCGCCGGTGGGCGAGGAGCACCTGGCCCTGCGGCCCCACGAGGACAGGCAGGTTGTGCAGGTCACGCGGCAGGGGCAGCCCTTCACCATCATGGCCCTGCATCGCCCGTCGGGGACCGGCTTCGGCATCCCCGTTTTCGCGGCCAGGATCCGGGGCGAATGGGTCATCGTGCGGTGATGACTGGCGAGGCACAGGCGCGGCGCAATGCTCCAGCTCGATAACCAGACACCGTTCGTGACCCACCTGTCGGTCCTCCCGGACCCGGCGGGGGTGGACACGCTGAACATTGTGCTCAAGGCAACCTTCAGCCACGACGAGGGGGTCCAGCAGGCCGCGGAGCAGGAACCAGTGGCCACGGCCGACGCCTACCTCGCGGAACCAGGGGCTTCGAGCCTGATCCAGGCGGCCGAGGTGCACCCGACCCGGCAGGGCACGGACGTCGTGCTTATCGGCGAGGCCGTCGCGCCGGGGGGGAGGCAGGTGGAAAAGCTGGACGCCTCGGTGTCGGTGGCGGGGCGGGGCAGGGCGGTGCGCGTGTTCGGCGACCGGCAGTGGGTCAACGGGGTCAACGGGGTCCAGCCGGGCCGCCCTCGGCCATTCGCCAGCATGCCGCTGGTCTTCGAGCGAGCGTTCGGTGGCGTGGTCAGGGGATCGGACGGCGGAGTCGTCGCGCACGATGAGCGCAACCCCGTGGGCGTGGGGATGTGGAGCGGCGTCCCGTCGGGCGCGGTCGGCTCGCCGCTGCCCAACCTGGAGGATCCGGGGCAGCTGCTGCGAACCCCTGGCGACTGCCCGGCGCCCGCGTGCTTCGGCCCGGTGGCGCCCTCGTGGCAGCCCCGCGTCGGGTTCGTCGGGACCTGCGACGAGGCGTGGCAGCGCGAGCGGGCGCCGCTGCTGCCCGTTGACTTCGATCCACGATTCTTCTGCGTGGCCCCGGCCGGTCTGAGTTTCCCCCAGCACCTTCAGGGGGGGGAGCCCGTGCAGTTGACCGGCGTGTCGCTGGCCGGGCCGCTGCGCTTCAGCTTGCCCGTATGCCGGCCGGTGGCGACGGTGGCCCTGGGGCGTGAGCTGGAGCGCCCGCCGTTCTGGCTGGAGAAGGTGCGCCTGGATCCAGGCGAGCGCCGCTTCAGCATGCTCTGGAGGGCGTCGCTTCCGTGCGACAAGCAGGCGCTGAAGATCCGCGCGGTGCAGGTGTCGTTGCAGGAGCTCTCAATGTCGTAGCGGCGCGCGACCGCTGCTGGCAAGATGGAGGACACGCGGGGAGGAGCATGGGCAGCACGACTTACGCCAACGGACGGGGCATCGCCCACAGGGGGAGCGGCGGCACGAGCGTGGTGTTCCCGGACGTGTGCCTGACGCCCACGCCCACCGGGCCGGTGCCGATCCCGTACCCGAACTCGGCTCGCTCCGCCGACACGGTCAAGGGGCCGCGGACCGTGACCACCGACGGGTGCATGCCCATGGTGCGGGGCGCGCAGTACTGCGTCTCCACCGGCGACGAGGCGGGCAGCGCGGGGGGCGTGGCCAGCGGCACGGTCAAGGGGCCGGCCGAGTTCGTGGTCTACTCCTTCGACGTCAAGTTCGAGGGGCGTGGTGTGTGCCGCCTGGGCGACCCGCTGTTCCACAACAACAAGAACACCTCGGGCTGAGGTTCCGGAGGTCCTGTGAGCATGCTCTCTCCCAACGAGGTGGTGGTCGTCGGCGTCGGGCTGGCCACCCCCCTGGGCGTGGGCTGGGCCCAGGCAGCAGCCGCGGTGCGCGCGGGGGTGTCGGCGTACCGGGAGGTGGCCTGGGACACGCTAGCGTTTCCCCCGACCACCATGGCAACGCTCCCGGACGAGGTGCTGCCTGACGCGCCGGGACCCACGGAGCCGGCGGGCGACGTGGCGGCCGCTGACGTCGAGGTGCGGCTCGGGCGGCTCGCGGCCCTGGCCCTGGCGGCTTTGGGGGAAAACAGCGCTGGACGGCCCGTGCCGATGGTGCTCGGCCTTCCCGACCCGCGAGAGCTGCTCGGTGTGGAGCCTGGCAGGGTGCTCGATGCCCTGGTCCCTTCGGCTCGCGGGTGGGTGGAGCGCGAGGAGACCCGGTTCATCACAAAGGGGCGCGCGTCCGGTCTGATCGCTGTGCGAGAAGCCGCGGGCGCCCTGCTGTCCGGGGGCGCGGCGATGGTGCTGGCCGGCGGCTGCGACACCCACGTGCATGTGGGCCGGGTCGAGGCGCTGGACCAGGCTGAGCGTCTGAGCACCGAGGAGAACATGGACGGCTTCGTGCCGGGGGAGGGGGCTGGCCTGCTGCTGCTGACTACCCTCGGGCGGGCGCAGGAGGCCGGGCTTGAACCCCTTGGCCTGGTGCGCTCCGTGGCGACGGGCTTCGAGCCCGGGCACATGGGCTCGGCCGAACCTTACACCGGCGAGGGCCTGGCCGCCACCTGGAACGAGCTGCTGCGCACTCACGATGGCCCGCCCGTGGGCGCGGTGTTTTCGGGCATGAACGGCGAGCATCACTGGGCCAAGGAGCTGGGCACGGCGAGCATCCGCTGCAAGGACCGGCTGGCCGATGGCTTTGCCGTGGAACACCCGGCGGATTGCCACGGCGACCTCGGCGCCGCCACGGGCCCGGCGCTGGTTGCGTTGGCGGTGTGGAACCTCGGGCGCGGATACGCCTCCGGGCCAGCGCTGGCCTGCTGCTCGTCAGACCTCGGTGAGCAGGCCGCGGTGCTCCTGGACCGGTTGCCCGGCTAGCCTTCAGGCCAGTCGGCCTCACGGAGCGACCGCAGCTGGTCTCTGGCCCAGGCACGGGTCTCGGGGAAGATGCGCCCACGGGTGCGGATGGCCAGGTCCAGGGCGATGGTGTGGCGGCGCCGCATGGGAGCGCGCAGCAGGGCCACGCGGTGAGCCTCCGCCGAGGCGGGCATGCCCGAGGTGTACCGCTGGATGTCGCTGAACCGCTGGCGATTCTGCTCCCACCAGCCCGCGATGGCGGCCGGATCGGGCAGAGGCAGCAGGTCCACTGGCGAGGGCACCAGGTCGGCGTCCAGGTCCTCCTCTTCCAGCGGCACTGGCTCGTCAGGCTCCACTGCCGGTGAGGCCAGGGCCATGGCCTGGGCCGCGAGGTCGAGACCGGCCATGGCGGCCACGGCCTCGCCCGCGAGGCGGGCCGCGCGCTCGGGCCCCTCCAGGTGGTGAAGGAGTACCGCGACCGCTCCCGGCGTGCCCAGGTACCCCAGGGCCAGCAGCGCAGCCTCGCGGTCCTCCTCGCGAGCCAGGGCGCCCTCCAGGACAGGCAGGGCGCCCGTGCCTGCGTGCAGGGCCATGAGCAGCAGGGCGTGGTGCTGCCCCGGGCCCTCCGCGAGCTCCCGGCATCGCTGGCGCGCAGGCTCCAGGCCGTGGACCACGCCGGCCTCCAGGGCAGCCTGTCGAACGCGCGCGTCGGGGTCCTCCAGCGCCCGGGCGATCCGCGGCATGAGCGCCGCGCCGGCCGGGCTCCGGGTCGATGCCAGGGCTGCCCGTCGCACCTCTGCGTCGTCGTCTTCCAGCAGCGCTGGCAAGGACGAGGACAGGTCGGCGCGGCGAAAGCTCAGGGCCCGCAGGGCGCCGCCCCTGGCCCTGGCAGCTTCGTTGGTCAGGTAGGGCCGCAGCCCCGCGCCGTCATCCGGGTGCGGGGCCAACTCCAGAGCACGGGCCATGGCCTCGGCGGCTTCATCCTCCGCCAGAGACAGGGCCTCCATGACCTGCTGCACAGCGGTCCCCTCGGCGCCGCCCCACAGCAGGGCAAGGGTAGCGGCGAAGACCAGCTCCGGGTCGTCCTCGTCGGCCAGCGTGGGCAGCAGCCGCTCGCGGACCACCGGCGCCCCCCCCTCCACCAGCCCCTCCAGGTGCGCCAGCAGCCGCTCCTCGTCTGAGGCCGACAGCTCATCCAGGGTCAGCCCCGGCGCCTCCAGCGCCGCCTCCCAGGCGGACCAGAGCATGCCCGCCTCCTCCAGGTGCACTTCCACCACGTCCCAGATGACCGGCAGTTCGAGCTGCCGCGCGTCGTCCCGGTCCGGCATCAGTTGATCTGCACCGAGCCGCCGCGGATGCGGTTGGTGCCCTCGGCCCGGGACACAAGGTAGGCGCCCCGGATGACGATCTTGCCGTTGCGCCGCAGGGTGATGGAGGCCTTGCCGCAGCGCAGCACCACCTCGTCGTCGCCCTGCAGCACCACCCGCCGGCCGTCCACCTGGACCTCCCGCGCGGGCGTTTCCTGGGCCTCCTCTTCGCCGTCGGCCTGCAGCACCAGATCCAGCAGCGGCGTCGCGCTCGCCTCCTGCAGCAGCCCCATGATCAGGGGCCGCGCCGGGTCGCCCTCCTCGAACAGCAGCACCACCCCCTGGCGCTGCTCCGCGGCTACATCCGCCGAGGCCCGGTCCAGGGGCACCGTGGACCGGGCGGGCAGGGTGCCGCGGTCATTGCCCGCGAAGTCCACCAGCGGCGCGCCGTCCTCCCCGCCGCGCCAGCCCGCGAGCCAGCCCACCCGCGG
>CAZEFW010000179.1:0-18765 GCA_964511535.1 uncultured Myxococcales bacterium | reverse complement strand
GATGCTGCACCACGCCGCGGCGCTGCGCGACCGGCGCGGCGCGGCAGTGACCCGCGAGGCCTCCATGGCCAAGCTGTTCTGCACCGAGATGGCGGGGCGGGTGGCCGACAGCGCCGTGCAGGTGCACGGCGGGCTGGGCTACATGAAGGAGTACCCGGTGGAGCGCTTCTTCCGCGACCTGCGGTTGACCCGCATCTACGAGGGCACCAGCGAGATCCAGCGCCTGATCATCGCGCGGGATCTCCTCAAAGATTAAAATGTCATATGGTGGGGTCTGACCCCCCTACTTGACATTTTATTAATATGTCATGTGGTGGGGTCTGACCCCCCTACTTGACATTTAATTTGGAGGAGCGAGGCGGCATGGAGATCAAGCGGATTTTTGTGGCTGGGGCGGGGCTGATGGGTGGGGGGATCGCCCAGGTGAGCGCGGTGGCCGGGCTGCAGGTGACCCTGACCGACGTGAGCGAGGCGGCGCTGCGGCAGGCGAGCGAGAGCATCGCCTGGTCTGTCGGCAAGCTGTTGAAGAAGGGCAAGGTCGCCGGAGACCGGGACGAGATCCTGGGGCGCATCAGCACCTCCACCGCGCTGGACGGGGCGGCAGACGCGGACCTGGCCATCGAGGCCGTGTTCGAGGACCTGGCGGTGAAGCAGGAGCTGCTCGGCGCGCTCGACGGGGTCCTGCCCGCCGGGTGCATCATCGCCAGCAACACCAGCGCCATCCCGATCACCGAGCTGGCCGCTTGCACAGGGCGCCCGGAGCGGGTGCTCGGGCTGCACTTCTTCAGCCCGGTGCCGATGATGCAGGCGGTGGAGGTGGTGCGCGGCGTTGCCACCAGCGACGAGACGGTGTCCACGGGCAAGGCCCTGGTGGAGCGCCTGGGCAAGGAGGCGATCCTGGTAAACAAGGACGTGCCCGGCTTCCTGGTCAACCGGATCAACCTGCCAGGCAACCTCGAGGCCATGCGCCTGTTCCAGGACGGCGTCGGGACCGTGCAGGACATCGACAAGGGGATGCGGCTGGCCACCGGCCGGCGCATGGGCCCGTTCGAGACCGGCGACATGGTGGGCCTCGACGTGACCCACGGCGCGCTGATGGCGCTGTACCGTGAGACCCGCGACGCGCGCTGGTACCCGCCGCGCATCCTGCGGCGCAAGGTGAAGGCCGGCCACCTGGGGCGAAAGGCGGGCCGCGGCTGGTATGTCTACGACGCCGAGGGCAAGCGGCTCGGCCCGGCGGACTGATGCCGGGCGCTACTTCGCCGCCACGCGACGGATGATGTGAAACCCGAAGGGGGTCTCCACCGGCCGCGAGAGCTTGCCCGGCTTCAGGTCCTTGAGCGCGGCCTCGAACTTCGGGTGCAGCTGCCCCGGCGGCCAGCTGCCGAGGTCGCCGCCCACCCTGCCTGACGGATCGTCCGAGTTGGACCGGGCCATGTCCTCGAAGGCCGCGGGCTTGCGCTTCAGCTTCCGGTGCAGCTTGTGGGCCCGCACCCGCGCCTCGGCCCTGCTGCGCACCACGCTCGCCGGGCTGCGTACGGCGCCCTGGTAAGACACCAGGATGTGGGCCCCCGACAGCAGCGCGGGCTGCAGGATCTTCAGCCGCTTGAGCAGGTGAAACCCGAAGGAGGTCTCCACCGGGCCCGGGGCGATGCCGCCGATGGGCAGGGCCAGCAGCGCGCGATCGATGGCCGGCGGCCGCCCCGCATGCCCGGTGGTCCATAGCCCGAGCCCGCCGCCACGATCCGCCCGCGGGCCGTCCGAATAGCGACGCAGCAGGGAGTCGAAGTTGGCGGGCTCCCTGGCGAGCCGACCGTTGAGGTCCCTGGCCAGCGCGCGCGCCTCTTGCAGGCTCCGCGTGACGCCCCTGGGCGCCCGCAGGGCTGCCTGGTGGGAGATCAAGATGTGCGCCCCCGAGATCTTCTCCTCGGCCATCAACACCTCGCGCCGGATGATGTGGAAGCCGAAGGCAGTCTCCACGGGCTGTGGGACGATGGTCCCCGGGGCCACGCGGGACACCGCGATCTCGAACTCCCGCACCATCTTGCCCTGGCTCCAGTTGCCCAGGTATCCCCCCTCGGCCGCGCGCGGCGCGTCGGAGTGCCCGCGTGCCAGCTCCTCCAGCCGCGAAGGATCCTTGGTCGCCGCGGCGTGAAGCTCGGCCGCGCGCTTCTGCGCCTGCTCCTTGCTGCGATTGATCCACGTGGGCGCGCGGTACGCCCCCTTGTAGGACACGAGCAGGTGGGTGGCGCACATGCGGGTGGGGAGGTCATGGCCGGGCGGTAGCGGGAGCCTGGACGCCGCCCGCCCGGTCCGGCCCGCGTCGGGCGCAGCGGGCCGCGGATCCCCCCGGCCGCAGCCGTCACAACCCGTGGCGAGAGCCACGCAAGCAGCGGCGATTGTCAGAACGGAGCACCGGAAACGCATGATCACCTGATTCCTGCACCATGTTACGGCCGATGGCAACCCACCTGCCTTGGCCTATAATTACCGATAATGGGCAAGACACGCACAGCCGGGGCGCTCTTCCTGGCGGCGCTCGTGACGTTGCCGGCGCTCCCTCGCTCCGCCGACGCCAAGCCGCCCCCGGTCAAGCAGACCAGGGAGCGGTTCATCGAGATGACCGTGCGCGAGGTGCGCCGCCACGGCAGCGGCGGCCACGCCGTGGTGCTGCAGTCCGGGGATCGCAAGAAGGTGCTGCCGATCTGGATCGGCCGCCGCGAGGCGCACGCGATCCAGATGCGCCTGAGCAAATCCCGCCTGCCCCGGCCCCTGACCCATGACCTGCTGGAGTCGACCCTCGCGATCCTGGGCGCGCGGGTGGTGCGGGTGGAGGTGATGGACCTGCGCGAGAAGGTGTTCATCGGCAAGCTCGACCTCAAGGGCGCAGACGGCAAGCGCTACCGGCTCGACGGGCGCCCGTCGGATCTGATCACCCTGGCCGTGGGCGCCGGCCTGCCCGTGCACGTGGCCCCGGCGGTGCTGGAGCGCGCGGGCATCGACATCTCAGGCGCCGAGCCGCGCCCGCCCAAGAAGAAGACCAAGCTGTAGAGAGCTGCTAAGGAACGGTCCGCGCGCAGCGGAACCCGAGGAACGCGCCCCGCCCGGTGGGCAGCGCCTTGAGGCGCGCTGCGGAGCGCATGTACTGGGCGGCCTGGGACCATGAGCCGCCGCGGGTCACCTTCTGGGTGCCCGAGGTGGGGCCGGAGGGATCGCTCACCGCCGACGTGCCCAGGTCCTCCTGGTACCAGTCGTTGGTCCACTCCATCACGTTGCCCGCCATGTCGTAGACGCCCCAGGTGTTGGCCGTCTTGCCCATCACAGGGTGCGACTTGCCCTGGGCGTTCATGTTGTACCAGCCGATGACGCTGGCGTTGGTGTCGGTGCCGGTGCAGGTGCCGATGGAGCCGTTGTACAGGCCGGTGGTGGTCGTCGCCCGGGCGGTGTACTCCCACTCCGCCTCGGTGGGCAGCCGGTAACCGGGGCAGCCATAGATGGCGCTGGCGCCCTTGTACGAGGCCGCCACGTCGCACTTGGAGGTGGCGCCGCTGCCGGTGCAGGTGTAGCAGGGCGTCAGGCTGTTGGCCGAGGAGAGCGCGTTGCAGTAGGCCGCCGCCTCGTGCCAGCTGACGAACTCCACGGGGCAGGCCGAGGTGCAGCCCGCCACCTTGGACGGCGAGTAGTTCATCACCTTGTAGAACTCCAGGCGGGTCACCTCGGTGCGGCTGATCTCGAACTTCTTGCTCAGGGTCACCTCGTGGGAGGTCTCGTTCTTGCTGTCGCGACACATCTCGCTGCTGGGAGAGCCCATGGTGTACTTGCCCGCCGAGACGGAGATCCACACCGTGCCGGGCCCCGCGTCGGCCATGGTGGCGTCGGGCAGGTCGCCGATGCCGGTGGCGTCAGGCCAGGGCAGGTAGTCCTGCGAGGAGGTGAGATCCCCCATGTCGGGCAGGTCGACCCCGCTGGTCAGGTCGGACATGTCCGGGGTGCCCTGGTCGCCCAGGTCCCCGCCCGGACCCGCGTCCTTGGTCCCCGCGTCCGGCAGGATGCCGCCCACGCACTTGCCCAGCGAGTTGCACCGCCCGCCGCTGCAGTCGCTGTCCTTGCGGCAGTCCAGGTCACAGACCCCCTTTGCGTTGCAATACTGGCCCTCGGCGCAGTTCGCGTTGCTTTCGCAGGTCTTGTCATCATCGCTACAGGCGGCCAGCAGCGCGAAGCCGCACAGGGTCAGCAGCGAGAAGAAACGGATCCTTCGGTTCGATTCCTGCACCATGCCAGCTCCTTCAGGACTCTGGTTCAGTCCGGGATAATGGTGAATTGCCCGATCATGATGGACCAGGGGCGCCCCTGTCAATGTGGGCGGCCCAACGGGCGCGGCCACGCGCCGGGCCACGCGCCGCTCGTGACCCGCGCACTGTGGAAGCAAAGGTGGTTGTGGTAAAACCGCACTATGGTTGGCCCCTCCCCGCTCCGCGCTCGTTGCCGGCTCCTGCTGTGCCTCGTGGCATCGGCGCTGTCGGCCCCTGCGGGCGCCGCGCCGCTGACCGCCGCCGAGGAGCAGGAGATGGAGCGGGAGCTGTTCGGCGAGCAGGAGTCGAAGCAGGACCGCGGGCCCGGGCCCGGGGCGGTGGTGCTGCCAAACCGACCGACCGAGGTGTCCGAGACCAGCGTCGAGACCATCGAACGGAAGGAGCTGGGGCGTCGGGGCGCGGCGGACCTGGCCATGCTGCTGGAGACCCTGAGCAGCGCCCACGTGCGCCTCAACGCCCTGGGCGCGCGCACCCTGAGCTTGCGCGGCTTCTCCTCGAGCCAGGTGCGGCTGCTGGTGGACGGCCTGCCCGCCGCGCTGGCCCACGACGGCGCGCTGGATCTCACGTTGATCCCGGGGCGCTCGTTCAAGCAGATCACGGTGGCCAAGGGGACGGCGCCCACCTTGCTGCCGGCGGGCTCCCTCGGCGGCGCCGTGAACTTCATCACCCGGTTGCCCGGCTCCGGCCCGCTGGTGGGCGGCGCCCTCGAGCATGGCGCGCACAACGCCTGGCGCGCCGACCTGGAGCACTCGCTGACCCTGGGAGACCTGGCGTACACCCTGCACGCCGGGCTGTACCACCAGGACGCCGAGGCCCTCTCCCGGGACTTCGTCGCCACGGCCAACGAGCGCCCCGCGCTGCGGGAGAACAGCGATGGACTGAGGTGGCATGTGGGCGCGGCCCTGCGCTACAGCCTCGGCGAGGACCAGGCGGTCTGGGCCCGGGCGAGATACATCGACGGCGGCCGCGGCGTCCCGCCCAGCACCCGCGCGGCGCAGCCCGATTACTTGCGCATGAGCACCCGGCGCGCCGTGGGGGTCACCCTGGGGCACCGGGCCACCCTGGGGCGGGTGGAGCTGGACGAGGTGGCTTACCTGCGGATCCACCAGCGCGTGCTGCAGCGCTACGACGACGTGGCCATGGATAAGCAGAAGAGCCCCGGCTCCGGGGAGGCGCGCTCCGACGCCCTGTCGGTGGGGGGGCGGCTGCGCGGCCGCACCTGGGCGGACGGCACGCCCTGGGGATTGACCTTCATCCGCCTGGCGGTGTCCGCGGATCATGACCGGCACACGGAGCAGCCCGCGGGCGGACAGACCGGGCCGACCCACCACCGCACGGTCCTGTCGGCGGGCCCCGAGGCCGAGGCGGTGCTCAGCACATGCTGGAGCCTCACCGTGGGCATCTCCCTGGACCTGGAGTTGCCAGGCGAGGGTGACAACTCGCTGGGCTGGGGGCCGCTGGTGTCCGCGCTGTACGCGCCGGTGGAGAGCGTCGCCCTGCGCGGGACGGTGGCCCGGCGCACGCGCTTTCCCACCCTGCAGGAGCGGCACGACACCGCGGGCGGCGCCCTGGCGGCCAACCCGTCCCTCGGGCCGGAGAAGGCCTGGCACATGGGGCTGGAGGCCACCTGGCGGCTGCTGCCGGGCATCGCGCTCAACGGCGGCATCTTCGACGCCGAGGTCGCTGACCTCATCGTGCGCGCCCCCTCGGGCGGCGGCGTCCAGCAGCTGGTCAACGCCGCCTCGGGGCGCCTGATGGGGGTGGAGCTCGGCTTCATGCTCAGCCCGCTGGAGCAGCTCCACCTCTCGGCGGCTTACAGCTTCCTGCGCGCGCGCCGCACCGACGACGACGCGCCGGACCAGCAGCTGGCTTACCGGCCCATGAACAAGGCCTCCATGGAGCTGGTCTTCTCGCCCTGGCGCTTCGTGGAGCTGGCCACCTTCCTCATCGTGCACGGCGAGCGCACCTACCAGGACCCCGCCACCAGCGCCTGGGGCACCCTGAGCCCCCACGCCGTCTGGAACGCCCGCGTGGCTGTTTCACCGGTGACCTGGGGCAGCGTGTATGTGCGCGCCACCAACATCCTCGGGACCCACCACGTGACGGAGTACGGGTTTCCGGACCCGGGGCGGAGGATCTGGTTGGGGCTGGATTTGATGTACGACCGGAGCTGACGCTCGTGCGCGAGCCTTCGGCTCGCGAATGCCAGAATGCCAGAATGCCAGAATGCCAGAATGCCAGAATGAGCTGGTCTACTGGTCTTCGTCTCGGATGGTGACGCGGTCGTTTTTCAGGGTGGCGGTGATGGTGCGGGTCTTCAGCTTCAGGCGGTAGACGGTGCTGGTCTCCGGCGCCGGCGTGGCCGTCTCGCCGGCGTCGAAGCGCTTGATCAGGTAGGCGCGGTAGGCGTCGAAGAACTCGCGGGCGTCCTTTGTTCTGTCCCAGGCGGTGACCCAAATCAGGGCCATGCGTCCGGTCTTGTGGTGGCGGTAGGCGCGGAAGCGATCGCCGCCCCAGCCGCGGGAGGCGGGGCCGATGGTGCCGGCGCCCAGGCGCGCGGTGCGCAGCAGGATGCTGACGCCGAACTCGCCGAGGGTGTTCTCGTGCAGCACCTTCCAGCCTCGGCCCAGGGTGGGCAGCAGATCGGGCGGCGTCACCTTGACCGGCGCCTCCTGGGCCAGGTACTTGCCCAGGTGCAGCACCTGCTCCGATGACGCGGGCGGGCGGGCGAAGGCGCGATCGATGGCGGCCTGTCCCCCCATGGCGCGGAGCTTCTTGGCCAGGGCCCAGCCGTCCATGTAGGGCCGGATCATGCCCTCCTTGATGAACAGCGGCGCGGCGTCCAGCTTCTGGTTGTCCATGGCGGCCATGCGGAAGGCGCTGCCGATGAGCTTGAGCCCTTTCCAGAAGTCGAGGGTCTCGGAGATGTAGCGCTCCATCACCAGGGTGGCGTCCCCCTCGATGAGCGCCGTGACGGCGAAGTTTCGGTCGTCGTTCTCCTTGATGTCCCCCTGCATCTTCTCCAGGTCGAAGTGCTGGTCCTGGAGCGCGTGGCCGATCTCGTGGGCCAGCACGATCTCGTCGGCGGGCATGTCGTGGCGCACGAACAGCTGCTTGGCCTCCGAGTCGTAAAACCCGGCCACCTGCTCGCCGAGGATGGCCAGCAGCTCCTCGACGTAGTCGTAGCCCTCGGGCAGCAGCCCGAGCCGGCTGTACGCGGCCGCGTAGCCGGCGATCCACTCGGCCCCCAGCTCCCGCTCGATGGCCTGGCGCGCGCGCTTCTTGACGTCGTCGGCGCCGATCCAGCCCACCGACAGCGGCCGCTTGAGGGCGAGGCGCCGCACCCGCGCCACCACCTTCGCGATGCGGTCGACCTGCTCCCTGCGCCGGGCGCGGGCGGCCTTCTGCTCCGGGGACAGGGTGGGCTTCGGCGGCGGGGCGGGCTTCGCTTTCTGCGCTCGCGGGGCGGCGCAGGCGACCAGCAGCAGCGACAAGATCACGAGGAGGCGTGGCATGGCGCAAAAAGATATCACGCAGGGGGCTCCGGAGCCCGGGCGCCCGCGCTGTCCCCTGGCCTTCCCCTGCCCACATCCCCCAGCTTCAGCTCCAGCCGCCACATGGCCCACAGGCCGTTGCCCGTGACCACCACGTAGAACACCACGTGCAGCGCCAGGGCGAAGGAGATGGCCGCGGTGGCGTCGCCCCCAAGGGCCACCACCGCGGCGCTGCACGCGGCGTCGAAGGTGCCCACATAGCCCGGCGCCGAGGGCGCGGCGATGCCGAAGTTGGCCACCACCACCACGAACGCGGCGGACCACGCGGGCAGCTCGAGGCCGATGCCGCGCATCACCAGCAGGTACACCCCGACCTCCATCGCCCACACCACCACCGAGCAGGCCAGCACCCCCGCCAGCAGCCTCGCATCGCGCAGCGCCCGGGTACCGTCGACGAAGCGCTCCATGAAGCCGAGCAGCCGCGCCCGGGCCGCGGCCGGGACAAAGAAGAGCGCCGCGTCCACCGCGCGAAACAGCGAGGCGTGGTGAAACGCCATCCAGGCCACCGCTCCGGCGATGCAGACCAGCAGCGCCGAGGTGAGCGTGCCGAGGCCGCGGGCCCAGGGCGGCACCTCGAAGACCAGCCCCACCAGCGACAGGATGCCCACCAGCATGGCCACGTCCACAAGCCGCTCCATGGCCACGGTGGTCAGCGTGGCGCGCCTGCTGGTGCCGGCGATTCGCCACAGCACCAGCGCCCGGGCCACCTCGCCGGCGCGGGCGGGCAGCACGTTGTTGACCATGAACCCGGTGAGCAGCACGTCCCGCACCTGCCCGTAGGGCAGCGCCTGCACGGGGCGCAGCAGCAGCATCCAGCGCAGGGCCCGGACGCGAAAGGCCGCGACGATCCCCGCGGCCGCCGCCAACATCACCCAAGGCTCCAGCCGCGCCAGCGAGGCGAGCACCTTCGAGGTGTCGAACAGGACCACGAACATCACCGCGGCCATGGCGCTGACGCCGAAGCCGAGCCAGACGAGCCACTGCCGCCACCAGGGAATCGCTCGCGGGGGCGCGCTCTGTTCCGGGGATGCCAAGGAAGTACAATTGTACAATGCGCGTGGTATACAACCTACATGCGCACCATCGCAGCCCTCCTCATTGCAGCCGCACTGGCCCTTGCGCCGCTGCCCGCGGTCGCCGACGAGCCGGCCGCAGAGCCCCCGGCGGCCCTCACCTGGCAGGAGATCGCGGGCTGGGTCGGCGTCGGCCTGGGCGGCGCCGCTGTGCTGACCGGCGTGGTGTTCGGCGGCCTCGGCGCAAAGGCGGACGGTGACTACGAGCAGGGCGTGGAGCTGATGCGGACCTACGAGGAGCTCGCCCCGCTGCGCGACCGGGGCGACGACTACAACACCGTGATGGCCGCGGGGCTGGTGGGGGGGCTGGTGCTCGCCGCCATCGGCACCCACCTGCTGGTGTGGGGCAAGGCCGAGCGGCAAGCGCGGCAGGCGGCGGCCCTCGCCCCGATGGTGAGCCGCGGCGGAGCCGGCCTCACCGCGCGCATCCGATTCTGAGGTGGAGCCGATGAACACTCGACGCTGCCTGCTGCTGCCCGCGCTCGCCCTTGCCGCCTGCCTCCTGGCCGGCTGCTTCAGCGTGGACACGCCGTCGTTCTACACCTGCAGCATGTCCCAGCCCCGCTGCCCCGACGCCATGGTCTGCATGCCGGTCAGCGGCTACGACTCGGGCATCCTCACCGACTGGCGCTACGAGCGCGACCCGGCCTTCTGTCTGCCGATCCCGAAGCAGGACAAGGGCGCGGGGAAGAAAGATCAGGGGAAGGCGGATGGTGGGGGGTAGGCGCCTGGAACAAAAAACAAGAAACAAAAAATGCTGAATTAAAAATGGGTTGGGCTTGGGCTTGCCCCAGGCCAAACCAAAACGCAGACGCCATTTTTTATTTCTTGTTCCTCATTCCTTGTTTTTTGTTCCCTCCAGCTCCTCCTCCCGGCTCACCTTCCCCCTGAACCTCCGGGTCACCACCAGCGTGGCTGCGAACCATGCCCCGATGAGGGCCAGGGTCAGGTAGTTGACGATGTTGGGCACCCCGGTGGCCAGGGCCGCGGCGAGCAGGCCTGACGCGATGCCCTTGGCCACCCGGTAGGTGAGCATGTCCACGATGGACTTGCCCTGGGTCCGCTCCTGGTACGACAGGGGGATGTAGAGGATCTCCTTGGCGTTGCGGAACCAGGTGTAGTCGAAGCACTTGCTGGCGACCTTGATCACCACCACCGTGGCCAGCGCGGGCCACAGGGTGAACGCGCCGACGCCGCCGCCCATGAGCACCGGGATGCCGAGCAGCGTAAGAGGCACCCCGGCCAGCCGCAGCAGGGGCCCGGTGGAGCCGTGCAGCAGCAGCATGCCGGTGGAGACCGAGGCGTACACTGTGCTCACCAGCGCCGTGCGCGCGTCGGTCCCGGGGTACAGCCCCTCGACGATCTCGTTGAACGAGAAGTCGATGAGCGTGATGACACACTGGGTCAGCGCGATGAGCAGCAGCACCAGCATCAGGTACGAGCTGCCCAGCGCCACGCGCACCGCGTCCTTCACGCCCGGGGGCCGCGCCCGCCCCTTGAGCGGGTTCGGCACGCCCGCCGCCCTGCCCAGCATCACGCCGCCGGCGGCGATGGCGAGCAGCGCGGGGGTCACCAGCCACAGGGTGGCCTCGGTGCCGATGGTGGGGGCCAGGTAGCGCACCGCCATGTTGCCCACGATGGCCCCGACCCCGGCCACGATGCCGAACAGGCCGTAGACCCACCGGGCGGCCTGGATGGTGAACGCCGAGTTGGCGAAGCTGTAGTAGATCTCCACCAGCACCACCATGTAGGTGTCCTTCCACACATAGAGCAGGTGGTTGGCGCCGGGCAGGTCGAGCCGACGGCCGAGCATGCACGCCGCCATGGACCCGGCGCTGATCAGGGTCACGACGCCGAACAGGTTCATCAGCTCGAAGCGCGGCACGAAGTGGGTGTAGACCAGCACGCTGGCCAGCATGGCGAAGGAGACCAGCACCCAGACCAGGGGCAACCCCTTGCTGGTGTGGGCCTCGATGAACAGCGACTCGGTGGTGGACCGCGCCAGGGAGTAGGACCCCATCAGGAAGAAGGCGAGCACCGACAGGCCGATGACCCGCCACCGGGCGGTGGCCCTGTCTCCTGCTTCGCTCATCCCGGGTAGCGGTAGAACCGGTTGCGGTAGGGCACGCCCTGCCCCGCCTCCAAAAACGCCTCGGCCAGGGCGGCCATGAGCTGGCGGCCGGTGAGCAGGTTGTCCTCCATGGTCTGTCGGTCCAGGCGCTCGCGCACGCCGGGGCGGGAGTACTTGTGGCCCACCACCAGCGCGGCGGCGGGCATGCCCTGCTCGCAGGCCAGCACCAGCTCCGGCCCGACGGTCATGGAGTTGACCTGGGCGCCGAGCCGCGCCCACAGCGCGTTCTCGGCGGCGGTCTTGGTGCGCGGGCCCTGGGCGTAGAGGAACAGCACCCGCGCGGCGGGCTGTTGGCCCACCTCCAGGCACAGCTGCTCCACCTGATCGGTGAGCCCCGCCGACACCATGCCCTCGTCGAGCACCAGGTGCCACTGGCCCGGCTCCGGCTCGGGGAACATGGAGCAGGCGCTGCCGTCGGGCAGGCGGTTATCCGGCATCAGCAGGTCGCTCACCATCATCGGCGTGTCCAGCGGGACCGCGGGATCGAGCACCCCCACCGACGAGGTGACCAGCAGCGCCTGGCAGCCCGCGGCCTGCAGGGCCGCCTGGTTGGCCCGGTACGGGATCTGGTTCGGCAGAAAATGATGCGGCGCGCCGTGGCGGAACAGCACCCACGCGTCCGCGCCGTCCCGCCGTGGGTAGCGGTGCAGCACCGCCTCGCCGAAGCGCGTCTCGAACCGGCGCGGCTCCAGCTCGCGCCCGGCGAGGGTTGGCTGCTCGAAGGCAGAGCCCAGGATCACGGCGACGGTCATGGCTGTTGGTTATACACCGCGCACCTTTGGCGCGCGAATGACACAATGACAAAACGACGAAATGACAAAATGACAGAATGATGGACTATTTGATGCTCAGGTCCACCACCACGGGCAGGTGGTCGAAGGCGAGCTGGGCGTCGGCGGCGGTGCCCTTCTTGAGCACATCGCCCGAGTACAGGCCGGCGGCGGCGAGCTTCGCTGCGGGCAGGGTGGTGGTGTTGAGCACGAAGCGGTTTTTCAGCGTGGCGGCGCTGTCGCTGAAGATCACGTAGTCCAGCCGGCTCGGCGTGTAGCCGCTGCCGTCCCAGCGCCAGGTGTAGTCGTCCGGCCCCTTGGCGTTGTGCAGCGGGCGGGCGTCGGTCAGCGCCGTGCCGTCCCAGTCGGGCGGGGCGTCCTTGCCGAAGCGGGCCTCGTCGACGATGTCGCCGGTGAGCAGGGTCGACAGCGGCTGCGGACCGCCCACGGTGTTCAGGTCGCCGGCCAGCACCACGGGGGTGTTGGCCGGCAGCGTGAGCGTCCCGCCCGCAGAGCGTGCGTCGCGCAGGTGGCTCACCACGTAGTCCGCCTCTTTCTGACGGGCCGCGTCGCTGGCCGTGCCCCCGCAGCAGGTGAAGTGCAGGTTGATCAGGTACAGGTCCCTGGCGTACACGGCGTCGGGCAGATCGATGAGGTCCTGCCCCACCCAGCGGCCCGAGCCCGGCACCTGGGCGTGGGCATGGCTCTTGATGGCGTGGCGGCTCAGCGTCATGTTGCTGCCGGCCCATCGCACCTGCCACACCTTGCCGCCGCCCAGGGGGAGCAGCCGGTCGAACAGGGCGGCCACCTCGCTGGCGCCGGCCTTGTACACCTCCTGCAGCGCCCAGATGTCGGCCCGCACCGCGCGCACAACCCGGGCGAAGCGCGCCGCGGCCTGCGAGCCCGGCACGAAGGCCGAGTCGGCCATGATGTTGTAGGTCGCCACCCGAACGTCGGCGGCGCCGAGCCGGGCCAGGGGCGCCGGCAGCGGCCCGAGCGCGTCCGGGGCGGCGTCCTGGCCCAGGTCCAGCGCCCGCGCGTCGGCCGCGTCGTTCGTCCGGTCGCGGCAACCCTGCGCCCACGGCAGCGCCAACAGCGCCGCAGCCCACAGCGCGAGGTGGTGGTGAGGCCGGCGCGCCGGGGTCACTTCTTCACGGCGCCGACGCCGGCCTGCGCCTCGAAGCAACGGTGCGTCCGGTCCGGCGGGCTCATCACCGGCAGGCCGCCTCGCCAGATGACCGGCACCTCGGCCCACACCTGGCGCATCACCTGACAGTAGGGCCGCTGCAGCAGCGTCAGGTCCACGGTCCGGTGCTGGCCCAGCTCACTGGCCGCGCGCAGCGCGCCGTCGTCGAGGGACAGGTAACGCGCCGCCCCGTTGATCCTCTCGGCCCACAGCTGGGCGCCGTTCTTCAGGCTCCACAGGCCCACCAGCCCGTCCACGAACCCGGCCACCAGCGTGCCCGGGGGCCCCGGGATGATGCGCGCCACCCCGCCAGCGCCCACGCGCTCGAAGGTGAAGCCCGACCGACGCGGCCGGCCGTCGGTGGGGATCAGCTCCATGTTGCCGTCGTGGTAGCCCACCACCAGGTAGGGCCCCACCATGGCCGCCGCGCTGGCGCCGGGGCCGGTGGGGTAGCGCTTCCTGCTGCCCCAGTAGCGGTTGTACTGCACCACCCCCCCCGCGGTGGCCACCAGCGCGTCCTTGCCCGAGCGCGAGACCGAGCTCACCTCCTTCCACCGCGATTTCACCTTGCCGTCCTTGGCCAGCAGCTTCGCCTCTGCCCCGGCGTGGGCCAGGCAGGCATCGGCGAACGCCACCACGCCCGCGGCCCGCTGGCCCAGCGCCGCGCGCGCCACCCGCCGGTCAGCCTTCAGGTCCCACATCTCCAGGTCGCCCGACCAGCTCACCGCGCAGAGGATCCCCCCGTCGGGGTCAGCGTCCACCAGCGTCCCGCCCGCCCGGGTCGCCGCCTGCCACGCCCTGGGCCTGGGCGCGGCGCCCCCACCCTCCCGGGACCATGACCCGCCGGCCAGCAGCCACGGGCTGCTCCCCGCCATCGCCCCCCACCAGGCGGGCCGCTCCTGGCTCAGGTCCCACAGCCGCACGTTGCGGTCGTCGCCGCCGGTGACCACGAACTTGCCGTCCGGGCTGAACGCCACGCCGTTGACCTCGTTGCGATGCCCGCGGATCTTGCGCTGGCCGCTCTCCCCCTGCAGGTCCCACAGGATCAGCGCGCCGTCAGAGCCCACGGTGCCGAGGGTCTCGCCGTCCGGGCTCAGGGCCATGTCGTAGATCCGGCCCGGGTGCTGCCCCAGCTGCCGGCCCTGGCCACCCAGGGTCGGGGTGGCCCGCACCACGCCGTCCGCGTCCCCGGTGTAGAGCTCCGCGCCGTCGGGGGAGAAGGCCATGCCCCACACCGCGTCGTCGTGGCCGCCGAACTTCGCCTTGACCGCCCCGGTGGCTGCATCGCGCACGTGGATGAAGGGGTCCTCCCCCGCCGAGGCCAGCAGCTTGCCGTCCGGGCTGAACGCGGACACCACCGCCGGGCCCGCGTGGCCTGTCAGCTGCAACAGCTCCTTGCCGCTCGCCGTATCCCAGACCCGCACCGTGCGATCCCGGGAGCTGGAGGCCACCCGCCCGCCGTCGGGGCTGAAGGTCACCGACCAGATGGAGACCCGGTGCCCACGCATCACCCGCAACGAGCGCCCGGTGCTCACCTCCCACAGCCGCACCTCCTGGTCGTCGCCCCCCGAGGCCAGCAGCTTGCCGTCCGGGCTGAAGCGCACCGAGTGCACGGTGGCGCGGTGCCCTCGCAGCACGCGCACGCTGCGCCCCGTGGCCGCGTCCCACAGGCGCACGTCCTTGTCGTAGCTGCCCGACGCCACCAGCTTTCCGTCGGGGCTGTAGGCCACCCGCGTGGCCATGGCCCGGTGGGCGCCGCCCGTGCCGCCCGCGCCAGGCGCGCCCACGCGCCACTGCCGCACGGTGTGGTCCATGCCGCCGGTGACCAGCCACTTGCCGTCGGGGCTGAAGTCGAGCCCCCAGATGCCCGAGGTGTGCCCGGTCAGCACCCGCACCACCTTACCGCTGGCCAGGTCCCACAGGCGCGCCGTGTCGTCCAGGCCCCCGGTGGCCAGCTGCTTGCCGTCGGGGGAGAAGGCCATCTGCTGGATCGGCCGGGTGTGGCCGCCGGTCATGCGCCGCTCGACCTTCCAGCTCTTCATGCTCACCAGCTGCACGGTCAGGCCGCCCTTGAGGGTGGCAAGCCACTTTCCGTCGGGGCTCACGGCCAGGGAGGTGCCGCCCTCGAGCTGGCGCACCTGCTTGCCCTTGCCCACCTCCCAGACCCGCACGCCGTCCACGGCGCCGCTGATGAGCAGCCGGCTGTCCGGGGTGAACCGCACGTCGTAGATCGGGCCCGCGTGGCCGGCGAGCACCGAGCGCAGCTTGCCCCCAGGCAGGTCGTACAGGTGGATGCTCTTGTCCCAGCTCGCGGTGGCCAGCAGCTTGCCGTCGGGGCTCACCTGCACCGACGCGATGCCCGCGGCGTGGGGCTTGAGCAGCCTCAGCTTGCCGTGCTGAAGATCCCACAGCCCCACCTCGCCGCCCCAGGTGCCGCTGGCCAGCACCCGGCCGCCCGGCGCGTGGTCCACGGCGAACACCTGGTCCTTGTGCCCGCGCAGCACCCGCACCCCGCGGGTGTGGGCGTCGATGAGGTAGATGCTGTGGTCCTGGCAGCCCGCCGCCACGGAGCCGCTGTCGGTGGCGTAGCTGACCCGGTAGATCAACCCCCCGAGGCGGTGCCGCCAGACGCCCGGCTCCCGACGCAGGCGCCACCACAGCGCGCGCACCGGCGCGGTGTCCAGGATCTCCAGCGCCCCGCGCAGGTTGGCCCGCGCCTCCAGCAGCTCGCCCCTGGACAGGGCGGCGCGGGCGGTGGCGTGCTGGGCCGCTGCCTTGCGCCGCTGGGCCTCGAGCATGCGCTCGGTGGCCCGGCGCTTCTGCTCCGTGATGGCCAGGGCCGCCAGCAGCGCGCCAGCGGCCACCAGCGACAGGGCCACCACCAGGGTGATCACCGCCACCCGCCGCCGCCGTCCAGCGTGGCGCTCCTTGCGCTCGCCCGCGGCGATGAACCGCCGCACCGCCAGCGAGACCTCCGTGGTGCACGAGTCCAGGGCTCGCCGCGCGTCGTGCAGCGCCGGCCCCTGCCACACCTCCTCGGCCCGCTCGCCGCGCCTGGCCCACAGATCCGCGGCCTCCCCCACCTCGGCCAGGAACACCAGCTCCTCGCGGCTCTCGTCGATCCAGCGCCGCAGCCGCCCCCAGCCGCTGACCAGCGACTCGTGCACCAGCTCCAGCGCGGCCCCGGCGGCCCCCTCCCCCTGGGCCTGCCGCACCACCACCAGCCGCGAGTCCACCAGCCGCGCCAGCACCTCCGCCGCGCCGCCCCCGAGGCCCTGCAGGGCCCGCTGACGCGAGATCACCCGGCGGGTGCCCTCGGGCGTGACCAGCCGCAGCAGCAGGTTGCGCGCCTGACGCAGCTCGTCCGGGGTCAAACCCTTGAGGGTCCCGTCGGCGTGCCGCGCCAGGGCCCCGGCCACGCCCCCCATCTCCCGGGCGTCATCATGTCGCAGCTCCTGCCGCACCTGGTCCCGGCGCTCCCACAGCACCTGGCCGGCGAACTGCAGCAGGGGCAAGCACGCCACCTCCCCCTCCACCTCGGCCACCATCTCCTGGACCATGTCCGGGTCGTCGAAGTCGTACCCCATGGCCTCCACCGGGCAGACCAGGATCTCCACCAGCGCCTCGCGGCCCGGGGGCCGCAGCACGGTGATGTGGCTCAGCGCCTCCCGCGCGCTGCCCCCCTCGGCCAGCCGGCTGAGGAACTCCTCGCGCAGGCTGAAGATCACGCGCACCGGCGACAGCACGTCGTCCGCCGCGCTGCACACGGCCTGCATGAACCGGCTGCGCTCCTGCGCGTCCTCCACCAGCGTGTACAGCTCCTCGAGCTGATCCACGTACAGCACCACCGACGCGCCAGCCCGCTCGGCCAGCCGGTGCAGCAGCAGGTTGAGCAGCTGGGGCCGCTCATGCAGCTGGGCGGCCAGGGCCTCCGGCTCCAGCGGGAAGCCCGGATCCCCGCCGGGGCCCGCCGCGGCCTGCTGCCCGGCGCCGCGCGCCTCGTCCAGCTCGCCCGTGCTGAAGCCGGCCGAGCCGAAGGGTCCGCTGCGCCGCCCCTGCCAGGCGTCGATGAACCGCGCGGCCAGCAGGTGCAGCGGCCGCGCGCCGGGCCGCAGCTGGATCACGCCGAGGGGACCATGCTCCCGCAGCCGCGGGATCAGCCCGGCCTGCACGAAGGAGCTCTTGCCCGCGCCGGAGGGACCCACCACCGGCAGCACGGTCTGCAGGGTGCGCAGCCTCTCCACGGCCGCTGCGATGTCGTCCTCCCGGCCGAAGAACAGCTGGCTGTGCCGCTCGTCGAAGGGCAGCAGCCCCCGGAACGGGTTCACCTCGCCGTGGGCCGGGGCGCCGCCGCCGCCCACGGTGAGCATGTCACGCAGCGCCTGCACCATCTGCGCCGCGTCCGGGCGCGCCGTGGGGCTCTTGTCCAGGCAGCGGCCCACCAGGCTGGACAGCTCCTCCGGCACGTCGGCCACGTCCTCCAGCACGGGGGCCGGATCGGTGCACGCCATCACCCCGATGCGCGCCGGGTCGGGGTTGTCGAAGGGCAGCATGCCGCCGGACAGCAGCTCGTACATCATCACGCCCAGAGCCCAGGTGTCGCTGGTGGGCGACAGGGGCATCAGCATCCACTGCTCCGGCGACATGTACTCGGGCGTGCCCCGCACGATGCCGTCGTCCCGGGTGACGAAGGGCTGGGACTCGCCGTCCGCCTTGCGCGTCTCGGGCGGCGGCGCCGCGGCCGGCGCCGCGCCGGTCTGCTCGCCCTTGCCGCGCCCGCGGATCACCTTGGCCAGCCCGAAGTCCACCACCCGCAGGCGGCCGTCCCGAGCCAGCATCACGTTCTCCGGCTTCAGATCCCGGTGCAGGATCTCGTGGCGATGGGCCTCGGTCAGCGCCTCGGCCACGGCCAGGCTCACCCGCAACGCCTCACGCGGGCCGAGCTGCTCCTGCAGCAGCCGCTCGCGCAGGCTCTGGCCCTCCATGAACTCCAGCGCCACGTAGGGCGTGCCCTCGTGCTCGCCCACGCCATGGATCGTGATGATGTGCGGGTGGTTGAACTGGGCCGTGGTGCGCGCCTCATGCAGGAAGCGCTCCACGTTGTCGCCGCTGCCCAGCACCGCCGGGTTGACCACCTTGAGCGCCACCTTGCGCCCGAGGCTGGTGTCCCGCGCCAGGTACACCTCGGCCATGCCGCCCCTGCCGAGAGGCCGCATCACGCGGTAGTGATCCACCATGGCGCCGGAGGCGAGCTGCCAGCCAGGCTCGTGCACCGGCGCCTGGCCTTCCTTGAGGGTCGGTTTGTCCATTCTCCGTCGCTGCCGAAATTCCACCGGGCAACGGGGGAATAGTACCAGGGTGGGACGGCGGCTGGCGCCGCCTAATGACAAAACGACGAAACGACGAAACGACGAAATGGCGACGGCATAAGCTGTGGCCGAGGCGGAAGCTGAAGCCGAGGCTGGGGCGGGGGCCGAGGCCGGGGCTGAGGCAGAGGCCGGGGCTGGCGCAGAGGCTGGGGCTGGGTGGGGCTGGGGCCGGGAGGCCGGCGCAGCGAGGTCGTCAGTCCGACATGACCTCGCTCATCCCACCCGAGCGGTCGTCCTCAGCGACGCTCATGGCCGACATCTCACTCATGGCATCCGGCGCCATTGAGTCCGGATCATCCTGATAGCTGGATATGATCTCGGTCCCATCGCCCATCTCCTCCTCGTACTCCGAGGCGAGGCGAGTAGAGG
>CAZEFW010000178.1:0-18822 GCA_964511535.1 uncultured Myxococcales bacterium | reverse complement strand
ACGAAACGACGAAACGACGAAATGATCAAACGGGCGGCTGGCGCTGAGGCTGAGGCTGAGGCAGGGGCTGGGACTGTGACTGGGCTGAGGCTGAGGCTGAGGCTGAGGCTGAGGCCGGCGGCTCAGATCCCCGGGGCGCCCATGCACTTGGACACGGCGGAGCGGCCCTGGATGTTGGCCATGAAGTTTGGATTCCGCACGCCCTCACTCCACATACAGCGGCAGAACGACTCGGGGTTATCGATGTCTGCCGGCGCGTTGTCCTGGCAGGCGCTGATGAACTCGGAGGGATCGGCCTCAGTCGCAGACGAAGAGGTCGACGCCGATGGAGATGAATCCTCCCACGGCTTGTAGTGGTACAGGGCGGCGGCCACAGCGATCAGGATGATGATCCAAACGATCTTCATGAGTCCCACTCCTTTGCCGAGATGTCCTTGCTGGCTCGACAAATGATAGCAGGTCGCCCCTCCTTCGAACCGCTCGTGGGCCATGCGTGTTGTTTTTTATTCCTTGTTTCTTGTTTCTTGTTTCTTGTTCATCCCCCCCAACAACCGCGCCCGCACAGGCCTCCACCGCCACGCAGCAATCCGATTCCATCGTCCCCACTTTTTGCTTCTTGCTCTTCCACTTTTTGCTTTTTGCTTTTGCCCTCCGCCCCAACCCCGTACACCCTATTCCCCCATGCCCGATACCATCTCCATCCTCCTCTGGTGGGCCGCATTCACCGCCACCCACATCCTGCTCTGCGCCAACCCCATTCGACCGCGCCTCGTCAAGGTGCTGGGCGAGCTGCCGTTCCAGGGTGTCTACTCCCTCGTCTCCTTCGCCACCATCACGCCCATCTTCTGGATCTACTTCGGCAGCGCCCGCCACGCCGGCGATGTGCAGTTCCACACCCCGGGCCTGGCCCGGGCGCCGGCCGCTCTGCTCATGGCCCTGGCCTGCTTGCTGCTCGCCTCTGGCGTGGTCTCCCCGGCGCCCAGCTCCATGCTCAAGCGGCACGCCCCCCGGGCGATGGGCGTGATGCGGATTACCCGCCACCCTGTCTCGGCGGCCTTCTTCCTCATCGGCCTCGCCCACCTGCTGGTGGCGGACCGCGCCGCTGACCTCGCCTTCTTCGGCGGCTTCTGCCTGTTCGCCGTGCTGGCCACCGCGCACCAGGACCTGCGCAAGTCCGCCTCGGTGGAGGGGTACTCCGCGTTCAGGCAGCAGACCTCATTCCTTCCGTTCGCGGCAGTGTTGCAGCGCAAGCAGCCCCTGGGCGCGGCCCTGCGCGAGTGGCCCTGGCCTGCCTTCGCCCTGGGCGCCGGCCTATTTGTCGCGCTCTACCTGTTTCACGGGCAGCTCTTCGGCGCCGCCCTCTGACCGCGATCTGTGTCAACATATGGGGTCCCGGAAACCCCTGGGTGGAGGCGCACCATGCTGAACCTTCCCGAATTCCATACCTCCGGCACCCTGTACCAGAGCGAGCGGACCCTCGTGCTCCGGGGCACCGATCCGGGCGGACGCCCGGTGGTGCTCAAGACCACTCGCAACCCGGCCCCCTCGGCGTTGGAGGTGAGCGCCATCCGCTCCGAGTACAGCATCGGCAGCCAGATCTCGCACCC
The DNA here is from genome assembly GCA_964511535.1 of uncultured Myxococcales bacterium. Lineage (GTDB taxonomy): Bacteria > Myxococcota_A > Polyangia > CAZCFB01 > CAZCFB01. The sequence continues at coordinate 17,215 of CAZEFW010000178.1, read as the reverse complement.
GGCGGTGGTGGAGTTCCTCGGGCTCGAGCAGGCAGAGCACCGCCCCGTTCTGGTGATGGAGGACTTCGACGCCGAGGCGCTCGCCGGGGTGATCAAGCGCGAGAGCCTCTCGCCCGAGCGCGCCCTTCGCCTGGGCATCGCCGTGGCCGAGGCGCTGTCCGCGCTGCACAGCAACGGCATCAACCACAAGGACGTCAACCCGGCCAACATCCTGATCAGCCGCGACGGCCAGCGGGTGAAACTGGCCGACTTCAGCATCGCCTCGCTCCTGCGCCGCGAGGGCCAGCGCGCGGGAGGCGCCCCCGTGCTGGAGGGGACCATCAGCTACCTCTCGCCGGAGCAGACCGGCCGGACCAACCGCTACGTCGACTACCGCGCTGATTTCTACTCCCTCGGCGTCACCCTGTACGAGCTGCTGGCGGGGCGCCTCCCCTTCGACGCCGACGACCCGGCCGAGATGCTGCACGCCCACGTGGCTCGCCCCCCGCTCTCCCTGTCCGGGATCCGCCAGGACCTGCCGGACGCGGTCTCCGCCGTGGTAATGAAGCTGTTGGCCAAGACGCCCGAGGAGCGGTACCAGAGCTCGGCAGGCCTGATCCACGACCTCGAACGTTGCCTCAAGATCCTCGACGGCGCAGATCCCGGCGACTTCGAGCTGGGCTCCCGGGATTCTGGCGCCCGGTTCGCCGTACCCGGGCGGCTATACGGCCGCTCCAAGGAGCGCCGCTGGCTCACCGCGGCCCTGGAGCGCGCAGCCGAGGGCAGCCGGGTGCTGGCGCTGCTGTCCGGCGCCTCTGGCATCGGCAAGTCAGCCCTGGTGCGGGAGCTGCAGCCGGAGGTGGCCAGCCGGCGGGGACGCTTCGCCATGGGCAAGCACCGCAGCGACCAGCGGGCGGTCCCCCACAGCGCATTTATCCAGGCCATGGGCGAGCTGGTGAACCAGGCCCTGTCCAGCACCGAGCAGGACCTCCGGCGATTGCGCCGGAAGCTGCTGGAGTGCCTCGGCGAGGAAGCGCGCACCCTTGCGGAGATGGTGCCGGGCATGCTCCTGCTGCTCGGCGATGACCTGCCCGAGCCGGTCCACCTCACAGCCGACGCCGCCGAGGCGCGGCTGCACCGCCTGGTGGAGGCTTTCCTCTCCTGCTTCGCGTCTGCCTCCTCGCCGCTGGTGCTCTTCTTCGGCAACTTGCAGTGGGCCGACGCGGCCTCGCTGCAGCTTCTGGAGATGGTGCTGGCCAGCGATGACCTGCACTACCTGCTGGTGCTGGCCACGGTGCGCGACGAGGACACCCTCGACCTGCTGGAGCTCGACTCGGCCCTCGAAGGCATGCGCCAGGGCTCGGCGGAGGTCTCCGAGCTGGCGGTGGCGCCGCTGGATCAGGAGGCGGTCACCCGCCTCATCGCCGATAGCACTCACACGGATCCGGAGCAGGTGGAGCCCCTGGCCAGGCTGATCCGTCAGAAGACCATGGGCAACCCACTGTTCATCACGCAGCTGCTGCAGTCGCTGCACGCCCGCGAGCTGCTGACCTACCAGCCGGAGCGAGGCAGCTGGAGCTGGGATCTCGCCCAGGTGGAGAAGGTGGGCGTCACCGACGACATGGTGGAGCTCCTGATGGACAAGATGCGCGCCCTGCCGGTGGAGACGCGCGAGCTGCTGGAGCTGGCATCTCTGGTGGGCGGGCGCTTCGACCTCGGCACCCTGGCACTGCTGGCCGAGCTGCCCTTGACCGAGGTCGTGGAGCACCTGCACCAGGCGCTGGAGGCGGGCATCATCACCCCCGTTTGCGGCGGCTTCAGCCACCTGGTCAACGCGTGCAGCGACCATGAACACTGCGACGGTGACGGCTGGAGCCAGGAGCAGGTGATGCAGGTGCAGTGCGACTTCCATCACGACCGGATCCAGCAGGCGGCCTATCTGTCGCTGCCCGAGCAGAGGCGCCCGGGCCTGCACCATCGCCTCGGCCGGCTGCTCGTGGCCAACCTGGACGCCGAGGCCCTGGGCAAGCGGCTGTTCGAGGTGGTGGGCCACCTGAACCAGGGTATCGAGCTGCTGGAGGACCGCGCCGAGCGAACGGAGGCCGCGCGCCTGAACCTGCAAGCCGCCGTACGGGCCATGGAGAGCGGCGGCAAGAGCACCGCCAGGGCCTACTTCGATGCGGGGGTCGGCCTGCTCCCCGACGACATCTGGACCCGGGACCACCAGCTCGCCTTCGAGCTGCACCTCGGCCACTACGAGTGCTCGGTGCTCACCGAGGAGGACCCCCACGTGGTGCTGGCCCGTGGCGAGGCTCTGCTGGAGCGCGCCGAGGGGCTGACCCAGCGCATGCGCGCCATGATCCCCCACGTGCCCCAGCTCGCCTCCCGGGGGAGACAGCCCGAGCTGTGCCTGGAGCGCGGCGCGGCGCTGCTGCGCGAGGCTGGCATCGAGCTGCTGCCCGACGACGTCGAGGCGGCCATCGAGCGCGGGCACGCCGAGCTGACCGAGCGCCTCAAGGGCCGGGAGATCGAGGACCTGGCCCACCTGCCTCGAGGAGAGGACCCGCTGATCGAGGCGGCCACCAACCTGCTCGAGACGCTCTTCTTCTTCCCGATCTACATGCGCCGTCGAGACCTCGGGCCCCTGGCTGCGCTGCAGAGCATCCGCCTGTCGCTGGAGCATGGCAACGGCCCGCTGAGCGGCGTGGCCTACGCCACCTGGGGCATGGTGCTCGCCAGCGACCGCGGCGAGCTGCGAGAGGGGCGGCGGTTCTGCCAGCTCGGGATGACCGTCAGCGATGCCCTCGGCTCGCGCCAGGCCATGACTCGCATCATCGTCGGGACCCTGGAGTGGGCCTTTCGCAACTCCGTGGAGATGGCCGAGTGGTGGAGCGACTGCTACCGGATGGCGGCCCGCACCGGGGTGGAGTTCGTGCAGGGCATCGCGCTGTCGTCAGGCCACTTCCACGAGCTGCTGGCCGGGCGGCCGCTGGAAGAGTGGATGCATGAGGCGCGGATCAACCGCGAGACCATCGACCGCAGGATGCCCATCATCGGCCCGCGGGAGCTGGACTACTCGCTCCGCTTCGCCGAGACCCTGCTCGGGCTGCGCAGCTGGAAGGACCTGCTGTTCGACAGCGAACAGGAGCTTGAGCAGGCGTTCGAGGTGATGCGCGTTCGTAACCTGGAGGGGGTCCAGTGGACCCACCTGCTGCGCTCCCGCCTCTGCCTGATGTTCGGCGACGCGGCCGCGGCCCTGTCCGAAGCGGAGGCCTCCGAGAACATCGCCGACCGGCGGGTGAGCCAGACCACCGCCTACGAGCTGGTGGTGCACCATGCCCTGGCCATGGCCGCGGTTGCGGACACAGCCGAGGCCGGGGAGCGGGCGCAGCTGATGGAGCAGATCCGCGAGAAGCTGGTACTGCTCATCGGCTGGGTGGAGGGCGGCGCGGGGGCGCGCTTCGAGCACCAGCGGCAGCTCGTCGAGGCCGAGCTGGCCCGGCTCGAGGGCCGCTACCTCGAGGCCGGCCAGGCCTACGACACGGCCATCGCCAGCGCCGCCGAAGGGCGCTACCTGCCCATGCAGGCGCTGGCGGCCGAGCGCGCGGGCCTGTTCTACACCGGCCACGGCCTGGACCGGGTGGCGCTGACCTACCTGCGCGATTCGCACTACTGCTATGACCGGTGGGGCGCCGCGGCCAAGGTCCAGGCGCTCGAGGAGTGCTTCCCCGAGCTCGCCGCCCCGGTGGCCGCCTCGGCCACAGAGATCGCGTCGGAGACCACCAGCAGCTCCACTGGCTCCACCGCGGCCCAGCGCTTCGACCTGCTGACCATCCTCAAGGCGACCCAGCAGATCTCGCGCGAGGTCGAGCTCGACGCGCTGCTGCAGCAGCTGCTGGCCTCCATCATGGAGCTCGGCAGCGCCGAGCGCGGGTTCCTGGTGCTGGCGCTGGATGGCGAGCTCACCGTCGGCGCGGCCCGCTCCACCCGCGCCGATGAGGACCTGTCCGAAGCGGCCGGGGCCGGCCTCGATGAGTGCGATGCCCTCTCCGTGGGGATCACCCAGTACGTGGCGCGCACCGGCGAGGCGGTAGTGCTGGCAGAGGCGGCACAGAAGGGCCGCTTCAGGGCCGACCCGTATGTCAGTCGGACCCGGCCGCGCTCCATGGCCTGCATCCCGCTGATGAACCAGGGCACCCTGGTGGGCCTGGCTTACCTGGAGAACAACATGGTCGGGGGTGCCTTCGGCGAGGAGCGCCTGGAGCTGGTCTACCTGCTGTGCGATCAGGCGGCCATCTCGATCCAGAACGCGCACCTGTACGGCCAGCTCGAGCGGCGGGTGCAGGAGCGGACCCGCGACCTGGCGCACAAGAACGAGGAGCTGGGCGAGAGCCTCGAGCGCCAGCAGGAGATGCAGAACCAGCTCATCATGCAGGAGAAGATGGCCAGCCTCGGCAACCTGGTGGCAGGGGTGGCCCACGAGATCAACACCCCGGTGGGGGCCATCGCCAGCTCCACGGACACCAGCCGCAGAGCGGTGGAGCGGCTGCGCAAGAAGCTGGAGGCGGCCACCGACATCGCCGAGATCCGCGACAAGCGCAAGGTATGGCGCCTGGTGGAGATGCTCGAGGAGAACCACCGGGTGGTGGGGCTGGCCAGCGATCGGGTGGTGGAGATCGTGCTCTCGCTGCGCAACTTCGCCCGGCTGGACGAGGCGGAGCGCAAGCGCGCCGACCTGAACGAGGGGATCACCTCCACCCTCTCCCTCGTGGGCCATCGCACCAAGCATGGCATCACCGTCGAGACCGACCTCGGCCCGCTGGAGCCGATCCTGTGCTACCCGAACCAGCTGAACCAGGTGTTCATGAACCTGCTGACCAACGCCATCGACGCCGTGGATGAGCAGCCCGAGGGGGAGCGGCGCATCCACGTGCGAAGCTGGATGCAGGACGGCATGGCTTGCGTGCGCGTGGCTGACAGCGGCTCGGGCGTGCCGGAGGCCGTTCAGGAGCGGGTCTTCGATCCCGGGTTCACCACAAAGGGGGTCGGCGTGGGCACCGGGCTGGGGCTCGCCATCTGTTACAACATCGTACGCAAGCATCAGGGCGACCTGCTGCTCGAGTCGTCCCCTGGCCAGGGGGCGGCGTTCACCGTACGGTTGCCCGTTGCAGAGGGTTGACATCCCGGGCCTGGTCGCTAAAGTTTCAATTAGAAATGAACGAACGGGGCAAAAGAAAATCCGCCCTCGCTGACTTCGTGGAGTCGTGGGGCTCCATGGGGGTGCTCTGGGGCGTCAACCGGTCCATCGCCCGGGTTCACGCGACGCTCATCGCCAGCGAGGAGCCCATGACCCTGGACGCGGTGTGTGACCAGCTCGGGATCAGCCGGGGAAACGCCAGCATGAGCCTCAAGGAGCTGCGCTCCTGGGGGGTGGTCAAGCGGGTCTCCGTGGCAGGGGACCGGCGAGACTATTACGAGACAGACCCCGACGTTTGGCGGATGTTCTTCAACATCATGCGCGAGCGCAAGCGGCGCGAGTTCGATCCAGCCCTGGCCGCCGTGCGCGCGGCGGTATCCGACGCCGAGCCTGACGAGCAGAGCAAGGTGCAGCGACGGCTCCAGCAGATGGAGGACCTGCTCGGCACCATGGACCGGCTGGCCAGGCGCCTGCTGGCTGACGAGGGGGCCAGCAAGACCGCGCTGCGCTTCCTGACCGGCACGTTCCTCGGGAGCAAGGAGGGCTAGCCTAAAAAAATTTGCCTGAATGTTTCAATATTTTCTGAACGAAAAAAACAACAGGAGGTGCTTCATGTGCAAGGGACACCATGTCGTGACCGGGGCCTTCGGCTACAGCGGCGCGGCCATCGCCAGCCGCCTGCTCGAGGCGGGTCACCGGGTGGTCACGCTCACCAACCACCCTCGGCCCTCGCACCCGCTATGGGGGAAAGTAGAGGTCCAGCCGCTGCGCTTCGACGCGCCTGACCAGCTGAGAGCAGCGCTGGGAGGTGCCGCGGCCGTATACAACACCTACTGGATCCGCTTCGATCACGGCGACAGGACCCACGCCAGGGCGGTGGAAAACAGCGAGGCGCTGTTTCAGGCCGCGGCCGCCGCCGGCGTGGGGCGGTTCGTTCACATCAGCATAACCAACCCCGACGCCGCCTCCCCCCTGCCCTACTTCAGCGGCAAGGCTCGCCTCGAGGCGTCCCTGCGCCGGAGCGGCCTGTCCCACGCCATCTTGCGTCCCACGGTGCTGTTCGGCGGACCGGACGTGCTGATCAACAACATCGCGTGGCTGCTGCGGCGCGTGCCGGTCTTCGGCATCGCCAGCGACGGCGCTTACCCGATCCAGCCGGTGCACGTGGAGGACCTGGCCCGCCTCGCCGTGCAGGCGGGTCGGGAGACCGAAGACCAGGTCCTCGACGCCGTGGGGCCCGAGGTCTTCACCTTCCGCGACCTGGTGCTGGCCGTGCGCGCCGCCGTGGGCAGCCGCGCGCCGGTGCTGCGTATGCCGCCCTGGCTGGTGCTGCTCGCCGCGCGCTTGCTGCGGCCCGTGGTGAAGGACGTGCTCATCACCGCCGACGAGATCCAGGGATTGATGGCGGGGCTGCTCCGCTCTGACGCGCCGGCCACGGGGGAGCTCCGTTTTTCGCGCTGGCTCGAGGACAACGGCCGCACCCTTGGCCGCCGCTACGCGTCGGAGCTGGCGCGGCACTACTGAGCCTTCGCCGGCCTCCTGATCAGCGACTTGTCCTTCTTGAACAGCCGCCAGGCGCCCTCGCCGTGCACCAGGCGGTAGGGGAACTCCTCGAGCCTCGGCAGGGGGCCCCGCACCAGCACCCAGGGGTAGTGGTAGCCGAACTTCCGGTAGTCGTAGGCCCGCGGCAGCCACTCGAAGCTCTCCGGGGTGTCCGGCGTCTTGCCGCCGGCGCGACGACGCACGGGGATGTTCCAGAAGCGGGCGAAGGTGGTGGCGATGAGGCCGCCCCGGCGCGCCTGCACATGGGCCGCGAAGTGCAGGTAGGGGCTCGACGCCATCACCTGACCGCGGGCATCGCCCAGGATGCTCAGCAGCCTGGGCCGCGGCGGGATCTTCTCCAGCACCTGCTGGAAGTCGCGCGTCTCGCGGTCGAACCGGCCCAGGTGATACCAGGCGGACGCGATGGCCAGCAGCGCCGCGGCGGCGAGGGCCAGGCGCGCGGCGCGGCCGCCCTGCCGCAGGGCCCCGGACGGCGCCAGGGCTGGCAGCAGCATGGCCGCGATGAGCGCGTGGCGGAAGTGGACATACTTGGCGGTGGCGGTGTGCAGGGGCATCAGCTGGTACAAGCACAGGTTGAGCGCCACGGTGAGCCAGAGGGCGCGCTCCGCCCAGGGCATGCGCCGCAGCGACGGGCGCCCCGGCGCTCGCCCGAGCGCCCAGAGCAGCGCGAACACCGCCAGCATGGTGCCCATGAGCAGCAGCTCGGCGCGATCCTGGTAGGCGCCGAAGACCTGCCTCGGCAGGGCCGGCAGGCGGTACGCCGCGCCGACCCAGGAGGCCACCTGATCGGGGTTGATCCCTGCGCCTGGCCGGGGCCAGATCACCGCGCCCACCAGCGCCGGGATCAGCGGAAGCAGCCTCCTCCAGCGGTCCTCGCCAGGGCCCAGCACGAGCACGATCGCGCCGAAGCCCAGCAGCAGCGCCAACCCGTACAGGTGGGTAAAGACGATGAGCCCCCCCAGCACCGCCAGGGCCACATCGCCGCGCCAGCCTCGCCGCGGCTCCAACAGCAGGGCCATGCCCCAGATGCTCAGCGCCATGCCGAGGTTGAAGTTGATGAAGCCCCAGTAAAAGGCGCTGTTGTACACCAGGGGCGCGCCGATGAGGCACAGCGCCCGGGGCTTGCCCAGGGCGCGCAGCAGCCGCATCAGCGCCAGGGGGTAGCCCACCACCGACAGGAACACGACGCACGCCAGGGCCAGGGGCAGCGGCAGCGCGAGCCCGAGCAGCAAGGTCAGGCCGTAGGGCAGCAGGTACATGGTGCGCCCGAGGTCGATGTCGTAGTGGCGCGCGAAGTCGTAGGCGGGATCGCCGTGGTTCTGCAGGATGCTGGCCACGGAGAGGTGCTGCGGCAGGTCAGTGCAGGGGAGGTAGCCGAAGACCAGGCAGGGGGCGCAGAGCGCCAGGATGGCGCCCAGGGTCAGCAACCAGGGCGCCGGGGACCGCAAGCTCCGGGGCCTCAGGCCTCGAGCAGCGATCGGTTTGGGACCGTAGCGAAAACGCCTGGTTCGAGGCAGATCGCGAGCGCGCCCGGAGCCGCCACCGGAGGCGTACCCGAGGTACGTCGAGGATGGCGGCGAGGACGCAAGCCGCGAGGTGCCCGAAATAGGCGTTTGCAGTAGGTTTTCAAACCGTTCGCTGCTCTAGAGGCCGGCCAGGGCGCGGAATTCGTCCAGGCCCACCTTTTTGATGGCCGCGCCGAGGCGCTGCTTCTTGCCGAGGCCGCGGTAGGCCTCGATGACGCGCTCCACGGCGGCCTCCACTTCCTCGGTGGTCAGGCCGTCGGCCACCTTGTCTGCGATGCGTGGCGAGGCCCCGGCCGAGCCACCCAGCTCCAGGGTCCAGCCCTTCTTGGTGGCCACCAGGCCGATGTCGCGCACGTGGCTCTCGGCGCAGTCGAGGGGACAGCCGGAGACCGCGATCTTCATCTTGTTCGGCAGGGGCGTGTGGGCGAAGCGCTCCTCGAGCCGCAGCCCGAGGCCGAGGGAGTCTTGCTGACCCAGCACGCAGTAGGTGGTGCCAGGGCAGGCCTTGACGCCGCGCACGCACAGCCCGGAGGCCATGCCCGGCTCCATGCCGAGGTCGGCCCACACCCGGTCGATGTCCTCCTCCTGGATGCCGATGATGGCGATACGCTGGGCGGAGGTGACCTTGATCGCCTTGGCGCCGTACTTCTCGGCGGCGTCGGCGATCTTGCGCAAGATGTCGAAGTCAGTGATCAGGCCGCACGGGATACGCGGGGTCACGGCGTAGGTCTGCCGATCCCGCTGCACGATGGCGCCCTTGTCCAGAATGTCGTCTTTCTTGACCGCGTCGCTCATGGCCGCTGTTTGTCATTACAAGGAGCCGGTGTCAAGGCGCAGGGCCTTTGCTATATTTTTGCCACCCATGACCCTGCCCATCGTGATCATCCTGATGCTGCTCGTGGCCAGCTCCGTGGCCATGGTGGCGCACAAGTACCGTCTCCCCTACACAGTCGCCCTGGTGGTGACCGGGCTGATCCTCTCGGTGGTCCGCACCAGCTTCTACCCCGACGTGGACATCGGCATCCACCTGACCAAGGAGCTGCTCTTCGTGGTGCTGCTGCCGGTGTTGATCTACGAGGCGGCGTTCCACCTGGAGCTGCGGGAGTTTCTGAACAACTGGAAGTCGATCATCACCCTGGCGGTGCCCGGCCTCGTGGTGGGGCTGTTCATGGTCAGCGGGCTGATCTATTTCGGGCTGAAGCTCACCCCCACCTCCATCAGCTTCGGCGTGGCGGTGCTCATCGGGACCATCGCGGCGGCCACCGATCCGGTGGGGGTCATCGCGGTGCTGCGCGCCACCGGGGCGCCGCGGCGGCTGGCGGTGTTGATGGAGGGCGAGAGCCTGCTCAACGACGGGGTGGCCGTTGTCGCCTTCACCGTGGTGCTGGTGGTGCTGGGGCAGGTGCCGGAGACTCCGCAGGTGACGGGGGCGTGGCTGTTGAAGTTCATGAGCTGGGAGATCCTCGGCGCGGTGATGCTCGGCGGCGCGGTGGGGCTGTTCACCGGCTGGCTGACGTCCAAGGTGGACGAACACCTGATCGAGATCACCCTGAGCACCATCGCGGCGTTCGGCTCGTTCCTCATCGCGAGCCGGGTCCATGCCTCGGGCGTTATCGCTTGCCTCGTGGCGGGCATGCTCGGCGGCAACTTCGGCGCCAAGTACGGCATGAGCGCGTCGACCCGGGTGGCGGTGGTCTCTTTCTGGGAGTACATCGCCTTCGTCTGCAACAGCATCGTGTTCCTGCTCATCGGTCTTGACGTGGACCCGGTCCAGCTGCTGCGGGACTGGCCGGCGATATTGATCACCTGGCTCGCCATGCTGGTGTCGCGCGGGCTGTTCGTGGGCGGCGTGTTGCCCCAGATAGCGCGGCTCGAAGGGGGATTGCCCGGGGGCTTCCGGGCGGTGATTTTCTGGGGTGGCATCCGCGGCAGCATCGCCATGGTGCTGGCGCTGTCGATCCCGCGCACCCTCGAGGGTCGGCAGCTGGCGGTCAACTGCATCTTCGGGGCCTCGCTGCTGACCATCCTGGTGCAGTCGACGACCATCGGGCTGCTGCTCAAGAAGATGGGGCTGGTCCCTGACCGCAAGGCGTTCGAGCTGGTGGAGCGGCTCCGTGGGCGGCTGCGCTCGCAGCAGGCTGCGGCGGGTTTCCTGGATCGCCAGCACGAGCTGGGGGTGATCACCACGCCGGTCTACGAGGCGCTGCACGAGGAGCTGGAGCGGGAGAGGGAGAGGCTGGAGGCCGAACGCGCCGAGGCGCGAGAGATGGCCGTCGCGGTGCGGGAGGAAGAGGTGATGGCCCTGCGCCGCAAGCTGCTCCTGGTGCGCAAGGAGTCCCTGCGCCAGGCGTCCGTGGACGGCGCCATCGACGAACGCGTCATGCGCTCGCTTGTGGGCGAGCTCGACGAAGACCTGCACCTGCTCGACGAGGCCCACGACGCCGCCCACGCCCTGAAGGAAGAAGAAGACGAGGAGCCTACGGCCTGAAGCGGCGGCCGTTGACGCGCCAAATACCCGCCCAAAACCACCAGCACGCTTTTTAAGGGAGCTTAAATCTGGTCAGGGCTTGAGGCGGCGGCCGTTGACGCGCCAGCGTTTCAGGACGTCGTCGACGATGGCGTCGTGCAGGTCGGCGGGCGCGCCCATGATGGTGAGCACCTGGCGGCGTAGCATTCGCTGGGACCACAGGGCTCCATCGGGATCCGTGTAGCGGAAGGTCTCCTTGGCGCCCTCTGCGCGCTTCAGGCCCATGGCCAGCAGGTGGTGCCGCTGCGCAGCGGCAAACTCCCTCGCGTCGATCTCGCTGTCCCAGCTCGTCAGGTGAATCAACAACGGCAGCCCGCTGTCATCCTCGGCGCGGTGACCCACCATCAGGTCTGCCCCCCACCCCTGGGCCGCCCTGGCCGCCCCCTCCTCCCCCACCGCCCCCCGCAACAGCAGCGAGAGCTGAGCCTCGCCCACGGTGTCCCGGACGACCTCCGGCAGCTCCTTCAGGCTCCCCAGCTTGCGCGCGCGGATCCGGTCCGGCCGCTCCCGGTCCCAGTACCCCCGGTAATGGATCACCTGCTCGGTGCTCACCGGCGGCTTCCTGTACACCTTGTTCATCAGGCTCCAGGCATACCTGCCCCGGGCCTGGCTCACGAAATCGTACCCGGCCAGGTAGGGGAACATCAGCCGCCCCCGCACGAACCCCGGCCCCCCCGCGCCCTTGCCGGCCATGCCGCGCGCCAGGATCTCCCGCCCGCGGCCGCCCAGGTTGGACAGCTCGAGCCTGTGCTTGCCGAGCATCAGCTCCAGGGTCACCGCCGCGCAATCTCCCTGCAGCAGCGCCCGCCTCGCCAGCGCCGCGTCAGTCCGCCCCCGGGCGCGCGCGATGAAGCGCCCCACCCGGTAGCGCTGGTCGAGCAGCGCGTGGCACGCGGCGAGCATCAACGCAGGCCGCTGCTTCTCCAGGGGCAACCAGCCCGCGATGAACAGCTTGCCCGAGGCGTGGTCGTAGAATGGCCCCGGCTCGGCCGAGGTCAGCAGGCCGAGCAGCGCCGCCTTCAGGTCCACGCCCCGATCCAGCGCGCCCAGCCGCTCGAGCACCTGCGCCTCCAGCACCAGATCGCGCTTTGCCAGCCGCCCCTCCAGGTACGCCGCGCGCTGCTTGACCATGCCCTCCCGGTCCCGCACCTCTGTCTTCAGCTTCCGGCGCCATTTCAACCCCCGCTGCCGCCGCACCGCGCGGGTGATCTTCTTGACCCCCTTGAGCAGCGCCTTGTGCGCACCTCGAGCCCCCTTCGCCGGGGCCCCGGCGCACGGGATGGGCCAGCACAGCAGGACGATGAGCAGAGGGATCAGCGCTCGCATGAGACCGCACACGGGTTGAGGATAGCACGCTGATGACCTACGCTCCTGCCACGCCCCGGCACCCACAGCCGGGCACCGAGGACCGACAAATGAAGACCATCATCGAACCGTTTCGCATCAAGACCGTCGAGCCGATCCGCATGACCTCCGAGGAGGAGCGCCGGGGCCACCTGGCCGAGGCCCACCACAACCTCTTCTCCTTGCGTGCCGAGCATGTGCTCATCGACCTGCTCACCGACTCGGGCACCTCCGCCATGAGCCAGGAGCAGTGGGCGGCCATCATGGCCGGTGACGAATCCTACGCCGGCAGCCGCTCCTACTTCGAGTTCGAGGAGGCGGTCAAGAGCGTCTTCGGCCACACCCATGTCATCCCGACCCACCAGGGCCGCGCCGCCGAGCGGATCCTCTTCTCCGAGATCGCCGCCCCGGGCCAGGTGATCCCGAACAACAACCACTTCGACACCACGCGCGCCAACATCGAGTACCAGGGCGCCGAGGCGGTGGACCTGGTCATCGACGAGGGACGCCAGCCTGGCCTGGAGCACCCGTTCAAGGGGAACATGGACGTGGCGAAGCTGGAGGCGCTGATCCAGGAGCGCGGCGCCAACAAGATCCCCCTGGTGATGCTCACGGTGACCAACAACTCCGGCGGCGGCCAGCCGGTGAGCATGGCCAACATCCGGGAAGTCTCCATGGTGTGCCGCGAGCACGGCCTGCCCCTGTTCCTGGACGCCTGCCGCTTCGCCGAGAACGCCTACTTCATCAAGCTGCGCGAGGAGGGCTACAGCGAGCTCACGCCGCTGGAGATCGCCCAGAAGATGTTCTCCTACGCCGACGGCGCCACCATGAGCGCCAAGAAGGACGCCCTGGTGAACATCGGCGGCTTCCTGTCGCTGAACAACGCCGAGTGGACCCAGCGGTTCAAGAACCTGCTCATCCTGACCGAGGGCTTCCCCACCTACGGCGGCCTGTCGGGCCGGGACCTGGCCGCAATGGCTCGCGGGCTGCGCGAGGTGCTGTTCGAGGACTACCTGCGCTACCGCATCACCTCCACCACCTACCTCGGCCGCGGCCTCGAGGAGCTCGGCGTACCCATCGTCAAGCCGCCCGGCGGGCACGCCATCTTCGTCGACGGCCGCGCCTTCCTGGACCACATCGCCCCGGAGGACCTGCCGGGCCAGGCGCTGGCCTGCGCGCTGTACGAGATCGCCGGCATCCGCTCGGTGGAGATCGGCACGGTGATGTTCGGGCACACCGACCCCGAGACGGGCAAGGAGGTCCCGGCGACCATGGACCTGGTGCGCCTGGCCATCCCGCGCCGCGCCTACACCCAGAGCCACATCGACTACGTGCTCGAGGCCTTCCTGGAGCTGAGCAAGCGCAAGCGGGACATCCGCGGGCTCGCCTTCGCAGAGCAGGCGCCCTTCCTGCGTCACTTCACGGCCAAGTTCAAGCAGCTCTGAGCCCCGCCCCGGGCCTGCACATGCGCGGCGAGGATCCTGTGGCGACGTCCGTATCATGGTTGATGCGACTATTCAGCGCTGCCCTGGTGATCTCCCTGCTCGTCGGCTGCGAGGTGCGCGGCAAGCCCGCGGCGCCTGACGAGGAGCCAATCAAGAAGCGCGTCGAGGCCACCTCTGTATTCGGGATCAAGCTCAAGTCAAAGCGCTGCTACGCCGGCGCCGGCACCGAGCGGTGGCGCCCCTGGGTCCTCTCCCGCGCCGACTACAGCCTCAAGGGCCGCCAACGGGTGAAGCTCGCCACGACCAACAAGCTCGCCGTGGTCAAGAAGCTGGTGGCCGACGCCGGGCTCACCTGGCCACCGAAGCGGGTGTTCCTGCGCGCCTTCAAAAAGGAAAAGGCGCTGGAGGTGTGGGCCTCCAACAGTAAAAAAGGCGCCATGACCCACCTGGCAACCTACGGCATCTGCTACGCCAGCGGCGCCGCCGGCCCCAAACGCCGCGAGGGCGATGGCCAGGTGCCCGAGGGGTTCTACAAGCTCAACTACTACAACCGAAACAGCAGCTACTTCCTCTCCATGCGCATCAACTACCCCAACCGCCGCGACCGCAAGCTGAAGCACACCGGCAGCGCTATCATGATCCACGGCCACTGCGTATCCATCGGCTGCCTCGCCATGAGCGACGACCGGATCCAGGAGCTGTGGCTGCTGACCCGCGTGGCCCATCGCCAGGGCCACCCGGTGCGGGTCCACCTCTTCCCGAGCTGCGACATGCGCGGCGTCATCGCCGACGCCAAGCTGCCCCGGCTCAAGTCCTTCTGGCGCACGCTCAAGCGGGGCTACGACCTGTTCGAGAAGGACCGCGTGGTGCCCGCCATCGGCGTGGACCGCAAGGGGAACTACACCTTCCCCGAGTAGCAGCTTTTTCCCAACAGGCGCATACTGGCTCACCGGAGGTGCAACCATGCACATGGCAGCCAGAACCGGGGGGCCGCTGGCCCCCTTCGTCCTGTTCATAGCGCTCGCGCTGTCGGCCCCCGCCTCGGCCCAGGAGGAGCCACCGCCGGCCAAGGGCGGCGGCGGCGCCAAGCCGAACCCCCTGGCTGACATCAAGTGGGAGGTCGGCCCGATAGATGTGAAGATCGGTGACATCGCCGACCTGAAGGTGCCGGACGGGTATATCTACGCCGGCAAGGCGGGGACCAAGAAGCTGATGGAGATCACGGGCAACCCGCCGTCGGGCAAGGAGCTCGGCTTCCTCAGCCCCAAGGACATGGGCTGGTTCGTGGTGTTCGAGTTCGACAGCATCGGCTACATCGAGAAGGCCGAGGAGGAGGAGCTCGACGCCGAGGACCTGCTCGACACCATCAAGAAGGGCAACGAGCAGGCCAACGAGCTGCGCAAGCAGCGCGGCTGGAGCACGCTGTCCGTGGACGGCTGGCTCAAGGAGCCGAACTTCGATCCCTCCAGCAAGAACCTGCAGTGGGCCATCAAGGGCACCAGCCAGGGCAAGCCTGTGGTCAACTTCAACACCCGCCTGCTCGGCCGGCGCGGCGTGATGGCGGTGAACCTGGTCACCGACCCGTACAAGCTCGAGGGCACCATCCCGGTGGTCAAGAAGCTGCTCGGCGGGTACACCTTCGTCGACGGGGAGCGCTACGCCCAGTACGAGGAGGGGGACAAGATCGCCAAGTACGGCCTGGCCGCGCTCATCGCCGGCGGCGGCGCCGCCCTGGGCGCCAAGCTGGGGCTCTTCGCCATCATCGCCAAGTACGGCCTGGCCGCGCTCATCGCCGGCGGCGGCGCCGCCCTGGGCGCCAAGCTGGGGCTCTTCGCCATCATCGCCAAGTTCTTCAAGTCGTTCTGGAAGCTGATCCTGGTGGGCGTGGCCGTGTTCTTCGGCGCCATCCGCAAGCTGTTCGGCGGCAAGGGCGCGGAGGAGCAGGTGCACACGGTGCAGGCCACCGAGGAGGCGGAAGAGACGGGGGTGGCTTCAGAGCAAGAGGCGGAGTCGGGGGAGGAGAAGGGATAAACAAAAAACAGGGAACAAAAAATGGAGAATAAAAAGGTAGGTCTGGTCCGGATCTGGACCTCTGGTGCCGCCAATCATTTTTCATTTCTTGTTTCTTGTTCCTTCTTTTTTGTTCCTCTCCAGGCTGCTCAATTGAATCCTGATCGAAGATGAACGATCTCCAGGCTCTCTTCCTCGTGGTGATCCTGATCTACCTCGTGGAGTGCGCGCGCTGGGTTCGGCGGGGGTCGGTGGCGTTCGTCAGCCGCCTCGGCCGGCGGTTCGTGATGCGGCACACGCCGTCGGCGCTGGCCAACCAGTCCGGCGGCGTGCTGCTGGCGCCCCCGCTGCCGCCGCTGGGGCTCTACCTGCCGGCGCACCAGTGGCCGCTCTCCCTGGGGCCGCGCGGCATCCTCGGCTGGGTCAGCGAGGATCTGGCCGGCAGCAGGCGCCTGGCCCAGCCCGAGCGCTTTATGCCCTGGCAGGAAGTCCGCACGGTGCAGGCGGACGGCAAGGCGCTGCTGATCAACGGCGAGCGCTGGTTCAAGCTCCACGCCCAGGGCGCCGCCGCGCGGGCCGCCCACGACCTGGCCCGCCTGGCCCGCCTGTCGGACAAGTCCCGAGCCCGCGCCCTGCGAAAGGCCACCCGCCAGCGCGCGGACGCCGCCGAGGCCGAGGTGCGGCTGGCGCAGCTCCGGCGCGCCCGCCTCCCGCTGCTGGTGCTGTGTAACCTCACCTTCGCCTACCTGTTCCTCTGGCTGCCCGTGGCCATCGGCCTGCCGGTGGCCGAGCTGCACTGGGCCTGGTGGCTGCTCGGCCTGCCGCCGCTCATGGCCGCCGTCTCGCTGACCTTCTACTTCACCCACCGGCGGATGCACCCGGAGGACGGCTGGGACCGGGGCTACCACCTGGCGCTCATGGTTCTCAGCCCGCCGGCCATCATCCGCGCCGTCGACGCCCTGGCGCCGGCCACCATGGAAGGCCTGCACCCGCTGGCTGTGGCCCGGGTGCTGTGCAGCGACGGCGAGCTGCGCGCGCTGGCCCGCCGTGGGCTGCTGGACCTGCGCTTCCCCGCCGAGCCGGTCTGCCCCGTGGACGCCCCGGGCGCCGCCGAGACCGAGGCCTGGCACCGGGAGCAGCTCCGCCTGGCGCTCGAGGGCATGCTGCACGAGGCGGGCATCGACCCCCAGGAGCTCACCCGCCCTCCCTCTGCCGAGGGCGATGCCCGCAGCTACTGCCCGCGCTGCGATGCCCAGTACACCATGGACGAGGGCACCTGCGCCGACTGCGGCGGCCTGGAGCTCAGGCCGTTTCAGTAGCGCCGCGGCCCCGCCTCTTCGTCACAGCCCCATGCGCTTGATGGCGTCGCAGTGGTCGTCGTTGATGTACAGGTCCCCCTTGGCGTCGATGTCCAGGTCGGTGGGCAGGCGGAAGCTCGCCTTGGCCGCCGGCCCGTCGTCGCAGTCCACCTTGTCCATGCCGGGGGGCGTGGTGAGAATGCCCGTGCCCGCCACGGTGGAGACCGTCCCCCCGGTGATCTTCCGGATGCGCCGGTTGTTGCTGTCCGCCACGTAGACATCCCCCGACGCGGTGACCACGACGCCAGCGGGGTGGTCAAACTGTG
>CAZEFW010000177.1:0-18826 GCA_964511535.1 uncultured Myxococcales bacterium | reverse complement strand
TTTTTCGTTCTGGCGCAGTGACTTTCACCCCGCGGGGTTGACTACGCGCGGGCCCACGGGGCCCGTGCTCGTCGCTGCATGTGAACAATTCCACTTCGTGGAATTCTTCACTTCGCAGTCAAGTCCCTGAGCCGCCACTACAAACGGCCCTGCTTCGGCAGGGCCGTTTTTCGTTCTGGCGCAGTGACTTTCACCCCGCGGGGTTGACTACGCGCGGGCCCGATGGGCCCGTGCTCGTCGCTGCACATGAACAATTCCCGGTAGACGCGGCGTCTCGCCGCGCGGGCCCTGCGGGCCCGTGCTCGTCGCTGCACGTGAACAATCCCCGGTAGACGCGGCGTCTCGCCGCGGTCACGTCGATCATCCCTTCGATTGGATGTTATTTCTTGCGCGCTACCCAATACGGGCTAGTCCTAAATCAGGAGCACGTTGAGGGTATTTCATGAGCCGTCCGTCGAACCTTTCGCCTGATTCTGATAAGGCCGTTCCTGTAGAAGCTGTGGTCCTGACCGAAGAAGCGGCTCGAACGCTCG
Organism: uncultured Myxococcales bacterium; assembly: GCA_964511535.1. GTDB lineage: Bacteria > Myxococcota_A > Polyangia > CAZCFB01 > CAZCFB01. Next base: position 18,293 of record CAZEFW010000177.1, on the reverse strand, counting down.
AGCTGGCCCTGAACGCGTACCCCTTTGGCAACATGTTGGTGGACGAGGACGGCGAGATCGTGCTGGCCAACCGGGCGATGGAGGCGATGGCTGGCGAGGAACCGGCGGCGCGGGCTGGAAAACGCTGCCACGATGTGCTGAAGCTCGAGGAAGGTGCCCTGCCAGGGTGTCCGCTGGAGCAGACGGTGCGCAGCGGCGAGGCGATGACCCTCGATTTCGCCATCCCTGAAAAGGAGACCTGGGTCCGCGCGACCACATACCTGACGGATTTCGTGCGCCAGGGGGGCAAGCGCATCTTGCTGCACCAGCTGGTGGACATCACCGAGCGGCGACAGCTCCAGCAGCAGGTGGCCCGCGCCAACCGCATGGCCAGCGTCGGCACCCTGGCCGCGGGGGTGGCACACGAGATCAACAACCCTCTGACCTACGCCATGCTCAACCTCGAGGAGCTGCTCTCGGCCCACCAGCGCCGGGGTGAACCCACCAGCGAGAGCGAGCTGTTGAGCCAGGCCTTGAACGGCTGCAAGCGGGTCCGCGATATCGTGGACGCGCTCAAGACCTTCTCCAGGGCCGAGGACGACAGGCGCGCGCGGGTGGACGTCAATGAGGTGCTCGAGGCGGCCTTGCAGCTGGCACAGAACCAGCTGCGGCATCGGGCCACTATGGAAAAAGATCTCGGCCAGCTACGCCCCGCGTACGGCAACGCCGGCCGCCTGTCCCAGGTCTTTCTGAACCTGCTCATCAACGCGGTCCAGGCCCTGGATGAGAGCAAGACGCCCAGCAACCGGATCACCATCGGGACCCGGCTCGAGGGAGACGAGGTCGTTTGCACCATTCGCGACAACGGCCGGGGCATCCACCCCGACCAGCTGCCCCACATCTTCGATCCCTTCTACACCAGCAAGCCTGTGGGGTTGGGCGCGGGCCTGGGGCTGTCCATCTGCCACGAGTTCATCACCGCCATGGGCGGCACCATCCAGGCCACCAGCGCTCAAGGAGAGGGGGCGTGCTTTACCATACGGCTGCCAGCCGTGGACCACGCCGCCGCGGAGGACGAGCCGGTGCTTCCGGTGGCGGTGCCACGAGACCAGGTCGCCGGGCCCGCCTGCGCCCGCGTGCTCGTGGTGGACGATGAAGAGATGATCACCAAGTCGATCCGGCGAATCCTGAAGCGCAAGAAGCACAAGGTCACCGTGGCCCTGGGGGGCCGGGAGGCCGTCGAGGCGCTCGAGCGGGGCGCGGCGTTCGACCTGGTCCTGACCGACCTCGCCATGCCGGACATGACCGGCATGGACCTGTTCCGCTGGCTCCAGCAGAACCAGCCCGACCTCTGCCCGCACGTCGTGTTCATGACCGGCGGCGCTTTCACTCCCAGCGCCACCAGGTTCCTCAAGGAGAACGACAACCGTTGCCTGGCCAAGCCCGTCGAATCACGCGAGCTGTTGGCTCTGGCGCGGGAGGCGGCGAACAGGGGCTCGGGAGAGCAATAGCCTGCGGATGGCGTGGGCCTGAGAGGAGCGGCGCTCGCTCAGGCTGCCTTGCGCGGGATCAGCTCCGCGGCGGCCACGCGGCGCAGCTCGGTCACCAGGTTCGGCACGTAGGTCTCGAAGTGCCGCCACATGGCCAGGTGGATCGCAGCCTCCACCATGCGCTCGGGACGCAGGGCGATGACCTTGAGCACGTTCGGCAGGAAGTGGCGCCGGCGCGCGGGATCCCGCGAGAACGTGTAAGTGTGGATGGCGCGCCACAGCGCCGTCAGCTCGGACCGTGAAGGCAGGCGGGTGCTGGCCGACAGGCTGCGCGCGCCGCGGTCCATCTGCCAGACGTTGGTCATCACGCGACGGGCGTACGCCTCGGGGCGATAGATCTCCTGGAGCAGCTCGGCGTAGCCGGCGAACAGCTGCTGGCGGGTCATGGCCCGGGGGATGATGTTGGTCCAGGCGCAGTTGTCCGCCCAGTCGGTCTCCTCGAGGTAGAGGCGCCCCTCGGCCTCCAGGCGGTGGTACAGCCTGGTGTCGGGCGGCGCGTTGAGCATGCCCACCATGGCCACCGGGATGCCAGCCTCGTCGAGGAACTCGGCCTGCTCGGCGAAGATGCTCGGATCGTCGTTGTCCATGCCCACGATCATGCCGGCCCAGATCATCAACCCCGCGGACTGGATGGTCTGGATCCGCTGCAACAGATTGCCCCGCACGTTGGCGCGCTTGCCCGCGTCCACCAGGTTCTGGCGGCGCGGCGTCTCCACGCCGATGAACACCCGGGTGAACCCGGCGCGGCTCATCAGGTCGAGCAAGTCGGGCTGCTCTGCCAGGTCGAGGGACGCCTGGGTGAAGAAGTAGAGCGGAACATCGCCCTCCACGTTCAGCTGCACCAGCCCCTCGAGCAGGGAGCGCACGTACTTGCGGTTGCCCACGAAGTTGTCGTCGGTGAAGAAGATCGAGTCCCCGCCGTTGTCCCGGATCGCCTTCACCTCGGCGAGCACCTGGTGGCGCGGCTTGGTTCGCACCCGCCGGCCGTTGAGGATCAGCACATCGCAGAACTCGCAGTCGTGGGGGCACCCGCGGCTGGTCTGCACTGGCAGGCTGGCGTAATCGAGCGCGTGCACCAGGTCGAACCGGGGCACCGGCGACAGGGCGAGATCGACCTGCTCGCGCTCCACGTAGCGGCCGCGCTGCTGCCCGCGCTCGAAGTCCGCGCAGAACGAAGGCCAGGTGCGCTCCGCCTCACCCACCATCACCACGTCGGCGTGGGGCTGGAACCGTTCGGGCTGCAGGCTCGGGTGCGGCCCGCCCATCACCACCAGCCGCCCTCGCTTCCGGAAGGCCGCTGCCAGCTCCAGCGCCCGGGAGGACTGGACGTTCATGGCGCCGATGCCCACCACGTCGCACGGCGTGTCGAGGTCGAGGGTGGAGACGTTCTCGTCCACCAGTTCGACCTGCCAGTGGTCAGGGGTCAGCGCGGCGATGGTCATCAGCCCCAGGGGCGCGTTGGAGTACTTCCCCTCCCACAGGTCCATGGCATGATCAAGCCCCCAGAATGACGGCCCGGTGGATGGATTGATCAGCAACAAGCGCGGCGAACGCATGGTCTCTTTTCCTTGGCCAAAGTGGAGGGTGAAATATTAATCAACCAGATGGTTAATTCAAGGTCACATCGCAACAAATTGCACAAGCATTCAATTTTCCTGAAGTATTAAAGTGACAAAACCGTCACCTTTGACGGGCAAAATTCTAAACAGGAGGGTAATTACAGCGGGTTGGGCGGCTCGGCGCCCAGTGTCGCGAAGACCATCCTGAGCAGGGCGTCACGGCACGCGTCCAGGTTATTTTGGCTCATGGCGTCGTCCTGCAGCAGCAGCGAGATGAAGCGCGCGTCGGCCAGGTAGCCCATGGTCACCGAGTAGATGGAGAGCAGCAGGTGGCGCGCGTCCACCGGCTGAAACACCCCCTCCTTCACGCCCTTGTCGATGAACCGCAGGCCGCGCTTGAACAGCGGGCCGAAGAACTCGGTGACGATGTTGTCGAAGTACCGGTCGCGGCCGCCGGCCACGAAGAACGTCAGCCGCCCGAAGTGGGGGTGGCGCGAGACATAGTCGAAGAAGCCGCGGACGAAGGTGTCCAGCCGCTCCACCCGCGGCCGGCCGGAGCTGCTCACCTCCTGCACCAGCTTGATCAGCTCGAACAGGATCCGGTCCAGCACGGCGCGGAACAGCTTCTCCTTGGTGTCGAAGTAGTAGTGGATCATCGCCTTGGTGACGCCCGCCTCGTCGGCGATGGCCTGCACCCTGGCGCCGGAGTAGCCCACGGCAGCGAAAACATGCTCGGCGGCGTCGAGGATCTCGATCTCCGTCTCGTTGCCCCGCTCGCCGGTGGGGCGGCCCACTCGCCGCCCCTTGGTGCCGCGCTTCGCCATGGCCGCAATGCTACCGCACCTCTCGTCGGAGGTATACTTGCCGGTGATGCGAGCGGTGGTCATCAGCCTCGGCGGACCGGGCAACGAGCGGTGCCTCGAATACGCCTGCGCGCCGGGCGAAGAGCGGCCCTCGGAGCAGGTGACCGCGGCGCTCCAGGACGCGGCCGACAGCGGCGCGCGGCGCGTGGTGCTGGTGGGGGGCGAGCCCACCGCGCGGCGAGATCTGGCGTCGCTGGTGGGGCGCGCCGGCGCCCTCGGGCTGGCGGTGACCCTGGTCACCAACGGACGCATGCTGCTCTACCCGCGCCTGCGAAACGCCCTGCTCGAGCGCGGCGTGGACCGGGTGCGGCTGCTGATCCACGGCGGGTCAGCGGCGATCCACGACGCCATGGTGGGCGTGCCGGGCGCGTTCTCCCAGGCCCACGGGGCCCTCGAGGCGCTGCTGAGCGCGGCGGCGCCGCTGGCCTCCGTGGAGGCTGCGTGCGTGGTCACGGCCCAAAACCGGCGGCACCTCGGCGGGCTCGTACGCCTGCTGGTGGCATCACCGCGCCACTGCCAGGCGGGGCTGCGGTTCATGGCGCCCGAGCAGGGCCCTGACAGCCCCGGAGACGCGCGGCTCGTGGCCGAAGCGCTGGACCTGGCCCGCGAGCTCGACCCGGAGCTGGACCTGGCCTGGGAGGGCTTCCCGCCCGACGCCCTGCCCCGCCACGCCGATCTACGCGAGGAGTGGCTCAGGCATCAGCTGCTGCGTGGGGGCCCCCGGGGGGGCAAGGCGAACTCGTTCAACCTCGAGCGCCTGCGCGAGCTGGGCCAGGTCACGGTGCGCGCCGACGGATGCGCCGCCCAGGAGCTGGACCTGGACGATCCGGCGCGCCACCTGCTGCTGGTGGAGGACGGGCAGGTCAGCCTGCTCCGCACCCCGACCCGCGACTTCACCGAGCAGGAGATCCGCGCGGTGAAGGAGCAGACCGAGCAGCTGTACCTGGACACCAGCCCGGACGCGGCCATGGACGAGCTGGCGCGGCATGTGCGCCGCGCCCGGGCGCACCCGGAGTGCCTGGTCTGCCCCTGGCGCCGGCGCTGCTGCGGCGCGGTCACCGTCGAGCCGGGCGACCCGTTCGTCGGCGAGGAGGCGTGGCTGAAGAGGGCGCTCTCCGAGCTCCGCGGCGAGGTGCTGGACGTGGGGTGCGGCGAGCAGCCATACCGCCAGCTGCTGGCCGACCTGGCCGGGCGCGGGGCCATCAACTACCACGGCCTCGATCCGGACGCGGGCGCGCTGCAGCGGCTGCGGGAGCTGGGCGCCCCGGGAGGGCAACTGCACCACGGGGACGTGGAGTCATTCACCGGACACGAGGCCGCCTTCGATCATGTGACGGGGCTGCGCGCCGTAAACCATCTGCGCGACCTGGACCGGGGGCTGGCGGTGATGGTGGCCGCCCTGCGCCCCGGGGGGACCCTGCTGCTGTCCGACATGACCGTCTACGGGCTGCTGCGCACGCCGGCGCAGGTTGGCCGGGCAGACCGACGCGGCGGCGCCCACCCGCAGCACTTCCGCAACCTGACGAGCCAGGGTTGCCTCGACGCCCTGGCCTCGCACCCGCTCGAGCTGCTGGAGCACCGACCGGTGACGCGGGAGACGTCCAACGAGTGGTTCCTGCTGCTGCGCAAGGCGGCGGAGGATCACCGGTGAAGGTCACCCTGATCCACGCCCCGCGCCCCGAATATCTCGACGGGGAGCTGAGGCGCCAGTTCATCATGATCATGCCAGTGGGCTTGCTCGGGTTGGCCGACCGGCTGGACCGCGAGGGGCACCAGGTGGAGGTCCTGCACCTCGGCCTGGCCGCGCTGGCGGACCCGGCCTTCGACCTGGCGCGGCACCTGGCTCGGCGCGCCCCCGACCTGGTGGGCTTCTCCTTGCACTGGCACCACCAGCTCGCCGCCGTGCTGGCGGCCGCGGAGCGCGCCCGGCGGGCGCTGCCCGACGCGCAGATCATCATGGGCGGGCTCACGGCCACCCACTTCGCCGGTGAGCTGCTGGAGCGGTTCCCGTTCATCCACCAGGTGGTCCGGGGAGATGGCGAGCAGGCCCTGGCCGCGGTGGCCGGCGGGGCGGACCCGGCCGGGGTGCCGAACCTGGCCTACCGCCGCGCGGGGGCGGTGCGGCTCAACCCGGTGACCTGGTGCGCCACGTCCGCGGACCTGGACGCGGTGGACTTCGTCCGCACGGATCTGCTGCGCGACGCGGACCTCTATTCAGCGCGGTGGTTCCTCGAGCCGGGCCACACCCCGGCGCAGTACGGCAGCGGCAAGGTGTTCTACCTGTGCGGCGGCCGCGGCTGCACGGTGGACTGCACCTTCTGCGGCGGCTCCCGGCGAGCGCACCGGGAGCTGTGCGGCCGCCAGGAGCTGGCCCTGCGCGCGCCCGAGCGGCTGCTGCAGGACGCGCTCAAGGCGGCGGCCGCCGGCTACGAGACCCTCTACCTCTGCTTCGACCCGCCCGGGATTCCCCGGGCGCACTACCCTCGCTTCTTCGAGCTGGTGCGTCGCGCCGGGCTGGACCTGGCCATGATCTTCGAGTGCTACCGGCTGCCCGACGCCGCCTTCCTCGACGCCTTCGGGCGAGCCTTCCGGGCGGAGGGCAGCCAGATCGCCCTCTCCCCCGACGCGGCTGACCTCGCCGCTCGTCGACGGCACAAGGGCTACAGCTACAGCAACGCCGAGCTGATCTCGACCCTGGAGGCGTGCGCGGCCCGGGGCCTCCAGACGACCCTCTACTTCACCCTGATGCCCGACGACGACTGGCCGGCGGTGCGGCGCATGAGGAGGCTGCAGGTCGCCCTGCGCCGGCGGTTCGGCAGCCGCGTGCTGACCCTGCCCATCGAGGTGGAGCCGGCGGCCGCGTGGCAGCGCGAGCCAGGCGAGCACGGCCTCGAGGGCGGCCCCTTCGACCTCGACTATTTCCTGCGGCGGCACCGGGCCATCAGCACGCCGCCGGGGCCCGCGCCAGGCGGCCCGGGGCATACCCCCGCCTCGCTGGCCCAGATGCTGGCGTTCCTCGACGGGTAGGAGCCCTGACCTACTCCACCAGGAACCGCCGCCCCCGGCGGCCGCCGACGCCGGGGCGAACATGCGCCGCCAGCGAGGGCAACGCCTCGGCAGAGATCGGCTTCAGCTCGTCGGTGCCGAACGCCTCCACGTACGCCCGGTACACGCCAGGGCAGAGGGGCCGCGCCGCGCAATCCTCGCAGGGGCCGACATGCTGCCTCAGCGCCGCCTCCTTGGCGCGCCGGCTGGTCACGTCGTAGTCGCCGTCTCCCCGCAGGGCGGCGCCCCCCTGCGGGTCGCAGGGCGCCGGGTCCACGCCCTGCAGCCCGCTGGAGCCACGTGCCTCGTACTGCTCGAAAGCCTCGGGTTCACCCCACACCAGCCCCGGGAGATCTCGCCCCACGCACACCGGCAGGTCCACCAGCCGCACCCGCCTGAGGGCCTCCGGCTCCAGCCTCGCCGCCAGGCGCGCGAAGGCCTCGGCCACCCGCGCGTGACGGGGCACCAGGGAGGAGATGTGCCTGGCCCCGCGGCCCAGGGGCATGATCACGTTGAACACCATCAACTCCGGCTGGCGGGCTGCCAGCAGGCGGTGGATGTCGGCCAGGTGCGGCAGGTTTCGCCGGTTGATCACCGTGGAAGTGATCACGGTCAGGTGGCGGGCTGCCCGTCGCTGGGCCACCACCCGCTCCAGCCCGGCCAGGCCCTGCTCGAAGGAGCCGGGCGTGCGCGTGAGCCCGTCGTGCAGCCGCGCGGCGTGCCCATGGATCGAGACGGTGATCTTGTTCACCCCCCCCGCCACCAGGCGGCGCGCGGCGCCAGGGTAGGAGAGCAGCCGCCCGTTGGTGATCAGGCCGATGACGCGGTATCCCTCCTGCCGCGCCCACTTCACGTAGGCCAGCAGGTCGTCATTGAGGGTCGGCTCGCCGCTGGTGAAGAGCACCTCGTCGCGCTGGTCGTGCGCCTCGAGCATGGCCCGAACATCCCGGGGCGTCTGGGCCGCCACGTGAGCCTGACGGGCGGCGCGGTCCTCCTCCATGCAGAACAGACAGTTGTTGTTGCAGGTCGGGCCGGTGAGCACGTGCAGCATGGTCACGCCCCCACCGGCTGCAGGGTGCGGTAGCCATGAGCCCTGAGGTAGTTGAGCGGCATGCCCGGGCACCGGGCGTCGTGGCGGCAGCCGCGGCAGCGCAGGCTCTTGCTGGAGTTCAGCTCGCCGATGAAGTGCTCGGTGAAGCCGTGGAGGTCCAGCGCCGGCGCCCCGTCCGGCCGAGGCTCCAGGGGCCAGCGCAGGGTGCTCGCGTCCAGCACCGAGGGCCGGGGCCGCGCGGCGCGTCCAGAGATGCAGGGGCAGATCCCCTCCACCGGCGCGTGGCCGCCGTAGCGGGCGAAGAACGCGGGCAGGTCCGCGTCCCAGCGCGCGGACGCCGCGGCGCTGCCGTGCCGCCGCAGGGCGAGGGCGAGCCGGGGCGGCGGATCGGGGTGCGCCCGCTCCAGGTGCGCCGCCATCTCGGCCGACAGCAGGGCGACCACCTCGAAGTCCGCGGCCGCGTCGAGCAGCAGCTCCAGGTCTGCCACCCGGGCGGCGTAGGCGCGCCTCATGCCCGCCGCGGCTTCGCTGCCGAGCCAGCGGTCCAGGCCGCTGTAGTCCTCGAGCTCCAGGGTTACCTCCCTGGCGCGCGCATGCTCCAGGACCCGGTCCGCCGCGGCCAGGTCAGGGCCGCGGATCCACCAGCGCGCCATGGGCCAGGGCGGCGGCCCCGGCATGACGCCGTCAGCCCCGACCGTCACCCGGTACAGGTCAAAGTCCCGGCGCGCCAGCTGCGTCGTGGCGCGCTTCATCGCGTCGCACAGCGGCTGCAGGTAACAGTGCTGGCAGCGGGTCGCCTGTCGGCAACGCAGCGGTCGCCCCTGCGTCACCATCGCCTCGAGCTCCTGCTGCCGGCCGCGCACCTCGTCGTGCAGCTTGTGCGGATCCTGGATCAGCTGCTCGTACCCCTCGAGGCAGGGCGGCGGGAAGCGGTTGAACCAGATGTGCAGGCCCGGCCGCTCGCTCAGCGCGAGCACGCGCTGCAGGTGAGGGCGTGCCTGCTCCATGTCGTAGGCCAGCACCGCGTCGCCCTGCTGGAACGCGCGCCCGAAGGGGATCACCTGGAGCAGATCGAACTCGGTCACGCCGAGGGCGATACACCGCTCCACCGTCTCGGCCAGCAGGTGGATGTTGCGTCGGTTGAGGCAGACGTCCACGCTCACGATTAGCCGGCCCGAGGCCAGCGCGGCGCGCAGCCCGGCCATGGTCTGCTCGAAGGCGCCCGGCACCCCCACCAGCTCGTCGTGGGTCTCGGCGTCGGGCCCGTGCACCGAGATGGTGACCTCGTTCAGGCCCGCGCGGATGGCGCCAGCCAGCAGCTTCGGGTAGGCGAACATCCGCCCGTTGGACACCACCTGGATGTGGCCGTACCCCGCGCGCCGCCCCTCCCTGATCAGGCGCAGGAAGGCGGGGTGAATGGTGGGCTCGCCCCCCGAGAGGATCAGCCGCTCGGCCCCGCGCTCGCGGCCGCCATGGATCTCGCGCGCCACCTCCGGCTCCGGGACCACCTCGCCCTCCCGGGACAGCTCGTCGAGGCAGAACGCGCAGCGGTTGTTGCACGCGCGGGTGAGGCGCACCCAGTGGCGCTCCTCCCGGGCCACCTGCTCGCGCTGGCCGGCCTGCGCCCCCGGACCGGCGCTCATGGGAGGCCCCGAGCGGGCAGCTCCGGCATGGGCCTGCGGGCGAGATATTCGCGGTAGATGCCGGGGCAGGTCCCGCGGATCGTGCACGACTCACACATGCGGTGCCGGATGCGGTTGTCGATGTCCACCGGGTATAACAGCTCCTCGTTGGCCTCGCTCATGAGGGTGAACCCCTCCTCGCGCAGTCCCCCGGCCAGGTCCTCGAGCCCGGGCAGCAGGCAGTGGGGGAAACCCTCGTGCAGCAGCCCCATGTCCGGGGCGACTCGCCTGGCGTGGGCGAAGGTCTCGCGCACCAGCGCGGCCGCCGACTCGAGGTCAGGCACGACGTCGTCGAAGTGGTCCAGGGCCACGCCCTTGGGTTCCACGGCCGAGAGCTTCAGCTTCGCCGCCGGGACCCCGGCCAGCAGCTCCACCAGCTCGTGCAACGGCCCGGCGCCCTGCACCAGCACGGCGTTGGCCGTGACCGCGACGCCCAGGCGGCTCAGGTTCTTCACTCCGGCCACGGTCTGGGCAAACGACTGCGCGCGGACCAGGCCATCATGGACGCGCGGGTTGCCGCTGTGCAGCGACACCTGGGCGTAGGCCAGCCCGTGGCGCGTCAGCTCCTCCACCATGGCGGGGTAGGACAGCATTCGCCCGTTGGTGATCAGGCCCACCTGTACACCGCGCCGCGCCGCCACCCTGACCCAGCGCGGCAGCTCCGGCCTGATGGTGGGCTCGCCCCCCGAGAAGACCACCATCTCGCAACCGAGGGCTGCCGCGGCCTCGATCTTCTCTGCCACGCCGGCGGCCGGGGCCAGGGCAGGATCGAGGCCATGGGCGTGGCAGAAAACGCAGCAGTTGTTGCACGCGTACCCCACCTTGATCAGCGCCTTGCCCCCGCGGCTCATGGCGGGCCTTCGGGGCCCTGCCCCACCGGCTCGAACTCCTCCCAGCCGAACATCTCCGGGTACTCGCGCCAGGGCCCCTCGCACCGGTCCGCCAGGGCGCAATCTACACAGCGCGGGCCCCGGACCTTGCCCTCGTCGCGCCGGTAAGCGGTGTAGTCGGGCAGCGTCTGCTCCGCGTCGCACACGCGGGTCACCGGGATGACCTGCTCGGCCACATGCTCCTCGTACCCCACCATCAGGCAGTAGGGGATGGCCTCGGTCATGCAGCGCACGCCCGCCGCGCGGCCCACGTCGAGCCCCTGCTTCACGTGAGGCATCACCGCCTGCTTGCGGGGCACCAGATCGAGCCGGTTTTTGGCCGCGGTGCCGAGGATGTGCACGAAGGCGAACTGGAACTGGTAGACCCCCAAGTCCACCAGCAGCCGGGCCAGCGCGGGCAGATCCTCGCCGTTGTGGGTGGTGATGACGGTGTTGGTGATCACCCGCTGCCCGAGGGCCACGAGGTTGCGGATCCCCTGGACGGTCTGCTGGTAGCTGCCCGGGGCAGCGGTGAGGTGGTCGTGGATCTCGGCGGTGGAGCCGTGGAGCGCCGGGGAGAACTCGTTGGCGCCCAGCCCGATGAGGCGCTTGCACGCGTTGTCGTAGGCGAACAGGCGGCCGTTGGTCTGCACCTGGATCTGTGCGTAGCCCAGCCGCCGGGCGTGGCGCACGGTGGCCGGCAAGGTCTGGTGCATGGTCGGCTCGCCGCCGGTGATCACCACCCCGGTGGCGCCCAGGGTGCGGCCCTGCTCCAGGTCGGCGCGGATCTGCGCCATGGGGCGCGGGCCGTACCGCTCACGCTTGTCGCCCTGGACGCAGAAGAGGCAGCGATTGTTGCACTCGAAGCCGATCTTTATGTCAACGCGCTGCATGGTCTCAAAGTATAGGCCAAGCCGCAGCCGGCGCCCCCCGGAGACCGGTATCAAGGGTCGCGTGGAGCCAGGGCATGGGAGGGCCGCATTCCAGACCCCTACTCAAAGGCGTGCATGCGCTGGTCGCTGGCGCTGTAAAACGCCCTCCGCACATGGCCGCGGAGCACCGCACGCTCCAGCACCTGCACGGCATGGTCCTCCTCCCGGTCCAGCTCCAGGGCCGTGAAGGTGGGTGACCGCCGCAGCAGGAAGGTCTCGTCATCGTACTCGAGCCCCAGCGCTGCGGCCTGGCGCCACAGCTCGGTCCCCGGCGCCACCACCAGCCGGAAGACGATGGCGGTCATGCCGAGGGTGGCCACCTGCGCCAGGGTGCGCCTGAAGCCCTCGGGGGTGTCGCCGGGCAGCCCGAGGATGATCTCCACCATCACGTCGCCCACGCTGTCCAGGGATCGCAGGGCGTCGCGCAGCTCCTGCCCGTGGCGTCCCCGCCCCCGGCCCACCAGCTGCAGGGCGTCGGGCTCGAGGGTCTGGAGGCCCACCCCGAAGTCGAGCTTGCCGGGCATCCTGGAGAGCACGGCGATCTGCTCATCGGTCACGGTGTCCGGGCTGATCTCGAGGAAGTAGCCCACCGATCCGTCCGGGTCGGCCCGGGTCATCAGCGCCTGCACCTCGGCCAGCCGGCGCGTGCCGAGGTTGAGGGTCGGCTCGATGAAGAACACGCGCTCCAGGCCGAGGTCGGTGGCGATGGCCATGTCGCGCGCCAGGTAGTCGGGGCCGAACCGGCGCACCCGGGCGCCCTGGTGAGTGGGCGCGGAGCAGAAAGCGCAGCTGAAGGGGCAGCCGCGCGCGGCCTCCAGCAGCATGTGGCGGCGGGGCCGCACCAGCCGGGCCGCGTGGGCAGATGGGAGCCGGTCCAGGTCCTGGATCGGCGACCTCGGGGCGGTGGCGTGCAGCCCGTCGTCCCGGGCCAGGAGCAAGCCGGGGACCGAGGCCAGCGCGTCGCGCCCGCCCGACGCCAGGGCTCGCACCAGCTCGGCCAGCGCGTCCTCGCCCTCGCCGGGCACCACGCAGTCCACCGCGGCAGGGCCGGAGCGGACAAAATAAGGTGCGGCCGGGCCACCCGCCACCAGCAGCAGGTCCGCCCGCCGTCGCCGCAGCCTCTGCCCCAGGCGCTCCATGGCGCGCACGTTCCAGACATTGCACGAGAGCCCCACGACCGCGGGGGGGTCGTCCAGCAGCGCCGAAGGCCCTCGCGCGGCCTCATCGTGGGTCAGATCGTGGCAAGTGACCGGGTGCTCGGGGCAGGCGCGGTCCATGGCAGCCTTGAGCCGCCACACGGCCAGCGAGTAGTCACCCCTGCCGGGATCGATGTGACGCTGCTGAATGGCGACGAGCGCGATGCGCATGGAGACTCCGAAATGACAAAACGACCAGATGACAGGATGACAGATGGACAGAAAGAAGGGCAACGCCGAGGGCGGCTCCTTGACGGTTCGGGAGGTGCGGGGATACCATTTCCTGTGAGTCATCGGGTGTTTTGATGACCCGGATTGCTGAGGTCCCGTGCAGGGGCCGGGAAGGTCAATGTGAACAGGAAGACGGACCGCCGCGAAGCTGTGAAGGTCATCTCCGGGGCCGTGGTCGCCGGGGCAACAATGACCGCGTTTGGCCCCCTCGCGTGGGCCGGGCGCCCTGCTCCGTCGCCGGGCCCGCGACGCCCTGGCCCCCGGGGAGAGGCGCCGTTCGTACCATCACCCCCGACCGAGCCCGCGGCGACGGCAGAGCAGGCCCAGCAGGCGACCCAGCCCGCCCCTCATCAGGACCAGGTGGCGCGGCTGATCAGCCCCCTGCGCGTGGGCTCCCGCCTCGGCCCGCTGACCCTCACCGGCATCAGCGGCGTGCGCCTGGGCGCGGCCTCCCTGACGCTGCAAGCCCGCGGCGGGGCGACCCTGCAGGTGGACCTCTGCGCCCGCGACCTGACCGGGCTGGCCCTGGAGCCGGTGGCCGCCACCCGGCACTACGACCTCTTCCTGGCCAACGGCGGCCGCGGCAGAGCCGTGACCCGGGCAAGGCTCTCCCGCGTGGCCCGTCGCATCGCCCTCATCGTCGCCGCCAACGAGGAGCGGATCCCGCGCCTCGACCTGCTCACCCTGCGCCAACGCCTCGGCCGCCACCCCGGGGGGAGGTTCGACGCCAGGAGCTGAGCCGTCAGTTCTCTGTACCAGGATCCTCGCCAGACTCCGCCCGTCACCGGGCGCGGCTGGACCGTCGCGCACTGCGGCTTCGTCTGTAACAACCGGTGCATCTTCTGCGCCCAGGGCGAGCTTCGGTCCGCCGTGGGGGATCCCGACGACGCGCAGGTGCGGGCGAGCCTGACCGGGCGAGGCCAGCGCGTGGTGTTCATGGGCGGCGAGCCGACCCTCCGCCAGCAGCTGCCCGCCTGGATCCAGCAGGCCAGATCCGCGGGCGCCGCGCGGGTGGTGCTGCAGACCAACGGCCGCCGCCTGGCCTACCGCAGCTACGCGGCCTCCCTCGCCGAGCAGGGACTCGACGCGGTGGACATTTCGCTCCAGGGACCGCGGGCCGAGATCCACGACCACCACACCCGCTGCCCCGGCAGCCACGGCCAGACCGTGGCCGGCGCACGGGCCGCCCGGCGATGCGGCCTGACCGTCGGGATCACCTGCGTGGTGACCCGCTCCAACTTCCGGCACCTGGAAGCCCTCGTGCGCCTGGCGGCGAAGGTGGGGGCCGCCCGGCTGCACCTCGCCCTGGCCCGCCCCCTGGGCGAGGCGCTGCGCCTGGCGCCGCGGGTGATCCCGCCGCCCGCCCTGGTGGAGCCGCACCTCCAGGCGGCCCGCGCAAGGGCCCGAGCCGTGGGCCTCGACCTGGTGGTCAGCCCGCCTGGCCCCGGGCCCGAGCCGCCGCCCGGCGTCGACGGCGAGGACCTGTTCGCGGGCCTCGGCTGGACCGCGGCCGCGCCGGAGCGTGAAGATGGCTAACATCGGCTACATCCAGCTCGTACGCCACTGCGACCAGGCGTGCCGCTTCTGCTCCAACCCGGCCACCCCCCACGTGCTGACCCTCGACGACGCCCGGGCCCAGGTGGACGAGCTGGTCCGGCGGGGTTACTTCGGCGTGGTGCTCACCGGGGGCGAGCCGTCGCTGTCGCCCATCGCCCCGCAGGTCACCCGCCTCGCCGCGGACCGCGGCCTGCACGTGCGCATGATCACCAACGGCGGGAGGCTGAGCGATGCGGCCCTCGCGGCGGAGCTGGTCGAGCAAGGCCTGAACCACTTCCACCTGTCGATCCATTCCGGCGATGCGGCGGTCCAGGACCACCTCACCGGCACCGCGGGGTCATTCCACCGCGCCATGACCGCCCTGGAGAACCTCGGCCGCCTGGGCGCATCGGTGGACATCAACACGGTCATCAACCGACACAACGCCGATCACCTGGACGCCACGGTGCGCCAGCTGGCCGGGCGGTTCCCGTTCCTGCGGCACTTCGTCTGGAACAACATCGATCCCTCCATCGGGCATGCCCGCAAAAACCCGGACGTGCGCGCGCGGTTGGCCGACTTCGAGCTGTCCCTGCATCGGGCCATGGCGTGGCTGGCCCGGTCCGGGCGCACCTTCCGCGCCGAGCGGATCCCCCTGTGCTACATGGTGGAGCACGCCCACTGCTCCACCGAGACGCGCAAGATCGTCAAGGGGGAGGAGCGCATCGTGAACTTCCTCGACGAAAAGGGAACCGTGCGGCAGACCGACTTCGGCCACGCCAAGGCTGCCGTGTGCGGGGACTGCTCCCTCGACGCCATCTGCGCCGGGCTGTACGACGCGGACGGCTGGTACGACGCGGACGAACTGCACGCGGTGTTCGTGTCCGCGGAGGCGATAATCAGGGCGGTGCTGGAAGAGGATTGAAGCGGGCTACCAGGAGCCGTGGGAGCCGTGGGAACCGTGCGAGCCGTGGGAACCGTGCGAGCCGTGCGACCCGTGGGACCCGTGGGACCCGTGAGACCCATGGGAGCCGTGCGACCCGTGCGAGCCGTGCGACCCGTGCGAGCCGTGCGACCCGTGCGAGCCGTGAGACCCGTGGGAGGTGTGCTGGGCGTACATGCCCCCCGACGAGGGGTCGCGGCCCACGGCCACGTCCGGGTCTCCCGCGCGGCGCAGGATCTCCCGCTCCCGGTCCGAGAGCATCCCCTCAAGCTTCTTGATGATGTCTGGTAGTTTTGGTTGCTCGCTCATGTAGGGCCTTCCTGCCCTTATTCTATGGGAGTTTCGCCAGATGGTGAATGCACAAAATGCTCTCTCGGCCGGACGAGGGTCCATCGCTCGAAAATCGCCCTGAGCTCGTCATCGGCGCCGCGCAGCCTGGTGAACAGGTAATCCTGAATCCCCTTGAAGATCGCGCACAGGGAGCTGTCGCGCATTCGGCCGTGCAGGCTGCCCTGGGTCACGTAGTTGAACACCGGGCAGAGGCCGCAATAGGGGGTATACACGCAGTTGACGCAGTCAGGGGAGCCGTCCATGTTGGAGGCCACCGCGCACGCCTGCACCATCTCGTGGCGCACCACCTCCTGGTATGAGGAGCGCTCCACGTCCCCGATCTGGAAGATGCTGTCGCCCATGGCGTGGACCATGCGCCCCTCGTCGCAGGTGAAGATCTTGCCGTCGTGGTTGTAGACCACCTGCCCGATGCCCGCGCCGCACGGGGATCGCACGTCCAGGAAGTTCGGGTCCGTGCCGGCCAGGATCTTGGTCAGGAAGATGGCGGCGTAGCGCTCCAGCAGCTGATCACCCGCGAGGTTCCTGGCGATGATGTGGTCCATGGCCGCGCCGTAGAAGGCGACGAACTCCTCGGGGGTGTAGCTGATCTTCTCGCCCCGGCGGCTGGCGAAGCCGAAGGGGTCCATGGGCCGCAGGAAGATGGAGCGGCAGCCGAGGTCGAGGTAGGTGTCCACCACCTCGGCGGGCCGGTCGAGGGTGGCGCGGGTGGTGGTGAGCAGGGCCTCCACGTGATAGAGCATCGGGTCGAGGCCGCGCTCCACGTAGGCCTCGTTCAGCCGGCGGATCCAGCGCGCGGTCACCTCGAAGTTGTCGTCCCCCACCAGGACCCGCTGCTTGTTGTGAAGGTCCGCCGGGCCGTCGATGGAGGTGCAGACCTGGACCCGGTTGTCCACCAGGAAGGCGAGCTTGTCGTCGTCCATCAGCGAGAGGTTCGACACCAGCGCCAGCTGCAGCCGCTTGCCCGCCTGCCGGTTCATCTCCACCGCCCGCTCCACGATGAACCGCACCAGGTCGAAGCGCACCAGCGGCTCGCCCCCCTGGAACTCGATGGTGATGTCGGGGGAGGTGCTCTGTAGCGCCAGGTCCACCGCGCGGGCCGCCGTGTCCTCGGTCATGTCCGTGTCGGTGGCGCTCATGTCGGCCCGGCTGGCGTGGCAGTAGACGCAGGTCTCGTTGCAGCGCAGGGTCGGGATGATGATGTGCAGGTGTGGACCGTGGGCCAGAAACGCCTTGCGGTCCGAGACCTGGCCGATGAGGCGATCAGCGTCCAGCTCCCGGGCGATGAAGTTCTTCCGGGCCAGGCGCCGGTACAGCTCGTCCTCGGCGTCCAGATCACCGGCGGCGAACCGCTCCAGCTCCGCCTCGTCCAGGAAGATGTGGTCGCCCCCGGGGTTGGTCAGTAGGTAGGTGTCTCCGAGCTTGCGCAGCCGGAACGGCGCCGCGAACCGGCTGGACGCCTCGCGCAGCAGGTCACGTTTCATTCAGGACCTCTTCCGCTCGACCGCGCCGGCGAGCACATGGTTGGAGAACTCTCGCGCCAGGTGATCCGCGTCGAGCCCCTCGGCCGTGGGTTCGATCTCCACCATGGTGTACGGCTCGTCCACGCTGAGCTCGAACTTGCCGTGAGCGGCGTAGGCCTCCATGGAGGCGCGCACCGCCTCTTCGGGGTAGAGCTCGCGGTGAAATCGCACGCTCGACGCCACGGGTCAGGCCTCCTTTCCCTTGTCGTCCAGGGTGGGGTCGGCTGCCGCCCCGTCAGGCTCGGCGGCCTCGGCGGCCTGGTCAGCCCCGTCGGCCTTTTCACCGTACTTCTCCTCCCACGGCGTCGCGATGCCGAGGGGATCGTCGAACACGTCGTCGCCCAGGTCCTCGTCCAGGTCGTCCAGGTCGTCCAGGTCGTCCAGATCGTCCAGGTCGTCCAGCGGCGGCGGTCCGGAGGCGCCGGCCAGGGCCTGGACTGTGGCCGTCTCGATGGTAAGGCGGTTGCGCTCGGTGATCTTGTGGCGCCACGCCTGGGTCAGCAGCTCGTTGGCGAATTCGCCCCCCAGGTCGCGCAGGCCCTGCTCGTCCAGCGGCTCCCGGCCGGTGAGCTCCACCGAGATATACCGATCATCCGGGACGTCCAGCATCGCGTAACAGCGGTCGATGAATACGTATGCCGCCCCATAGATGGCGTCCAGCGGGTACAGCGTGCGCTCGAACCGCACGATGACCGCGCCGCGCGTCAGGTCCACCTGGAACGTTCCGAGGTCGTCTTGCCGGTCTTCTGCTTCGTCTGCCATGCTTGGGCCTCCGCCGCCGAGAGCTGCCAAATATTGACCACCGGGGGAAGCCGGGTCAATCATTCTGACCAATCCAGCATTCTGACCATTCTGGCATTCTGGCATTCTGGCATCCTGGCATTCTGGCATTCCGCGGCCGCAGGCCGCGGGCCCCCCCCCCGGGGCGGGCCCCCCCCCCCGCCCGCCGCGCCCCCCCCCCGCGGCGCCCGGCGCGCCCCCCCCCC
>CAZEFW010000176.1:3342-19150 GCA_964511535.1 uncultured Myxococcales bacterium | reverse complement strand
GAAAGCAGACCGCCAAGGTCCCGACCCACCCACAACCCCACAACAGCCGCGACCGGGCGAGCGCAGCGAGCACGGAGCGGCGCCGAACGTGCACAGCGATCGTTCACCGCAAAGACCGCGCGCAACGCACGCCTAAATGGTGCCAGCGCGCGTGGTGCATCCGGCTGGTCCGGTAAGCCGCGCGCAGGTGCTGAGCGGGCAGCTGGTCATCGTAATACCCGCCGCCGCGGGTCACCTTGCGGCTGCCTCCGGCGAGGCGCACTGGGTCCTGTTCGGGGCTCGCACCGAGGTCGGCGGCGTAGTCGTCGTGACACCACTCGTTGACGTTGCCCGCCATGTCGTACAGCCCCCAGGCGTTGGGCTTCTTGCCCTTGACCGGGTTGGAGCGCCACACCGCCGACGGCCCGTACCAGCCGATCTGATCCGCGGCCGGGTCCACGCCGGCGCACTGCTGCGGGTCGTTGGCGCCGCTGTAGTAGGCGGTGTCCGTCCCCGCCCGATAGGCGTACTCCCACTCCGCCTCGGTGGGCAGCCGATAGCCAGGGCAATCGAGGATCTTGCCGCCGGCGTAGGGCGCCTGCACTGCGCAGACGATCTTGTTCGGGTTCGCTTCGGCTTGCGCGTCGATCCCGGTGCAGTCGTAGCAGCGGTCCGCCTCGGGCGACAGCATGTTGCACAGCGCCGCCGCCTCGTGCCAGGTGATCTGCTCCATGGGGTTGTGATCGCAGCTGGCGGCCCCACAGCAAGACGCCTTGCACCCGTTGCCGGCCACGCGGTGGGCAGCCCACTGGAAGCCGGTGACCTTCTTGAACTGTGCCTGGGTGATCTCGGCCTCGGAGAGCTCGAAGCTGCGGGTCAGGCGCACCTCGTGCTGCCGCTCCCGGCCCGAGTCCTTTCCCTTCTCGCGGCACGGCTCCCCCTCGGGCGAGCCCATCATGAAGCACCCGGCAGGCACCCGGCAGAACCGGACGCTGGTCCCGCCCACCTGGCGCGCCTGGCACTGCGCCTCCTGCTCCGGCACCCAGCAGCCCGGGTCGCTCCAGTCGAGCACGCAGCCCTGGGCGCCGACCAGGATCAGCGCCAGCGCCACCCCCGGGAGGCCCCTGTCAGCGGCCACGCCGCCAGAGCATGACGCCCAGCAACATCAGGGCGAACATCAGGCCGTCGCCCAGGGCCCGCGGCCGGCCCACCCGGCAGTCGCAGCCGCTGTCCCGGCCGTCCAGGTCGCCCCCGCCAAAGTCGCCGCCCAGCAGATCGGCGCCGGGCCCTGCCTCGCCCACGCTGACACCGTCGAGCTTCGGGCCGGCGTTCTGATCCGGGCCGCCCCCCGCGTTCTGGTCCGCTGGCGCGGCCAGGTCCGCGGCCAGGGCCTTGTCCGGCGCCGCCTGCTTGGAGTCCGGCTTGGGCGGGCCGGTGTCCACGAGCACCGCCGCGTCGGGCGCGCCCCCGTCCGGCCAGGCGATGCCCCAGACCCACTCCTTGACCAGCCCCATGTTGCCCGCCTCGTCCTTGGCGTAGGTCTCGAACCGGTAGTTGCCCGGGGCCATGTAGGTGTAGACCTGCTTGATCTTCATGCCCGAGCTGGTGGAGTAGGCCGGCATGCTCAGCGGCTTCTCCAGCTGGCCGGTGTCGGTGTTGATCACGCGGGTGTAGTTGAAGCAGCGCACGAAGGGCACCTTGGGCGCCGTGGTCAGCCCGAAGGAGTTGTCCTGGCAGCTCACCTCGAAGGTGACCTTGGAGCTGTACGAGACCTTGGGCGGCCCCGAGTGGATGATGGACGACGGCGCGGTGACGTCGTACCAGAACAGCGGCCCGGCGCTGGTCACGAACTTCTTGCCGTCCTGACACACTGCCACGTAGGAGTAGCGGTGGTCCGCCTTGGGCGCGGCCACGGTGTAGGTGTGGGTGACCTTTATCGGGTCCTTGGACCCGCTGCCGCACAGGGTATCGGAGAGCTTCACCTCCTTGCCGGTGCCCACGGTCCCCTTGGTGACGTCATACACGAGGCAACGGAGCTGGAGCGGGAAGTTGTCGTCCGGGTCGTCGCAGGTCCAGCTCCAGGTGCGGCTCAGGGGCTGGCGGTCGAACATGCTCATCGACTTGTTGCCGCTGGCCATGGTCACCACGGGCGGCTTGGCGGCGGCGACGGCCGGCAGCAGGAGCATCACGGTGACAGCGACGGCACGAACCAAGGGGCACCTCCGATCGGGTCAGAGCGTACAATCATACACCCGGACAGGGCCGTCCTAATGGTCTACATTTGGACTCTCCACCATCCACTGCCCCACAGGACCATCGAGCATGACAACACGCCTTCGCCTCCTCCCCTTGTTGATCCTCGCGCTCTGGACCGCCGCGTCGTGCGGCCCGCCCGCTGCGCCGCCCAAGACCTCGGCCGGCGGCGCCGCCCCGGCCGTCGAGGCCCTGCCGCCGCCGCCCGCCGCCGCCCTGGACCTCAAGGCGGTGACCGGATCGGCCCCCGGCAAGGGCAAGCCGAGCCCGGTGCTCGCCGCCCTGGACGCGGAGCTGAAGCGCTACCAGGCCAGCTTCGCCAAGCTGCCGGCGCCGCGCCCGTACTTCCTCGGCTACCAGGTGATCGAGCGGCGAGGTCTGGAGATGGAGGCCACCATGGGCGCCATTTCCAGCGTGCGCAGAGACCACCGGCGGGTGCTCGGCGTGGAGGTTCGGGTGGGTGACTACAAGCTCGACAACACCAACCCGGTGTCGGGTCGGGGCATGCGCTACGGCGGCTCCTGGCTGCTGCCGCTGGAGGACGACGTGCAGAAGCTGCGCCCCACCATCTGGCTGGCCAGCGAGCGCACCTACCGTCAGAGCAAGGAGGCCTACGCTGAGGTGAAGTCGAAGCTGGCGGTCAAGGCGAAGGAGGAGGAGAAGTCGGACGACTTCTCCCGGGAGCAGCCCCTGAAGCACATCGAGCCGGTGGGCGCCGTGAAGGTGGACGTCGCCGCGTGGAAGGCGCGCCTGCGCCGCATCGCCGCGCCGTTCAAGGAGCACCCGGAGATCTTCTTCTCCCAGGTCAAGCTGCTGGTCTCCGCGGACAACCGCTTCCTGGTCAACTCCGAGGGGAGCCGCGTACAGACCAGCCGCACCTACGCGCGCATCGCGCTCATGGGCCACACCCGGGCCGAGGACGGCATGGACCTGATGCGCGGCGAGACGGTGGACGCGGGAAGCCTGGACCGCCTCGCCTCCGACGAGGAAATCCTGGCCAGGGTCAAGAGCCTCATCGCCGACCTGCTGGCCCTGCGCAAGGCGCCGCTGGCCGACCCGTACGTGGGCCCCGCCATCCTCGAGGGCCGCGCCGCCGGGGTCTACTTCCATGAGATCTTCGGCCACCGGGTGGAGGGCCACCGGCAGAAGGGCCACATCGAGGGCCAGACCTTCGCCAAGCAGGTGGGCAAGCGCGTGCTGCCCGAGTTCATCGACGTGTACGACGACCCGACCATGGCCGGCCTCGCCGGGGTGGAGCTCAACGGCTTCTACCGCGTGGACGACGAGGGCGTGGTGGCGCGCCGCGCCAGCCTGGTGGAGGCCGGCGTGCTCAAGGGGTTCCTCATGTCCCGCGACCCGGCGCGCGGCTTCAACCGCTCCAACGGCCACGGCCGGCGCCAGGAGGGCAGGCCCGTGGTGGCCCGCCAGGGCAACCTCATCGTGCACCCGCGGGTGGTGACCACCCCGGAGGCGCTCAAGCAGCGGCTGCTGCACGAGGTCAAGCGCCAGGGCAAGCCGTACGGGCTGCGCTTCACCGTGGTGGAGGGCGGCTTCACCAACACCAGCCGCTACGGGGCCCAGTTCTTCAAGGTCAAGCCGGTGATGGTGTACAAGGTCTACCCGGACGGCCGCGAGGAGCTCGTACGCGGCGCTGACATCGAGGGCACGCCGCTGACGTCCATCTCCCAGGTGCAGCTGGCCGCCAACGACATGGTGGTGTTCAACGGCTACTGCGGCGCCGAGTCGGGCATGGTGCCCGTGTCCGCCGCCAGCCCCAGCCTGCTGGTGTCCAAGGTGGAGATCGCCCGTCGCATGACCGGCAAGGAGCGGCCGCCCATCCTGCCCGCGCCCTCGGCCAAGGCCGGCAAGGGAGGTGCAAAATGATCCGCGCCAGCCTCATCGCCGTCGCCCTGTTTTCCCTCACCCTGCACGCCGGGGCCGGTCGCGCCGACGCCCTGGCCGACCTGGAGAAGACGCCCCTCGTGCGCGCGCTGCAGGACGAGCTGAAGCGCTCGCTCACCCTGCACCTGCCCGGCATGGCGAAGCCGTACTTCATCGCTTACTCGGTGCAGGACGCCGAGCAGCTGTCCGTGCTGGGCGAGTTCGGCGGCGTGGTCATCTCCCAGCGCCAGAAAAGCCGGGTGCTTCACACGGACCTGCGGGTGGGCAGCTACAAGCGGGACAACAGCAACTTCCTCGGCGGCGGCGGCGGGCGCTCCATGCGCCTGGTCATCGACGACGACTACGCCGCCCTGCGACGCCAGATCTGGCTCGCCACGGACCAGGCGTACAAGGGCGCTGCCGAGGCCATGGAGCAGAAGAAGGCCGCCCTCGCGGACAAGAAGCCGGACAAGGAGCAGGGCGACGACTTCGCCAGGGCCAAGGCCGTGCGCCGCTCCCTGCCCGCCGCCGCGGCCCTGCCTGAAGCCAGCGCCGCCGAGGCGCTCGTGCGCAAGCTGGGGGCCCTGCTGTGGGACGACGCGGCGGTGCTCGAGGGCGTGGTGGAGCTGAACTTCTCCCGCGGCACGCGCACCCTGGTCACCAGCGAGGGGAGCCTGACCAGCGAGTCGTTCGGCGTGGTGGAGCTGTCCGTGGCCGCCGGGGCCCAGGCCAAAGACGGCATGCCCCTGGGCCACTACATGCACCGGGTCTACCCCCTGACCGGCAAGCTGCCCGCCGAGGCGGCGCTCAAGAAGGCCCTGGGGCGCATGCTGTCGGAGCTCAAGGCCCTGCGCACCGCGCCCACGGCGCCGGAGTACGCCGGCCCGGTGCTGTTCGAGGGCCGGGCAGCGGCCCAGCTGCTGCGCCAGGTGCTGGTGCCCCACCTCTCCGGCGTGCCAGGGGCGTGGGGCCGCGGCCAGCGTATGCCTCCTCACAGCAAGTGGGCCGGCAAGAAGGGCCGCCGGGTGCTCCCGAGCACCTTCTCCCTGGTGGACGATCCAGGCCTCAAGCGGGTGGGCGGCGTGCCGGTCATCGGCCAGCTGAATGTGGACGACCAGGGCGTGCCGGCGCAGAAGGTGGTGCTGGTCAAGGCGGGCAAGCTGCAGAGCCTGCTGACCAACCGCACGCCGAGCAAGAAGTTCCCGCGCTCCAACGGGCACGCCCGCGGCGGCGGCTACGGCGGCGCCCAGCCGGTGCCAACCAACCTGGTCCTGCGCGCCCCGGGCAAGGCCGACGGCGCGCTTCTCCGCCTCACCGCGGGGGAGGCCAAAAAGGAGGGGGAACCCCATGGCATCGTCATCACCCAGCTCCCCGAGCCGATGATCACGGGCAAGCTGAGCGGCGTGGCCGCCGGCGGCGGCGCCATGCACATGGCGGGCATGTTGGCCTACAAGGTGAGCGCCTCCGGCAAGCGCACCCTGGTGCGAGGGCTGAAGCTGGAGCGGGTGCAGGTCAAGCAGCTCAAGCGGATCATGGCCGCGGGCAAGCGGGCAGTGGTGCACAGCCGCTACGACGGCGGCGGCTTCAGCCACCGTGGCCCGCGCATGGGCCTGCCCCTGTCCATCGTGACCCCCTCGCTGTTGGTGGAGGAGATCGAGCTGGCCAAGGAGATGGGCAGCCGAACCCGCGACCCGCTGCTGCCCCGGCCGACCCAGGGGCGCTGATCTCCCTGCCTGCCGTGGGGTCCAGGCCCTGAAATGCTAAAGTAGCCCTGTGTACAGGGACGACGAGGAAGCCCTCCGGGCGCAGGTCGCTTCGCTGGAGGCTGACCTGGCCGCTGAACGCCGCGCGCGCCAGGACACCGAGCTGCAGCTGCGCGCGGTCCGCCGTGATGCGAGGGAGGCCGCCGCTCGGGCTCGCGAGGAGCGCCCCGGACCGGCCTCCCGCCCGAAGTGGATGGTCTCTGTGGGGCTGCTCGGGTGCGCCGTGGCCGTGGGGACCATGCTCTACGCCTGGAGCTTCCAGCGCCGGCTCGAATCGGCCAAAATGAGCGCCGCCCAGACCCTCCAGCGCAGCCACCAACAGCTCCAGTCCAGCGCCGAGAAGCTGAAGAAAGAGAAGGCCCTCAACGCCGAGCTGGGGCTCAGGCTGCGCCAGGCCGAGGACCGCGCCAAGCAGGTCCGGGTGCAGGCGGAGCTGGACGCCATCGCCTCGGGCAAGCTGCCCATGCCGGGCGTGCCGCGCGACCGCAAGACCAAGAGCGACATGGTCAACAAGATGGTGGAGCTGGCCCAGGGGGCATGGGCCAGCGGCGCGCACCATCGGGCCCGGGAGATCGCCAGGGCGGTGCTCGTCATCAGACCCGACGACTTCTACTCGCTCAAGATCTTCGCCGGCTCCAGCTGCTTCCTCAAGGATCGGGCAGGCGTGCTGGAGGTCTGGCCGAAGCTGAACTACGCCAACCGCCAGTTCGTCCGCACCATCTGCGGCACCAGCGGCATCACCGTGGGGAAAGAACCATGAAGCGCCTGATCATCCTGCGTCACGCCAAGAGCTCCTGGAAGGACGACTCGCTGAGCGATCACCAGCGCCCGCTGAACAAGCGCGGCCGCCGGGATGCCCCGCGCATGGGCGAGGCCCTCGCGAGCAGGGGGTGGGTGCCCGATCTGGTGCTCAGCAGCGATGCCACCCGCACGCGGCAGACCTGGAAGCGGGTGGCTCGGGCGATGCCAGATGAGATCCCTGTGCGCTGGATCCCCGACTTCTACCACGCGGGCTCCATCGCCGTGCTGAAGGAGATGATCGACCTGCCCGAGGAGGCGGGGACGGTGATGGTGGTGGGCCACAACCCGGGCTGGGAGAACCTGGTGTCGATGCTGTCCGGTCGCCTCGAGCGCATGACCACGGCCAACGCCGCGCTGCTGCAGGCCGAGGGCAGCTGGGTCGACCTGGCCGAGCCGGACGCCTGGGAGCTGGTGACCGTGCTTCGGCCCAAGGAGCTGGATCAGTAGCAGATGTCCTACCGCGACGACTATCAGGCGCTGGAGGAGCAGCTGCGCGCCGCTCGACGCCAGGCGTCCGAGCAGCGACGAGAGCTGGGGGAGGAGCTCGCCTCCGAGCGGCGCAAGGTGGAGGCGCTGGAGCGCGAGCTGGAGGCGCTCAAGCGGGCCCGGAGCGCCACCGCCAAGGGGCAGGGGCAGACCCGGCGCACCGGGCTGCTGGTGGGCGGCATCGCCCTGGCTTTCCTGGTGGCGGGCGGCGTGACGGCGACCATGCTGCTGCTCCAGCCGAGCCCACCGTCCCGGCCAGTCAAGGCCGTGTCGTCCAGCCCCAGGCCCCCTCGTCCGCCTGCGCGGGCTGCCAGGCCCCCGAAGCCCGCCGCCGCGGTGCCGAAGCCTGGCACCACCCCGTACATGCTCCACCTGGTGGAGCGGGAGCGCTCCCCGAGCAAGAAGGCCCTGGCGAGCGTGTCCGCGGCCGCCACCCTGGCCGGCGCCGAGGGCGGCGAGCGGGCCCGCCAGCTGCTGGCCTCGGCCGCAGATCTGGCAGTCCCCAGGCGCAACAGCTCCACCGCGCTGCGCGCCATCGGCCTGGCCGAGTGTCTGGCGCAGCGAGTCACCGGCGCCGCGCCGGGCCCTGACGGCCGCTTCCCCCGGCTCACGGCGCTGCTGGAACGCCAGCTGTCCCACAAGCACTCTGCCGACGCCTGGACCTGGGTCGGCCGGGCGTGCCGGGACCTGCGCGGCATGGACTCCACCGACGCGGTGCTGGCCCGCGCCGAGGCGCCCGCCCTGAGCGTCCGGCGGTTCCAGCGGCTGCGCACCCTGATGGCGGTGGTGGACGCCCACGCGGACCAGGGCAACAAGGCGGGGGTGGATCGTCTGGCCGGCCTGATCCTCGGGAGCAAGGCGGGCCTCATCGCCTCGGACCAGGTCAAGGCCCGGGCCCTGCTGGCGGAGACGTACTGGCGCCTGGGGGAGCGGGAGCGCGCCGCCACCCTGCTGAAGGACGCCTCCCGGCGCATCTCCGGTCGCTACTTCACCGCCGAGGCAGAGGCCCTGGTGGCTCGCGCCAAAGCCCTGACCGGCGATGCAGCCGGGGCCAGAACATGGCTGGGCCAGGCCATCGCCGCGGTCAAGGCCGAGTCGGACTGGGGGCGGCGGCGCACCCTGCCCCACCTGGCCGCCACCCTGCACTTGCTGGGCGACGCGGCAGGGGCCAAGGACCTCCACGCCGACCAGGGGCAGACCGCCGCCGCGCTGTTCAGGGTGGGCAAGCTCGCGCAGGCGGCCGCCATGTCAGGGCTCCCGGCGCAGGCGCGCTACCGCCTGGCCCTGGCGCTGGCGCGGACCGGAGACCGCGAGGGCGCCATCGCCGTGATCCGGGCCATGGGCTCGGATCCCCTGCACGCCCCGGCCATGGCCGGCGTGATGCTCAACACCCCGGCGGAGGTCAAGTAGCGGAGCTGGCCACGAAGGGCTCCACCTGCCGCCCCACGAGGCTGCCCACGATCCGCTCGGCTGCCTGGCCGTCGCCGTACGGGTTGACCGCGCGGGACATCTCGGCGTGGGCTGCTTCGTCGTCCAGCAAGCGGGTCGCCTCGCTGACGATGCGATCCCGGTCGGTGCCCACCAGGCGCACCGTGCCGGCGGTCACCGCCTCGGGTCGCTCGGTGACCTCACGCAGCACGAGCACCGGCTTGCCCAGCCCGGGCGCCTCCTCCTGGATGCCGCCGGAGTCGGTGAGCACCAGGTGGCTCTCCTTCATCAGGTGCACCAGCGGGAGGTAATCGAGCGGGGGGATCAGGTCGACGTTGGGGATCTCCCCCAGCAGCCGGTGCGCCGGCTCGCGGATGTTTGGGTTCAGGTGCACCGGGTAGATGATCCGGACGCCATCGCCGTGGCGCCGCGCGAGCTCGGCCAGGGCGGCGCAGATGCGCTCGAACGGCCCGGCGAAGTTCTCCCGTCGGTGAGCGGTCACCAGGATCACCCGCTGCCCCGCCGGCCTCGCGGCCAGGGACTGGAACAGCTCCCCCGTGGGCGCGGGCAGGTCGCTGACCCAGCGCAGCGCGTCGATGACCGGGTTGCCCGCGACCAGCACCGTCTCCTCGGGGATCCCCTCGCGCAGCAGGTTGTCCCGGGAGACCGGCGTCGGCGCGAAGTGCCGCTGGCAGATGGCGCTGGCCACCCGCCGGTTGATCTCCTCGGGGAACGGCTTGTACGGGTCGAAGGTGCGCAGCCCCGCCTCGACATGGGCCACCTGCACCCGGGCGTAGAAGGCGGCCAGCGCCGCGGCGGCCACGGTGGTGGTGTCGCCCTGAACCAGCACCCAGTCCGGCTGCTCGCGGCTCAGGATCGGCTCGAGCCCCTGCAGCACCGCGGCGGCCACGCCGGTGGGGGTCTGGTTGTGCCCCATCACGTCCAGGTCATGGTGCGGCTCGACGTCGAACAGCTCGAGCACCTGGTCGAGCATCTGGCGGTGCTGGGCGGTGACGCACACCCTCGACTCCACCCCCGGCTCCTGCTCCAGGCGTCGCACCACCGGCGCCATCTTGATCGCCTCGGGGCGGGTTCCAAAAACCGAAAGGACCTTCATCTCCTGCGCACCTCCAGCAACCGGGTCGGGGTCCACCTGGAGTCCTCTCGCATGGCCGCCGCCCTTCGCGCCCACCGGTCCTCCAGCGGCGGCAGCTCCACTTGCGCCTTGATCAGCCCGCGTCCGGCCAGGTCGTCCCGCAGCGCGGCCACCGCCTCCCGCTCCAGCAAGCCCCTGGCCGCGCACTCGCGCAGGCGCTCGTCCAGCTCGTCCGCCGAGCGGCCCTGCCGGCGCAGGTCAGAGGCGACCCGGACCACCCCCTCGGCGGAGACCGCCTCGAGCCCGTGGAGCGACACGGCCACCTGCAGCGCGTCCCGGCAGGCGTGCAGCCCGGGGTAGAAGTCGATGAAGTGCTCGGCGTCCTGGTAGCGCTCCATGCGGATGAACGCCCGCTGTACCCCCTCGGACGGGTGCAGCTGCCGCACCAGCCCGCAGATGTCCCGGGCGTCCCGGCCGGCCACCCCGTGGCCCTGGAGCACCTGCCCCAGCAGCTCCGGGTCCACGCGCCCGGCCACCGCGTCGGCGAAGAGCGCGAACGACAGCGGGTCCATCTCCAGGTCGTCCCCCATGAGCAGCTCCCGCGACCCGCCCGGCAGCTGCTGGTGCAGCATCAACAGCCCGGTCATCTTGAAGCCGAGCTGCTCCTTGAACCGCTTCAGGCGCAGCCCGGTGAGCACCCCCCACCAGTCCTTGAAGATGGTGCCGTCGAACTCCAGCCCGTCGAGCAGCATCTTGCGCTCGATCACCGGCCGCAGCTGGGCCGGCGAGGCCGAGATGAAGTACAGCGGCGTGTGGCGGCTCATGCGCTCCGGCCCGCGGCGCACCTCCTTGAGCAAGGTGGCCATGCCCTCGATGTCCATCTTGTCGACGGCGAACTCCAGCGGGATGCGGCTGATCCCCTTGAGCGACGAGAACCGCGTGTACAGGTAGGTGCGGTCGATGTCACACACGAACACGTGGCCGGCCCAGTCCGGCGCCAGGGCGCGCTCGTTGACCTGGTTGACGGGGAAGCTCATGAGCGGCCCATGCCTCCGCCGCCGCTCTCCCAGAGCCGCTTGACCGCATCGAACTCCGGCCCCGCCTCCCGGCCCATCAGCTCGGTGAGCGCCTGCTCCACGCTGGCCCCCTCGTACAGCAGCCGGTAGACCGCCGTGACGATGGGCAGGTCCATGCCGTTCTCTTCCGCGTCGTTGTGCACCGGCCGGGCGGTCTTGACCCCCTCGGCCACCATGAACATGCTCTGCTGGATCTCCTCGCGGGTCTCCCCCCTGGCCAGCCGCTCGCCCACCTGGTGGTTACGAGACAGGGGCGAGGCGCAGGTGGCCATCAGGTCGCCGATGCCCGCCATGCCGCCGAAGGTGAGGATCTCCGCCCCCTGCAGCACGCCGTAGCGGGTCATCTCGCTCAGCCCGCGGGTCAGCAGCAGCGCCTTGGTGTTGTCCCCCATGCCGAGGCCGTCCACGATGCCGGCGGCCACCGCGATGATGTTCTTGAACGCGCCGCCCACCTCGGCCCCCACCACGTCGCTGCCGCTGTAGACGCGGAAGTACTGGTTGTGCAGCGCCTCCAGCGCGCGGCCGCTCACCTCGGCGAACTTGGAGGCCACCACCGTGCCCGCCGGGTTCTGCGCCGCCAGCTCGCGAGACAGGTTCGGCCCGCACAGCACGCCGATCTTGCGCACGCAGGTCTCCTCGCGCAGCACCTGGCTCATGCGCTTGAACGTGCCCCGCTCGATCCCCTTGGTGCAGTGGACGATGCACTGCTCGCCGTGCAGGTGGTCCCCCATCTGGGCCGCCACGCCGCGGAACACGTGGGACGGCACCACCATCAGGATCAGCGGGCACTGCTCGCACACCTCCTGCAGGTCCGTGGTGGCGCGCACGTTCTCCACCAGCTTCGCCTCCGGAACGTACCGCTCGTTGGTGTGGGCCCCGTTGATCTCCTCCACCACCTCGGGCTCGAAGGCCCAGACGATGGTCTCGTTGCCGTTCTCGCCCAGGATCTTGGCCAGGGTCGTGCCCCAGCTCCCGGCTCCGATGACGCCGACCTTGCGCTCCATCTGGCCTCCCATCACATCCCCCCTCCGTTCAGGTGCCGCTCCAGCTCGTACCCCTCGAGGCGGTTGCTGTAGAACAGCAGCAGGTTGCGGTCCTCGTGGAACATCCGGTCCCCTCGACGCACCGCCGCCCGGCGCGTGTGATAGACCGAGAACGCGCGCAGGGCGTCGTTGACGATCTCCTGCACGTCCCCCTCCTGAACCACCGGCCCCAGGCGCGGGCGCGGCTCCATTTCCTCGAACGCCCGCAGCAGCCGGTCCACCTCCTGGTGCACCTGCGTCATGGTGAACGACGGGTGCTCGCCGCCGGTGCGGAGCAGCCGGTACAGCGTGACGCCGGGGTTGCTCGACTTGAGCAGCCGGAACAGGGCGTGCCCGGTTATGTGCGTGGAGTGGATCACGTTGTCCGCCAGGTAGGCGCCCGCGATCTCATCGGAGACCTCCCGGGTGTACTGGTAGTCCCGCTGATCGTCGAACACCGGCTCGCTCTCGCGGGTGACGTAGCGGGACGGGTCCACGATGCGCCCCCGCCCGTCGACGCTGCGGCCCTCCCGGTCCACCCGGTTGCCGAACACGTCCATCGGGGCGGAGCAGGTCAGCACGATGCGCGAGTCCATGGAGATCAGGTTGTTCATGAAGTTGTAGATCTCCCGCGGTCGCGAGAACTCGTCGTCGGTGATGATGTAGCGCGACTTGCCCACCTCCTTGAGGTGGTCGTCGATGAGGGTCTCCGCCTCGAGCACCAGCAGGTAGTTGATGGTCATCGGCACGATGTACAGGTTCGGCCGCGGCGCCTTCTCGCGCAGGTTGTTGATGTAGGCGCGGATGGCGCAGCCGAGCAGCCCCTTCTTGAGCTTCCGTTCGACCTTGCCGCTGCGGCTGCGGGTGCCGCCCGGGAAGAACAGGTTGTTGTACCCCATCTCCATGGAGCAGGTGGCGTACTCCTTGAGTACCTCCTTGTAGAGGGTGGAGGTCTTTTTGCGATCCACCTTGTAGGCGCCGAGGTTGGCCATGAAGAAGGAGATGAGCGGGTTCGTGAACAGGTTGATCCCCGCGCCGTAGGTCACCGGCGGCAGCCCCATCAGGTAGATGGCGTAGCCCAGCAGGATCGAGTCGAGGTTGCTGGAGTGGGTGGGCACGAACACGAGGGTGCCCTTCTCGGCCACTGACTTGAGGTGATCCACCTCGCCCCAGAGCTCCAGGTGATCGGCCAGGCCGCGCTTGAACCCCTCGAGGGAGAACAGCCGGCTCGGGCTCATGGCGTTGAGCAGCGCCCAGAGCCCGGCAGGGATGGCGCCGGTGGCAGCCGAATACACGCGCTTGTCGAAGTTGCCCACCACCTCGCCCACGAAGCGCCGGGCCAGCTTCTCGGTGAGCTTGCGCAGATCCCGCTCCGAGGCGTGCTGCATGCGACGAAGGATCTCGTCGTAGAACGGCGCCTCGGCGCGCGCTCGCTCGGAGGACGCCTTCTCCAGCCGCCTGCGCTCGTTGTAGATGGTGTCGTTGACCAGGGTCTCGAGGTATCCCTCGGACGCATTGCCGGACGCTGCGACATGCTGCTCCACCACCCGGCTGACAACCTCAACCTGGATCCGCTCCCTGTCTTCAGGCCTCATCGGTCCTCCGCGGTTTCCTGCTCGATTGGAATGAAGATGGAATTATAACCGGGGTGGGGGGGCGTTCAACGCGGCGTCAGATCATGGCCGAAGCCGGAATCAAGGGCGCCCGGCGGGAGGGTGGTGCGGATGTCCGCCGTCTCGCCGCCCACGCCGAGCGAGACGATGGTGACATCGTCCGCCTGGGCGGTGCCGTTGGAGAAGCGCCGCAGGTCGTGGAGGATGTCGCTCACCAGGTCTGCCGGCGAGGCGGCGCCCTGTGAGATGGAGTCGCTCAGCCGCTCCATGCCGTACAGCTCGTCGTCCGTCCCGCGCGCCTCGGTCACGCCGTCGCTCACCAGCAGCACCACGTCGCCCTTGCCCAGGGGGATGGATCCCTCCTCGTACACCGCGTCTGCCATCATCCCGGCCGGCATGCCCGCGGCGTCCTCCACGCTCTCCACCACCGAGCCCGGCCCCACGCCGCGCCGCACCAGCGGCGGGATATGGCCGGCGTTGCAGAAGCGCATCTGCATGGTCCAGCGGTCGATCACGGCGAAGAAGAGGGTGACAAACATCTCGTCCTGCCGGGCGTCGAGCAGGCTCAGGTTCACCTGGCGCACCACCTCGGCCGGGTGGCGCACCTGGTGCGCCGCCAGCCGCACCTGGGAGGTGACCCACGCCATCACCAGCGCCGCGGGGAAGCCCTTGCCCGCCACATCGCCGATCACCACGCCGACCCGGTTGTCGTCCAGCTGGATCAGATCGTACAGGTCTCCTCCCACGTCCTGACAGGGCAGGTAGTGGGTGACGAAGGTGAACCCGGGCAGCCGCGGGCTGGTGCGAGGCAAGAATCGCCGCTGGACCTGACGCGCCGCCTCGATCTGTTTCTCCGGGATGGAGCTGGCGCGGGCAGCCTCGGCCAGCTCGGCGTTCTGCAGCGCCATGGCCACGGCGTTGGCCATGGCCTCACACAAGTCGAGGTCCCGGTCGGTGAAGGCCGGACCTTCGCCGGCGCGATCGAGGTAGATCAACCCCAGGCTCCGCCCCGCCGCCAGCACCGGCACCACCATCTTCTGCACCTGGGGCGGCGTGCGCTCTTCGGACCAGGATGTGTCCGTCTTCATCGGCTCGCTGGTGAGCACCGCCCGCCCCTTGCCCAACGACTCGGTCATGGCCCAGCGGGAGATGTGGAAGCGACGGTTGGCCACGCCCGGCTTGACCCGCACCTGACGCGCTGACATCCGACGCGCCTCGGGGTCCAGCACGGCGGCCATGGCGCGCTCCACCCCCGGGAACGCCGAGAAGCAGGTCTCGAGCACCGCCTCCAGCAGCTCCTCCTTGCTGCTGTAGGCGTGGCACAGGCGGTTGACCTCCACCAGGGCATCGAGGCTCCGGCGCAGCTGGACCAGCTTGCCGGGATCTACCAGGGTATCCGGCCGGGCCATGTCCACCATGGTGGGATCCGGCTCCACCTGCATATTGGGTCGGTGGGTCTGGTCCATCACGATGGCCAGGTCGGCTGTGGTGGAGGTGTCGGAGTCAGCGTCCTCGAAGCGGAACTTGTGGCCGTTGATCTCGATCTCGTCCCCCGGCCGCAGCCGCGAGGCGGTGATCGGCAGCCCGTTGACTCGGGTGCCGCGGCCGCTCTCCATGTCCTCGATGACATAGGCATCGCCGGTGTGGGTGATTCGAGCGTGCTGTCTGGAGACCCTGCGGTCGATGATCTGCAGCTGGGCCTCGGGGCCTCGCCCAATGATGAACAGCTCACCGAGCATGAGCTCCTGACCTTCATGGTCCCTGGTCAAGCCGTGTAATCTGGCCATGATGACGCTCCTACCGTCGTCGACCAACGCCCCGGACATGCCTCAATCGGCACTCGCTGCCGCGCCCCCTGCCGGTTTACCGCCCAGGCGGATCCTGTATTATGGTCCTATAGCATGCCGGTTGTGAGCCGACCTTGCATGCAGAAAGTGGCAGCCCACGGTAACGGAGGCATCCTGGTGAGAATCTTCCAATCCTCAATCATCCTGGTGGCCGCGCTGGCCGTACTCTCCTGCTCGGACGACGACAACGTCGGCCCGCGCCTGGACGGCGCCGGCGGGCAAGACAGCGGCCTGTGCAGCTCCCTCACCTGCGGCGGCTGCTGCGCTGCCAACGGCGCCTGCATCCTGGCCATGTCCAAGGACAACTGCGGCAGCGGCGGCAACCCTTGCAAGACCTGCACAGGCAACCAGTCCTGCGTCAACGGCAAGTGCGGCGGGGGGAGCGGCTGCAACTGCCCGGCCGGGTGCTGTCAGGGCGGCCAGTGCAAGGCAGGCAATACCTCCGCGGCGTGCGGCACGGGCGGCGGCCAGTGCGCGGCATGCAAGTCGGGTGAAAAGTGCGTGGCGGGCATCTGCATCCCGCAGAGCACCTGCGGCCCGGGGTCTTGCGCCGGCTGCTGCAA
>CAZEFW010000176.1:0-3242 GCA_964511535.1 uncultured Myxococcales bacterium | reverse complement strand
CGGCTGCTGCAAGAACGGCCTCTGCCTGTCGGGAACCAGCGCCTCGGACTGCGGCACCGGCGGCGTGACCTGCACCGCGTGCAAGAGCTACCAGAAATGCCTGACCGGCAGCTGCAAGCTGGACACCACCTCCAAGTGGGACGTGGTGGCCTACAGCGCCAAGGTGGACAAGACGCTGCAGTCGAGCTGGGACACATGGCCCGCCAACGGCAACCCCGATCCGTATGTGGAGATGACCATCGGCACCAAGAAGGGCACATCCAAGGTGCAGGCCAACACCTGGACCCCGCTGTGGAACGAGGTGCTGATCCAGGGGGTGGCCGCGGGGGATATCACCAACTACGGCATGAGCCTGATCTTCTACGACGACGACGCCCCCTGGGACCAGAAGATGGCCGAGTGCAAGGTGAAGGTCTCCGAGAGCGTGCTGGTCTCGCTGAGCGGCAAGCTGAGCAGCTGCGCCGACAGCAGCGGCAAGAAACACATCAAGGACTTCGTCATGAAGTTCGTGAAAAAATAATCACTGAATGTCCCGCCGCATCATCTACCTGCACGGCTTCGCTTCCTCCCCCGGCTCCTACAAGGCGCAGATATTCGTCAAGGCGCTGCGATCGCGCGGGCTCGACCCGCTGCTTCCGGATCTGAACGAGGGCGAGGGGGGGTTTGCCGGCATGACCGTGACGCGCATGGTCCAGCAGGTGGACCGGCTGAGCCAGGACGTCGAGCCGGGCGGGCTGATCCTGATGGGCTCCTCCATGGGGGGGTACGTGGCGTCGCGGTTCGCTTCCGAGAGCGACCGCCCGGCCGCCCTGGTGCTCATGTGTCCGGCGTTCGGGTTCATGCACCGCTGGGCAGAGCAGCTCACACCGGACGAGCGGGCGGCGTGGGAGCGAGAAGGGTCGCGGGAAGTGATGCACTTCGCCACCAACGAGATGACCCCGCTGGGCTGGGGCATGATGGCCGACGCGCTGACCCACCCTGCAGTGCCCCGGGTGACCGTTCCGACGCTGATGTTCCACGGACGGGGCGATGAGGTGGTGGATCCGGCAGGCTCCGAGGCGTATGCCGCAGCGCACCCAAACGTGGAGCTGCACATGATGGATGGCGACCATGGCCTGGGTGACGCCATCGACGAAATCGTCGCGATCTCCATGGCCTGGCTCGAACCGCACCTCTGATGGCCCACGAGGCCCGTCGGTTTTGTTGCTGCGCAGCAACAAAACCCTGGAGCCGCTGCCCGCACTGCGCTATTCTCCTTGATAACAACCACTTCAAGGGAGGAGCGCCATGGCCTGTCGATTTGCACTTGCAACATTACTGGCTGCCATGGCGCCCCTGGCATGCGCCAGCGGCACCAGCGACGCCGTCCCGTTCGAGCTAAACCCGACGCCAGATTCAGGCGCGGATCTGTTGCCCGGCCCGGATGCCGGGGTGCCTTACCCGGCGGCAGATGGCGCGCCCGGAGCGCCCGACAGCGTTCAGGTTGCCAAGGGGTGCGCCGCCAGACCGATTTCGCTGGGCCGGTTCCCCGTGGGCTCCCGCACCACTGCCTCCGGCCGGATCTTCGGCGGCTGGGGCGGATCGGCCAGCGCCCTGCCCGCGGCCCGGCCGCCCCTGGTGCTGGTGCACGGCAACGGCGAGACCGCGGACCGCTGGCTCTCCCTGCGCAAGGAGCTGTGCAGCCGCGGCTATTCGGACCAGGAGATCTGGGCCATCACCTTCAAGGACAAGTCCTGCTTCGGCGCCTGCCTGGGGGGCTCCAATACCCAGCACGCCACCGAGCTTGAGCGGTTCGTCAAGCTCGTGCTGACCTGGACCGGGGCCAGCCGCGTGCGCATGGTGGCGGTATCCATGGGCGTGACCACCGCCCGCTACTACATGAAGTTCCGCGGCGGCCTGCAGCGCAACGAGGTGGCCATGGCGTACCTGGTCAGCGGCCCGAACCACGGCACGCCGGGGTGCGACATCCCCGGCGCGGCGGCCGTGAACGTCGCGTGCGCCGAGATCAGCACGGCCACGTTGCTCAACGGGTGGCTGCGCGATCTGAACCACCCGGACGAGACGCCCCGGGGGCAGCACGATGGGTTCCCTGCCGGCCAGACGGTGGCCTACCGCACCGTGTCTTACACCCTGGACCCCGCCTTTCCGGGGCTCTACTTCAAGTCACCTCGGCTCAAGGGGGCAGACCACCTGCAGCTGCCCGGGGCGCAGCACGCGCTGGTGCCCTTCGCCGACCTCTGGGGGCAGCTGGGCAAGGTCAAGTAGGCGCCGCGTTGGCTCGCTTCGCTCGCTGGCGTTGGCTCGCTTCGCTCGCTGGCTTGAGGCTTGGGGCTTGAGGCTTGAGGGGAGGTGGTTGGACCTTTCTTCGGAATCAGACTGTAGCTCTCAACTCTCAACCCTCAACTTGCAGAAACCGGGCAGGACGGCGGCTGGCGTTTTTCCCTGGCAACGTCAACGCACGTGCCCCCCACGACCTGGCGCTGGCTCAGTTGGTGCGCTTGGTGATGATCACCTTCGGCGCGGTCATTGTGGGGCCAGCCGGCAGCTTGAACCCCGCGTGGCCGATATGCTTGAGCTGCAGGCCGCCGGCCAGGGACGCCTCGTAGATCACTGTCTGTTTCGAGCCGTCCATGTCCACCACGCGGATGGTCACCATGGCCTTGTGGGCCGCCTTCATCGGGTACTGGCACTTGAGGTTGGCCGCCGTGGTGTCCTTGGCCGCGGCCTGGCTGGTGCACAGGTCCGAGCTGGCGCCCTTGACGATGAGGTAGGGATCTGGCTTGCCGTCCTGATCCCACGGGGTGCCGCCCGGGCCCTTGTCGCTGATGGTGCCGGAAAACGAGACGTTCAGGTTGAACTGGTCATACAGCAGGCAGAGCCCGTCCTTGTAGCACAGGTAGCCAGCCTCACACTCCGAGTCGAGGCCGCTGCAGCAGCAGTTGCTGCCCGAGCATGCGCCGCACTTTTTGGACTGCGCGTCCGCCTTGACGCTCGCCTCGAGGCCGGCAGAGATATCCACCTTGGCCGCCGGCCCATCAGGCAAGGCAGGCTCCACGTTCTCCTCCAGGCAACCAGCTGTGGAAAGCACAAAGAGCCAGCAAACTGCGATGTTGGTCAGCCTCATCAGAGCCTCCAGTCGCAAGCAATAAGCAAAAGTGAAAAGCCGCACCGCCCAATTATGCCCCAGGTCTCAAGGCAGCGAACAACGCGAGCCCAGCTATTTCCCCTCAAGCCTCAAGCCT
>CAZEFW010000175.1:0-19265 GCA_964511535.1 uncultured Myxococcales bacterium | reverse complement strand
ACCTTCAACCTCCGGATTAAGAGTCCGCTGCTCTGCCTAGTTGAGCTAAGGGCCCACAATCCCGTCGGCGACCAGCGCCTGACGAGGAAGCGGTATACCCGGATGGAAAGGGGGTGTCAAGAGGTTTGGGACAGCAAGGGTATCCAATTTTCTGGAACGTCGAACGCCGCGGCGAGGGTGGATTCCAGGCCCTGTGCGTCTCGGTCCAGCACCCTGCCCTGCCCATCAGCCAGCAGCAGGACATGGTCGGCTTCCCGGAACGCCTCTGGCAGGTCGTGCAGCACGCAAACCAGCGCCAGGCGGCGCTCCTGCCGCAGGCTGTCCATGAGCTGGAAGAACTGGTGGCGGCGCCTCAGATCCAGGTGATTGACCGGCTCGTCCAGCAGCAGCAGGGGCGCCTCCTGGGCCAGGGTCATGGCGATGCGCGCCCGCTGGCGCTCGCCGCCGCTGACCCGGTCCAGCCGCCGTGACGCGAGGGACGTCAGCCTGCACGCGTCCATGGCCCGCTCCACTGCCTGCCGGTCCTGCTTCCCCATGTGGCCCCAGGTCCCGAGGTGGGGCGTGCGTCCGAGCTCCACCAGCTCCCGCACCGTGAGGGACGCCTCGATTCGGTCTGTCTGGGGCAGCATGGCCACCAGCCGCGCTCTGGCCTGGTGGCTGACGCTGGCCAGGTCCTCACCCTCCACCTCCACCCGGCCAGCCTGGGGCGGCAGCTGCCCGGCGAGCGCCCGCAGCAGGGTCGACTTGCCCACCCCGTTGGGTCCCACCACCGACAGGGCGCCCCCGGCGCCCACCGAGACCTCGATGCCCGACAGCAGCGGCTCCGCGCCATGCCCGCACGCCACTCCCCTGACCTGCAGGATCACGTCACCGGCCACCGGTCACCTCCTCAGCTGGGCGCGCAGCAGCGCCAGCAAGATGGGACAGCCCAGGATGGCGGTCAGCACCCCCACCGGGAGCTCCTCGGGGGCGAAGGCCAGGCGGGCGGCCAGATCGGCCAGCACCAGCAGGAGCGCCCCGGCCGAGGCGGCCACCGGCAGGGTGGCGCGGAAGTCGTGCCCCATGAGCAGCCGCACCATGTGGGGCACGATGAGCCCCACGTAGCCCAGCAACCCCCCCAGGGACACGCCCACGCCGGTGAGCAGGCTGGCCACCGCGGCAGCGCGGAACATCAGCCGCCCGGCGTCCACCCCAACGGTGTCCGCCCCCTCCGCTCCCAGGGCCATGGCGTTGAGCCGGTGGGCCTGGGTGCGCAGGTAGAACCAGCCGCCGGCCACCACGCCCAAGGCCAGCAGCAGCTGCCCCGGACGGCTGAAGCCGATCCCCCCGGCCAGCCAGAGGGTGGTGATGCGCAGCCTGAACGGGTCGAAGCGCGCCAGCATGAAGCTCATCATCGCGGCGCAGAAGGCGTTGATCACCACGCCGCTCAGGATGAGCCCGAGGATGGTTAGCCGCCCACCAGCCCCGCGCGCCAGCCGCAGCACCAGCACGGCGGCCCCCAGCGCGCCTGCGAAGGCAGCCGCCGGAACCAGCCACCAGCCGAACAGATCGATGACCGAATGAAACGCGTGGAGCATCACCACCAGCAACCCCGCGCCGCCCGAGATGCCGAGCAGGTACGGATCGGCCAATGGGTTACGGGTGACCCCCTGGAGCAGCAGGCCGGCCACCGCCAGGGCGACGCCCACCAGCAGCCCCGCAGCTACCCGTGGCGCCCGCAGGCTGAGCAGCACCTGCCGCTGCAGCGGGTCCGCCGTGGGCCCGAGCAGGTGCCCCGGCCAGGCCGGGTCGAAGGTGAGGCTCCCCCGGCGGCTGCCCGCGGCCATGGAGATCCACGCGCCCGCCAGGGCCAGCAGCCCGAGCGCCACGCTCCAGGCCAGGGGCGAGCGACGGGACCTGGGGCGCGCCTCGCTCATCTCAGGGCAGCGCCCCCGGGTGCAGCGCCCGCGCCAGCGCCAGCACCCCGCGCACGAGCCTGGGGCCGGGGCGAGAGATGAGATCTGGATGGATGGAGTCGATCACGCGGCCTCCCTTCACTGCCTCGAGGCTCGCCCATCCTGGCCGCTGCCGCAACAGCTGCAGCCCGGGCACCTCCACCTTGGGGTCGACGCCCATGATCAGGATGTAGTCTGGCGCGCCGGTGAGCACCTCCTCGGCGCTGATCTGCAAAAATGGCCGCTCCACCTGCACCAGGTTCTTGCCCCCCGCCGCGTGCAGGGCCTGGCTCACGAAGGATTCCGCCCCGGCAGTCCATGGCTTGAGGGGGTCGGTGCCGTCGGTCTCCACGTACACCACCGGCCGGGCGAGGCCGCGCACCGCCGCGGCGACCCGGCGGATCTCGCCTCGCATGGACGCCACCAGCGCCCGGGCCTTGCCCGGGGCTCCGCACAGGGCGCCGATGGCCGCCACCCCCCGGTAGAGCTGATCCAGGGAGCGCGGGTCGAAGGTCGCCACAGTGAGCCCCACCCGGCGCAGGGCAGCCACACGGGTGGCGTCGGCGTGGGTCAGCAGCACCAGGTCCGGCGAGAAGCCGGCCACATGCCCCGGCGAGAGCCGAAAGGGTGAGGTGGCGGGCAGGCGCCGGACCGCCTCGGGATAGGAGGAGACCTTGTCCCTGAGCACCACCGCCTCGCCGCAGCCCACCGCGAACAGGATCTCCGTGTTGGACGGCGACAGCGATGCGATGCGCCGGGCCGGCCCCTGGAGGCTTATCTGCCGGCCCAGATCGTCGGTGACGGTGATGGCAGCGCGGGTCGGCGGGGCTTTCTTGGCGGGAGAAGGGCAGCCGGCGAGGGCCAGGGCCGGGGCCAGGGCCAGTGCCAGGGCTGGAGGTCTCAACGGCAAGACTGAGTGGCCATGCCGATGAGGGGGGTGCAGGTCTTGGCGCCGTTGGCCTTGGTGCAGCTGACGTACAGGCCCGCGCCGCCGCACTTGGGCACCAGGAGCATCCAGCCGGAGCCCTTGCAGGCGCCGTTCGCCTTGGTGCAGGAGGCCAGGCTGATCCCCGTCCGCTCCCGCTCCTCGGTCTTGTTGCAGTTGTAGTCGTAGCTCTTGGTGCCGCTCATGGGCTTCTTGAAGAAGGCGGTCTGCTTCGGGTGGGCCGCGGGGCTGCCGTCGTGACAGTCGAGATCGTTGAGCACGAAGTCGTCCGGCTTGGCGCAGGCCTGCTGGGGGCTCTTGGCGTCACCGAAGCCATCACCGTCCTTGTCCGCGAAGTAGCTCTTGAGGCTGCACCCCTTGCACTTGCCGGCGAAGCATCCATACGGGCAGGCCACCTTGACCACCAACCCCCGGGCGTTACAGCTCACCTGGAACACGCCCTTGCAGCCGGGCTTGCTCTTGGGATCGCAGTCGTTGCACCGCCCGGCGTTCCTGTTGCACCCCTTGGGGCAGGTCACCAGTTCGTGGCCCAGGCCGTCCTCGGCGCAGCGCTTCAGCTTCACCGGGCCCGCGCAGCCGAGGAACTCGCCCGGCGTGCACAGCTGCTTCGGGGCTGCGTCTGCCATGTGCGCGCCAGCGTCAGGGGTAGGGGCGGCCGCGGCGCCGCCGTCCGCGGCCACGGCGGGCGGCTCCCCATCGGGCAGGGGGCGGTAAGTGGGGTTGTCCACCGCGCAGCCGGACTGCAGCACCGCCACCATCGCGGCCCCGGCCATCAATGTTCTGTGCGCTCCCATGTCTCTCCTCCGCACCACCCGGTTGCTGCCACGGGACCCGTGGCGCTACGGGGGGGGATCCTTGCCAAATTTCACGGGGCGATGCAAGGAGAGATTGCGCGGCGCGTCACCGCCCCAGGAGTTTCTCCATCTGCGCCACGGTGGCGTCCATCAGCTTGCCCACGGTGTGGTAGGCGTCAGGCCGGGTCAGGTCCACCCCGGCGGCCCGCAGCAGCTCCAGCGGCGGCCGGGAAGAGCCCCCCTTGAGCATGCCGAGGTACGCGTCCCTGGCCTTGGCGCCGCCCCGGGTGATCCGGTCTGCCAGCGCGATGCCGGCGGTCAGCCCGGTGGCGTAGGTGAAGACGTAATACTTGTAGTAGAAGTGCGGGATGTAGGACCACTCCAGCTCGTCGTTCTTGCCCATGGTGAAGTCGGGCCCGTAGTAGCGGCGGATCAGGTCTCCGTAGGTCTTGTTCAGCAGCGCGGCGGTGATCGGCTTGCCCTGCTCCACGAAGCTGTGCAGCTTCAGCTCGAACTCCGCGAACAGGGTCTGGCGGTAGATGGTGGTGCGCAGGGTCTCGGCCAGCTCGCCCAGGATGTACAGCCGCTCGCGGTCGTTCTTCGCGCGCCGGAGCAGATGATCCGACAGCAGCTTCTCGTTGACCGTGGAGGCGATCTCCGCGTTGAACGGCGCGTAGCCGGACAGGAAGTAAGGCTGGTGCTTCTGGGACAGGTGGCTGTGCAGGGCGTGGCCGAACTCGTGGGCCAGGGTCGACAGGTCGTCGAGCCCGTCGTAGTAGTTCATCTTCACGAACGGGTGCGCGCTGAACACCATGGCGCAGAACGCGCCGGAGTTCTTGCGCTTGCTCGGGTACAGGTCGAGCCAGCCGTTGCCAGGCTTCATCCCGTGCCGGAGCACCGATGTGTACTTGTCTCCCAGCGGCGCCAGCACCGCGGGCAGCAGCTTCTGCGCGGCGCTGTAGGGGAACTTCATCTCCACCTTCTTGATCAGCGGCGCATACAGGTCGTGGATCCGCACCTGGTCCAGCTTCATGGCGCGCTTACGCAGGCGCACGTAGCGGTGCAGGGGGGCCAGGTTTTCGCCGATCGACTTGATCAGGCTGCGGTAGACCGCCGTGTCGATGTTGTCCTTGTCCAGGTAGGCGTGCAGGGCGGTGTCGTAGCCCCGGGCGCGGGCCAGGAACACGCTGAACTTCGCCTGCCCTGACAGCGCCGACGCCAGGGCGCCCTGAGAGCTGCGCAGCGCGGCGAAGAACCCCTCCACCGCGTCCTGGCGCACCCGCCGCACCTTGGAGGCGCGGAACTTGCCGAAGTTTGAGAGCGTGAGCTGGACGGTCTTGCCCTTCTCGTCCTTGATCCGGGGCAGCTTGAGCCCGGTGATCAGCTCACCGAAGGTCTTCTCGTGGTCGGACGGGATCTCGTTCAGGTCGATCTCGGCCCACAGGTTGTCGCCAGCGAGGGACATGATCTTCTCGGCCCCAGGCGGCAACACCCGGGCGCGACGGCGGCGCAGGCCGTCGAGGTAAGGGCGATACTTGCTCAGCCCGCGGTCGCCGCGGTAGGCCCGCTCCACGGCGCCGTCGTCCATTCCGAGCACCTCCTGGCGGATGAAGGCCGCCCGGGCCATCAGCTTGTTCATGGCGGCCAGGCTGCGCTCGGCCATGGCCTTGAGCTTCGGCGACTTGTTGTTGGAGTCCTTGCGCAGGCTGGCGTAGAGGGTCAACCGGTTGGTGAGCAGGCGCAGCTTGAAGTAGAGATCGAGGCACCTGCGCAGCTGCTTGCCTGCCCCGAGCTTTCCCTCGAACTTGCCCAGCCTGGACCGCAGCGCCGCTGCCTTGCGCATCCCCTTTTCGAAGGCCGCGTCGCTGGTGAAGATCGGCGCCAGGTCCCACTTGTAGCGAGCGGGGATCTTGCTGCGGGGCATGCTCCCGCTCGGGGTCAGGCC
This sequence comes from uncultured Myxococcales bacterium, assembly GCA_964511535.1. GTDB lineage: Bacteria > Myxococcota_A > Polyangia > CAZCFB01 > CAZCFB01. The sequence continues at coordinate 13,646 of CAZEFW010000175.1, read as the reverse complement.
GGCGGGCGGCGCGGCCATGGCCGCCAGCGGGACGGCGAGCGCGAGCAGGACGGTGGCCGCCTTCAGGGCGACGCGAGGGCAACAACGGTGATGGTTCGCCATGGGACTCTCCTGGGTTCAGATCCGGGGGGAGCCAGCTTACCACCAACCGGTGCGGGCCGATGACGGTGGGCTATACTTGCCACCATGAAGACATGGATCCGCACCCTCTCTCTGGCCGCGATGTTTGCCCTCTTTGCGCCCTCCCCTGCCCTGGCCGACAAGGCGGGCGCCCTGTACAGCAAGGGGCTGCAGCTGAAGCAGGCGGGCAAGACCGATCAGGCCATCGCCGCCATGGCCGAGGCGCTCAAGCTGCGCCCGGGGTACACCGCGGCGCACCACTCCATCGGGGTGCTCTACCGGCGCAAGGGCGACCTCGGCCGGGCGGAGTTTCACCTGCGCAAGGCGGCGACCCAGTCACCCAAATGGGCCAACGCCCATTACAGCCTGGCGATCCTGCTGTACCAGCAGAAGAAGCGGGACGAGGCGGTGGCCTCCATGAAGAAGGCCGCTGCCCTGGACCCGAAAGACGCAACCACCCTGGAGCAGCTGGGCGTGATGCTGGGGCGCAAGGCGCCAGCCGAGGCCGCGGCGGTGCTGGAGCGCGCGGCCAGGCTGAAGCCCACCGACGGCGGGATCCTGCACAAGCTCGGCATCGCCTATCGGCGCGCGGGTGACCTGAAGAAGGCCGAGGAGAAGCTGCTGCTGGCGGCGCACCACAAGCTGACCGCCCCGCTGGCATTCGATCTGGGCGTGATGTTTCGCCACAAGAAGCAACACCGCAAGGCGCTGGTCTACTACAACAAGGCGGTGAAGCTCGACCCGAAGCTCTCCGATGCCTGGTGGGATCTGGCGCTCATCAGCGACCGGATGAAGGAGACCGCCGCGGCTGAGGCGGCGTACCGCACATTCCTGACGCTCAAGCCAAAGGGCAAGGCCGCGGACTTCGCGCGTAAGCGGCTGGAGCAAATGAAGAAGGGCGCCCCATCACCCCGATGATCTGCAGCTAGGCCGCAGCCTCGGCGGTGCGCTTCAGGTCGGCGGCGAAGTCGTCGAAGGCGGGCTGAAGGTCGGGCATCGATTTGCAGATCATGCCGGACAGCAGCCCTGTGAAGTCTTCCTGCATGGAGAACTCGACGGTCCCCTCGTCGACCTGGCGCAGGGAGAGGACCCGCTCTCCCTTGAACAGCCCCAGCGGCATGCCACCGGTCCAGGTCATGTCGCTGTTGGGGTTCAGGGTGCTGACCTTCACCGGGAAGGCGCGGTCGGGAGAGATCTTGGCCCAGACCTTGATCTTGCCGCCCAGCTGGATCTCGCCCTCCACCCGATCCACCGTGGAGTTCCACTCGGGGTAACCGGACGCGTCGGTGAGGATGTCCCAGATTTCCTCCGGCTTCGCGTTGATGGTGACCTTTGTGCTGTAGCTCTTCTTCATGACCAACCCCTCCGTTGTGTTGGGGGCCAGTCTCGGGAGGCGGTCCCGCGTTACATCGCAATCGATCCGGCACGATCAATGATATCCTCGGGCCCCTGGAGACCACGGCACAATGAGCGAGGGATCCGCACCCAAGACCGGTACGCGACCTGCCCGGGACCAGTTGGTGATCCGGCTGGAGGAGGAGGCCGCGTGCGCCTCGCCCAGGCGGGCGGCCCTGATCCGCTACGAGCTCGCGCGGCTGCTGGAGGCGGAGCCGGCAGACACCGAGCGGGCGCTCGAGGGGTACGAAGCGAGCGGGGCCTTCGCGCCGGCCGCCAGGGCGGTGACCCGGCTGCGCATCGTTCGAGGTGAGGCGGGGGCGCTGATCCCCTCGCTCCGCGCCGAAGAGGAGTGCGCGCGAGATGACGAGGCCAGGGCCGCGGCGCTCATCGAGCGCGCCCTCGTCCGGCTGACCGAGCTGTCAGAATCCGGCAAGGCGCGCGAGGAGCTGGAGCAGGCGCTGGCCCTGCTGCCCGGCCACGAGGTCGCCATGACGGCGCTGACGGAGCTGTACGAGCAGGACGGTGATCACGCCGACCTTGAGCAGCTGCTGCGCCAGCAAGCCGACGCCTGCGGAGATGCGCGCCGGGGGGCCGAGCTGCTCTGCAGGGCGGGCCAGGTGCGCGCCCGGCACCTCGATGACCCTGACCAGGCGAGCGCCCTGTACCGCGCGGCCATGGCCGCCGACCCTGACTGCGACGCCGCCCGCCAGGGCCTGCTCGGGCTGAGCCGCGCAGCGGGGGACCGCGCCGGCGCCGCCAGGATGCTCGAGGAGATGGCCGAACGCCGGGGCGGCGCGGACGCGGCGGGCCTGCTGGCAGAGGCCGGGCGGCTGCACCTGGAAGCGCCCGGCGACCTGGACGAGGCCCTGCGTTGCCTCAAGCGCGCCCTGCCCCTCACGCCGCGGGAGGCCCGCGGCCCCCTGCTGCTGGACGTGGCCCGGCTGCTGGTGAACCTGGATCGTCACACCGAGGCCGCCGCCGCGCTCACCGAGGCCAGATCTTCCCTACAGGACCCATGCGTGGCGGCCATGGCGGCGCTGGAGCTGGGCCGCCTCCAGCTCGGCGCCCTGGAGGACCCGGAGACCGGCGCCACCAGCCTTCGCGCCGCGCTTGACCTCGACCCGGAGCTGGAGCCTGCCAGGGCGCTGCTCGAGCACACCCTGCTGCAGGAGGGCGCGTACGAGGATCTCGCCAGCCACTACAGGCGCGATCTGGCGCGCGGCGCGCGCCACGCGCCACGCGCCGGGCTGCTGCTCGGCCGGCTGCTGGAGGGACCGCTGGCCGATCCCACCCGCGCAGTGGAGGCGTACCAGCAGGTCCTGGCGCTGCGGCCCGGGTGGCGCCCTGCCCTGCTCGGGCTGAGCCGCGCCTACCGCGCCACGGGCAACCCGGCCGACGCCCTGGCGGCCCATGAGGCCCAGCTGCTCGGGCTGCGCGACCAGGGCGAGAAGATCTGGGTGCTGGAGCAGATGGCGGAGATCGCGCTGAAGGAGGTGGGGGATCAGACCCGGGCCGCCACCCTGCTGGAGCGCATCCTCGCGATGGATCCGGGCCACGCGGCCAGCCGCACGAGGCTGGTCGCGATCTACGAGGCCCTCGGCCGCTGGCCCCACCTCGCGGCCGTGCTGCGCGCCGCCGCTGATCGCACGGAAGATCAGGCGACCCGGCTGCAGATCCTCGACCAGCTGGCCTGGCTCCACATGCACAGGCTCCTGGACAGCGATTCGGCGCTCGAGGCGTTCCAGGGGATCCTGGCCATCGATCCGGACTTCCTCCCCGCCCAGGAGGGGGCCGCGCGGCTCCTGGGCGCCGCGGGCCGGAGCGAGGAGCGCCTGGCCGTGCTGCGGCGCGCCGAGGGCCACCGCTTGGAGCCGCTGGACAGCGCCAGGGTCGCCCTGCGCGCCGCCCGGACCCTGGGGCATGATCTTGGGCGCTGGGACGAGGCCGCCGCGGCAGCGGCGGCTGTTATCCGCCGCTGTGAAGACCAGGCCGAGCAAGCGCCCGCGTGGCGCCGGCTGCAGGACGCGGCGTGCGAGTTCGCCTGGTCCTGCCACGCCCGGGGCGCCCTGACCGACGCGGCCGAGCTGCTGCCCCTCACGCCTGCTCCCGAGGGCCCGGCCGACGCCGCGAGCCTTCACTGCCGCCTGGCGCGCGCCCTGGAGCGGCTCGGCGACAGCCGCGGCGCCCGGGAGCACCTGGCCCGGGCGCTGGAGGCGGATCCCAGGTGCGAAACGGCCCACATGCTCATGGCCGATCGCCCGGATCCGGGCCAGGACCCGGAAGAGCTGGCCAGCCTGCTCAACACCCGGCTGGAGGGGCTGGGGCCGGGTCAGGAGCGGGACGACCTCATCTACCGGCTGATCTGGCTGGAGGCTCGTCGAGGCATGGACCCGGAAAAGACCATCGCCCTGGTGGACCGGCTCTCCAGCCCTGGCGACTCTCGCGCCATGGTCGCGCTGCTGGAGCTGAACCTGGCGCGGGTTCAGGACTGGCGCCGGCTGACCGCGCTGCTGTCCAGGCGCGGGGACGGCGCCTCCGGCGACGAGGCGCCGCCGCTGGCGCTGTACCGCTCGGCCAGCCAGCTCGTGGCGGCGGGGCTGACCGAGGACAGGCTCGACGACCTGAAGCGGGCCGCTCACCTGGCGTTCCTGGTGCTCGAGCAACACCCGCATCAGGAGGAGGCCCTGGCGGTCCTGGAGCGCCATTACCGGGCGGCCGCCAACTTGCCCGGCCTGATCCAGATCCTGGGGCGACGGCTGGGCGAGGTGGACAACGCGCTGGAGCAGGCGGCCCTGCTCAACGGGCTCGGGGCGGCCTATGCGCGCGGACGCGACCTGGATCGCGCCTGCGGCATCTTCCGCGAGGCCGCCGAGGCCCTCGCCTCGTACCTGCCCGCGCCGCGCTCCTGGGCGCGCGCCTGCATCGCGCTCAAGGTGCCCCACCAGCTCGCCCTGGCCCGGGCCGCAGAGGCGAGCGCCAGCCAGGTTCAGAGACGACGGGTGGAGTCGACGCTGGAGGCCGCCGACCTGTGGCGCGAGGCGTTGGCCGACAGCCAGCGCGCCATCGCCGCTTACCGGCAGCTGCTGCGAATCGATCCGGATAACCAGGCCGGGGCGGACGCGCTCATCGCCCTGCTTGAGCAGGAGGAGGAGTGGGAGCAGCTCAACGAGCTGCGGCTGGCCAGGGCAGCCGCCACTCCGGAGACCATGCGCGACACGCTGCTGCAGGTGGCTCGCACCAGGCGCCAGCAGCTGGGGCACCTGCAGGGCGCCAGGGCAGCGCTGGTCCGGGCGCTGGAGCTGGAGCCGGATGATCCGGAGCTGTGGCATGAGATGGCCGAGGCGTGCAGGGCCGCCAGCGCCTGGGAGGACCTGACCCGCGCGCTGCGGCGGCTGCTGGAGTTCTCGCCTGCGCCCCACCTGGCGGCGAGCCTGCGGTTCGAGCTGGGCGAGGTGCTCCACGAGGAGCTGGACGCGCCGGACGAGGCGGCCAGCGAGCTCGAGGCCGGGCTGGCCCTGACCCCGCATCACCTGGACGCCCTGGACCGCCTGGCCGACATCCACACAGGGCAGGAGCGGTGGGACAAAGCGGCGACCTGCCTGGAGGAGATGATCGATCAGGAGCACCGGCGCGACCGGCTCGTGGCGCTGCACCTGCGCCTGGCCCGGATCCAGGACGCCGGCCAGGACGATCCGATCCGCGCCGCCGACTCCCTGCGCCGCGCGCTGGCCCAGGACCCGGGGAACATGGAGGCGACGAGCCGCCTGGCCGAGACCCTGCGCCGGCTGGGCAACCAGCTCTCGCTGGAGGATCACCTGCGCAACACCCTCGGGGTGCACAGGGTGAACATCGATCGGGATCCGACCCGCGTGGACGCCTACCAGTCGATGCTGCAGGTCCTGGCGCAGCAGCAGGATCCGGACGGGCAGATGGTGCTGCAGCAGGCGCTGGTGGCCATCGATCCCGACGCGCTGGAGGCGACCCCCGCGCCGGCGGTGCCGGGCACCCGGGTGGGGCGCCTCGCCCGGCCGCTGGGCGAGGCCGAGCTGGACCAGCTGACCCACCCCGACCTTCCAGAGCCGCTGATCCGGCTGCTGGCGGGCGCCGCCGCCGCGATTCGCAAGAGCCACCCTCCCTTGCGAGCCCCGGCGCCTCCGGGCCCGCCCGTCACCCCGGAAAACAGCCCCAAGCTGTCGGCGCTGGTGGCCGAGCTCGGCGGCGCGCTGGAGCTTCAGGGGGAGCTGGCCATGTTCCTCGACGGACGGCGGGCCGGCGGCTTCCGCCTCATGGACAGCGCCCCGCCCACGCTCGTGCTGGGCCAGGGGCTGCAGGGCTCGGATCCGGACGAGGTAGCCTTTCGCGTCGGGCGCCTGCTCGCACGGGCGAGGCTGGACTTCCTGCTCCCCGCGCGGCTGGGCGCGGATCGGCTCGGGCAGCTGGTCGCCGCGCTGCTCGGGCTGACCTGCAGGGTGTTCAGCTCTCCTGTGCCCGCCGAGACCCTCGAGCCGCTGCGCGCGAAGCTGGACCGCGCCCTGAACCGGGACGCCCACCGTCGGCTCGCCTCACCCGCCCTCGAGCTGAGCGATCAGGCCTTCGCGCCCGAGCGTTGGCTGCAGGCGATGCAAGCCACCGAGGACCGCATCTCATTGCTGCTCTGCGGCTCTCCTCGCGCGGCGCTGGCCGTGCTGCGCGCCGAGGAGCAGCGCGAATCGAGGGAGGCAGCGCCATGGGTGCCGGCCTCGCAGGCAGCCCGGCTGCTGCGCTTCATCGTGAGCGAGGAGCACCTCGATCTGCGCAAGAAGCTGCTCCTGCAGCGTTGATCCAGAACGTTAGCTGCGCTACAATATTGAACTGCATCGGGACATGTCCCGATCACAAAAACCAGCACCTGAAGTGCAAGAATATTTCTCGCCGGGGGGGGCCGAGACAGGGGCCATGTCTGCCGGGCCTGACAGGGCGTGGTAAGCCAGCCAAGGAGACAGGATGGAGAGTCAATACCCCAAGAGCATACAGCTGAGAGATGACCGTCACGTGGAGTTGAGGCCGTTGAAGGCCGGGGACGTGGGGGCGCTCATCGAGTTCTTCGCCGATCTGCCTGCCGAATCCACGGACTTCCTCAGAGACGACGTGCGCGATCCCGCGGTGGTCACGCGTTTCGTGGCCAACCATGATCCAGACCTCACCTGGGCGGTGGTGGCGCTCCATGCGGGCAAGATCGTGGGAGACGCCACCCTGCACATGCAGCCCCGCGGCTGGCGCCGGCACCTGGGCGAGATCCGGGTGGTGGTCTCTCCGGAGTACCGCCGCAACAAGCTGGCCATGGCCCTGATCCACGAGCTGGTGGACCAGGCCAGCCTGCGGGAGCTGGCCAAGCTGGAGGCCCAGATCCTCGACAGCCAGGTGGGCGCGCTCCGGGCCTTTTCGCACCTCGGCTTCACCGAGGAGGCGCGGCTGAAAGACCACGCCAAGGACGCCAGCGGCAATCTGCACGACATCCTGATCATGACCCACAACGTCTCGGACCTGTGGGCCAAGATGGAGGACCTGAACGAGGACTTCGTCCGCGACGCTTATTAGAGCACCGATCAGGTAAAGGGACCGAGCCAGGCGAAGCAACTGGAATCACAGGCACGGAGGGAGGAGGGAGCTTGCTGGAGGCAAGTGACCGACGAGCGACAAGGCCTGTGGTTTCAGGAGCAAGCCTGGCGACGGGAGTTAACCTAGAAGTTCCCCTCCACGAACGCCGCCAGGCGCTTCTTCATCTTCTTGAGCAGCGCCGGGTTGGACATGGCCAGGTTCTTCTTTTCGCGCGGGTCAGCGGCCAGGTCGTATACCTCGTAGCGGTTCTGTGTCACGCGGTGGATGACCTTGTACTTCTCACCGATGAGGGCGCGCTGTCCCTTGGGCCACGCCGGGTAAGGGGACAGCTCGGCGCCGATGTCGCGGGCGCCGGCGGGCGCCTCGCCCCGGGCCAGGGGCAGCAGGGACCGGCCCTGGAAGTGCGCCGGCGGCGTCTGCCCCATCAGCTCCAGGATGGTGGGGGCGATGTCGATGAGCGCCACCCGGCGATCCACCTTGCGCGGCTTGACGCCGGGCACCTTCACGATGAGGGGCACGTGCAGCACCTCGTCGTACAGCGCCTGGCCGTGGAAGTAGAACCGGTGCTCGCCGAAGGCCTCGCCGTGGTCTGAAAAGAGGATCACCGCGGTCTCCTTTTCCAGCCCTAGAGAGCGCAGCCCGTCGAGCAGCTTGCCGAGCCACAGGTCCACAACCTTGATCTCGATGTCGTACTTCTCCTGGAGGCCGGCGGAGCCGCGCTTGGTGTACTTGTAGCCCTTGTGTTTGACGTAGGTGGAGTGGGGCTCGAACAGGTGCACGAACATGGCGAACCGCTGCTTCGCCTCGGCGTACGCCTTGATCTTCTCGAGCGCCCTGGGCACGGTGCGCGGCGAGGCGATGTCCTTGTTGCTGCCCTTGATGTTGGTCGCATCGCGGTTGTCCCATCCCGCCACCCCCTGGGCGATGCCCCGCCGCTCCCGGAAGTAGAAGTGTGAGGTGACCGCGGCGGTCTCGATCCCCGCGTCGCTGAGCAGCTCGAAGAAGGTCACCGCCTCTGGCTTGAGCTTGGGGTAGCCGGTGAAGCGCTTCTTGAACGGGATCCGGCCGTTGTAGAGGGAGGTGAAGACCGAGGGGAACGACTGGGGCGTGTTGGGGCCCTGGGCGTAGGCCCTGGCGAACAGCGCGCCGCCCGCGGCCAGCCGGTCCATCACCGGGGTCAGGCCGCCGGGGTGGCCCATGGCGCCGAGCTTGTCCGCCCGCAGGGTGTCGATGCAGACCAGCAGCACGTTGCCCTTGAACGCGGCCGCGGCGGGCCGGGTCGCCGCCGGGGTGGGCGTGGCCACCACGGGCGCGGGCTTTTTGGCGTCGCCGCCGGCGCAGTTTTCGTCCACGCCGTTGCCCGGGATGTCTCGCGCGCCAGGGTTGACCTTCGGGTCGCTGTCGTCGCAGTCGCCCCCGGAGAACTGGCCGGCGAAGCCGTCGCCGTCGCCGTCGGTCAGCTTGCGCCCCAGGCTCACCAGCGTGGGCAGCAGCGCGCCCTCCTGGGCCGCGGCCACGGCCCCCTCGTCGCCGCCTGGCAGGGGCGCGGCCAGCCCCGCGCCAGCGCCCACGGCCACCATCACCAGCAGCCCAACCAGGGCGGACGCGCCGCCGCCGCGAGCGTGGCGGCGCTCCAGCAGCAGGCAGCCCACAACCGAGAGCGCCAGCAGCAGCGCCGGCATCGCCAGCGGCCCGAACCGGATCACGCGCCAGTCCAGGGAGCCGAGCACGAGCATGCCCGCGCCTGCCACGCCGAGCACCTCGGCCAGCAGCACCACGCCCGCGCGGGAGACGCCGAGGGTCGGCATCACGCGAGCCACGGCTCGGCCCAGGTGCAGCAACGGGAAGAAGGCGAACACACACCCGACGAGGCCCACGCCGGCCACCAGGCCGGTGGAGAGCGCGGCCAGGCGCGGGTTGGACATGCCGGCCGCCGGGCCATGGGCGAACAGGTAGACCAGGGCGGTCTCCAGCAGCACCAGCGCTGCCAGGGCCATCAGGCCGCCGGCCACGGTGCGGTCGGTGTCCGGGTGCTCCATCAGGTGGACGCGTAGCGACGCCGGCCACTTCGCGGGCAGCGCCGCCCGCACGCCGCCGAACACCGCCCCAGCCATGAGCCCGCACAGCAGGCCAACAGGCAGGTAGAGCGCCGCGGACAGGGTCAGCAGGCTCAAACCCGTGGCAGAGGCGCGGCTGCCCGCCAGCAAGCCGTCCACTACCGAGAGCGCGAGCCCGGCCAGGAGGCCCGCCAGCGCACCGTTTTTCAGGCTGATGATCATGCCCGGCAATCTATCCGCGCCCGGGGCGTCGGGCAAGTCGTTGACACTCGGCCCCCCCACGCCGAGACTTGGCCCATGTCAAAGAAGCGCCCTCCGGGGCATGTCATCGAAGAGATAAGGCGGGTGCTCACCAGCGACGCCGACGGTAGCGCGTGGCCCGAGGACCTGTCCTGGGCCCGGGCGTTCCTCAACGGAGAGGACGCAGCGCCTCCAGCGTCCATGGATCAGGAGGTCCTGGTGGGCCTCGTGGACGAGCTGGTGGCCCGCAATGACAATGACCGCCTGGCGGCGCTGGCCCAGGTGAAGCACAAGGCCGCTGCCAAGGCGGCGCGTACCGCCCTGCACCAGCTGCGCTCGCGCAAGGTGAAGGTGGAGGTGCCGGGCGCCGGGCCGAGACAGCGCGGCAGCGGGGCAGAGACCGGGCGGTCCAACCTGCCCTCCTCCATGGCCACCCTGTACGAGCCGGACTGGCGGCGCCACGTGTTCATGATCGACGACGCAGTGGGCGGCTCGGTCAACGTCTACTGGGGTCGCATCTCGGCCCGCGTGGGCCTGGCGGACCTGGAGCTGCTCAAGTCGATGACCCGCAAGGAGCTGCGGGCGCTGCTCTCACGCTTCCGGGAGGTGGTGGAGCTGGTCCAGGTCCCCCGGGCCGAGGCGTACTGGCTCATCGCCGACGCGGCGGACCGCTGCCGCGCCACCGGCCACACCCTGCCCTCGGGGTACGCCGCCATGACCACCATGGCGGGCGGCGCGCCGGGAGGCGGTCACCCCGCCGAGGGGAAGGCCCCGCACCCCGAGGCCGACCACGAGCAGCTGACCGCCCTGTATGAAGGCGAGGAGCTGCGCAGCTGGGTGCCGGATCAGGCCTTCATGCAGCGCATGGTGATGCGCCTGCAGGAGGTGTCCACCAGCAGGCTCGTGCTCGACGAGGGCCAGCGCAGGTCGCGCATCATGGCCGTGGTGGACAGCGCCATCGAGGAGCTGTTCGACGAGCAGGGCCTCGCCGCCGGCCGGCGGGTGATGCTCGACACGGCGCACCTGCTCTTCTGCAAGGGCGACGAGGAGCGCGGATCGCTGTTTCGCGCGGCGGCTGACGTGTTCAGCCTCAGCCCGGAGCGGGCGGTGGTGCACCCGCTGGTGCGCGGCTTCCTGGAGCGGCTGCTGAACATGGACGCCCTGCTGGCTTCCATGGACGAGGCGCCCGCGCCGGAGGCCGGCGAGGAGCCGCCCGAGGCCGCGCCGGCAGGGGCGCAGGAGAACGTCAGCGAGGGCGGCATCATCCTGCCCGGCGGCGCGGGCAAGGACGAGTGAGGCCATGGCCGCCTACCGCAACCCGACCCCCGTGGTGGACATCATCATCGAGCTGTCCGACGGGATCGTGCTCATCCGTCGCCGCAACGAGCCCCACGGCTGGGCCATCCCCGGCGGCTTCGTGGACCACGGCGAGGCGGTCTCCACCGCGGCCATCCGCGAGGCGCTGGAGGAGACCGGCCTGGAGGTGACCCTGGTGGAGCAGTTCTTCTGCTACTCCGATCCTGACCGTGATCCGCGCAGCCACACCGTGTCCACCGTGTTCATCGCCACGGCCACGGGGCAGCCGGTGGCCGCGGACGACGCCAGGGAGGCCGGGGTCTTCGCCCGGGAGGACCTGCCCTCACCGCTGGTGTTCGACCACCCGCAGATCCTCGCCGACTACTTCCACTACCGCGAGACGGGCGAGCGCCCGCCCGCCCTGCGCTGAAGAGATCATGGCCCTGAGCGAACAGGAGAAGAGCGCCCTGCTGGAGCTGGCGCGCCGCACCCTGCTGGTCCACCTGCGCGATGGCACCACGCCGCCGGCCGAGGCGCCCACCGAGGGGATGCGCCAGCCGGCAGGCGCCTTCGTCACGCTGCACGAGGGCGAGCGGCTGCGGGGCTGCATCGGCACCTTCGTCAGCGACGACCCGCTGGTGGAGACCGTGCAGAGCATGGCCATCGCCGCCGCCACCCGCGACCCGCGCTTCCCGGGAGTCACCGCCGCCGAGGTCGCGGGGCTGACCCTGGAGATATCAGTGCTCTCCCCGCTGCAGGCGGGGCGGGCCGAGGACGTGGAGGTGGGCACCCACGGCGTCTACATCACCCGCGGGCACCGGCGCGGCGTGCTGCTGCCCCAGGTCGCCACCGACCACGGGTGGGACCGGGAGACGTTTCTGGACCATACCTGCCTCAAGGCCGGGCTGCCGCCAGGCACCTGGCGCGAGGAGGGCACCCTCATCGAGCTGTTCACCGCCGAGGTGTTTGGCGAGCATTGAACCCGGCCCTGCGGGCCGCCTGCTCCGCCTCCTGCTCGAACCCTGCCCGTCGCAGCAGGGCCACCGCTGCGGCCGCGGCCGCCGGGGTCCGGGCCAGGTCGAGCGCCATGGTGGCGCGGCGCCCCGCCCCGGCGCGATCCCCCGCCTGCAGCTGGACCTCCGCCGCGGTGAGCATGGCCGCCTGGCGATCCGCCGCGAGGTAGACATGGCTGGTGAGCAGCGGCGCGGCCCGGTCCAGGGAACCCCGCGCCAACAGGATGCGCGCCTGCTGCAGCGGCCAGCGAGGATCCGCCGGGGCCTCATCTGCCAGCGCCGACCACACGGCGGCGGCCGCGTCCAGGCAGCCCCATCGCTCCAGCCTCACGGCGAGCTGCGCGCCTGCGCACCCCACCAGCGCGTAGCGCCGGCGCACCCGGTCGAGGAAGCGGCCGGGACGGGCCAGGGTGCAGCGCGGCGCCGCCTTCAGCGGCCCGAGATCCAGCCCCAGGCCGCGCGGCGGTCCGGGGCACGCCACGGTGCCGCGAAAGGGGTCTCCGCCCCGCGCTATCAGGCGCCCCCTGGCCACAGGATCGGCGAGCTGATCCTTCAGCCGCTTGATCCGCGCCCCGAGCCGGCACGCCTCCCCGTTCAGCGCCGGGGCCAGGGCTGCCGCTCGCCCCAGGTCCGCCTCGGCGGCCTGAATCTGCAGCAGGCCGATGACAGGGTCGGTCCGCTGATCAGCGCGCTGAAGCAGGAGCCGCGCCAGCGCGGCGCGCGCCCCCGGCATGTCGGGATCCAGGCGTTGCGCCCGCTCGGCCAGGACCGTGGCAGCCCCTGCATTGCCCAGCGCCTGCTCCATGAGCGCCACGCGCAGGTGGGCCGCCGCCCAGCGGGGGGCCATCACCAGCGAGAGCCGCGCCTCGCGCGCGGCGCGCTCCCGCTGACCGAGACGCCACAGCGCGCAGGAGCGGCGCAGGAGCGCCGCCGGGTCAGCAGCGCGCTCCTCCTCCACGAGCCGCTTCAGGCCCGCGGTGTCCGTGGGCAGCCGGGCGGGCGCCGGGGCGCAAGCCGCCGCCCCTGCGACGGCAACGGCGACGGCCAAGGTCACGGAGCGGGAGGCGCGCAAGGTCAGCTCTGCTGGCGTGGCAGCCCCAGCTCGTCCATGCGCTTCATCACCTGCTGCAGGTCGCTCCAGGCGCCGCGCTTGCCGCTCTTGTTACGCAGCAGGTAGGCAGGGTGGAAGGTGGGCATCAGGGGCACGCCGTGATACTCGTCCCACTTCCCCCTCAGCCGCTTGATCCCCTGGTCCGTGCGAAGCAGCGTCCGGGCCGCGTGGGCCCCCAGGGCCACGATGATGGCCGGCTTGATCACGTCGATCTGCTGGCGCAGAAAAGGCTCACACTGCCCGATCTCGTCGGGCGCGGGGTCGCGGTTGTGGGGCGGGCGGCACTTGATGATGTTCCCGATATAGACCTCTTCCCGGCTCAACCCCATGGCCTTGATCATCCGGTCCAGGAGCTGGCCCGCGGCGCCCACAAACGGCTCGCCCTTCTGGTCCTCCTCCCGCCCCGGCGCCTCGCCGATGAACATCACCGCCGCCTCGGGGTTGCCCACGCCGAAGACGATGCGCTGGCGCTCCCGCGCCAGGCGACACCGCTTGCACTCGCCCAGGTGGGCGCGCACCCGCGCCAGGGCCTCTGCCGGGTCGAGCCCCTCCAGCTCCGAGGGAGGCAGCATGGCGGGCGGCTCCTTGTCGGGCAGGACCACCGGCTCGCCGCGCTTGCCCTTTTCGGGCGGCTCGGCTGGCGCCTCGGCTGGCGGCGGCGGGGCGGCCTGCCTGGGCGGCGGCTGCCACCGGGGCTGCTCGGCGCCGGCCCTCGGCGGGGGCGCGGAGGCCGGCGCCGGCGCCCCCGCCGGCGCCCCCCCCCCGGCCCCCCCCCCCGCCGGCGGCGGCCCCCCCCCCCCCCCCCCCCCCCCC
>CAZEFW010000174.1:0-19890 GCA_964511535.1 uncultured Myxococcales bacterium | reverse complement strand
GACGCCGCGTCTACATTTGAGCCCACGCGGCGAGACGCCGCGTCTACATTTGAGCTCACGCGGCGAGACGCCGCGTCTACAAACCCGCGTCTACGCAACACTCCTGTTCTTCAATCCGATAACAGGAGTATGAAAAAGCTGAGAACTATTAATTTAGGAGCTGCGTCCCGCCGCTTCATGATCCTGTCAGCCCTTCCGCGAGGTCCTTCTCCCAGATCCACGGATTCGCCCACAACCTCCTACTTCGATCGCTCCGGCGCCACCGGCTTCCTCAACGGAAACCTGCCCCACTGGCGGCAGGAGGTTGCCACCTACTACGTCACATTCCGTCTGGCAGACTCCCTACCCAGGGTCGTCATCGACCGGGTCGAGGAGGACCGGAACCGCTGGCTTCGGGCCAATCCCGAACCACATTCTCTCACACAGAGAAAGGAGTACCGCCGCTTCTTCATGGCCATGGAAAGACACCTCGATGCAGGTTACGGCGCGTGCCTGCTCCGAAACCAGCGTGCCCAGACCATCGTGCGGGACACCCTGCTGTTCTTCGATGGAGAGCGGTACCTGCTCCACGACTGGGTCCTCATGCCCAACCATGTTCATCTGCAGATGACCACGATGCCGAGCAGAGACCTCACCGGGATCTTGCACAGCATCAAGTCATTTTCAGCCAAGGAAATAAACAGGGCCCTGGGGCGCAGGGGCAAGGTCTGGCAGAAGGAATCATTCGACCACATCGTGCGCAATGCAGAGAGCTTCGAGCGGTTCCGGACCTACATCAAGCGCAACCCGATGGGTCTCGAGAGCGGGGAATTTTTGCTTGGGATTGAGCGGCATTCCTGGACTGAGACGGAGCTCACGCGGCGAGACGCCACGCCTACTTCGCCGCGTAGAAGCCGCACGACGCGGCTTTCGTGACCAACCCGCACGCGGCGAGACGCCGCGTCTACAATTGAGCCCACGCGGCGAGACGCCGCGTCTACAATTGAGCCCACGCGGCGAGACGCCGCGTCTACATTTGGGCCCACGCGGCGAGACGCCGCGCCGACGTCACTTGAGCATCATCGACGCGTCGAAGGCGCTGATGGTGACGAAGTAGCCGTCCGGGTCGTACAGCGAAAACTCCATGGCGCCGGAGTTGGGGTTCGGGTGCGGCTCCTCGGCCAGGGGCAGGTCCTTGGCCCGCGCCCTGTCGAGGGCGTCGTCATGGTCATCCACGCAGATGAAGAGCAGCAAGCCGTTGCCGGGCCGGGCGGCCTGCCTGTCCTTGAACGGCGGGTGGTCATGATCTCCTCCCACTGCCCAGGCGTGCAGGCACAACAGCACGGTGCCGTCCTCGTCGAGGATCTGGTCGAAGGTGTCCTCGCCGGGGTGGCTGCTGCTGCACCCGAGGAGCTGCTGGTACCAGCGAGAGCTCGCCTGGACGTCCTCCACTGCGATGATGGGCCAGGTTCGTTTCATCTCATGCCTCCTGATCTTCAGAACTTGCCGTTGTCGTTCTTCCACTCGGACGCCGGCGGCACCGCCTCGACGGTGTTCCAGCGCTCGACGAGCTTCGCCCCGGCGACCCGGTACAGGTCATAAAACGAGGTGTGCACGCCGTCGAGGTACCCCTCGCAGACCGTGAGCACGAAGGATCCTTCGGCGAGGACCCGGTGCAGCCGCTGAACATCCATCACCGGGCGGCCGCCCGAGGTGGCGCCGAGCGCGGCCCGCCAGGCGCCGCCCCCGTCGGGCAGCTCGGGGTCATGCTGCGCCAGCTGCTCCACGTCCACGTACCGCACGAACCGCTCCATCCGGCGTCCAATGAGCACCTGCTCGACGAAGGCCCGCACCAGGCCGCGGTTGTCCTCGGTCCGGTCCAGGTCCGCGGCCTCCGTGGGACCATCGACCATGGTCCGGCCCGATGGGTTCGGGCCGCGCCGCGGCTGGATGTTGTCCCAGTGCTCGACCGCCCGGTCGCCCTCGAAGCGGAAGACCTCGAAGCCGATGCGGCGGGTGGCGAAGTCGTACTCGGTGTGAGCGAAGACATGATCCCCGTCGGAGAAGACCCGCACGAGGTTCACCCGCGGTGACGTCCTGGCCAGCCGCGCGAACAGCGCGGCCAGCCCCTCGCTGCCCTCGTGGGTCTGGGGGTTGTGCTGGATGTAGCGCTCCTCGTCCACCACCGCCACGGCCTCGGGATCGCCGGTCTCGATCCCCTTGAGCAGCTTTCGAATCAGCGCCTTGCGCTCGGAGCTCATCGGGTCCTCTGGCAATTGTGCAGTTAAACAAACGTAAGCATGGCGCAGGCTGGCGCTGGCGCCCCTCATTTTGGTCACGGCGGGGGCTCGGGCTGTTGGCGACCGGCGCCTACCGGTCCTGCTCGCGCTGCGCGGCGTTGATCAGCTGATCCAGCTTCTGCAGAAACTGGGAGCGATCCTTCTGGGCCATGGGCGCGGGCCCGCCCGTCTCCACCCCCATCTCGCGCAGATCCTGCGACAGGGCGCGGCTGGCCAGGGCGTCGCCGATGGAGTCCTCGGTAAACTCCCTTCCCCTGGGGCCCAGGGCGCGCGCGCCGTTTTCAAGCGCCCGCGCGGCCAGGGGGATATCAGCCGTGATCACGATGTCGCCCACCCCCGCGCGCTCCGCGATCCAGTCGTCCGCCTCGTCCATGCCGTCGCCCACCTGAATGCAGAAGATGATCTGCGAGGCCGGCGCGTTGATGAACTGGTTGGCCACGACGAAGGTGGGCCAGCCGTAGCGGGCGGCCACGCGGTAGGCCTCCTTCTTGACCGGGCACGCGTCAGCGTCGATGTAGAGGGTCTTCATGAGCCCTCCCCGGGCAGCGAGAACTCCAGCACCAGCAGGCGCGGCGGGCGGCTCAGCTCATCGTCGGGGTGCCGAGGCTCCGCCAGCGCCTCGAACGCGAACCCGGCGCTGTAAAACGCGCCGACGTACGAATCTGTGCTGTGAACAAACGCGGTGGGCCTGACCTCCTGGCCCTCGCCGTCGTCGAACCGGGCCGCCTTGCCCTCTTGCTGACGCCGCGGGTGGAACTCGGCCAGCCGGACGCCCCCGCCCGGGCGCAGCACGCGCGCGGCCTCGCGGGCCACATGCTCGAGGTCCTGCACATGCTCCAGCACCAGGTCCGCCAGCACCACATCAACGGACCTGTCCTCCAGCGGCCACCTCTCCGTCAGGTCGGCCTGGCGCGCGTCCACCCCGTCGACGCGCTGCCGGCATCGCGCCAGCATCCCGGGCGACAGGTCGAGCCCGATGACGCTTTGCGCGTGGCGCATTAGCCACCGGGTGTTCTTGCCCGTGCCGCAGCCGAGCTCCAGCACGTCGCCCAGGTCCCGGCCGCTCAGGTCCCGGCGCAGCAGCACAGCGTCGAGGTCCCGGGTGAGGTTGGGCATCTCGTCGTAGGTCTCCGCCCAGCCATCGTACGCGTCGCGAACCTGGTCGGTCATGGCTGCTCCAGCACGGCGTAGCTGCTCTGCACCACGCCGGACTCGAAGGCGGTTGTGTTCAGGTGCTCCAGCCGCGCATCGCCTGGCAGCTGGCCGAACAGGGGGACGCCCTGGCCGATGAGGATCGGCATCCGCGTGACGGTGATGACGTCGATCTCGCCCGCGGCGAGGAACGCCTGCACGGTGGCGCCGCCGTCGATCCAGGCGTGCTTCAGCCCGCGGCCGCCCAGCTCCGCCAGCAGCGCCGTCGGCCCCAGGGCACTCGCCTCCACTGCCTCGGCGCGCAGGGAGGCCGGAATATCGTCGTTGCTCAGCGACCGGCTCCACACGATGGTCCGCAGCCCGGCGTAGGGCCACGGCACGTCGAAGCCGAGCACCTGCTGGTAGGTGCGCCGCCCGAGCACCAGGGCGTCGAGGGTGTCGCGGAAGCGCGAGTAGCCGTAATCCTCGCCGAGGCTGTCATGCTCCAGCCAGTCCAGCCGGTGGTCGGGCCGCGCGATGAAGCCGTCGAGGGTGGTCGCGATGTAGACGCTCGTCTCGGGTCGGGTCATCAGCGCATTATCGCGCACCGGGGGGGCGCGTGTCCCGGGTGCCATGCTCCATGGGGTCATGCTAGAACCTCTACCCATGAGCTGGGACGAAGAAGCGGCGACCTGGGATGATAACGAGGCTGTGCGATGCTACGCGGCCGCGGCGTTCAAATCGCTGGAGCAGACCGCCAGCGCTCACGGGCTGGACCTGGCCGGCGCCTCGGCGCTGGACTTCGGCTGCGGCACGGGCCTGCTGACCGAGAAGCTGGCCGGGACCTGCGCGCGCGTGGACGCCGTGGATAGCTCGGCCGCCATGCTCGCGGTGCTGCAGGACAAGATCGCCCGTGGCGGCTGGAGCCATGTGCACACCTTCAACGCGCTGCCCGAGGCCGAGGGGCGCCACGACCTGGTGCTCTGCTCCTCGGTGTGCGCCTTTCTGGAGGACTACCCGTCGACGGTAACGGGTCTGGCCGGGCAGCTGCGCGAGGGGGGGCTGCTGCTGCAGTGGGACTGGGAGCTCGACCCCGAGGCTGACGAGCCGTTCGGCCTGACGCGCGAGGGGATCCGGGCAGCCTTGCAGGGCGCCGGCCTGCAGGTGCTGTCGGTGGACACCGGGTTTTCGGTTCCCTTCGAGGACCAGACCATGCGCCCCCTGCTGGGCGTGGGCCGCAGGTAGAGATCCCCGGCCGGCGTAATCATCAGCCCCGACTTTCGCCTCAGCGGCCAACGCCGCGTGTGTTTTTTGCCACTGCCCGGGCGCCACTGCCTGCGGCCGACAATGATCCCTGACAGTTACGCCCTCCCATCCGGCCTGGCATCCCCCTTGCTCCCTTGACGGGGCAGACAGGAGGAGAGCCATGAAGAAAAAGACCAAGATCCATTCCACCCTGATCAGCGGCGCCGCAATGCGCGTCATGCCCCTGTGCGCCGCACTGTGCCTCGCCGCGCCCGCCCTGGCCCAGAGCACACCATCATGGGGCGACGCCGAGGAGGGGACGCTTGCGGTGACCAGCCTGCTCATGTGCCGCGACGTCCAGGACCGTGAACCCCAGGGCGTGGACTTCGCGCCTCGCGCCGACGGTGAGCGCATCTACGCCCACCTCAAGCTGCTGAACAAGGGCGAGGCGCAGCAGGTGAAGATCACCTGGAAGCTGGCCGGTAAAAACTTCCACCACTTCTACCTCAACGTGGGCCGCTCTGCTCAGTGGCGCACCTGGGCCTACCTGACTCTGGACGAGGCCAAGCTCGGCCCCTGGACCGTGGAGGTGCGCGACGAGGAGGGCACCCTGCTCGCCGCCATGCCGTTTTTGGTGCTGGAGCCTGAAAAGCCGCGGACCGACATGACCGTTGCCCGCCTGGCTCCCGCAGCCACCGCGGAGTAACGCCCGGGTCCACCGGCCTGGCGCCGGTGGACCAATCCCCGCCAGGGCGTCATGATGTGTTCATGCGCCACGCGCTGCTCATGGCCCTGCTGGCCGCCACGCTGTTGCCCCGGGCGGCCGGGGCCGCCCCCACCCGCTTCCGCTGGCCCGCGGTGGACCCCAACGGGGACCTGTTCATGTCGGTCCCGGTGGTGCACGTGGACCATGACAAGAAGACCGACGGCACCAACACCCTGTGCACCAACTACGCCGGCAAGGGGCTGCCCTGGTGCTACGACGGCCACGACGGCACCGACTACCTGCTCAAGTGGAGCTTCTCCACCATGGACAAGCACGACGTGCAGGTGGTGGCCGGCGCCGCGGGCGTGGTGACCGAGGCGGTGGACGGCAACTACGACCGGTGCCACGAGACGTCCGGCTTCAAGGTGACCTGCGATGGCCACCCGATGAAGTCCAACACTGTCTCGGTGCGCCACGCGGACGGGTTGCTCAGCCGCTACGCGCACCTGAAGAAGGGCTCGGTGAAGGTCAAGGTGGGCCAGCAGGTGCGGTGCGGCGACCTGCTGGGATATGTGGGTTCGTCAGGCCGGTCGGCGCGACCTCACCTGCACTTCGAGGTCAGGGACGCCCAGGGAAAGCTGCTCGATCCCTACGCAGGACCCCTCAGCCAGCCCACCTCCTACTGGACCCAGCAGCAGGGTCAAAACGGCATGCCCGGCACCCGCTGCCAGGGTGAAAAGATCCTCGACGCGGGGGTTGAAGCGGGGCTGGGCGGCGATGGGACGCCGGTGGCGACGCTGCCCGTGGGGTGCGCCCTGGGGCAGGATCCAGCCGCGGCTCCGGAGCCGCTGCCGCTGCTGCTCGTGCTGCTGATGCTCGCTTTCTTGCGGGTAAGATAGTTTCTCACCTATAATTACATTTGACTACATTGTAGGAGAGACTCATGAGCGAGGGCAACCGCCGCCGGTGCCGCAGGATGACCACCCGCCTCCAGGGGCAGTGGAGCGCGGGAAAACGCCGAGACAGGGGCACCGTGACCGATATCAGCGCCGAGGGGTTGAGCCTAAACACGGACCTGCCGCCGGGGCTCAAGCGTCCGGTGACCGTGTTCGTGCCGCTGCCCGGCGAGCAGGGGATCTCCCAGCGCCTGCACCTGGTGCGGGGCGTGGTGGTGTGGCGCGGGAAACGCCGCTGCGGGGTGGCGTTCTCCGACGTGCCGCGGGAGACCGGCCGGGCGCTGAAGGAGTTGAGCTTGCAATTTTGATACGCCGGCGCATGGTACCTCTGTGCGTCTGTTGATCCCGCTGTTGGTCGTTGCCGCCTTGGCGGCCGAAGCTCGTGCCGGCTCCATCTGGCAGACCTCTCCCCCCCTCGCCGCGGCCCTGAAGAAGGCCGCCCCCAAGAAGCAACGGCTGGTGCTCCGCATCGGCGTGCAGTGGTGCGCCGAATGCCGCCAGCAAGAGGCCGCGCTGGCGCAGCCGGAGCTGGTGCGCTTTCTGGGCGGGTTTCATCGGTTGGCTTACGACGCCGAGCAGGGCGAGGGTGTCGACGTGGCGCGGCGGTTCAACGTGGTGCGCTTCCCGACGTTGCTGGTGCTGGACGCCGGGGCCCGGGAGCTGGGGCGGGTGACCGGCCACCTTTCCGCCACAGAGCTGCGGGCGGCGCTGGCGGCCGCGGTCCACGGCCAGGTGGTTCTGGAGCAGCGCGAGGCCATGTTCGCCGCGACCCTCGCGGCAGGGGGCGAGGATGATCCGGACCTGCGGCTCGAGCTGGGGCGGCAGTGGGCCCTGCGCGGCGAGCGCGCGCTGGCGCTGGGTCACCTGCAGCCCCTGGTGCAGGCGGGGGGCGAGCGCGCGGCCAGGGCGCTGCTGCTTCGTGGTGAGCTGCTCGAGCTGCTCAGCCTGCGCGATCACGCCGCCGCCCGGGACACGCTGACGGCGCTACGAAAAAAGCACGGCGGCAGCCCCACCGCGGAGCGGGCGGCCATCGCCCTGGCCCGGGCGCTGGTGGGCCTGGGCAAGACCGCGCGAGCGCTGAGCCTCGTCCGGGCATGGGCCGCAGGAGACGCACGCCGGGAGCAGGACGCTGCCTGGTTTTGCATGCACCGCGCCTCGGCGCCACGCGCCGCGGAGGGGCACGCTCGGCGCGCGTCCCGCCTGGCGCCAGACGCTGCAGACGCCTGGGCCCTGCTGGGCCGAGCCCTGGCAGCGCAGGGGCGCATGGCGCAGGCCATCGCCGCCATGGGCAAGGCCACCGAGCTGAGCCCCGACGACGCGGCACACAGACGCGCCCTTGAGCGCTACCGCACAACTCTCACCCGCAACACCCGCATCAAGAGGTAACCATGGCCCAGGAAGAACAGATCCTCATCATCCTCAACGAGGCACCCTACGGAAACGAGCGCAGCTACCAGGGCTTGCGCCTGGCCGGGGCGCTGCTGAAGCTGGAGCCGGAGCTCGACCTCACCGTGTATCTCACCAACGACGCGGTGCTCTGCGCCAAGACCGGCCAGACCACGCCCAACGGCTACTACAACATCGAACGCATGCTGCGGCCGGTGCTGCGCAAGGGCATGGTGATGGCCTGCCGCACCTGCTGCGCCGCCCGCGGCCTCGAGCAGAAAGATCTGATGGAGGGGGTGCTGATCACCAGGCTCGGCGACCTGGCCCAGGCCACCCTGGAAGCAGACAAAGTCCTCACCTTCTGACCCGCAAACAAAATGTCAAGTGGCGGGGTCAGACCCCCCTATATGACATTTTATCCAGTCTCCAGAAGCCCGGCGATTTGGCGCCGATTAAAATGTCAAGTGGTGGGGTCAGACCCCCCTATATGACATTTTAACGAGCCAGGCGTCGGGGATGTGCTCGCGGATGATGTGGCCGGTCAGGTCGAACCAGCGGGCGCTGTTGTCCAGCACCCAGCCGTCGCCGCTGGCCACCAGGCCGCCGCTGGCCGCCAGGTCCCGGTCGGGGTTGTTGACCAGCTCAACCT
Organism: uncultured Myxococcales bacterium; assembly: GCA_964511535.1. Taxonomy (GTDB): domain Bacteria; phylum Myxococcota_A; class Polyangia; family CAZCFB01; genus CAZCFB01. Next base: position 11,538 of record CAZEFW010000174.1, on the reverse strand, counting down.
CCCAGTCCCAGCCCTGCCCGGCGGCGGCCTCCAGCAGCCAGGCGCGCAGCCGCCCGCTGTTGCTCACCGGACGGTCCAGCAGGATCCGCGCGCTCGCTGCCCCGAGCTCGGCCAGCGTCCGGCCCACGAGGTCCACCGCGGCCAGGGTCTCGTCCACCCGCCGGTAGGATCCATGGATGGAGGCCATGTCGCGGCAGCAGCCGTCTCTGCCCACCAGCACCAGGCCGCCCGACAGGGCGCTCTCCAGCACGATGATCACGTTGAACCCGTCGATCTGCACCTGCGCGCCCGCCAGCTCCTGCGCGCCCACCTGCCTCGACAGCCGCTGCCGGAGCTGCGGCTCACCGCAGGCGCAGCGCCCCACCGCCTTGCGCTGCCGCGCGGTCAGCGCGTGCCGGTCGCCCACCAGCTTGAGCGCCGAGCGCGCGTTGTAGCCCCGGCTCAGCAGCCAGCTCAGCTCGGAGGCCGCCGTGGCCAGCGCCTCCAGCTGCCCGGGCGCGAAGATCTCCCGGTCGCCGGGGTGGGGCCCGCGGTGTCGCGGCTTGCGGCCAGGCACCGGCTCAGACCTCCAGCGAGGGCAGCAGGTAGGTGGGGCGCAGGTCCGCGTCCGGCGCCCCGTGCCCTGACAGCCCGGTGGGCACCAGGGCCGACGGGATGCCGTAGCGGTTGGCGCCCAGGATGTCGGTCCCCGGCTGGTCGCCCACCATGACCATGTCCCGCGTCCCCGCGCGCGCCTCCGCCGCCGCGTAGATCGGCAGGTTCGGCTTGCCCAGCCGCACGAAGCGCAGCTCCGGCTGCTGCGGGTATCGCTGGGCCAGCGCGCCCTCCAGCAGCAGCGCGATGCTGCCCGCGGTGATGCCGTAGCCGCTTTCGGTCTTGGGGTAGACCAGGTCCGGGTTGGGCAGCACCAGCCGCACCGGGTCCCCGCGGTCGAGCCGGCCAAAGAGCATGGTCAGGGTGTCATCCATGACCTGCACGAAGTCGAAGCCCATCTCGTCGCACACCACCAGCACCGCCGCGTCCTGGCCGTGGGGCACCACCTCGGCGCCGGCCTGACGTACCAGCTCGACGCTGTCGGGCGTGCCCATGACAGCGCAGCGCGCGCCGGTCAGCCCCTCGCCGGCGAAGTACTCGGGCAGCAGCGTGCCCGAGGAGATGATCCGCTCGGCCGGCACGGCGATGCCCATGCCCTGCAGCTTGGCCGCGGTGGTGGCGGGCAGGCGCGCCGCGTCGTTGGTCAGGATGTAGTACGGCTTGCCCGTGCGGTTCAGATTATCCAGCAGCTCCGCGGCCCCGGCCAGCGGGCCGGTGTGATGGATCAACACCCCGTAGGCGTCCAGCAGCAGCACCTCGTGCTGCGCGATGAGCCAGGGCATGCTGACGGTGCGTGGCGCGTCTCGTTCCATGGCCGCAGGGTAATGGATCGGTGGCCTGTGGTGCCACACCCGGCGTGTGGTTTCTTCCACGGAATGACATGGTCGTGGCGAAACGCCTTCAAACCCGAGCGGTTGCAGCGAGCAGCGGTCATGGCATGCCCCTTGCTCATCTGTGGGCTCGTCCAGAGCCAAAAAGGAGGCTGACCATGAACCGGACCCGAACCCTCGTAACCAGCCTGACCACCGCCCTGTGTCTTTCCGCCCTGCCCGGCGCGGTCTTCGCGGGCGACGCCCCCGCCTGGCGCGGGGCCGCCGAGGGCACCTTCATGGTCTCGAAGCTGGTCTTCGCCAGGGCCGTGAAGGATCGCAAGCCGGTGGAGCCGGACTTCGCCCCCAGGGCTGACGGCCGACGCATCTACGCCTACCTGGAGCTGTTCAACAAGGGCGAGCAGCGCGCGTTGACCCTGAGCTGGATCCGCGCCGGCAAGACCTACCACACTGTCACCCTGGACGTGGGCCGCTCGCCCCACTGGCGCACCTGGGCCTACCTGACCCTGTCCGAGCGCCTCACCGGCCCCTGGACGGTTCAGGTGGCGGACGAGGACGGCTCCCTGCTGGCCGCCCTGCCCCTGGTGGTCAGCGAGTAGCAGCGCCGTCCCGGGCTTCGGGAAGCGGCGAGACGCCGCCTCTACTCGTCGCAACTTGCCCCGCACCTGGACGCAGCGGCTCGCCGCGCGCCGGCTTCACTTCCCCGCGTCGAGCAGCGCGTCCATGCCGCGCATGGTGCGCATCACCAGATCGGCCTGGGAGCTGGAGGCCGGCTGCCGCGGCGTTACGTCGTCCACGGCCTCCAGCCATGCGTCGGGCGCCGCCTCGGCCAGCACCCCGTCCAGCGAAAAGATCTCCACCCTGCCGACCTTCTCCCACAGGGCCGCCGCGATGTCAGCGGCCAGGGTGGCCGGGTCGGGGTACAGCTTCGCCCCCGCGCTCATCACCCCGTGCTTGCCCACCACCCCCAGGGCCACGGTGGCCCTCTGCCCGAAGTGCTTGCGCGCCTCGGCCGCGTAGCGCCGCACCAGGTCCGGGCCGATCCAGCTGCCCACGCTGCTGGCGTAGGTGGTCTGGTAGACCATGAACGAGACCTCGTCCCAGGGCAGGCCGTGCACCGGGATGTCCAGGGCGTCCTGCAGGTCGCCGTCGCCGTCGGCCAGGTCGTCGAGCACCTGGGGGAAGGTGACGCACTGGGCCTTCAGCCCGGCGGCCTGCACCTCGCGGATGCTCTGCTTCAGCGCGGCCCGGGCCTTGGCGTGCGCCGCGCTGTCGAGGTGCTTCTTCATCAGCTCGATGGTGCTCGACAGCCCCTGCTCGAAGCCCTTCTCCAGCGCCCTGCTGTAAGCGATGGCCGGCTCCATGTCGTAGATGATGGCGCCGGCGGCGAGGCTGTTGTCCTTTAGCCAGGCGAGGATCTTTCGCACCTGGGCGGCGAAGGTGGCGATGTTGGTCTCGTTGGGCCAGTAGCCGTCAGCCTCGGCCAGCAGGGGCCACAGGCGCACCTCCACCCCCTGCTGCGCCGCCTGCTGCAGCAAGCGCTGCAGCTCGGCCGAGGGGAAGCCCGCCGCGGGCACGGCCACCATGATGGAGTAGCCGCGCTGCTTCATCCGGCCGAGGGCCGCGGTCACGGTGGGCAGCGGTGACAGCTCGCCCGCGTACAGCCCCAGCCGGTATCGCCGCTGCGGTGTGTCCGGCTCGGGGTCCCCGCAGCCGCCCAGCATCGCGAGACAGCACAGGACCGCCGCGGCGCGCATCAGCCGGCGCCCTTCGTCCGGCGCATGAGCCAGACGGTCCACCCGGCCAGGCAGAGCACCAGCAGCCCGAGCAGCGCCTTGAGCAGCCCGGCGTGGCGCTCGGTCCACGGCGGCAGCGCCGGGGCCTTGGCGTCGGCGCCGAAGCGCGGGTTCGGCGAGAGCAGCCCCGGCTCCACGGTGGTCGGCGCCTCCCCCTCGCCGCCGCGGCGCAGCAGGGCGGCCAGGTCGTAGCGCGGCGCCCTGGCCTCCTCGTGGCCCATGAGCAGCCGGTGGGGGCCCTGCCCGCGAGCCCGGAAGACCACCTCGGACAGGGGGTAGCGCGCGGCCGCGCCGGTCAGGCGCACCGGTGGGTCGTCGCCGTCGTCGGTCTTGACCCGCAGGATCGGCCGCCCCGCCGGGTCGATGCGCACCTCGAGCTGCTCCAGCTGCTCGCCCGCGGTGCGATCCAGCACGCGATAGATGGTCCCCTGCCCGGCCCCCAGCCAGGCGTGCCGCCGGGTGGTCACCTCCACCGTCACCCGCCGCACGAACTCTCCGGGCGCCGCGGTCAACACCAGCCGGTCGAAGGGCACCCGCGCTGGCAGGGGCGACAGCTCGGTGGCGGTGCGCCCCTCCTCGGTCTTCGGCTCCCCGGTCAGCTTCAGCTGCACGGTGCCCCGGGCGCCCGACGGGTGGCTCGGCCGATCCTCCAGGGTCACCCGCGCCCCGGTGATGGCCAGCCCGCTGCCCCCCTCGCCCGGCTCCAGCGTGACGCGCAGGTAGCGCGCGGCCGAGTCGGGGTAGCGCAGGGTGGTGCGGCGCGCCCGGGGACCTCCGGAGCCGATGTCGAACACCCGGTCGCCCCGCCGCAGCGTGCCCCAGGTCTCGCCGTCGGGTGAGGACTCCACCCGGGTGCGGCGCATGTAGTTCTCGCCGGCGATGGTCAGATCCACCCGCCCGTGGCGGCCCGGTCGCGCGCCCAGGTCGAGCACCGCCCGCGCGGCGCCGTCCGACAGCGCCACCGGGTCGAGCACCTTCGCCTGGCGCCACCGGGGCGCCGGCGCCTCGTGCACCCGGCGCAGCACGTACGGCACCTCTTTTCCGTCCGGCCCCACCACCCGCAGATCCGAAAACAGCGCCGCCGATTCGCTGGCGCGGTACAGCGCCGGGGTGAGCACGAAGCTGTGATCCCCGGCCCGCTGCACCTGGCCCAGGGGGGCCTGGCGGCGGTAGCGCTCCAACTCGATCTCCGCCGCGGCCGGGCCGGGCCACAGCGACGCGCCGCCCACCAGGATCAATACCAGGATGGAGCGCAGCTCGTCCTCGGACAGCAGGGTCTTGATGCGGCTGCCGAAGCGGCCGTAGAGGAAGCCGCCGCACAGCAGCAGCGCGGCGATGGCTCCGCCCACCACGATGCGGTAGATGGTGTCCAGGGCCCAGATGTCCCACAGGCCGAGCTTGATCAGGGTGATGCCGAACACCACGATGCCGAGGATCCGGTGCACCCGCTCGCGGAAGATGAAGCCGATCACCAGCAGCGCCGTGGCGTAGACGCCGAGCACCACGGTGGTCACCATTTGCAGGCGCGTGGCCTGCCCTTCCAGGGCGGTCCAGATGGGGGTCATGACCAGGTTGAACTCCTCGCGAGCCAGCCCGGGCCGCGGCAGCTCCGGCAGGCTGGAAAACAGCAGGCGCGCCTCCCCGACGCACAGGGTCAGCAGCGCCGCGTGGCCCAGCACCATCAGCGCCAGGGCGGACCAGCGGAACAGCGCGCTTTGGCGGCGGGGCGTGCAGAAGTGAGCAGACAGCAGCATGGCCGCGCCGATCCCCAGCAGCGACCAGGCCCGCGGGTGCAAAAAGGCCGTGGGCAAAAACGTCCCCTCGGCGCCGAGGCTGCTCTGGAACAGCAGCCGCTGCTGCCATATCCAGGGCCAGTCCAGCATGAACAGCCGCACCGTGGCCACCAGGAACAGGGCCGCAGAGAAGAGCAGCCACCCGGCGTGGCCCTCGGCATCGCGCCGGGTCATGCGCGCGGCGAGCCAGGCCAGCACGGCGCCCTCCACCGCCCAGACCACCGTGACCCCGGGGCCGGACAGCAGGAACGCCACCGCCAGGGTGAACAGCGACAGGGCCAGGCCCAGGGGCAGCAGCGCGCGGTCCTCGCCCCGCTCGCCGGCCCCGAGCATGCGCAGGCCGAGCAGCAGGTAGAGCGCGCCGCTGCCCGCCGCCAGCGAGGCGCGCAGCAGGTCGGCGTCGGGGGCCGTGCACCAGAGGAACAGCCCCGTGAACCCCACCCCCACGCCGGTGAGCACCATCAGCCGGCCGCGGGTCCACTCCGCGCCGCGCACGAACAGGTCGTACGCCACGAAGCCGGCGTAGATCAGAAACCAGCCGCCGCACACCGCCAGCAGCTGCAGGTCGGTCTCTCGCGGCTCCGCCTGTGAGGTGGCCAGGGCGAGGCCGGCCACGCTCACCAGGAACGTCACCGTCAGCAGCAGCGCCGAGCCCACCACGGACCAGACCAGCAGGTAGACCGCGGAGACGGCCGCCACCAGCAGCCCGAACAGCGCGTAGTGCTCCGGCATCAGCAACCGCAGCGACAGCACCAGCAGGCCCAGGCCCGCGCCGCCGCACAGCAGCAGGGCCAGCGGGCTATGGAGCTTGCCGGTCTTCAGGCCGCGCTGGAAGAACACGCCGAAGTAGATGGCGGACAGCCCGCCGGTCACCAGCATCATCGGCAGCAGGCGGGCTCGCTCCACGTCCCCGGTCAGGGCGGCCAGCACGGCGAAGGAGGCCACCATGGGCAGCCCGAGCCAGTGGGACAGGTCCACCCGCACCAGCAGCGTGGCGTAGGCCAGGCCCATGGCGCACAGCACCCCGCCGAGGATCACCGGGTGGTCGAACAGCAGCGCCGTGAAGGCGGCGTGGGCGCCCACGGCCGAAAAGAGCAGCAGCGCCACGGCGGTGCGCGGGTGGTTGCTGCGGCGGGCGAACAGCCCGGCCACGGCCCACTGCAGCGGGAACAGGGCCGCGAACAGCAGCGGCGCCCAGCGAGTGCTCAGCGGGTGGTAGGCCCCGCCGCGCTGGTGCGCGGGCAGGTCCACCAGGCCGTGCTCCAGGGGCGGGTAGACATGATAGAAGCGCTCGTACCAGCCGGCGAACAGGGCGCACACGCCGCCCAGGGCCAGCCACGAGGCGACCTTGAAGCCCATGCGGGCGGCCACGGCCAGGGCGCCGGTGGTCATCAGCAGCAGGTAGGCGAACAGGGCGAAGGGGCGATCCACGCCGGTGGAGAGCAGCACCGGGTTGAGGAACACCGCGAGCATGGACATCACCAGTATCGACTCGGCGCGGTGGCGCATGGAGAGCACGCCCCCGAGGGCTGCGAGCACGGCCACGACGGCGAAGGCCGGCAGGGTGGGCAGCAGGTGGTAGAACGCGCTGGCCGCGTAGGCCGTGATCAGCAGCAGCGCCAGGGCCAGGCCGAGGATCCCCTGGACGAACACGGCGTGGCTCTTCTTGCCGCGGGCCATCAGCTCACCCCAGGCGAGCAGGGCCGCGCCCGCCACGGCGCCGATGCCCACCCGGCCCCAGGGGCCGATCCAGTCGTTGTCCACCATGTACTTGAAGAACCAGCCGGCGGCCATGATGCCCACGATGGCGCCGATGCGGGTGAACCAGACCAGGCCGATCTTCTCTTCTATGGAGGTGGGCGCTTCAGTCGTGGGCGCGGGCGAGTCCGCGGCGGCGGCGGCGGCGGCGGCCTGTTCGTCGAAGGCGGCGTCGATGGCGGCGTCGCGTTCGGGGCCGGCGGCAGCGTCAGCGTCAGCTTCAGCGTCAGCTTCAGCGTCAGCTTCAGCTTCAGCTTCAGCTTCAGCTTCGGCGTCAGCTTCAGCGTCAGCATCAGCTTCAGCTTCAGCTTCGGCGTCGGCGTCAGCTTCAGCTTCAGCATCGAGACCACTCGCGGTCGGCCGGCGACTGTCGACTGTCGACTGGCCTTCGGCACCAGCCTCCGCTTCCTCCCCTGCTTCGGATTCCGCCTCAACCCCGGCGCCCACCGCCGCCACTCGCTCGGCGGCTTCCTGCTTGCGCCTGAGGCTCTCGAGCTGGAACTCCAGGCTCCTGATGCGGTCGGCGTACTGGTTGACTCGGTTGCTCGCCTTGACCGCCAGCACCACGGCCACGATGGGCAGCACGAAGAAGAGCAGGCCGATGACGAGGGCCGCGAGTCCGATGAGGGCTTCCATGGTTCAGGCGTATCTTACACCCGGAGGGGGGCTCGCTCTTCCGGGTTCCTGGAGACGCGACCAATTTGCCGGACCGAGTATGGCAAAGGCATCGGACTCACTGGCACGGCGCGAGGAGGGAGCTTGCTGGTGGCAAGTGACCGACGAGCAACAAAGCCAGTGAGTTCGAGGACAAGCCAGACGACGGGAGGAAAATTGTTCGCGTCTTTACGGGATCTGCAGGATCACCGGCTCCTCATCGCCAGGGATCGGCTGCATCTCGCCGCGCATGTTCTCCCGCAGGGCGGTGGCGATGTCGCGCATGCCGGCCATGTAATCCCGGGCCAGGGCGTCCAGGGCCACGACCCGCAGCCCGGCCCTCGAGATGGCCGCCGTGACCCCCTTGCTGGCGGTGAAGCTCTGGGCGAACAGGGCCACCGCGCCGCCCTCGGCGGCCTGCGCCAGGTAGGCGCCCAGCGCCGCCTTGTCCGGCGCCCGGTCCCAGACGCCCATGGATTTCTGCCGCAGACCGTACCGCTTGCAGAAGTAGCCCAGCGCCGGGTGCAGCATGTGGATCGTGCTCCCCTTGATCGGGCTCAGCATCGCCGCCAGCTCCCGATCCAGCTCGTCGAGCTCGGCCAGCAGGGTGGCGAGGTTGGCCTCCACCACCATCTTCTTGCGCCGGTTGAGGTCGATGAGCGCCTCGGCCATGTTGCGGGCGATGGTCTTGGCCAGGGTCGGATCGAGCCACACATGTGGATCGGGCAACGCTCCGCCGCCCCGTCGCTGCAGCTCGATCCCGTCGGCCGCGTCCACCAGGTCGAGCTCCGAGGCAGCATCCTTGAGCCGGGAGACCAGCGGCTTTTCAAAGGGCAGCTTCAGGCGAAACAGCAGCCGGGCGTGGGCAGCGCGGGGGGGCAACGCGGCGTCGGGCGACGCCACCGCGGGGGAGGCCCCCTTGTTCAGCAGCACCTCCACCTCCAGCTCGTCCCAGCGCAGCTGATCCAGCAGGTGCGCCAGCGGCGGGATGCTGGCCACCACCATCAGCTTCGGAGCCTCCCCCTCGGGGATCTGCTTTTTGGGACACCCCACCGAGCAGAGGGCTGTCAGGATCAGGGGCAGGGCCCAGTACTTCATCGGTCACCCCCGCGGAGCCCGGCAACGCGCCGGGCACACGCCCGCGCGGCGCCGGCCGCGCAAGATGCCGCGTACCCCCTCCAGGACACCGTCAGAATCACTCCCTCATTCATAAACCAGCGTCCACAAAGGCGCTAGCACCCCTGCATTGGATCACCGGAGAAAGGTGATATATTGCCGCCGCCCAGGGACCACCGCCTCCTGGCGCAAGATCCCGGGCAGCGCAAAGGAGTCAATCGCGTGGAACCGACCATCGATTACGCCGAGGTGGGGTTGATCGCGGGGCTGGAGGTTCACCAGCAGCTGCTCACTGAAAAGAAGATGTTCTGCCACTGCCCCGCGGGGCTGTACACCCGCGAGCATGACGGGGAGATGCTGCGCCACATGCGCCCCACCCTGTCCGAGCTCGGGGAGTACGATGGCACGGCGCTGATGGAGTTCAAGACGCGCAAGAACATCATCTACTTGCTCAACAAGAGCAACGTGTGCACCTACGAGATGGACGACACGCCGCCGTTTTTGGTGAACCAAGACGCCCTGGACGTGGCCATCGAGCAGTGCCTGATGCTCGGCTGCGACATCGTCGACGAGGTGCACATCGCGCGCAAGCAGTACCTCGACGGGTCGATCCCCACGGGCTTTCAGCGCACGGCGGTGGTGGGGGTCAACGGCAAGCTCCCCCTGCGCGGGCGAGAGCTGTCCATCACCCAGGTGACGGTGGAGGAGGACAGCTGCCGCGAGGTGTCCGACCGCGGGCACCTCATCGTGTGGCGCGCCGACCGCCTGGGCATGCCGCTCATCGAGACGGTCACCGGCCCGGACCTGCGCACGCCCGACGAGGTGGCCGAGGCGATCCTGCTCATCGGCCGGGTCTGCCGCTCCACCGGCCATGTGCGGGTCGGCATGGGCGCCAGCCGCCAGGACGTCAACGTGTCGGTGCGCGGCGGGCGCCGGGTGGAGATCAAGGGCGTGCCCCAGGCCAGCTGGGCGCCGGCGCTGGTGCACGGCGAGGCGGTGCGGCAGGTCAACCTGCTGCGGCTGCGCGACGAGCTGCACGCCCGCGGCTTCTCCACCGAGGCGGACCTCCGCTTCACCCACGAAGAGGTGACCGACATCTTCGCCTCCTCGGAGCTGCAGACCCTGCGCGCCGAGGCGTGGCACGCCCAGGCGCAGGCCGAGGGGCGGCGCCCCGACTTCGAGCTGGGCGAGGGGCCGTTCTGCGTGCGCGCCGTGCGGCTGCCGGGCCTGGCCTGGTCGCTGTCCTGGCCCACCCAGCCCGACTTCATGTTCGACCACGAGCTGGCCGGACGGGTGCGGGTCATCGCCTGCCTCGACCAGCAGCCGGTGCTGCTGCACAGCGAGAAGTGGCCCGACTACGTGGACTCGCGCCAGCAGCTGCGCCGGGTGCGCAAGCGGCTCAGCTGCAGCCCGGACGACGGCGTGGTCTTCGTCTGGGGACCGCGGCAGGACACCATGACCGCGGCCGAGGAGCTGCGCCTGCGCTACGCCGACGCCATCGACGGCGTGCCCAACGAGACGCGCCAGCCGTTCGAGGACGGCAGCACCGACTTCGAGCGCATCCTGCCGGGGCCGGACCGCATGTACCCCGACACCGACTCGCCCCCCATCGCGCTGACCCGCCCGCGGGTCCAGCGGCTCAAGGCCGAGCTGGGGCCCCCGCCCTGGGAGCGCGAGGCCCGCTACGGCGCCGCGGCGGTGCCCGTGCCGGTGACCCACTTTCTGATCCGACGGGGTGACGCGCGGCTGGTGGACCTGGTGGTCCAGCGCGCCGGCGTCGACCTGCGCAGGGCGTGCTTCTTCTTCGGCGAGCGGGTCAAGGGGCTACGCCGCGACGGCGTGGCCGTGGACCGCATCGGCGATGAGGGGTGGGTGGCGCTGCTGTCGTTGCTGGACGAGCAGCCGGTGCTGTGGGAGGTGGCGGGCCGGCTCACCGCCAGGCTGGCGCGCAACCCGGCGCGCGACCTCGCGGAGCTGGTGGACGAGCAGGGCCTCGGCGTGGCGCCAGCCGGCTGGCAGGCCGACGCGGCGGAGCTGGTGGCCACCAGCACGCCGGACCACGCGGCGGCCCTGCCCGGGGCGCTGTCGCGATACCACATGGGCCGGGTGATGCCCGCCCTGCGCGGCCGCGTGCCGGCGCGCGAGGTGCGCGCCCTGGTCGACGGCATCATCACGGCAGAGGGGAGGTAGACATGAGCGAGCAAAAAGATCCCCTCAAGGGCTACAAGGGCCTGGCCCGGCAGAAGCTGGCGCAGTGGGGCATCCGGGTCTGGAGCGATGTGAAGGTGACCAACGACGCGGGCAGCGTGTTCGAGGGCGTGATCTTGCCGCGCAGCGAGACCTTCGACGACCTGCACATCGTGCTCAAGCAGGCCACCGGCTACAACGTGGGCATCCATGTGGACCGGGTCACCGCCATCGAGGAGGTGGGCTACAAGGAGGCGATCTACAAGATCCCCGAGAAGGCGTTCCCCTACGACGAGGGGATGCCCAACGTGACCCTGCTCGGCACCGGCGGCACCATCGCCTCGCGCCTCGACTACCGCACCGGCGCGGTGATCCCGGCGTTCACCCCGGGCGAGCTGTACGGCGCGGTGCCCGAGCTGGCCGACATCTGCAACCTGACCACCAAGAAGATCTTCGGCGTCTTCTCCGAGAACATGGCCTGCGAGCAGTACATCGCCCTGGCCAACCAGATCGGCGAGGAGATCCAGGCCGGCGCCGACGGCATCGTCATCGGCCACGGCACCGACACCATGGGCCACACCGCCGCCATCCTGTCATTCATGGTGCAGGACAGCCCGGTGCCCATCGTGCTGGTGGGCAGCCAGCGCTCCAGCGACCGGCCCAGCTCTGACGCGGCGCTCAACCTGATCCACGCCGTGCGCGCCGCGGCCCTGGGGGACATCGCCGAGGTGCAGATCTGCATGTTCGGGCCCACGTCGGACCGCTACGGGCTGCTGCACCGGGGCACCCGCTGCCGCAAGATGCACAGCT
>CAZEFW010000173.1:0-20207 GCA_964511535.1 uncultured Myxococcales bacterium | reverse complement strand
GCACGGCGCTGCCGTCGAGGCTGTTGATGTCCCGCTGGGTCAGGTCGATCTTGGGCGCGAACACCTTGCGATGGAACCGATCGAGAACCAGCAGCGCGCGCTGTTCGGCGGTCTTCGGCTCCTTCGCCGCCCCGCGCCGCCCGCGGGCGTCCGGCTCGGGCAGCCCGTCGGCGCAGGCGTAGCGGCGTCCGCCCCTCGCCTCGAGGCAGGCCCGCAGGCTGTCGCCCTCGCCGGTGATGCGCGCCACGAACCCGAGGGCGCCGCCCGGCTTCAGCCGCCGCGAGTCGAGCAGCCGCTTGCCCACCAGCTGGCTCTCGCCCCCGGCGGCCGCCATCACCTTGACCGGCAGCCGCACCCCGAGGATGCGCAGCGCCGTGGGGTAGCGCGCGAGCACCTCGTGAAACAGCCGCTCGGCCTCGGCCGCGTGGCCCAGCTGCATGGCGGCGTCAGCGGTCCACGCAGAGACCCTGCCTCGCAGCAGGGCCTCGTCCTTGGGCAGCCGCCCCAGCGCCGCCTTGCCCTTTTGATAGGCCTGGGCGGTCCAGCCCTTGGACCACGCCACCTCCCCCTCGAGCGCGTCGAAGTACGCGCCGGTGGTCTCGTCCTTGCCGTTGCCCCGACCGCGCGCCCGGGCCACCGCGCGCAGCAGCACCCCGTGGCCCACCGCCTGGATCAGGTTGCCGCTGCTCCACGGCGCCAGCGGCTTGAGGTACGGCCGCACCAGCCGCGTCAGGTCGTCTCCCCTGGAGAGCAGCCGGCCGATGCGACGGCGCATGGCCCACGCCTTGCGCTGCAGCTCCACCAGCGCGGCCCATCGCGCGGGCCGCTCCGACAGGGGCCGCACCGACGCCTCCTCGCGCAGGTCCTCCATGCGCGCCAGCACCGCCGCGTGGTAGTCCACCGCGAAGATCACCCGCATCACCTCGTCAGAGAAGCTGGTCATGCCCACCCTGTCCGGGGCGCGGATCACCTGCTCTGCCAGCCCGAGGGCGCGCTCGAACTTGCCCAGCGTGCGCAGCAGCCGCGCCAGCCAGGCGGCGTTGCTCATCTCGAACTGCTGGCGGTAGCGCTTCTCCACGTGGGCGCTGCGCGCCGACTTGACCGCCTCCATGGCGCGCTGGAAGTCCGCGCGCAGCAGGTAGAGGTTGGCCAGGTGCGGGTAGGCCGAGGCGGGGCAGTCCTGGATCGACGCCTGGATCGACTTGAGCGCCAGCCGCTCCGCCTCGCCAAAGCGGTACACGCCGAACGCCGCCTCGGCGGTGTTCTGGTTCAGGATGCACGACTGGTAGCCGGTGTCGGTGGTGGCCTTGAGCCCCACCTCGAAGCAGCGGTCCGGCCGCAGGCGCTCGGACTCGATGGCGATCATGCCGTTGAGCCCGGAGATGCGCAGGTTGAGCTCCTTCTGGCTGGCCACCTTGCGCGCCAGCGCCAGGGCGCGGTCAAACTTGTGCAGCTTCATCAGCGGCCAGATGCGGAAGCGGTCGGCGTTGGGCTTGTAGTCGTAGTCGTTGTCGTGGCGGTCCATCACCGCCAGCTGCTCCTGGCGGCGGTCCATCTCGCCCAGGAGCACGGCCTGCTCCAGCAGCAGCCGCTTGTGCCACACCTGCTCCTCCCGCCCGGACGGCCGCTGGCCGAAGCGCTGCCGCAGGTGCGTCTCGGCCAGCCGGATGTGGTACAGAGCGCGGGCCAGGTTGGCCTCCTCGTCGTGGAACACCATGGCCAGCCCGTAGCGCCCCACCACGCTCTTCGGGTCATCCTTGAGCAGCTTCTCCGCCTGCTCGCGGGCGCGGATCATCTTGCCCTGCTGAATGGCCCGCATCAGCTCGCGCTCGGACTGGTTGGGCCCGGCCCACTCCGCGCTGGCGCGGAGTGGGAACAAAAAACAAGAAACAAAAAATACCGAATAAAAAATGGTAGCGCGCCGCACCGTCTGTCCCCGAGCAAACGACTGCGTGATGAGCCGGCCCCGCCCTCTCGCGGCCAGGTCGTTCATCACCACTGTGTCTGCCGGCGTCATCATTTTTTATTTCTTGTTTCTAGTTTCTTGTTCTTTGTTTTCATTTGATCGTCATCCGGCTCAGCCCCTCCAGCGGCTCCGCCGCCGCCTCCAGCACCAGCCCCTTCGGGTCCTCGGTGCCGGGCACGAGCTCCAGGCGGTGGACCAGCAGGTAGGGCAGCAGGTACTCCACGTCCTCGGGGGCCACGTAGTCGCGCCCGCGGAACAGGGCCAGGGTCTGCAGCGCCGGCACGGCCTGCACCAGGGCGCGGGTGCTCATGCCCTGCACCACCCGCCGGTCCTCGCGCACGTTGCGGGCGGTGTCCACCAGGCACTCCTTGACCCCGCGGTGGATGGTCACGTCGCGGCGCACCAGCGCCCGGGCGGCCGCCACCTGCCCGCGGGTCACCCGGGGCAGCTCGCACGCCTGGCGGGGCGTGCCCCACGCCTCCATCACCTCCAGCTCGCTGGCGCGGTCGATGTGCTCCATGCGGATCTTGAACAGGAAGCGGTCGATCTGCGCCAGGGGCAGCGGGTAGGTGCCGGCCACGTCCAGCGGGTTCTGCGTGGCGATGACGAAGAACAGCTCGTCCAGCTTGTGGCTCACGTTGTCCACGGTGACCTGGCTCTCGGCCATGGCCTCGAGCAGCGCCGCCTGCACCTTGGGCGAGGTGCGGTTGATCTCGTCCACCAGCACCACGTAGGCGAAGATCGGCCCACGGCGGAAGGTGAAGTTGTTGCGCTCGGTGTCGAAGATCATCACCCCCGTGACGTCCGACGGCAGCAGGTCCGGTGTGAACTGGATGCGCCGAAACTCCGGGATGTCGTCGTCGGGCAGGTCGTCGAGGATCGACTCGCCCAGCGCCTTGGCCAGGGTGGTCTTGCCCGAGCCGGGGTAGTCCTCCAGCAGGACATGCCCATCGGAGAACAGGGCCACCAGCACCAGCTCGATGACGTCGTCCCGGCCCATGACATGGGCCCGACAGCGCGCGCGGATGGCGTCCGCCACCGCCTGCGCGTCCTGGAGGGTTTCGACCGGGCGCCGGGAGATGTCCGTGTCCTCGGTCTCCACGGTTTCCTCTGTGGCTTCGGGGGCTGCGCTGTCTGGTTCACTCAGCATCGTTGGCTCTCTCTCGCAAGATCATCGGGTCAGGATCCAGCCGATGGGGTTGATGGCGGCCAGGGCGCGCCGGATCGGATGGACGTTCTGTTTCAGGTCGTCGCCCACGGCGTGCACCAGGGCGGACATGTCCACGCCCGGCCCGGGGCTGCCGCCCAGCGCCAGGGCCAGGTGCGCGCGGGTCAGCGGATCGAAGCTCGGGCTCAGCGCCCGCACCCGGGCGGCGTGTCGCTCGCGGGTCTCGCCCCGCCGCCGCGCCGCCCCCAGCTCGCTCAGCCGGTCAAGCACGGCCACGTAGGCCAGCCGCGGGTAGGCGCGAGGGCGCAGGCGCGGGGCCAGCCGCCGGTACCCCTTGATCAGGTACGCCAGCAGCAGCAGGCCCGCGATGTTGAACAGCGCGATGGTGCCGATGAAGGCCCAGGGGATCTGGATCGGCTCGCCGTCCGGCCGCAGGCCCGCGGTCTTGTCGTTACGCGCAAGCTCGCCCAGCAGCTTCTCCAGGTCGTAGTCCACCATGGAGGGCGGCGGCATGTCAGTGCGCTCGGGGTAGATGTCGAAGGTGACCCAGCCGATGCCGGCCAGGTGGATCTCGGGCCAGGCGTGGGCGCGGTCGCTCATCACCAGCACCGCCGAGCCGCCGCCGCGCTTGCGGGTCTGCACCGCGTAGCCCAGCGCCACCCGCGCGGCGATGCCCTGGCTGCGCATCAGGTACGCCGCGGCGTGGGCGAAGTGCACGCAGTAGCCGCGCATGGTGCCGAACAGGAAGCTGGCGGTGGGGTCGCGGTCGCTCTTGTGCTTGGAGCGCAGCGTGTAGTAGCCCTCCCGCTCGAGGAAGCGCTTGATGGCGTAGGCCCGGGCCAGGTCGTCGCCCACGAAGCGCGGGTCCACGTCGCGCACGATGATGTCCGCCAGGGTGCGGTAGCGCGGATCCGCCGGCAGCGCGAGGTAGTGATCGCGCCGGGCTCTCTCCCAGGTGCGCGGCACGGACCGCCTGCCCAGCAGCCGCTGGGTCGGCACCGACAGCACCCGCGACACCGCGTCGTAGGCGGCCACGAACTGCTGCGGGTTCGGGTTCTTTACCGGCGCGTAACGCATGGGGTGGCCCAGGCCGATGGGCTGGGGGTGATCCACCAGCAGGTACATGGTGCTCGGCACCTCGGTGTGGTCGCCGGGGCTCTGGGTGCTCTCGCCCTTCACCGGGCGCTGGCGCGGGTATTCGGACAGTACGTCCAGGTCGCGCTTGCCCCCCTCGGCCCGCACCAGCCGGTTGCCGTTGTAGCGGCTGAGCACAGCCTGGCGGAAATAGATGATGTCGTTGCGCGGCGCGAAGTCATCCCGCAGCACCGAGATGGCCACCGGGGTGGGCGGCTGATTCTGCGAGTAGTCGTCCTTGAACGGGTTGTCCGAGACGCCTCCACCGCCGCCGCCGCCGCCCTTGCCGCCCTTGCCGCCCTTGCCGCCCTTTTTGTCCCTGTCCCCCTTCTTGCCGCTCAGGCCGAGCGCGTCCTGGGGCTTGTCCGGGTCCATGCGGATGTCGGCCAGCAGGAAGTAGACCCCGCCCAGGACGAGCAGCAGCACCAGGGAGGTGATCAGCTTGAGCAGCCGCTGGCCGCGCAAAAAGAGGAAGATCGACACGATGGTCAGGCCGATGCCCACCGCCGCGAGCAGCGTGGCCGGATCGAGGCCCAGGGCCCAGACCCAGTCGGAGAAGAACCGCGGCTGATGCAGCATGCGGTTGCGGTGGTCCGACAGCAGCATCACCACCCCGCCGGCCACGAACACCACCTCCAGCAGCGACAGCTCCTGGCGGGCCAGCGACAGGCGCCGCAGCAGGAACACCACGCTCAGCGCGCCCAGGCCGAAGATGAGCACATCCGCCGCGATGAGGCTGCGCTGAATGCCGAGCACCTCCGGCACTGCGCGCGCCTCCAGCAGCCACGCGCCGGCAGCCAGCGCCAGGGCCACGCCCCCCAGGGCCGCCGCCACGCTCACCGAGAGCCGCAGGCCGCTGCGCTGGGCCAGCGCCGCCAGCCCCAGGGCCACCAGGGAGGCGAGCATGGCCGCGCCCACGCCCACAGGGGAGCTGAAGTGCACCAGGTAGAGCCCGATGGCCGCGCAGTAGAGCAGCGCCTTGAACGCGGTGACGAAGGGGCCGTCGGGGCGGCGGGGCAGGTCAGCGGTCACGCGCGCACCCGCTCCCGGGCCAGGCCCTCGATCTGCGCCGCCGTGAGCAGCTCGCCCGACGGGCGGTGCAGCACGCTCACCTCGAAGCCGAACGAAGAGAGCCGCCGGCACACGGTGTGCAGCCTGCGCTGGGCCCGGGCCAGGTCCTGGCCGCCGGCGAAGAGCAACCTGCGCAGCCGCCCGGGGCCGGCGGCGTGGGGGCGCTCGTCGATGGCCGTGATCACGTGGGCGTGGGGCAGGCGGCGGGCGGCCTTCTCCACGCGGTCGAGCCAGCGGCCCGGCGTGGGCGGCACGAACAGCACGCAGTTCTGCCGCCGCACGTCGTCCATGCTCTCCACGAACGCCGCCAGCCCGTGGCCCCCGCGCGGGCGGGAGCGCACCGAGAGGATGATCTGCTCCAGCGCCTCGGCGCCGTCACCGGTGGGGTGCGTGGCGCCGTCCGCGGAGAAGACGAAGTCGTCGCCCAGCAGGCCGCCCTCGATGAAGAAGCGCGCGGCGCTGGCTGTGGGCTCATCGCCGGGGCCGGCCACCATGTAGCCGGCGGCGCTGGGGCGCGGGTTGATGGCCTGCTCCGGGGTGCGCACCAGCAGCTTGCGCGTGCGCGCGAACGCCTTCCACAGCACGTGGCGCAGGGGATCGCCGTGCACGTAGCGGCGCATCTCGATCATCTCCCCCTCCGGGGCGCCGCCCGGGTAGGACAGGTGATCACCGCCGAGGAACCGGGTCAGCACATGGGCCGTGACCCGCGCCGCCGGCGGCGACACCCGCAGGTACTGCTCGGCCACAAGGCGCGGCCCGAGGCGGCAGAAGCCGAAGATGTCGCTCACCAGCAGGCGGCGCACCACGTGGCGCACCTCCCCGCGGCTGCGCGGCGTGACCAGCTCGCGGCATCGCCCGAGCTGCCGCTTGAGGGTCACCTCCACGTCCACCGGGTCCTCCCACTGCACCTCGAGGTGGATCAGGGGCCAGGCGCGCAGGCAGGGCAGGCGCACGCCCGTCGCCAGGGTGCCGCCGGTCTCGAGCTGGAAGTCGCCGGCCAGGGGCTCGCGCCGCCCGGCGAGCCACACCACCGCCGCGCCCGCTGCCACCGACAGCAGCGCCACCGCCAGCACGGCCAGGGTCACCAGCCCGGCGGCGTACACCACGCGATCTACCTGATCCCGCCCGTAGCCGAAGGCGAGCCACGCCCCGCCAGCCACCACGGCCACGCCGAGGGGTGTCAGGGGGAAGTAGTGGCGCGCAGCGCGGAGCCCGCGCCAGACCTTTCCTAAATATGTCCTGGCTCTATTCATGGCCGGTGTCGCCCAAAGACCCCCATAAACTTCTACGCCCTCCTGGCCTTACTTTGACCCGCTCCGGAGTATGCCTCAAGAACGACGGCCGGGGTGGTGTACCATCACGTCTCCAGGAGGAGGGCCCATGACGGAAGCCTCGCGGCGCGCGCTGGAGGGGATGCGCGACCTGTCCACCCTGCAGTGGTACGTGATCCCGCTGCTGGCCATCGTGTTTTACATCTACACCAAGGAGATCAAGGCGGCCCGCCGGACCGGCAACTGGGACGCGGTCATCGCCGGACTCACGGTGTTCGGCATGGACTTCATCAACGAGACCTGGAACGGGTGGGTGTTCCACCTGACCCAGCGCTCGGCCTTCTGGACCACGCCCGGCCCCACCGCCCTGCGCACCATGGTGGGCTGGAACATCGAGATCATGTTCATGTTCGCCATCTCCGGCGTGGTGTTCTACCACTCGTTCTCCGAGGACCCGAAGTCGAAGGTGCTCGGGCTGCCCGAGCGCTGGCTGTGGGCCATCGGCTACTCGCTGTTCTGCCTGTTCGTGGAGTGCCTGCTCAACATGGGCGGCCACCTAGTCTGGGAGTACCCCTTCTGGAACCGCTCCTTCGCCGGGGTGTGGCTCATCTTCCTGTTCGGCTACTTCCACTTCTACGTGGCCGCGATCCTGGTCATCGGCCTGTCGACCCTGAAGAAGAAGATGATCGCAGTGGCAGCCATCTGGAGCGTTGCCATCATCGCCAACCTCGTCGCCATGGGCCTGCTCGGATGGGTCTATTAAAATGTCAAGTGGTGGGGTCAGACCCCCCTATATGACATTTTGAATATGTCAAGTGGTGGGGTCAGACCCCCCTATATGACATTTTATTTGTGGCGTAGATGTCCACGTTGTCAGCCGCTCACGGAGGCGAAGATCTTGCCGGCGTGGAACATCATGTAGGCGATGAAGCCGGCCAGGCCGAGGTAGGCGCCGGCGGCGGTCAGGCGGGTTCGGGTGCTCACCTTGAAGTAGTCCTGCTCCTCCGGGGTGGCGCGCCAGACTTTGATGGCGCGGGGGACCCCCACGGCCGCCACCAGCAGCAGGATGAACGAGCTCAGGTAGAGCCCGGCGATGAACATCAGCGGCAGGGCGACGATCCAGATCTTGGGCGAGATGGCGCCAACGATGCGCCCGCCGTCCAGGGGCGAGTATGGCGCCAGGTTAAACAGGTTGATCAGGTAGCCGAACTGGGCCAGGCCCAAAAACACGGTCTTGCCGGTCCAGTAGTACAGGTTGAAGCAGAGCTGCGCGCCGAGGGTGCCGAGGAACGGCCCGCCGTAGGCCATCAGCGCCTCCTTGCCCACGTCCCGCGGCATCTCCTTCATGCCGATGAGCGCGCCGAGGAACGGGATGAACAGCGGGGCGCTGAACTTGACCCCGAGGTGCAGCAGGATCACCGCGTGCCCCAGCTCGTGCACCAGCAGCAGCAGCACCGCGCCCACGGCGAACTCGGCGGGCCACATCTGGGCGTAGACCCAGATCATCAGCAGCATGGAGCCGCCGCTCTTGAGCAGCACGCCGAGGTACTTGAGGCTCAGCAGGTACTTGGCCTTGGTCAGCAGGAACAGCAGGATCCCCTTGCCCTTGAACAGCAGCGCGGCCGCCACGGCCAGCAGGGTCAACAGCCCGCCGCGGCTGCGCGCCTTGCGGCCGTCGTCCTCGGGTGGGGGCGGTGGGGCGTCCATGCTCGACATCATACCCTGGTATCATCCCGGCATGCGCCTCCGCCCGATGCTGCCAACGGCACTGCTCCTGCTCCTCGCCGGCTGTGAGGGAAACCAGGGGGTGTGCGGCAACATCTTCGAGATGGGCCCGGGGCCAGACGCGCGGGCGGTGGATGCCGGCGGCGACGCCAGGGCGGACGCAGCCGCGGTCGCGCGCGCGCCGTTCACGCCGGCCGCCGTGACCGTCTCGCAGGCGGCGTGCCTGTCGTTCCAGATGAGCACCACCAGCGGCGCCGCGGGGGATGCGCGGCGTACGGCTGATCTGAAACAGATCACCGGCGCCGGCGTGACCCTGCTGCGGGGGGACTTCCTCTGGCACCGCACCGAGAAGGTCAAGGGCACCTTCGACTTCACCGGATACGACCGCCGGCTGGCCGCCGCGGAGAAGGCGGGCGTGGCGCATATCGCGCTGCTGGCCTACGGCAACCCGTGGGCCACCAAGCTCACCACCAGCGACCCGTACTACCCGCCGGACGACCCGGCCGACTTCGCCAACTACGTGGCCGCCGCGGTGAAGCACTACAAGGGGCGCGTGAAGATCTACGAGATCTGGAACGAGCCCAACGGCGGCTACCGGTTCTGGAAGAGCAAGGCCGACGGCGACCCGAAGGCGTACGGCGCGTTGCTAAAGGCGGCGTACAAGGCGGCCAAGATTGCGGATCCCACGGCCCAGGTCCTGTTCGGCGGGCCCTTCTGGCATGACCAGGTGATCCCCGGACACCTCAAGTTCCTGGCCGCGGTGTACGCGGCGCACCCGGATCTGAGCAAGTTCTACGACGGCATGGCGCTGCACCCCTACGCCATCTATCCCCCGGCGGCGGCGCCGGAGACGTCTGGCAGCTGGGAGGTGCCCGTCTGGGAGAAGGTGACGAAGGTGCGCGCGCTGATGGCCAAGCACGGCGCGGGCAGCAAGCCGATCCATGTCACCGAGATGGGCTGGCCCATCTGGAAGAACGTCAGCGAGGCGCAGCAGGCGGCGTACCTGGTGCGCGGGTTTTTGTTGCTGCTGGCGGCGGGCGCGTCGTCGCACTGCTGGTACACGCTGCACGACAGCAAGAATCCGTCGACCCCCACCGAGGGCACCTTCGGGCTGCTCGGGCTCCCCGACGCCAAAGGCGTCCCGCGGCAGAAGCCGGCCCATGCAGCTCACAAGGTCCTGACCGGCACCCTCGGGGCGTTCCGCATGGAGACGGACCTCGGCGCAACAGGCGCCCTGCCCGAGGGCGTGCACGGCTACGGCCTGCGAGATCCCAAGAGCGGGCGGCGGGCCATGGTGCTCTGGAGCAGCGCGCCCGGGGCCCCGCCCGTGTCGTTGAAGCTCAGCAGCGGCGTGGGGCAGGCCGAGGAGATCTCCATGCTCGGCGTGCAGATCACGCGCATCGCCAAGGGCGGCGCCATCACCGTCACGCCCACCGCGGCGCCCGTCTACCTGCTGGAGCAGGCCTCACCGTGAGCCGCGGGCTGCCACTGGATGCAGGGCTGCTCATCCTCGGCGGCGGCCCGGTGGGGTTGTTCCTGGCCTGCCGCCTGGCCCAGCTCGGGTTCCCGCCCGTGGTGCTCGAGCGACGGCTCGCCCCCCAGGCCCACTCGCGGGCCATCGGCATCCACTCCCCCTGCATCGAGCTGCTCGAGGAGCTGGAGGTGGTGGACGCGTTCCTGGCGCATGGCCGCAAGGTCCCGGGGGGAGTGGCGGTGGGGCACCGGCGAATGCTGGGGCGGCTCAGCTTCCAGGAGATCGGCGCGCGATACCCCTTCGCCCTGTCGGTGCCGCAGCAGTGGACCGAGCGGCTGCTGGAGGCGCGCCTCGAGGGCCTGGCGCCGGGCGCGCTGCGGCGCGGCTGGACCGCGCTGTCGATCCGCCCAGGCATCGAGAAGGTGACGGTCCAGGCCGAGGGCCCGGACGGCCGCCGCCAGGATGTTCGATGCCGCCTGCTGGTGGGCTGCGACGGAAAGGACAGCCTCGTGCGCAAGGCCGCGGACATCGGCTTCGCCGGCCGCCCCTACCCGGACACCTACGTCATGGGCGACTTCGACGACAACACCGACCACGGCGACGACGCGTACCTCTTCCTGTCGGGCCGGGGCCTCGTGGAGTCGTTCCCCCTGCCGGGCGGGCTGCGACGCTGGGTGATGCGGGTGCCGGATTACGAGCCTCACCCCGCGCTGGACGATTTCTGCGGGCAGGTCCACAGGCGGACCGGCCACCAGCTTGCCGGCGTGGCGAATCACATGCTCAGCCCCTTCGGCATCCAGCACTACCGCGCCGATCGGCTACACCAGGGCCTCATGGTGCTGGCCGGCGACGCGGCGCATGTGGTCAGCCCCATCGGCGGCCAGGGCATGAACTGCGGCTGGATGGACGCCTGGGAGCTGGCAGACGCCATGGCGACCATCTGCGACGGCGCCGACGTCGATGAGACGCTCGAGTCGTACAGCCACAGGGCGCGACGCCGCGCCCTGCGCGTGACCCGCCGGGCGGAGTTCAACACCTTCATGGGGCGCGCCACCCAGCTGCCCACCCTGCGCTCGGCCCTGGTGTGGGCCATGCTGCGAACGCCGGCGCGTGGGGCGATGGCGCGGATGTTCAGCATGCAGGGGCTGATGAATGACAGAATGGCAGAACGACGGAATGACAGAATGACAGAATGAGATTGCTGATGATCGGGAAATTCTTGATGCACAAGGTGCCGCTGACCGTACTGGCGGGGGCGGCGGTGCTGGCGCTCGCGGGGTGCCCGGGTGAAGGGCTGGTCTTTGGTGACGGGCCGACCCCGTCGGTGGACCGCGGGGCTGGCCAGGATCGCAGCACACCAGGCGACGACAAGGGTAAGCCGGGAAAAGACAGCGGCAAGCCGGCGCCGGACAGCGGCCAGCCAACGCCGGACCTGCCTCCCCCCGCCCCCGACCTGGGCCAGCAGGACTTCGGCAAGTGCAAGCCGGTGGTGGCGAAGAAGTCGCCCGACCCGTGGACCGTTCGCCACAAGGGCACCGGCTTCGGGGGTTTGGTCAAGAAGACCGGCAAGTACACCGACATGTTCCTCAAGGGGCCAAAGGACTACGTCCGCATCGGCGCGCGGCTGAACTGGGGCGGCACGGTGGTCTTCTTCGGGCTCACCTCCAGCGCCAGCAGCAACGTCATCGACGCCAACGACACCGGCCGCGAGCTGCAGATCGCGCTGTACGACCCGACCCGGGCCAAGCAGGGGTGCGCCTACAACGCCAGCTGCGGCAAGGGCGGCAAGGCGTGCCCCAACTCCATCACCTTCCTCGGCTGGAACCCGGTGCAGGGTGGCGACGAGTGCAACAACGGCGGCAAGGTGCTGTCGTACGGGCAGAAGGGCGAGGCCCTGCAGCTGGTGATCCAGCCCGTGCAGTGGAACCCCGACTGGAGCGCGCCGGACTGCCGCAAGAGCAGCTGCGGCAGCAAGGGGATCCCTGTGGACGTGACCTACACCTACGAGCTGCGCTTCGTCACCAGCCACGTGGTGGAGGTGATGAGCGAGGTGACCAGCAAGGAGACCTTCAGCCACCCGGCCACCCACCAGGAGTTCCCCACGCTCTATGTCAGCCACGGCAAGGGCGGGCCGGACCTGCCCCTGCTGCTGCGGCCCGGCGGGGCGACCCAGGCCATCACCCAGTCGGGCAACGACGGCTTCTACTTCGAGAACTTCTCCTCGAGCGAGCCGTGGGTCAGCTGGCAGAACAGCGCCAAGAGCTACGGGGTGGGCATCGCCATGGACCAGGGGATCACCAAGTGGCAGGGCTGGCGCGGCGACGGCAAGACCGGGCCCTACTTCCACAACGTGCGCGCCCAGATCAAGTTCGGCCTCGGCGCGGGCAAGACGGTGCGCGGCATCTCCTACCTGGCCCTCGGCGGGTTCAGCACCGTCAAGGCCGAGCTGCAGGGCGTGCTCAAAAAGCGCCCCCCCTTCGGCAGCCTGGACGAGCCCGCCGCCGGCGACGTGAGCTACAAGCCGGGCCAGGCGCTCAAGGTGCGCGGGTGGGCCCTGGACACCGCCAAGGTCAAGTCGATCACCGTCACCGTGGACGGCAAGGCCGCGGGCACCGTGCCGGTGGGGTCGCAGTCCCGCCCTGACGTGTGCGCCATCTATCCCGCCTACGCCGGTTGCCCCGGGGTAGGCTTCTCGGGGACAATCTCCACCAAGGGCCTCGGCAGCGCGGGGTGCCCGTCGCTGATGCGGGTCATCGCCGCCGACGCCGACGGCAACACCACGGTGCTGGGCGAGCGCCGCTTGCTGCCCAAGTAGCCCCCGGAGGTCTGCCATGCTGCCAGCCATCAACATCCCAGACATCGTGCTGTTCGGCGTGGTGTTCAAGCCGTTCCACATGTTGATCCTGGCCGCCGTGGTGGGCGGCCACTTCCTCGGCCTGCGCCGGGCGCGCAAGGTGGGCCTCGACGCCGAGCTGATGCGCGACGGTAACATCTGGACCATGGCCATCGGCTTCGTGGTGGCCCACCTGGTGGCGCTGGTGTTCTACCACCCGGAGAAGGTGCTGGAGGACCCGCTGGTGATCCTGGCGCTGTGGAACGGGCTGTCCTCATACGGCGGGCTCATCGGCGCGTTCCTGGGCGCCAAGTGGTACTACAAGCGCAACGGCTCGGCCATGCTGTACTACGCCGACACCATGATCTTCGGCTTCGTGCCGGTCTGGATGCTCGGGCGCCTGGGCTGCACCATCACCTTCGACCACCCGGGCACGCCGACGAGCTTCTTCCTCGGCATGTCGGACAAGACGGGCATGCCGAGCGGGCATTTCGGCCTCTACAGCGGCGGCACGGTGCGGCATAACCTCGGCTTCTACGAGCTGCTGCTCACGGCGGCGCTCACCGCGGTGCTGTACGCCACGGGCGACTACCGGCCCTTCGACCTGTTCCACTGCGCGCTGATGCTGCTGATCTACTGCCCGGTTCGGTTCTACATGGACTCGCTGCGGGTGCGCGACAAGCTGTACCTCGGCCTGACCACCGCCCAGTACATCTCCATCGCCGGGGTGCTGCTGGCGCTGTGGCTCATGTGGTACGGGCGAAAATATCATTCGCCGGGTCAGGGGGCGGAGCTGGTAGAGAGCAAAACAGAAAACAAAAAACAAAAACTGGGGAATGAAAAATGACGTCTTGGCGAGGGGTCGAGGGTGGGGTCGTGGCCATGGCCATGCTGCTGTGGGCGTGTGGTGACATGGAAGGATCAGAGTCCCCGGGCGGGAGCGCGGGGGCGCTGGCTTCCACGGGGTGGTTCAAGGGGGTGGTCTACATCGCGCCGGATACGAAGAAGCGCATCAGCGGGGCCAAGGTGGTGCTCAGTACGGGGCAGTCGGCCACCACGGACAAGAACGGCTACTGGGCGTTTCAGCTGGCGCCGGGCACGTACACCGCCACGGCCAGCAAGGCGGGATACAAGCCCAACAGCTCCACGCGCACGGTGGTGGCCAACGCCGACATCTGGGGCAGCATCGGGCTGACGGCGGGGAGCGTGGCCAAGGACAGCGGCGCGCCGGACATGAAGCTCTCGCCCGACAGGATGGTGGCCGCGGATCTACCGGCTGCTGTGGACTCTACGGCCCCCGCGGACCAGGCCGCTGCTGCCGCGGACCAGGCCTCCGCCACGACGGACGGGCCGGGAGCCAGCGCCGACAGCCAGCCGGCCACACCGTTCGAGCCCCTGGACGAGGGGTGCTCCGTGGCCATGTTCCAGCGGGACAAAAGCGGCGGGACGCCGCTTCTACTGCTGCTACTGCTGGGGCTCGCGGCGCTTCGCCGGCGGGGGTAGCTCAGCCCAGCACAGGCCAGCGCCGCCGCGCGGACCGCCGGTCCATCATCTCCTGCAGCCGCGCCTGCACCACGTCGCTGAGGCGCTGCAGGGTGGCGCGGTCCTCCGGGTCGTCGTCGCCGAGGTGCTGCGTCAGGTCGATGGGCTCGCCCACCTCCACCTCAAGCTTTGCGGGCAAGGGGAGGTGGAAGATCGGCCCCAGGGCCACGCCCCAGGGCAGCGCGAAGAACAGCGGAAACGAGTCGCTGCGCAGCAGCCGCTTGGCACCGCTGAGCTTGGCCAGCTTCTCGCCTCGCCACAGCACGAACAGGGTCTCGTGGCCGCCCAGATTGAGCACCGGCACCACCGGCACCTTGTTGCGCAGGGCCAGCCGCACGTAGCCCACGTGGCCGCCGAAGTCCACCCGGTGGCGCTGGCTGTAGGGGCGGAACGCCTCGTAGTTGCCGCCCGGCAGCACCAGCACCTTGTGCCCCGCTGCCAGGGCGCGGTCCGCGGCGCGGTGGGACGCCCGGATCATACCCACCTGGATCAGCAGGTTCCCCACCAGCGGGATCTTGCCCATCATGTCGTGGCCCAGAAACCGGATCAGGTCCTCGCCGCCGGTGCGCTGGTACCAGCGCAGCCCCAGCAGGAAGGGCTCGATGGAGGTGATGCCGGCGTTGTGGTTGGCCACCATCAGCGCGCTGCCCGCGGGCACACGCTCCAGCCCGTGCACCTCGCCGCGAAAGTACCCGCTCAGCGCCTCCACCACCGGCGCCACCAGCTTGATCAGATCCAGGTCGGGGTCAGCCACCGCCTCGGGGTCCAGCCCCGGTCCGAGCATGCGCCCCACCGCTTTGAGGGATTCGAACATGGGCTGGTTAAACGTTTTTGTGCCGCGGATGTCAACAGGATCAGAACTTGTGCCGCCCATGTGCGTAGTAGGGGGACATGACCGCACGAAAAATATTCGCATCCCTCATCCTGCTCGGCTTCGCCGCCCTCCACGGGTGGAGCAGCTACAACGGCTATGACTCCATGATCTCGGCAATTTACGCGGCCGGGCTGGGGGTCGGCGCAGCAGCCCTGCTGCTCAACTTCCACTGGGCGCGCTTCTTCGGGCTCGGCATCGCCGCCACCGGCGTTGCCGGGTGCGCCGTGATGCACCTGTTCGGGCACGACGGCGGCTGGTTCATGTGGACCCAGACCATCGGCTTCGTCTTGCTCGGCCTGGTGCTCATGGGCCGGCGCATGTCCGAAAAGTTCGAGGGCCAGGCTGGCTGGGGTGACGGCACCCTCCGCGAGCACACCCTCTCCTGGGCGGTGATCTTCAACTTCGCCATGCTGCCGATGCTGGTGAAGTACCTGGGCAACGACGGCGACTGGGTCACCGCGGTGGTGCGCGTGGTCACCGCCGTGACCCTGACCCTGGCCACCATCGCCGTGTTCCTGCTGCTGCGCCGCCGCACCGCCGGCCTGCTGCTGCTCGGGGTCAGCGGCGTGATGTCCGTGTTCCTGGCCGTGAGCGCCGCCGCCGGGCTGCAGGCGCTGATGGCCGTCGACCTCTCGGGCCAGTGGATGTGCGGCACCGCCTACATGATCCACTCCATGCACCTGACCGAGACGGCCATGGTGGTGGCCGGCGTGGTGCCCGGCGCCCTGGCCTCGCTGCTGGCCATGGTCTCGTTCGCCGGGCCGATGATCCGGCTGATGCGCGAGGGATAAGCCCCGCGCTGACCCTCGCCGGCCGGGCGACAGTTTCTCGCCCCCTCTCCGCTGATAATCCACAGCCCCCGGTCGCCACACGCTAAAATGGGTCCGTCAACTTCAAGCTGATGGGAGAGCATGGACCGTCGGGACTTCCTGCGCGGCGCGGCGCTCGGTGCCATGGGCCTGGCGGGGCTCTCCTGCCGGCTGCCCCCCGCCGGGGTGCGCCGTGACGCCGGCGCGGCCCTGCCGGACGTGGCCGCGCCGCCGGTGCCCGCCCTCGGCGCGGACCTCGGCGTGGCGCCGGCCGCTCGGCGCCAGCGCCTCAACCTGCTGTTCATCGTCCTGGACGACCTGAACGACTGGGTCGGGTGCCTGGGCGGCCACCCCGGCGCGCGCACGCCCCACCTCGACGCGCTGGCCAGCGAGGGGGTGCTGTTCGAGCGCGCCTACTGCACCTCGCCGCTGTGCTGCCCCTCCCGCTCCTCCCTGCTCACGGGCCTGATGCCCTCCACCACCGGCGTCTACGGCAACTTCGATCACTTCCGCGCCAGCCCGCAGTTCCGCGGCCGGGTCACCCTGCCCGAGCACTTTCGGGCCAACGGGTACCGCACCCTCATGGGCGGCAAGATCTTCCACGGCACCCACGGCAAGTTCGCGGACCCCGCCTCGTGGGACGCGGTCCTGTTCGGCTCATGCGGCACGCCGTCGCCGCCCCCGGCGGACCGGTATCGCCACGGGCTCAGGGGCAAGTTCAGGGCCAGCGGGCTCAACACCGGGCTCGACTGGTTCCCCTTGCAGGGCGGGCGCGCTGCCACCGACGACTGGCGGCTGGCCTCCACCGCCGCCAGGTTCCTGCGCCGCCCGGGGCGCGGGCCCTTCATGCTGACCTGCGGCTTCTCCCGCCCTCACCTGCCCTGGTACGCGCCGCAAGAGTTCTTCGATCTGCACCCGCTGTCCAGCGTGCAGCTGCCGCGCACCCTGTCCGGCGACCTCGATGACCTGCCGCAGGCGGCCCGGCTCATCGTCTCCGGGGGCAAGGACTTCGAGCTGCTGAGGGACAGCGGCTACTGGCGGCACGCGGTGCGGGCCTACCTCGCCTGCTGCTCGTTCATGGACGCCTGCGTCGGGCGCGTGATCGAAGCGCTGGAGAACAGCGCCTACCGGGACAACACCGCGGTGGTGCTGCTGAGCGATCACGGCTTTCACCTGGGCGAAAAGAACCACCTCGAGAAGCGGACCCTGTGGGAGGAGTCGGCCCGGGTTCCGCTCATCGTGCGCGCCCCGGGGCAGACCCTGCGAGGGGGGCGCTGCGCGGCGCCGGTGAGCCTGCTGGACATCTTCCCCACCGTCAACGAGGTGTGCGGCCTGAGCAGCCGCGGAGATCTGGAGGGCCGCTCCCTCGGGCCGCTGCTGCGGGAGCCGGGCCGAGGCTGGCCCTGGCCGGCGGTCACCACCTACCACCACCAGAGCCACGCGGTGCGCAGCGCGCGGTACCGCTACATCCGCTACGCCAGCGGCGACGAGGAGCTGTACGACCACCAGACCGACGCTGACGAGTGGCACAACCTCGCTGGCGATGCGCGCTACGCCGCGGTCAAGGAGGCGCTGGCGCCCTGGCTCCCGGGCCACGGGGCGAGGAGCGACCGGCGCGGCTAACGCCGGGGCCGCCGGGCCTTGTAGCGCCGGTCCGCCGGGCGCTTGCCGATCCAGGTCAGGTACTTGGCCATGCGCGGCTCGGCCTGCAGCGCCTCCACGGTGTTCAGCTCCCGCTCCAGCTGCTTGTTGTCGTACAGCACATGGATCATCCGGTGGCAGTCGAGGCAGATCGGCTCGGTCACCCGGCCGCCGCGGCTCCTGGGCACCAGGTGGTGATCGGACACCTCGGGCACCTGCCGGCGGCACAGGGGGCAGACGAGCGTGGCGTCGTCGGTCATGCCGCCCACCTCATCACGGGCCAGCGTCCTTGGCGGCGGAGAAGGGGCCGGACGCGGTGTCATCCAGGCACACGCCGGCCGGGTCGAGCTTGTTGGTCAGCTTGGCGCCGCTGACCGCATCGCGGCAGCTCATGTAGGTGGAGTTGGAGGCGTCGCCGGCGTAGGAGCAGTCGTAGCTCGGGCCCATGGTGGTGCAGGCCACGGTGTAGGTGTACTCGCACGCCGGGGTGGTGGTCAGTTTCTGACCATAGCGCGTGGTCCACCTGTCCCAGCCGTAACACTCGTAGTCCCCGCCGCGGTCCTTGGCGTGGCCGCGACAGGTCTTGGCGTCGTCGAGCTTGCACGACTTGAAGCAGAGGCCGCCGCGGTAGGAGCGGTGGCAGGTGCTGCCCGACGGGCAGGCGAAGGCGGTCAGGCCCGCGTGGGCGCACCCCTCCACCTGGCAGTAGCCGTTGCGCGCGGCGACCCTGCCCTTGACCGTGGTCTGCTGCTTGCAAAACCCGTTGGACGGACAGTCCAGGTCGGTCTGGCACGCATCGCCCACCTTTGCGCCTGCCTTGCCCAGCTTGTGCGGGCCGCACAGGCCGCCGGCGGTGCAGCTGCCGGGCCTGGCGCACTTCTTCTTTGGCTTGTGGCAGTAGGCGTCGGCCGCGAGCCCCTTGCACGCCGCGTCTGCGGTGCACGCCTTCGCCAGCAGAACCGGGCAGTCCTTGTTGGCGGCGCAGCCGCGATACATGCACACGGCGACCCCGGATGAGGTGAGCCAGTCCGAGGTGGGCAGGCAAGCGACCTTGGCGCTGGCGGGGCAGGTGTTCTTGGTCAGGCTCGGGGTGCAGCGCTTCATGCAGTGGTACTCGGTCCAGCCGCCGACATAGTCGAACTTGCCGCAGACGGTGTCCGGTTTGGGGCAGGTGTCCTCGTTGACGGTCTTGGTCTTCGGGTCGTCCCGGGTGCACTTGCGGCCGCACACGCCGGAGGCGTTCTTGAGCACCTTGAGGCAGACGTCGCCGGAGGTCTTGCAGTCCTTGTCCTCGAAGCAGCCCTCGCCGATGCCGTGGGTGCTCGGCCCGTAGTCGGGCGACAGTGTGTCCGGGACCACCTTGAGGTCATGGTCCCCCGCGTCCGGCGTTCCGGTGTCGACGCCGATGTCGAGGCGCTCGGGGCAGCCGGCGCACAAAGAGACGATGGCAGCTGCAAGCGCAGCGCAGCAGGTTGTCCTCACGCTCCCCTCCCGTTTGAACTGGAACGCCCCATCTTACCACCTGGCCCTGGCGGGCAGGTGGGTCATGGCCGGGCGCCGAGCGCGTGGTACGCCTCGCCGTAGCGCTGGTCCTTGAACGCGGTCGCTGCCCGGTCGAAGCTGCCCTGCCCCCGGGCGCGATCCACGGCCAGGCGCAGGTGCCCCACGTCCCGCGAGAAGTAGGCGCGGCGCAGGGTGCCTTCGCCGCCCGGCCCCAGGGCCTTGACCATGTGCCGCACGAAGGCCGCCTCGAGCGGATAGGCCTGGGTCTTGAGGGCGAACCGCCCCCTGAGGTGGCGGCTGGCGGCCTGGGCCAGGTGCTCGGTGGCGCCCTCGGTGAGGAACGAGTAGCCGCGGCCGAAGCTGCCCAGCCCGTGCACCAGCTCGTGGAGCCGCAGGGTGGGGAAGTCGAGGGGGCGCAGCACGTATGACTTGCCCCTGATGTGCCAGCCGATGCCGCCGGCCGGCAGGTTCTCGCGGTTGCGCAGCGCCGCGAAGGCCTCGCGGGACAGGATGCGCAGCCCGCCGGCGCCCAGCTGCCCGGCAGGCGCGTAGCTGCCGTCCTTCTGCCTGACCTTGATCTGCTGCTTGTGGGGGCCGAACTCTTTTTCCAGCGCGCGGCGCGCCATGCGGTTGAAGCGGCGGCGATCCCGCAGGACCGGGGCGATGCCCTTGCGCGCCAGGAGCTTGCGCGCGAGCCTCCTCACCGGCCTGGGTCCGACCTTGCCCATGGCCAGCTGCTGCGCGCCGTGGCGGGCGAGGGTGAAGGTGGTGGTGACGCTGTTGCGGGTGAAGTAGCGCACCTGCTCCCTGCGCGCCGGGCGCACCTCCTTGAGGCGGCCGCGGATGAACTTGACGCGCTCGACGAGCCCGCGGCCCTCGCCGGCCTGGGCGATGCCGGGCAGGGGCATCTGCAACGCGATGGTGGCGGCGGCGAAAATCAGGCATCGTGCGGCGTCGTGCATGCACGGACATCGAGCAACACCCGTGCCAGGGCCGCGCGGCTCCAACTGACCAAAATCAAACGCGCGATTCGCAGCTAGAAACCGCCGACAAGCGTTCTATATTTGGAATCGTCGGCCATCGACGCTGCCGCTGCCCACGCCCGTTTGCACTCCCCGCGACGAAGCACAGGAGACCGGAGGGAGCTGGCTGGAGGCCAGTGAAAGACGAGCAACGCAGCAAGGGGCCGCAGGGGC
>CAZEFW010000172.1:0-20272 GCA_964511535.1 uncultured Myxococcales bacterium | reverse complement strand
TACGTTTATGGTTACGTTTGGGTTTCGGCGGGGGGGGTAAACCCCGGGGGGGCGGGTTTGGCGCGGGCCGCCAGGACTACCTTACTTGCACTCCCACTTCTTGATGCCCTTGGAGGTGCCGTAGGCGGTGGTGCAGTCCGCGGCCGAGGCGCAGACACACTTCTTGTCCTTGCACTTGAGCGGGGTCTTGCAGTCGGCGTCGGTGGCGCAGCCGCTGGAGGTGGAGCCCACGCAGGCGCCCTTGGTGCAGGTCTGGCCGCTCTTGCAGTCGCTGTCCTTCTTGCAGATCACGCAGTAGTTGCTCGAGCCGCAGAACTTGTAGGTGGAGCCGGTGAAGGTGCAGTCCTTGTCAGCGGTGCACTTGATGCAGAAGCCGGTGTTGGAGTCGCACTTGCCGGTCATGATGTTGACGCTGGAGACCTTGCAGTCGGCGTCCTTCTTGCACATGGCGCAGATGTTGAGGGTGGTGTTGCAGCCGCCCTTAAAGATCTTGGTGTCGCAGTGGGTGTCCTTCTTGCACTGCACGCACACCTTCTTGGCCGTGTCGCAGCCGCCCTTGTAGATCTTGGCGTCGCAGTCGGCGTCCGCCTCGCACATGATGGCGCTGCACAGCTTGCCGCTGCCGCTGTTGTTGTTGTTGTCATCGTCGTCGCCACAGGCGGCGGCGAAGATCAGGCCGAGGGTGCAACACAGGACGACCAGCAGGTGCTTCGATTTCATTTTTCACTCCTTGATCAGGTTGTGGATAAGCCGTATTCCAGTTGAATTCGAATCCAGTTAAGAGGGGATACACGGATCTGTCAAGATTCTGTGATGTTGGCACCAACTTCAGGCGCCACGCCCTACTTGCACTTCCCCTTGTCGGTCCCTTTGCAGCACACGGCGGGCGGGCGCTTGCACGGGCTGGTCAGAGCCTTGCCGGCCAGCCGGTCCTCGAGCCAGGTGAACTGCTCGGGCAGGGACCAGAGCGCCCCGTTGACATGGTTGGCGCCCTTGCACTCGAGGTACTCCATCTTGTAGCCCGCCTTGCACAGGGCGTCGAACGAGGCGCGCTGGCTGGCGGCGTCCACCAGCTCGTCGTTTTCGCCCACCACGAAGAGTATGGGCGGCAGCGCCTTGGCCTTGACCGAGGTGGCGGTCAGCGAGTTCTCGTCCGCCATGCAGCTCCAGGTCTTGTGCTTGCTGTAGTCGCCCTTGGTCACCGCGTCGATGAAGCTCTGCTTGTACAGGTCGGTCACCTTGGTCAGGTTGTATTTCTTTTCGTTCACCGAGCAGACCGAGTCCATCAGCGTGATCAGCTGCTTGTCCCAGGGCGAGACGAACACCTCCCCCAGCCTGGCCTCATGTCCGTACCAGCGCGCCTGCGCCGTGAAGATGCCGGCCAGGATCACGGTGGAGCCGGACCAGGATGAGAGCGCCGCCTTCCCCTGGGCCTTGAGGTCCGCCGGCGCGATGAGCGGCATGGCGGCCACGACCTGGTGGCTCGGCAGGTAGTACGGCGCGTAGAGCGTCGTGGACAGGGTGGCGTGACCGCCCTGGCTCGGCCCCCACACCACCAGCTTCTTCGACGGGGAGATCTGGGCGGACTCCTTTTCGACGATGGCCTCCGCCGCGCGCACCGCGTCCAGCGAGGCGATGGCGGTGGGTTCGGCCACCACGTAGGGGTGGAAGGTGGTGGAGGCGGCGCCGAAGCCGGTCATGCCGATAAAGTCCGGCGCGATGCCGATGTACCCCTGGGCGGCCATGAGCGCCGCCGGGGCCGCCGCCTCGGTGATCTTGCGGGTCGGCGCGCACTTGTCCGAAAAGCCGCTGGTGCCGTGCAGCCAGAGCACCGAGGGCGGGGTCATCGTCTTGCCGGCTTCGAGCTTCGGGAACGCCATGGCCCCGGTGGCCTCCACCTTCTTGCCCCGGTCCTGGGTCTCGTAGCGGAACAGGTAGACCTCCACGTCGTACTTCACCTTCACCACGTCCTTGAAGTCTGTGAGCTTGAGCAGGGTCTCCAGCGCGGCCTTCGGCAGGGAGAAGGTGGCGTTGCGCTGGCTGGACAGCACCTTTCCCAGGCTGCCGGGGGGGAGCCAGCTGTACGCCTTGGCCCCGCACACCGCCGGGGAGAACGGAGCCACGAAGGCATCGGGCTTACCCGTGTCCAATTGAGCCGCGTCATTTAGAGCCGCGTCATGCAGAGCCGCGTCTTGCAGGGCGGCGTCATGCAGGGCAACGTCATTTAGGGCGTCGGAGCAGGCGGTGAGCAGCAGGAGCGCGAGCAGCGGGGACAGTGAGCGGGGCGACATGGGGACCTCCCTTACGTCTGGACGGCGGCCATTGTACGCCGCGTCGGGTAAGATGACGACATGGCATACCGGAGCATCTTCAGGCGAGGGACCTTCGAGGAGCAGACCATCATCGTCACCGGCGGCGGCAGCGGCATCGGTCGCTGCACGGCCCACGAGCTGGCGAGCCTGGGCGCCCGGGTGGTGCTGGTGGGGCGCACAGCGGAGAAGCTGGACGCGGTGGCCGCCGAGATCGCCGCGGACGGCGGGGCCGCCGAGACATTGCCCCTGGACATAAGGGACGAGGCCGCGGTGAGCGAGGCCGTGGCCGGCGTGGTCGAGGCGCACGGGCCGGTGGCCGCGCTGGTGAACAACGCGGGCGGCCAGTTCCCGGCGCCCCTGGCAGCCATCAGCCAGAAGGGGTTCGAGACGGTGCTGCGCACCAACCTGGTGGGCGGGTTTTTGATGGCGCGGGAGCTGTTCAACGCCTGCATGGCCGCTCATGGCGGGGCGGTGGTCAACCTGGTGGCCGACTTCTGGCGCGGCATGCCGGGCATGGGCCACTCGGGGGCGGCCCGGGCCGGCATGGTCAACTTCACGCACACCGCCGCGGTGGAGTGGGCCCCGGCCGGGGTGCGCGTCAACGCCGTGGCGCCGGGCTGGATCGCGTCGTCGGGGCTGGACACCTACAAGGGCGCGGCGCGGGCCATGATCCCGAAGCTGAAGCAGAGCGTGCCGCTCAAGCGCCTGGGCAGCGAGGCGGAGGTGAGCGCCGCCATCTGCTTCCTGCTCAGCGATGCGGCGGCGTTCATCACGGGGGCCGTACTGCAGGTGGACGGCGGCGCGCCCCTGGCCAGCGCGCTGTGGCCCATGCTGGACCATGACCGGTCGGCGGCGTTCGACGGATTTCACCTGGCGGTGAGGCCGTCAGTCCTCGAGGAGGACTGACGGAATGACAAAACGACGAAACGACGAAACGACGAAATGACAAAATGACAGAATGGGATGGCCGGGAAGGGGTGAAACGTCTTCTCGCGTAACATGGCCGTGACCCCGCTTCGTGTTGTTTTGCCGTTCTTTCCGTTGTGCCTCGCGGCTTGCTCCCAGCCTGGTGCGGCGCCTGGTCGTCCGGCGGCCCCGCTGCCGGTGGAGCGCCTGGAGCTCACGTCGGTCAAGATCCAGGGCGTGCCCCACGTCAAGCAGCGGCCGGACTTTTGCGGCGAGGCGTGCGTGGAGATGTTCCTGCGCCACCGGGGCGTGATGGCCACCCAGGACGACGTGTTCGCGCTGACCGGCGTGTCCCCGGCCAGCGGTCGCGGCGCCTATACCAAGGACATGGTCCGGGCCCTTCGGACCCTTGGGTTTTCCCCGGGCAAGGTGTGGCACAGGGTGGAGGCGAAGAAGGCGACCGCGCAGCTCGACCGGCTGTTCGCCGCCATGCACCGGGACCTGCGCGCGGGCGTGCCCTCCATCGTCTGCACCCGCTACAACGGCAAGCCGAACACCACCGAGCACTTCAGGCTCGTCCTGGGCTACGACGCCAAAAAGGACGAGGTGCTGTACCACGAGCCGGCGGCCGAAAAGGGCGCCTACCTCCGCATGAAGCGCGCTGCCTTCCTCTCCCTCTGGCCGCTGAAGTACAAGAAGGATCGCTGGACCGTGATCCGCATGCGGCTGGACGCGGAGAAGATCGCCCCGCCGCCGCGGCGCCCGGGGGGCGTGACCCCGGCGGACCTGGCCCAGGCGGTGCAGCGGCTGCGGCCGACCCTGCCGGCGGAGTTCACCCTGCGGGTGGAGCCGCCCTTCGTGGTGGTGGGCAACAGCGAGCCGGAGATGGTCAACCTGTACGCCACCGACACCGTGCGGCGCACCGTGGCGCGGCTGCGCAAGGCGTATTTCAAGCGGGATCCTGACCGCGTGATCACGGTCTGGCTGTTCCGGGACCTCGACAGCTACAACCGGGCCACCCGGCGGGAGTTCGGCAAGCAGGCCGACACCCCCTACGGCTTCTACTCCAGCCAGCGCAACATGATGATGATGAACATCGGGCTCGGCGGCGGCACCCTGGTGCACGAGCTGGTGCACCCGTACATCGAGGCCAACTTTCCCAACTGCCCGGCCTGGTTCAACGAGGGGCTCGGCTCGCTCTACGAGCAGTCCTCCACCCGGGACGGCCACATCATCGGCCTGACCAACTGGCGCCTGGCCGGGCTGAAGCGCGCCATCAAGGCGGGCAAGGTGCCGTCGTTCGAGACCCTCACCGGCACCACCTCGCACCAGTTCTACGACATGGACCCGGGCACCAACTACGCCCAGGCGCGCTATCTGCTGTACTACCTGCAGGAGCAGGGACTGCTGCACAAGTACTACCACCGCTTCTTCCGCGACCGCGAAACGGATCCCACCGGGCTCAAGACCCTGCGGGCCATCCTCGGCCCGGACGGCCGGGACATGACCGCCTTCAAGAAGAAGTGGGAGCGCTACGTGCTGGGGCTGCGCTTCAGCGGCTAAATCACCAGATCATGTTAGAGTCACGGGACACAGGTGGAGGCGTCCCGTGGTCCGGAAAACTGTCCCCCGAGTCGTGCTGATTTCGGCGGCGCTGCTGGTGGCTTTGCCCGCCGCGGCGCAGACCGAGACTGACGACGAGCTGGCCAAGAAGTACTACAAGCTCGGCTCGGAATTGTATAGCTCGTCCAACTACCTGGACGCGCTTGAACTGTTCAAAAAATCGTATGGTTACAGCAAGAGACACGCCCTGTTGTACAACATGGGCCGCTGCCACGAGGGGCTGGGACAGCATGACGAGGCGGTCAAGCTGTACGAGGAGTTCCTGCAGCACAGCCCGCCCAACGAGGCCCAGGTCCGGGCGCGCATCGCCAACCTGAAGCGGCTCATCGCCAGGCGGAAGCAAGCCGAGCCGGCGTCGAAGCCAGCGCCAAAGCCAACGCCCGCGGCGAAGCCGAAGCCAACGCTGGCGCCGAAGCCAACGCCCGCGCCGAAGCCGACGCCCGCGGCAAAGGAGGAGACCCCCCACGGACCGCTCTGGATCCCGGGCTGGGTCGCCACCGGCGTCGGGGTGGCCGGGCTCGGCATGGGCGTGCTGTTCGGCGCCATGGCCATGGGCAAGGCGTCCGACGTGGAGCGAGCATTTCACGAACGCACCATGACAGGCCAGGAGGCCGATGAGCTGATGGACCAGGGGCGCACCTACGACAGCGTGGCGGTGGTGAGCTACCTGGCCGGCGGCATCGTGCTGGCCGCCGGGGCGACCATGCTGATCCTGGACGCCACCGGCGTGGTGGGGGGCGAGCGGCAGGCCTGGATCACGCCGGCGCCGGTGCCGGGCGGCGCAGTGGTGGGGGCGGGGCTGGAGTTCTGATCATGCGGCTCGTGATGACGCTGGCAACGGCGCTCCTGGCCCTCGGCCTGGGCGCCTGCTTCGAGCCGCACTTCGATAACATGGGCGGCTTCAAGTGCCCCTGCGGCAAGGGGTGGTACTGCGACAAGGTCGGCGGCGAAGGCAAGTGCTTCCAGGGTGTGCGCCCTGACTGGCCCCCGGCGACCAAGAAGGACACCGGCAGCACCAAGCCGCCTGACAAGGGCAGCACCACCAAGAAGGACACCGGCAGCACCACCAAGAAGGACACCGGCAGCACCAAGCCGCCTGACAAGGGCAACACAACCAAGCAGGACAAGGGCGTCAAGCCGCCGCTGGACAAGGGCGCGCCGCCCAAGAAGGACCAGGGAACCCCGCCTCAGCTGGACAAGGGGCCGGACATGCCCGGCACCACCACCAACAAGTGCAAGCTCACTGCATTCAAGCCGGTGCCCTACTCCTCCGACTTCAACCATGACTTCGACTTCAGGCTCGTCCCCCTGAAGAAGCACCACCTGGCCAGCTGGGGCGTGGGCGCCAACACCAGCGCCAAGATGTTCTGGGGCTACCTGCTGCCCAGCGGCCAGTGGAGCGTCTCCTCCGTGGCTGCCGCCAAGGACGGCGGGGACGAGACCGCCATCGTCGGAAACACTGCGACCGGCACCAAGTACCACGAGGTGATCTTCTACGCCTCGAAGATCACCACCAAGACCAAAATCCGCGCGCTGCTGGCCAACAACGCAAAGCCCGTGACCGTGAACCTGGACCAGGACGCCGGCATCGCGCGCTACCTGGAGGCGGCGCCGGCGGCCAAGGCAGGGCAGTTCTGGGTGGCTTATCAGACCAGCTCAAGCAACGTGCGCCTGGTGCTCTTCGATGCAGAGGACGCGGGGGACCGGATCAAGGCGACCGTCAACCTTCCGGCCGGCAAGGTGCCTGCGCACCCGAAGACCACCTCGCCAGCCACGAGCTACGGCCACCACCTGTCTTTGCGTCTCGTCAACAACCAGCAGCTTCAGCTGGCCCACTACTCCACCAACCCCAACCATATCCACCTCAACGTCTACTCCATTGGCAGCAAGGCCTGGGGGCATCTGTTCCCGGACGCCAAGGAGTTCAAGAAGCTCAACGTGATGACCGGGTCGGGCACCTCCTTCAGCACCCAGGGGCTTGCCTTCACCGGACATGACGGCACCGTGCCCCGCGTCACCTTGTGGGCCTCTT
The DNA here is from genome assembly GCA_964511535.1 of uncultured Myxococcales bacterium. GTDB lineage: Bacteria > Myxococcota_A > Polyangia > CAZCFB01 > CAZCFB01. The sequence continues at coordinate 13,399 of CAZEFW010000172.1, read as the reverse complement.
CGGTCCCCAACGACCGGGGCCCGGGCGACAGGCCGAGCTTCGACGGAGACGCCTACCATCAGGCCATCGTCAACGCGAAAGGCAATTCCCTCGTCTTCCGCAGCCGCATGAAGGGCGGCCTGTGGTGGGAATCCTCGCTGCCGGTGCAGACCAACACCCCGACGCGCGTGCAGGTTCAGCGGACTCAGAATCTCATCGCCACCTCGAAATTGCGCAACTGGGACGTGGTCTGGTCAGCCAAGAAAGTGGGCGCCAACAGTTTCAAGCTCTTCTCCGCCCGGGTCAGCTGCAACTACTGAGAGACCTTCCCATGAAACTCGCCACACAGCTTCTGCTCCCCATCGCGGTCCTGGCGCTGTCTGCTTGCTTCGATCCTGATCTGGATAACAAGGGCGGCGGGTTCAAGTGTCCCTGCGGAAAAGGGTGGTACTGCAGCGAGGACAGCGGCATGGGCCACTGCCTCAAGGGCGCCAACACGAGCGACTCGGGTCCACGGGTCGACCTCTCGCCCGGGTCGGTGTGCTCGAAATTCGGCCCCGAACGCACCCTCCCCGGGGGGGAGAAGGACATCTATCCGGTCTTCGACCTGAGCCGGGACGAGACCACGGGCATGCTGGCCGCCAGCTGGTCCACCACCAGCTCCGCCGGCGTCTCCATCCGCTGGGCCCTGTGGGACGGCAAGAGCTGGAGCGGGGGAAAGCCCCTGGCCAGCGAGGGGGGCGAGGCCACCGCCCTGGGGGTGCACAACATCGCCGGCGCCAAGCATGTGCTGTTCTACACCGAGCCCAAGGGCAAGAAGATCAAGATGTACGCCAGCCCGTCCAGGACCCTCGTCGTGGAGGCCAACGCCGGCCTCGGTCGCTACCTCACGGCGACGCCGGGCCGCACGGCAGGGCAGTTCTTCGTGGCGTTCAAGACCGCGGCGAAGAACATCAGGGTGGTCCAGTGGGACTCCACCGCCGCCTCTGCCGCCAAGGCGATGGTTGAATACTGGGACTTCAAGGGGCCGGGCTACGGCGTGGCCGGCGTGGGCTACGGCCTGGACGCCCTGCTGGACGGGGCGCGGGAGCTGCAGCTGGCCTACTTCACCCTCAGCCCGAACCGCGTCTTCGTCAGCACCCTGGACAAGCTGAAGGGGACCTGGAGCCACACCAGGCCGCGGGACACCGAGATCAAGGGCCTGGACGTGACCAAGTACGCCGGGCTCGAGCTGAGCGAGTGGGGCCTGGCATTTGGCGACCACGACGGCAGCAACCACAAGGTGAGCTACTACCGGGACGGCAAGGCCGTCGACCTCGGCGAGGGCGTCTTCCCCTCCACCGACGCCGACGCCAAGTACGAGGCCATGGCCCACCACACGGTGGGCAACGCGGTCACGTTTCGTTCGCGCCAGGCCGGCGGACGCTGGGGCAAGTCCACGGTGGATTCGCTGGCGTTGACCACCCGGCGGGCAAGGGTGCGGCGGTCGTTCTCCAAGGCGGGCAACGCCAACGAGCGGCTGTGGGAGGTGGTCTACCGCGGCTACGACAGCCTGGACAAGGTATACAAGCTCCACCACTTCACCGTGAAATGCTCTTACTGAGGGCAACCGGGCGGCGCCTGCTCGCCTTTGCGCTGATCATGCCCCTGGCCGGGGCGTGCAGCAGCGACGGAGGCTCCGGGACCACCGACGGGCCGCGGTCCGATACGCGCACGGCGGACGCAGCGAAGGCGGATCAGGCCGCGCCGCCTGACCGGGCTCTGGCGGACAGGGCGACGGTGGACCGCGCGGAGCAGGACCGGGGCGCGCCCGACCTGCCCTCGGCGCACGACATCTCCAAGCTTCCCGACCAGCCGGTCAAGCCGCCGCTGCCGGACATGCCGGTCAAGCCGCCCCAGCCGTGCAAGGGCGCCTGCGCCTGCCCCCAGGGCAAAAAGTGCATCAACAACACCTGCACCGTCGTGACCCCGCCTGAGTACTGCTGCTCCCGCAGCGGCTGCCCCGCCGGCGCCAAGTGCGTCTGGGCCAGCGGCGCCACGGGCACCTGCCCGTCGGCGGGCGCGTGCAAGAAGACCTGCGACTGCTACCAGGGGCTCGTGTGCATCAACGGCGCCTGCACCAAGTCCCCTACCGGCCCCACCTACTGCTGCGACAAGCCGAACTGCCCGCCCGGCAGCGTGTGCGTGGACATCAACGGCAAGGCGAACAAGTGCTCCAGCCACCTGTCGTGCAAGGACCGCTGCGACTGCCTGCAAGGTGACGCCTGCGTCAACGGGTCGTGCACGCCGGTGACGCCCAAGGTGTACTGCTGCCAGAAGAGCGGCTGCCCCTTCGGCGCGGCCTGCCGCTACGCCAACGGCGCCAGCTCCACCTGCCCGTCCACCGGCGCGTGCAAGAAGAACTGCGACTGCAACCAGGCGCTTGGGTGCGTCAACGGCAAGTGCACCAAGGCTCCGGGGGGCGCGGTCTACTGCTGCGACCGCCCCTGGTGCCCCAGCGGGTACGCTTGCATCACCAGCGGGGGAAAGAAGGGGACCTGCCCATGACCCGAAGCCATGACCGCCGCAGCTTCTTGAAGATGACCGGCGCCGCCGGGGCAGCCTCCCTGCTGGGCGGCTGCGCCGGGTTCACCCGGGAGACGGCCAACCCGAGCTTCCTGAAGGTCCCGGCCACCCCTGTGGACGGCAAGGCCGCGCTGCTCGTATCGCGCCGGCGCGAGCTGAAGCGGGCCGCTCGCGAGGCGGCCCACCGGGTCACCGACTTCGCCTGGCTCAGGCCGGGCGACCGGGTGTTCGTCAAGCTGGCCTGCAACTCCCACCACCCTCACCCGGCGGTGACCTGCCCCGACGCGGTGCCCGCGGTGGTGGACCTGCTGCGGGCCCACGGCGCGGGGGCGGTGCTGGTGGGCGACCAGTCGGGGGTCGAGCATGTGCGCCTGACCAGGGCGGGCCGGGTCAGCTCCACCAGCGACCTGATGGCGAAGAACGGTCTGCTGCGGGCCGTGCGCCGCTCCGGCGCCACCCTGCACAACTTCGACGATCACGGGTGGGACGGCTACCGCCGCGCCGAGCTCGACTTCGCCAGCGCCTGGGGCGATACGCTCTGGCTGCCGAAGGTGCTCGAGGAGGTGGACCACGTGGTGAACCTGTGCCGCCTGTCGACCCACGCGGTGGCCGGCTACACCTGCGCGGTGAAGAACGCCGTGGGCTGGCTGCGCGACGACAGCCGGCGCGTGCTGCACCAGAGAGGCGGCACCTTCTTCGAGAAGATCGCCGAGATCAACCACGCGCCGCCCCTGCGCGACCGGCTGCGGCTGAACCTGACGGTGGTGGACAGCGTGATGCTCAACATCGGCCCCGACTTCGGCGGAGAGCATGACCTGCCCGGCTGCCTCGCCCTCGCTTCGGAGCGGCTGCTGGACCATGACGCGGTGGCCTCGGCCCTGCTGAGCTACTTCGACCGCAGAGACCTGTCGTTCTACGACATCTATGCGCCCTACCCCGGCGGCAGCAACTTCTTCAACAAGGCCTTCGTGGGCATGACCTGGGGCGAGGCCGCGGCAGACGCCTACGAGCCGATCCCGACCTACCCGGTGGCGCGCTCCCTGGCCCACGACACCTGCCTGTCCCACCTCGGCACCCTGCAGCGCTACCGCCCCCGGCGCGTGGCCGTGGACGCTGGCGGGGATGCGCTGCGCCGTGGCCTGGTGGAGCACCTGCGCCGGAGCCAGGACGGGTTGCTGCGGGTCTGAACCGCGGGCGCTGATCCGGCGCCCAACAAATTCCGAAAAAATGCGAGGCGGCCTCTTGACGCAACGCGTCACGGCTCTATCCTTTGGTGGAATTTGACGCACTGCGGCATCGAACTCACCATGCGCCTCAGGGCGCCGAGGAGGAGAAAATGGACAATATCAACAGCAACTTGAATCAGGTCATGGACAACCTTCAGGACCTCGGACGCACCTGGGCCACCCATGGACTGACCGTGGGCAAGTCAGCGCTCAACGCCGGGGCCGAGACCCTCAAGACCACTGCCGATTTCCTGGAGACCATGTCCGAGCGCCTGGCCCGGCAGAGCCCCGCGGCGGATCCCGCCCCGGCGGAGGAGCTCGACTCGGAGGTCGAGCTGGAGGTCGAGGCGGAGCCGGATCCGGAGGCCGAGGCGTAGGTCAGCGGTCAGGTAAGGTTCATGGCACGGCGGCGAGAGGCCGCCGCTACTCCCTCGGCGGCGAGAGGCCGCCGCTCCTGGACATCGCGGTCAGCCGGTCCAAAATATGGCATCCACCGGCTGCTCAAGATTCAGGAGATGGCACCATGAGCTCGATCCGCACCGCGGCGCTGGCCTGCGCCTTGCTGGCCCTGGCTTGCACCGAACGCAACGAGATCGCTCCGTCGCCCGACAGCGGGACTCGAGATGCAGGCACGCAGGACAGCCAGACATGGGCTGACGGGGGCGCCCCCGACCAGGGCCCGGGCCCCGGCCTGGACGGCGCCCCCGCGGACCTCACCGCCGCGCCCGACAAGTCCAAGCCCAGCGGCCGGCAGTTCAAGATGGGCTTCTACCCCCTGTCCCACGACACCGGGCAGGCCGCGCTGAACTTCGTCAAGAAGGCGGTGGCCAGCGATGGCGACCTGGTGATGCTGCAGTTCATGGGCGGCATCCCGTGGGCCGCGGCCCTGGCCGACAAGGCCTACCCCACCGCCATGACCAACGCCTGGACCTTCAACAAGACCCTGGTGCCCGCCGGCCACCAGGTGGCGCTCTCGCTGGATCCCCTCAACGACAAGCACACCGGGCTGGCCCGCAACTACGGCGCTGCCAAGGGCTCGCCCCTGCCCTCACCCTGGGACACCTACACCTTCTCTCACCCCAACGTCATCGCGGCCTACCTGAACTACTGCAAGAAGGCCATCGACACCTTCAAGCCGAGCCATCTCTCCATCGGCTCGGAGATCAGCACCCTGGTCGCCAAGCTGCCCGGCTCCTGGACCGACTATCTCAAGCTCCACGAGGCGGTGTACAAGGGGCTCAAGAAGAGCTACCCGAAGCTCCCGGTCTACGCCACCTGGTACGCCACGTCGCTGCTCAAGGGGTGGACCTCGGACAACCACGCCACCCAGATGGCCGCCTTCAACAAGTTCATCCCGCACAGCGACTACCTCGGGCTGTCGCTGTTCCCCTTCGCCAGCAAGTACGGCACCAGTACCTACCCGGCCACCATGTGGAAGGAGCTGCTGGCCCTGAGCACCAAGCCGGTGGCGGTGACCGCCTCCGGCTACCTGGCCACCAAGGTCACCCTGAGCGGCTACACCTTCAACGGCACCCCCCAGAAGCAGGCCGCCTTCGTCAAGGAGCTGCTGGACCGGGCGAGCAAGGGGCGGTTCAGGCTGGTGGTCAACACCATCGTGCGTGACTTCGACCCGCTGTGGAAGAAGACCGGCTCAGACCCCGGCGCGGCGGCGCTGAAGAACACCGGCCTGTACGACGTCTCCGGCAAGGCGCGCCCGGCCCACGCCATCTGGATCAAGGCGCTCAAGGGCAAGCCGTAAACACTCCCCCGCCGCCGCGTTCCTTGACCCTCCAGAGTACCCGCAACTATGCTGTTGGGACTCCAGACAGCCGTGGAGATCCACAAGGAGCCCCATAATGCGTATTCGTTTGCTTATCCTGTCTTTGATCTTCGTCATGGCCGCTTGCTCCGACGACACCACCGCCACCCAGGACGGGGGTGTCCCCGACGCGGCGGTCAACGACGCCAAGGGCGAGGGCCTCAAGCCGGACGCCAAGAAGTGCTCGGGCTACCCCGACGCGGGCGCCGCCGGCAGCTGCGCCAAGAACACCATGGAGGTGTTCAAGGGCAAGTACCAGGTGGTGATGAACAAGATCGAGGTGGGCGGGCTCAACGAGGGCTTCGACCTGGACAACGACGACTGCGACAACGATCACACCACCGGCAACATCGACAACGTGCTCTACCTCATCGGGTCCCTGGCCAACTCGGCCCTGGACGAGTCGATGAAGAAGGGCGAGGTGAACATCCCGTTCGAGTTCTTCGACCTGGACGACACCACCACCGACGACTGCTTCAACTACTCGGTGTACGTGGGCATCTACCCGCCCGACCATGACGGCGACAAGGACGAGGCGGGCGGCACCACCGGCAAGCCGGGCAAGGACTGCAACGACAACGACAAGGCGATCAACTCCAAGGCGGCGGAGGTGGCGGGCAACCTGGTGGACGACGACTGCGACGGCCTGGCCGACGAGAGCGGCGCCACCCCCTCCACCGACACCTCCGACACCGACAAGGACGGCCAGACCATCAAGGACGGCGACTGCGACGACCGCGCCACCAAGGGCGCCACCATCAAGAAGGGCGCCAAGGAGATCTGCGGCGACGGCCTGGACAACGACTGCAACGGCAAGGCGGACGACGGGTGCATGCCGTGGCACGCCGGGTCCACCACCCCGGTGGAGTCGGCCGGCCTGACCAAGGACGGCAAGACGAGCCTGATCACCTTCAAGGGCGCCAAGCTGAGCAACGGCAAGCTCTCGGCCGGCCCCTCGCTGTTCGGGGTGAAGCTGAAGATCGCCTCCAGCGCGACCATCGACTTCAACCTGACCCACGTGTTCATGAAGGGGGACGTGGTCAAGGACACCGCCGGCATCAAGATCAACAACGGCATGCTCGGCGGCGTGCTCGGCGCCCGGGCCATGGACCAGGCGCCCAACTTCGCCGAGCAGGTGGGCATCGGCACCAAGGACGACTCCCTGCTCGACGCGGTGCTCGGCCCGGCCGGCGTGGTGCTGGCGCTGCCCAAGGACAAGGACGGCAACTACGTGCCCGACATCGACGTGGACGGCGACGGCATCGAGAAGTTCCTGGACAAGGACCTGGACGGCGACACCTACACCTTCCGCGTGGACACCTGCGTGGACGGCGACGGCACCATCGTCAAGGACACCTACGACCCGAAGACCAAGAAGATCCTGACCCGCTGCACCGACGCCAAGGACAGCAAGGGGAACTACCGGTTCAAGGACGGCTGGTCCGTGGCGTTCAAGTTCACCTCGGTGCCGGGCATCCTCAAGGGCATCAACCAGACCACCACCACAAAGTAGGGGCCATGGCGAACATAGAGATACGCGCGCACATCACGGGGACCGTCTGGAAGGTGGAGGCCAAGGCGGGCGACGAGCTGGAGGAAGGTGACCCCATCGTGATCCTCGAGTCGATGAAGATGGAGATCCCGGTGGAGGCCCCCGAGGACGGCACCGTGGTGGAGGTGAAGGTAGAGGAGACCCAGGCCATCAAGGAGGGGGACCTTATCGCCATCTTCGACGAGGAAGACTGACGCTACCCCGGGCGAGGATGTCAGGGCGCAGCCACCACCTCCTCCTCTGCATCTTTCTGATCGCAGGCTGTAGCGACGAGCCCGCCACGGCCGCGGACGCCGCCGCGCCCGGCCCGGATCTGCGCGCCGACCTCTCCGTCGCTGACGCCGCCCCCGACGCCGCCGCCGACCCGCTGGTGGTCAAGACCTCCGGCGGCATGGTCCGGGGCGAGGTGAAGGACGGCGCGCGGCGATACCTCGGCATCCCCTACGCCGCGCCGCCGCTGGGCAAGCTGCGCTTCGCCCCGCCGGCGCCCCACCCGGGCTGGAGCGGCGTGAGGCAGGCCGTGGCCTTCGGGCCCGGCTGCCCGCAGCTGGCGAGCAAGCTGGGGGCAGCGCTGCCCGCGGGGAAGCCGGCCCCGTTCTCCGCCAGCGAGGACTGCCTCACCGCCAACGTCTGGACCCCGTGGCCCCTGCCTGGCATGGCCGCCCCGGTGCTGGTGTGGATCCACGGCGGCGGGTACATCTCGGGGGGATCATCGGTGGCGCACATCGCGCCGCCCGGGACCGCCCTGGCCGTCAAGCAGGGGCTGGTGGTGGTGTCCTTCAACTACCGGCTCGGCCCGCTGGGGTTCCTGGCGCACCCCGACCTGGGCAAGGGGTCGGGCAACGACGGCGTCCTGGACCAGCAGGCGCTGCTCAAGTGGGTGCACCTCAACGCCTCGGCGTTCGGCGGCGACCCGAAGAACGTGACCATCGCCGGCGAGTCTGCGGGGGCGTTTTCGGTGTGCGTGCACCTCACCTCGCCGGGCAGCAACGGGCTGTTTCACCGCGCGGTGATGCAGAGCGGCGCCTGCCCGCAGAAGTTCCCGCAGAACTCCACGATCAAGCCCCGGGCCGAGGCCGAGGCCCAGGCAAAGAAGCTGGCCGCCGCGGTGGGGTGCAGCGCCAGCGTCCCGGCCTGCTTGCGGAGCAAGTCCGTCAATGCGCTGCTGAAGGCGTTGCCGCTCAACGAGGACCTGGCCGGCGGGTCCACCGGGGTCACCTGGGGCCCCAACGTGGACGGGGTGACCCTGGCCAAGCAGCCGCTGGATCTGGTGCGCGCCGGCTCGTTTCACAAGGTGCCGGTGCTGCTGGGCACCAACCGCGACGAGGGCACGCTGCTGGTCAAGGCGGCGGGCAAGCACATGATGAACCTGTCGCAGTACACCGCCGCGGTGAACAAGATGTTCGGCCTGGGCGCGACCTGGGTGTTCACCTACTACCCGGCCACGTCCTTCAAGTCCCCCGGGGCCGCCATGGCCGCGATCCTGGGCGACCTGGTGTTCGTCTGCCCCGCGCGCCGGACGGCGCGGGCCCTGTCCGCCAAGGGGGGCAAGGCCTGGCTCTACAGCTTCAACACCGCGCCAGGCTTCAGCGGCGATGCCTTCCTGGGGGCCTACCACGGCGCGGAGATCCCGTTCGTATTCGGCGCGCCGCCGCCGGGCCTGGCCTTCACCGCGGCGGAGCAGAAGCTCGCCAGCGCCATGATGGGGTACTGGGCCCGCCTGGCCCTGGCCGGCGACCCCAACGGCGGCGGCGCCACCACCTGGCCCGGATACTTCGTGCCCACCGACCGGCACCTGACCCTGGACGCCAAGATCGCGGCCGGCTCCGCCCTGCGCCTCACCCGGTGCAATTTCTGGGACTCGTTGACCCCATAAAGCACGCAACATCCGTGGCGCGGGGCCGATAACCCGTACATGACCCGACATCACCAGAGCGCGACCCTGTTGCTGATCCTCGCCCTGCTGGCCCTGGCGGCCTGGCGGCTGCGGCCCCCGCGGCCCGGCGAGCCCGTGGCCTCCTGCCCCGCCCGGGCCGTGGCCCGGCTCGACGGCCGGCCCATCGCCCTGTGCCTGCACCGGCGCGCCGAGGCGCTGGGCCTGCTGCTGACCCGCGCGGGAGCCTCGCGCTGCGGCGAGGCCTCGGCTGCCGTAAACGCCGGCGACTTCGTCGAGGTGGACGCTGCCTGCGCGGCCACGCCGCTGCCGATGCCGGCGGCCACCCGGCTGGCCCTTGGACTGAAGATCGATCTGAACCGGGCCAGCCAACAGGAGCTCGAGGCCCTGCCCCGCATCGGCCCCGCCATCGCCCGCCGCATCGTGGCGGACCGGTCGCGCCGCGGCCCGTTTTTGACGGTGGACGCGCTGGATCGGGTCCGGGGTATCGGCCCGGGGCTGCTGCGTCGCCTCGAGGGGCTGATCAGCGCCGGCGGCGCCGCCGGCGGCGGGCGGTGATGAGCAGGGCCAGGCCAACCGGCAGCATGAACCCCACCGCGCCGCTCCAGCGCGAGCCGCCGCGTCGGCGCGCCCGGGTGGTGGCCGCGTGGGCGTCCCCCTCGCAGCTGATATCGGCCGAGGCGCTGTCGGAGCTGTCCCCCTCGCACCCCTCGCTGCCGTAGTCGCTGCTGCCGCCGCTGCTGTCCCCCTCGCACCCCTCGGCGTCCCCCCAGTCATCCTCCACGGTATCTCCGCCGCACCCCTCGTCCGCGCCCCAGTCGTCGTCCACCGTGTCACCCTCGCAGCCGGCGTCGTCGTTGTAATAGTCGGGCTCCGCGGCGTAGCAGCCGTGGTCGTACTCGCCGTGGTAGTGGTCATACCCGCCGCCGCCGCCGCTGCCCCCCTTTGGGACCGAGCTGTGGCTCACCGGGCAGTCGCCCAGCGCTGTGATCAGGGTCCCCCGGACCGGCGCGATGTCCAGCACCTTGACCCCGCGGCAGCTGTGCACCTGGCTGAAGCGGCCCATGCTCAACCGGCGCACCTTGTCGTCGGCGGTGCCCGCCTTGCCGTCAGCGCCGCGGTCGGTGAACACCAGCTCCAGGCGTCCGTCCTGGCACAGGCAGCCGGGATCCGCCGGCACCTGCACCGTCCCGAAGACCGCATGGCCCATGAAGGTGCGGCGCCCGTCGGTGAACTCCTTGTAGACGAGCTGGGCGACGTCGCTGGCCCCGCCGCTGCCCGTGGTGGGGACGTCCAGGTCCACCACGGCCACCGCCCCTGTGGGCCGCTCGAACTCGAAGTGCAGGTACATCCCCCCGCCCCGAAACCTGCTGGCGGCCCGGCTCATGTAGCCCTGTACGCGGTGCTCCTCGAAGCGCACCGCCAGGCCGCTGAGCGTGGAGCAGCTGCCGAGGGCGGCGTCGCACTGGACCGGCTCGTCGTAGAGCAGCAGCTCGACCTGCATCTCGGGGCCCGGGGTGGCGCAGGAGAGCAGCAGCAGGCCCGCCGCCGCCAGCGGGATGGTCGGCCGCATTAGAAGTGCCATGTCAGCCCCGCGGTGAGCGAAGTGCGCAGCGGCACCCGCTGGCCAACAGCCGCGTGAAGGCCGGCGAGGTCCGGGTCGGTGAGCGCCACCTTGGCGCGCACGCCGATGGACATGTGGTACAGCAGCCGGTACTGCAGGCCGGCCGCCACGTGGGCGTGCATGTTCCAGCCGCTCACCTCGCGCAGGGGCAGCTCATCGCGCTCCAGCCAGACCGACTGGTGGCTGCCGCCCACCAGCGCGTCACCGAACAGCCGCAGCCCTGCGAACAGCGGCACGTACAGCCTGAGGCCCGCGGCCAGGTCCCGGTAGTCGCGCTCGTCGCGAAAGAGGAGGCCCGTCTTGCCCGCGCGGCCATGGCCGTAGCTGGTGCTGTAGGCGAACTCGCCCACGGCGTACAGGCGCAGCGGCAACCACGGCACCTTGCCGCCCACCCCCAGCAGGCCGTCGACGGCGAAGCCGCCGTCGCGCAGCAGCGTGCCGCCGCCGTTGATCTCGGCGAGGAAGTGAGTCCCGGGGCGGGCCTTGCGCACGCAGGGCCCTTCCCGGCACGGGATCTCCTGGGCCAGGGCCGTGGCCGGCGCGAATGAGAGAACCAACAAAACGAGAGCGATCCTGGGCATCGGTTTCACCTCCTGCTGCGCTTTCACAGAGCAACGGCCGTACCAACCCGGCGCGCGCCGAAACTGTTGCGAAAATCGCGAGCCCACCTTCGGGGGCTGTGGCGCTCCAACCACAGGTGTGAAAAGATCGACGGCGACCGATGACCGCCCAGGGAGACAGACCCGACCCCGCGAAGGAGATCGCGCGGCTGCGGGCCATGATGCAGCATGACCCCGGCTCGCGGGCCTTCCACCGGCTCGCCGACGCGCTGACCCGGGCGGGGCGCCCGGACGAGGCGGTGCAGGTGTGCCAGGAGGGGCTGCGCCGCCACCCGCGGCTGGCGTCGGGGCAGGTGAGCCTGGGCCGGGCGCTGCTGGCCAGCGGCAAGCTGGAGCGGGCCGAGGCGGCTCTGCTGGACGCGGGCGAGCTGAGCGGCGCCGGCGTGGAGGCGTACCTGCTGCTGGCCCAGGCGCGCATCAGGCGCGGCGCGCCGCGGGAGGCCATCGAGACGCTGCTCGACGCGCGGGCTCGGGGGTACACGGGCGAGCTGGTGGACATGATGCTCCAGCGCGCCAGGGACGCGGCAGAGCAGCTGGACGAGTTCGACGGGGCGGCGCCCCAGCAACAGACGCGCCCCAGCGGCAAGGGCAAGAAGGCCACCGGCTCCGCCCGGGCGCAGGCCGCGGCCGGGGCGGACGGCGCCGCGCCGGGCAGCGATGCGGCGTCAGGGGTCATCGACCTGAAGGACACCCTGCCCATGGAGGAGGACCGCGAGACCCCGCTCTGGTCCAGCATCGAGAACGACTGGGAGGCGTCCATGCGGCAGGAAGGCGACGACGAGAGCGGCCCGGTCCCCCTCTCCCCCGCGCTGCCGCCGCGGGTTCCTCAGATCCCGCTGACCGATCCCCTGGCGCCGCCGATGCCCCCCGCGCGGCCGCCGCGCCAGGAGCCGCAGCCCGGGCCCGAGGCGCTCGAGGTGGGCTTCGACGAGACCGCCGCCACCAGACCCTTCACGCGCTCCGACGAGGATGAGCTGGACACGGCGCCGACCCGCGAGCGCTTGCCGGCCCAGCCGGAGGAGCCGCTGTCCGACACGGCCCCGACCCGCGAGCGCTTGCCGGCCCAGCCGGAGGAGCCGCTGTCCGACACGGCCCCGACCCGCGAGCGCTTGCCGGCCCAGGGTGGCGCCACCGCCGCGCTGCCTCAGGTCCTCGGGCCCGCACTGCCCGGCGGCAAGCGGCGCACGGTGCTCTGGGTCGCCTTCGGCCTGCTGCTGCTGGCGCTGGGCGGCGCCGGGCTGGCGCTGGGCTGGTACGCCTACGACCAGGCCGTGGCCCAGGAGTCGCCGTGACCGCTGGCCCGGTGCGCATCCTGCTTTGCGAGGATGACCCCCGGTACGGCAAGCTCATCGAGCGCGTGCTGGGGGAGGTGGCGGACTTCGAGGTGCTCGGCTGGGCCCAGAGCGGCGAGGAGGCGTGCAGCCTTGTGCCCCAGCTGCGGCCAGACCTGCTGCTGCTCGACCTCGAGCTGCCGGGCATGAACGGGCAGCAGGTGCTGGCGGCCCTGATGCAACAGGAGGCCCCGCCCGAGATCCTGGTGCTCACCTCCTTCGCTCACCAGGACAGGGTGTTCGAGGCCATCCGCACCGGCGCGGCGGGCTACCTGGTCAAGGGCCTGGCCCCTTCTCGGCTGGAGACCGCCATCCGCGAGGTGATGGCCGGCGGCACGGTCATCGAGCCGTCTCTGGCCAAACGGTTCTGGAACTACCTGGCCGCCCAGCAGGGCCGCGGCGGCGAGCGGTACGGCCTGACCGACGCCGAGCTGGAGGTGCTCACCCTGGTGGCCCGTGGGCTGACGAACCCCGAGGCGGCCGATGCCCTGGGGACCCCCCGCCGCGCCGTCAAGGCGCACCTGGAGCGCATCTACCGCAAGCTGGAGGTCAGGAGCCGGGTTGAGGCCACGGTCAAGGCGGTCAAGGCAGGGCTGATCGAGATGTGACCCGCCGCGCTGGCTTCGCTGCGCGGCGGGTCACATCTCGAATGCCAGAGTGCCAGAATGCCAGAATGCCAGAATGCCAGAATGGTTGAATGGGGATTGGGGAATGGGGAGTGGGGAATGGCGCCGTTGGAATTGCCCCGGAGCAGTGGACAGTTGATTATGCCGCTCTCGCGGCCTGTTG
>CAZEFW010000171.1:0-20432 GCA_964511535.1 uncultured Myxococcales bacterium | reverse complement strand
CTTGGGCTGCATCCTGCCTTGCCCAGCTGGCGACGAGCCCGATTCAGAGCGTCGCTGGTGTTGGTGAGCTTGCCCATGGGAACACTGGAGAGCGTCTTGACCAGCGGGGCGGTGCTCTGGCCGCTGTCAACTGGCGCCGGCACTTCGGCGGCCACCTTGGAGTGGAAAACGACCAGCCCATGCCGCGCTGGCAGCGGCTGGCGGTAGAACCGGATCAGCTCCTGAACCACGCAATCGAGCACGGAGGTCATTTCAGCGGGCGGCGTCCTCGCCTGGCCGTCGCGCCGATGGCCCTGGTCGTCGCTCGGACCCCTCGACATCATCTGCGCGAAGGAGCGCATCGCCCACGGAATGAGCATCGACCGTGAGGTGTCCAGCAGGGTGATATGCACGGGCCAGGGTGCGCCGAATACTATTGTTCGGGTGGAGTGGCCGCCCGCGGCACTGCCACACTGCTTGCCAAACCTCCCGGCGGGGAGGGGCCCCAGGTCTGGCAGGCTGGCCAGGGGATCCGGGCGCCACCCATTGGGAGGATGATCTTCCGCAGCATCAACCCCGACATCGGGTATTGATGAGGGCACGGCGAGCCTGAACGATGACTCGTCTCCAGCGAAGCACCCGGCAGTGACCGCCAGCGCAACAAGGGCAACGGCGATGCTGCATTCAGCCCGTACCCGGGACCAGCTCCGCGCCTCGCAGCTGGAGAGGCGGACCCTCATCCTTGCCATCCTGTCAGACCTGCCCCGGGAGCAAGCGACGAGCGGGCAGGGACGAGGCCCTCGGCTCCTTCCGTCACGGCGAGCACAGGTAGCCGCACTGCAGGTCGATGCCCTTGTCGTCGCAGCCGATCTCGTGGAGGCTGGCCACCATCCGTCCCGAGACCGGGTTGTAGCTGCAGCCGTAGAGGTTCGGCTCCGGCCCGGAGCCCACGCCGAGGGTCATGTGGCTGATGCCGGCCAGGCAGAGCCCGCCGGCTCCGAGGGCGGGGCCGACGAACTGGGTCCCCTGCTGGCAGTGGGTCTTGCCCTGCAGCTTGATCACGCCGGCGCGGGCCTTGGTGCCCGCCGCGCAGAGCCAGTCGCAGCGCAGGCTGATCTTGGCCGCGTCGTCGCACCCCAGCTCGTACAGCATGGCCTGCAGCGCGCCTGTGTTGGCGTCGTAGCGGCACCCGAAGGCGTGGGGCTCGGCGCCGGCGCCCACGCCGAGGCTGAGCCGGCCCACGAACGCCTGGCAGCGGCGTCCCGCGCCCAGGTTCTTGCCCGTGTCCTTCCACCCCATGTTGCACCCCTTGGCGCCGGTGATCTCCACCGATCCCCCGGTGAGCCCCGGCGCATCGCACAGGCCGCCGCAGGAGAGGGAGATCTTGCTCTTGTCGTCGCAGTCGGCCTCGTACAGCAGCGCCTCGACGGTCTTGCCGCTGGCCCCCGCGCGGCAGCCGTAGCGCTGGGGCTCGGCCCCGGCGCCCACGCCCAGCTGCAGGGCCTGGGGGATCACCCGGCATACCTTGCCCGGCAGCGCCGAGCCGGTGTCGGTCCATGCCGCGCTGCAGGAGCTGCCCTGCACGGTGACAGGGGCCAGGAGGGTGCCGCTGGCCACCCGGTCCGGCCTGGCCACGAGGTCTGTCTGGCGCAGCAGGTCCCGCGTCGCCCGGGAATCCGGGGCGGCGGCGTCACCGCCGCCGGGCTGCCCGATCCCCTGGTCGCTGCAGCACAGGCCGGCCAGGGCCAGCAGCGCCAGCGCGAGGACCCTGGCGTTCATGCTGTGGCTTCGCCTCCCATGCCGCCGATGGTAGCACCGGTCAGCCCCGCTGACCTCGCGCCCAGCTGATGATCGAGGCGCGGGGGCTTCGGTGTTAAAGAGCCCAACAGGCCGTCGGTGCGCCCCAACAGGGCGCGCGGGATGGTACCCTGAGCCATGTCCTGGAGGATCACCCTGGCCGCTGTCCTGCTGATGCTCGGCTCGGCGTGCGGCGAGACCGACGAGTGCGGTGAGCTCAAGAACGCCTGCGATAACTGCACCGGCGCGGTGCGTGAGGCGTGCATGAACATCGTGAACCAGGGCGACCCGGAGCTGTGCGACGCCAGCTGGAAGGCGTACCGCAAGGCCTGCCCCACCTGGGAGTGGTGAGCCATCATGCCTGACCGGCGGATAACCACCGCGCTCCTGACCCTGGCATGCGCCGCAGCGTCGGTGGCCGGCCCGGCCCCTGCCGGCGCCTGCTCCATCTTCACCGCCCACGACAAGGGCACGGTGCTGGTGGGCAACAACGAGGACTTCAAGACCGAGTACGTCAACAAGACGAAGATCTGGTACGTCCCGGGCGCGACCGGCAAGTTCGGCTATGTGGCCTGGGGCTACGAGCACGAGCAGTTCGCCCAGGGGGGCATGAATGACCAGGGACTGTTCTTCGACATCCTCGCCACGCCCACCCACAAGGTCACCACCAAGGGGAGCAAGCAGTTCGGCTACAAGACCTTCGAGCAGGTGCTGCAGACCTGCGCCACGGTGGACCAGGCGCTGGCCATGCTCAAGCAGTACGACCTGACCCAGATCCTGCCCAACGCCCAGCCCATGTACGTGGACAGCGCCGGTGCCTCGGCCATCTTCGACGGCACCACCGTCACCCGGGGCACGGGCGGCTACCAGGTGGGCACCAACTTCCTGCCGGCCAATCCGCAGCTGGGAGGCCACCCGTGCTGGCGCCACGACAAGCTGACCGGGATGATGAAGAGCGGGCTGAAGCTCACCACCGCCTACTTCACGTCCATGGCCGAGGCGGCCAGGCAGGGGCCCTATACGCTGTACACCACGGTCTGCGACCTCAAGGCGCGCAAGTTCCACCTGTTCCATGGCGGCGACTTCAAGACCCCGCTGGTCATCGATCTGAAGGCCGAGCTGGCCAAGGGCGAGCAGACCTACAACATCGCCAAGCTGTTCGGTAAGGGGGCGGACGCCGGCCCGGACGCCGGCCCGGACGCCGGCCTGGACGCCGGGGCAGACGCCGGGGCGGATGCGGCTCTCCCCGGGGAGGTCGACCAGGGGAGCGGTTGCGCCGTGGCGGCCGCAACGCGGGCACCCCGGGGGCTGCTGGTCCTGCTGTTGTTGGTCGCGCTGAGGAGGCGGGCCAGCTAGCCCGCCGGCAGCGTGAAGAGGAACTCGGCCCCCGCGCCAGGCTCCGACTCGACCCGGATGCTGCCGCCGTGCAGCTCCACGATGCGCTGGCACAGGGCCAGCCCCACACCCTCGCCGGGGTAGCCGTCGCGGTCCACCCGCGCGAAGAGGTTGAAGATGCGCTGCTGATAGCGAGGCTCGATGCCGATGCCGTTGTCCCGCACCGACAGGACCCACTCACCGTCCTGCCGACGGGCCGACACATGCACCTCGGTCTCGGCCTCTCCGCGGAACTTGATGGCGTTGCCCAGCAGGTTCTGCATCAGCAGCAGCAGCTGGCTCTCCTGTCCCGGGACCTCGGGCAGCTCGTCGCTGGTCAGGCGCGCGCCGGTCTCCTGGATCAGCAGCCCGAGGTTGTCCCGGGCCTGGTTCAGCACCGACGCCAGGTCCACCGACGCCGCCGGCTGATCCGCGGCCGTGAGCCGGGCGTACTCAAGCAGCCCGTCGAGCATGCCCTTGATCCGGTTGGCGCCCCCCGTGATGTGCTCGATGAAGTGGTCCGCCCGCTCATCCAGCTTTCCGGCGTAGCGCCGGGCCAGCAGCTCCGAGAAGCTCGCCATCATGCGCACCGGCTCCTGCAGGTCGTGCGAGGCGAAGCGGGCGAACTGCTCCAGGTCCTGGTTCGATCGCTTTAGCTCGGCGGTGCGGCTCTCGACCAGCTCCTCCAGGTGGTCCTGGTGATCGAGCAGCTCCTGCTCCACTTTCCGCCGCCGGCCCACCTCCTCCTCCAGCTCGCCGGCGGACTGCATCAGCTTCATGTTCTTCAGCCCGAGCTCGCCGATCATCACCGCCAGGTCGCTCAGGAACGACAGCCCGTTCTTGAAGCGCGCCTCGTCCACGACCGGCACCTCGGACAGGGCCGCTAGGTACGCCTCCACGTCGTAGCCGAACTGTCTGGCCTGAGCGCGGAACCGCTCCGGGTCCGGCTCCTCGAACAGGCACTGCCCGGTGGCCAGGCTGGCCACGTGCACGCCCCTGATGATGACAGGGGTGGCGCCGTCCACCAGGCCGTGCTCGCACGGCCGCACGTTGAGCGTCCGCTGTTGGCGCAGCTGCGCCGTGAGGGCCACGTTGCTCTGCTTGCACACCACCTCCGAGTCGGGGCAGGCGCGGTGAAACTTGACGCAGATGTCACGCCAGCCCGTGCCGAAGAGCAGCTCCTGGTCGGGGAAGGAGACGAGCCCCGTGGTGAAGCCCGTGGCCAGAGAGAAGCGCTCCATGATCTTCTCCAGCGCATCCAGGTCAACCAGGTCCTTGAACCTGTGGCCCTCAACCCTGTTGGCGTTGCCGCCGACGCTGGCAGCCTCGCTCCCCTTGTCGTCCACCTCGGCCATCCTCACACGCTCCTTTCGCCCCCCCCGGTTCCGAGTGCCAGGATACCAACAACCGTAGCTTTTGTGGCCCCGCTTGGCTCACGCGGAAAATCCGCGCATCTCGGCGCGCCTGGACAGGTTCCTCGAGCTGTGGGACGCGCGGTGGCGCTCTACTTGGCGTCGGCGCAGCAGCGGTGGTTCACGCCGCTCTTGCCGAAGTCCGACCGCCAGCAGCCGCAGTAAGTCGGCTTGGTCGGGTGCCAGAAGGTAAGGTCCTGCCCCGGGTAGCCGCCGCACTGGCAACAGCAAGATCCCACCGAGGGGGTGGCCAGGGGCTTGGTGGTCTTGACCGCCCCGGCGGCTGCCGCCATGGACAGGTCCGTCGACGAGCAGATCCGGCCCCCCGCGCCGCGGGCCTTGCACGCCTTGGCCGCCTCGGTCCGGCTCTTGCCCGCGCTGTCGCTCGGGTCCACGCAGAACAGGACCGCGCCGCTGTTGACCAGGGTCATGGTGCCAGGGCAAGTGGGCTTGACCGACCGCACGCAGCGGAAGCCGGTTGTGCCGCCGCGCATGGCGAGGCCGAGGAAGCCACGGTAGGCAGCGCGGGTCATGAACGCCGAGCCGGACCACGCGCCGCCCCGGGAGGGCCGGTTGGCCGAGCCGCTCCCCACGGGGTTTGTCAGGGGCGCGGTGCCAGGGTTGGGCTGGTGCGGATCATGGCACCACTCGGCCAGGGAGCCGGCCAGATCGTACAGCCCCCAGCGGTTCGGGTGCTTGAGCGCCGGCGGCTGCAGCGCCCCTGACGCGGTCTGGTCGTACCAGGCGATGTGCGACGCCAGGGTATCCGCGCCCTGGCACAGCCCCTTGGTGTTGTGCCCGTTGGAGTAGGCGGTGTGCACGTCGGCGCGGTAGAGGTACTCCCACTCAGCCTCGGTGGGCAGGCGGTAGCCGGGGCAGGCGTAGGCGCTCTTGCCCTTGAACCCTGCCGCCTCCGCGCAGGTCACCGCGGCCCCGCTGGAGCTGCAGCTGTAGCACTTGGCGCCGGCCTTCCGCTGGTCCGTCAGGGCGTTGCAGTAAGCGGCCGCCTCGTGCCAGTTGACGTTGTCCACCGCGCAGGCGCTGCCGCAGGCAGACTTGGCCACGGGCGTGTACTTCATCAGGCTGATGAAGTGCCGCCGCAGCACCTCTGTCGTGCCCACCTCCAGCGCGCTGGTCAGGGTCACCCGGTGGCGCGGCTCGCCCGTGCTCTGGCGACAGTGCTCGCCAAGGGGGGAGCCCATGTAATAGGCGCCGCCGGGAACCACCCGGAACGCCGCCTGCCCCGCGTCCACTGCCACCTGGGACGCCGACCGGGCGTGGTTGTACATGCGCAGGTCGTCCATCAGCCCGATGAACTTGCTCGGGCTCCAGATCGCTTTTCCGAGCACCAGGGCGGCCGAGGTGGCCACCGACCCGAGGCTGCCCAGGGATCCCGAGCTCTTGAGCTGGCCGTCCAGGTAGAGGTCCACGGAGCCCGCGCCGCGATCCAGCACCGCCGCCAGGTGGAACCAGGTGTTGGTGGGCACCGCCGCCGAGACCGAGCGGTCGCACTGGCCGCCGCTGCCGTCGCCCATGCAGAAGGTAATCTTGCCCGACTGGTGGTAGAGGTAGAAGCCCCGCTTGGGCGAAAAGGTCAGCTTCTGCAGCACCCCCTGGGCGGTGCTCGAGGCAGTCTTGAGTAAGATCCACACCTGTAGCGTCAGGCTGCCGGCGCCGATGTCCATCGCCTTGCTGTACAGGGAGGCGGTGCTGGAGTTGAACACGTAGGCCCGGAACATGGGGCCCGCCTGCCCGACCACGGTGACGGCGTCCCGGGTGCCCGATCCGCCCTTGCCCGACGAGTCTATCGGCTTGGAGTTTTTGTGCGGCTCGTCCATGCGGTACCAGCCCACCAGCTCGTCCACGGTGCAGCCGGTGGCGCCAGCGCAGCACCCGCCGCCCTGGCCCGGGACGCCGCCGGTGGCCGGCGTGGGGCAGGTCTTGCTCGTGCCCGAGCAACCGGCGCAGCACTTGAGGTACACGGCGCCCGCCTTGCCGCAGGAGTCGCGCCAGACGATGTCGCCGCTGGCCTGATCGCACCAGTAGTCGGTGTTCGGGATGCAGGTGACCTTCATGTCCGGCTTGGGCAGGGCCTTGTCCGGCGGGACAGGGGCCTTGTCTTGCTGGGGCGCCGCCTTGTCCAGCGTCGGTCCGCTCTTGTCCGGCGGTGGCGCTGCCTTGTCCGGCGGGGGCGGCGCCTTGTCCGGCGGGGGCGGCGCCTTGTCCGGCGTCGGTCCGCTCTTGTCCGGCGGTGGCGGTTGCTTGTCCTTCTTGATCGGGCCCCTGTCCGGCGGTGTGCTGCCGTCGGTCCGGTCCATGTCGGGGGGACGCGAATCCTTGCCCACGGCGCGGTCTGCCCGCGGACCGTCCCCAGCGTCGGGGCGCGCATCGCTCCCCCGGTCGGGCGGCGCCGCGTCCACGCCGTCAGGCACGCAGATCTTGCCGTTGCAGTGGTGCCCCGACGGACACTGCAGGAAAGCGTCGTTGCAGGGGAAGGGGTCTGGCTCGGCAGGGTCGAAGGCGCAGCCGCCGGCCAGGATCAGCAGGGAGAGGCCGCAGCGCAGCAGGCGGAGGGGTGTCATCAGAACACCCCCTGCAGCGACATGCCGAGGCCAGCGGGTGTGAGCGTCACCTGCCGGCGCTCCCTCTCCGCGTTTCGGCCCAGGTAGTGCCACAGCAGCAACCCGGCGCCGGTGGCGGCCAACACCCCGCCACCCACCAGCAGCCCGATCTGCGCGTGCTGATAGGTGCGGCCCTCGGCGGCGATGGGATCGAGCTCACCGAAGGTGCCGCCCGCGGCGGCCAGGTCCTCGTACTCGTCCTGCTTCGAGGCGACCATGGCGCCCATCACTCCACCGGCCAGCAGCGCGGCGCCTCCCGTGGAAAGGACAACCCAGCCGGCGATGGCCCGCCAGCCTCCGCCCCCGGATGGCGGCTCCCTGGCCGGCGGCTCTCGGCGTGGCGCCTTCGCCCTGTTCCCGGCCGCCTCCAGCGCGGTGATGCGCGCCTGCACAGCAGCCCTGGTTGCCTCGTTGGGGGAGGCCTTCAGGGTCTTGCGGTACAGCGCGAGGGCGCTGGCGCTGTTGCCGAGCCCCTCGTGGCAGCGGCCCATGTTGTAGAGCAGCTCCGGCAGGGGCTCCACCTCATACGCCTTGGTGAACTCCTCCAGCGCCTTGGCGTAGTGAGCCACGCCGTAGTACTTCACGCCCAGCTTGAAGTGCCCCTTGGCCACCTCCCGCTCGAACGAAACCTCGCCGCGGGCAGGGACTCCGATCCCCGACGACAGGACCATGATGAGCAGCGTCATGGGCATCCGCATTGTTGAGACCATCCTCTGGCTGTGACCTGGCGAGTTCGATGGTATCAGATGCCGGTGCTATCATGCCGGCATGCGTGATCTCCTGCTCCAGGTCA
This sequence comes from uncultured Myxococcales bacterium, assembly GCA_964511535.1. GTDB lineage: Bacteria > Myxococcota_A > Polyangia > CAZCFB01 > CAZCFB01. Next base: position 12,456 of record CAZEFW010000171.1, on the reverse strand, counting down.
GCAACGCTCCGGTGGTGGCGACATCAGATATCGCCCGATCGGCGGAGGGAGAGGCTGTCGCTGTGCAGGGGCGAGCTGCTGCGGTGGAGGTGATCACATCTCCTGTCACGCATCGCCATGTCATCGGCTACCAGATCACCTTCGAGCTGGAGCAGGAAGACGGCGACTGGCACTACATCACCCTGTCCCAGCTGGCCAGCGCCTTCTTCGTCGAGGACAGCTCGGGCCGCATCCAGGTGGACACCCGGGAAGCGATCACCGTCTTTCAGCACGAGTTCTCCGGAGACAGCGCGGAGGTGGGCAGCGCCTCGGCGCCGCTGCTCTCGCTGCTCTACTCGCGAGTGTCGCCAGCGCAGCTCGGCGCCATGACGGGTCAGTTCCGCTGGCACGAGTACTACCTCGATCCAGGTGAGCGGGTGTATGTCTGCGGCGGGGTGGGGCGGGAGATCGACGTCCGCGGTGGTGGGCTGTACCGGGAAAATGCGTACAACCCCAAGCTCCACCGTCATCACCCTGGTTTCCTGGTGGTGGCCGACTGCGATGCCGCCGGTGTGGTCGCGGCGCTGACGCCGCCGACCTGGTCATAGCCAGGTTGCATGTCGGAAAATGTAGGTTCAGGTGGTAGGGCCATTTTTTTTGCAGCCTGGAATCCACTTACATTGTAATCAGCCAACACACATGAACACATGAGCATGTGGTTAATATGCGCACTTTAGCCTTCGTGTGCGTTGAAGTTGTACATCGTATCCAGTGTGGCCTATTTGGGTACACGAAGTCCCATTTGCGCAATTTGCTCATATTGTGCATATTGCGCGGCTGAAAAACGTGTATTAAAATGTATATATTTGGCTATATTTCTTGTGTTTATTGTTCGCATTGGTTGCCTTGTATTCCTTTCTGTTTGTTTTTCAATTACGTTTGGATAAGAGTTGAAGGCGCGGGCATATATTGAATGATTGCAGCAATGTACGCTGCTTTGTGGGCAGTCTTTTATGTTGTGTGATACCATGCAGCAGTGTCGCGATTTTGCATGATGTCGTGAGCGCTGCGAGAAGAGGTCGAACGGCCAGTCCTGGGTAGTTTTGTGTAATGTGTTTTCTGTCTGATTTTGGAGAATAGTATATATTCTAATCAGCGTCATTGTAGATGCGGAACCACTTCTGGTTGACAACTCGAGGCTCGGTGCGCCATTCAGGTCAAAGCATGAACGCCAGTTCGCATAGCGCTGCCCGGCTCCGCATCGGCATCGACGCGCGCACCGTCACGGATCACCCGAGCGGTATCGGCAACTACGTGGCTGCCGTGGTCAGCCGCATGGCGGAGCTGGCCCACGGCATGCGGTTCGTGGTGTTGCGCCAGCCCGACGCTGGCGGCCCGTCGCTGGCCCACCCGCGGGTGACCGAGGTGCCGCTGTCCGGGGAGATGAAGTCCCTGCGCACCCTGGCCGCCGCCCGGCACCCTGCGCTGCAGGAGCTGGACCTGTACCACGCCCCGGCCGAGATCGTGCCCCTCGGCCTTCGCTGCCCGTTCATCATCACGGCCCATGATCTGATGTGGGTGGAGGCGCCGCACCTGGCCTCGGCGTTCTGGCCCGTGCGCGCCGCGCTGAGCCGGTTCTACGGGTTCAACTTCCGTCACACGGTGCCCCGGGCCCGCGCGATCATCGCCATCTCGCGCGCCACCGCAGACGCCATCGGCAGGGTCTTTCCGGACGCGGCCCACAAGGTGAAGGTGATCCACCACGGGGTGGACCGCGAGCAGCTGTCCACGGAGGGCCAGGCCGGCCCCCGCGAGGAGCTGGATCGCATCGTCCCGCCGGGACAGCGCTTCGCCCTCATCGTGGGCCAGAGCAGCCCGTACAAGAACCAGGTGAGGATGATCCGGGCCTTCATCGACGCCACCGCCCACGATCCGGACCACTGCCTGCTGCTGGTGCGCCGCTTCACCCGCATCGACCTGGAGGAGCGCCGGCTGCTGGCCGACCCGGCGGTGCAGCGCAAGATCATCCTCTGCCCCCGCATCAGCGACCGGGAGCTCGCCACCGCCTACCGCCACGCCAGCATGCTGCTGTTCGTCTCTCGCTACGAGGGGTTCGGCATGCCCGTGCTGGAGGCCATGGCCAGCGGGCTGCCCGTGGTGGCCTCCACCGCCGCGGCCGTGGCCGAGGTGGCCGGGGACGCCGCGCTGCAGGCCAACCCGGACAGCGTGCGAGACATGGCCGACAAGATCCGCGCCCTGGCCGGCGATGAGGCCCTGCGCGCCCGGCTGGTGGACGCCGGCGTGGCCAGGGCCGGCGATTTCTGCTGGGACCGCGCCGCCCGGCAGACCCTGGATGTCTACCGCGAGACCCTTGGAGTCGAATCGTGACCGCTGCCCTGATCCTTTGCCCCGAGGGGGCGAGACCCGACCGGACCCTGCTCGGCCTCACCGTGGGCGAGCGCCTGCTGCTGGCCCTGTCATACGGGGGCGTGGACCGCGTGGCGTTCGCGGGCGCCGGCCCGCGGCCCGAGTCGGAGCGCGCAGGCCTGACCGTGGTGGAGGCCGAGGCCTTCGCCGGAGAGCAAGGGGTCTGGCTGCTGCCGGCGGACCTGGTGTTCGACCGGGGCCTGCTGGGCGAGGAGCAGCCCCCCGCGGACTTGCCCCTGCGTCGGCTCGCCCCCGGCGACCTGGACGCGGTGCTGGGGGACGCGGCCGGCCGGGCCGCCGAGCTCGGCGATGGCCGGGCAGACAGCGGCGTCGGCTACGCTCTGCGCGTCACCGACGGCGCCAGCGCCAGGCAGGCTGAGCGCGCGCTGCTCCTGTCCCTTCGCAAGCCCATCGACGGGTTCATCTCGCAGCACCTGAACCGCCATGTCTCCACCGCCATCACCCGCCACCTGGTCAAGCTGCCCCTGCGCCCCAACCACTGGACCGTGGTGTTCATGTTCATCGGCATCGCCGCCGGGGTGATGGCCACCCGCGCCGAGCACTGGTGGGCCCTGGTGCTGGCGGGCCTGCTGTTTCAAGCCCAGTCGATCCTCGACGGCTGCGACGGGGAGATGGCGCGCATCACCTACCGCTTCTCTCACTCGGGCCAGTGGCTCGACTCCATCGGCGACGACCTGACCAACTACATCTTCACCCTCGGGCTGGCCATCGGGTTGGCCCGGGTCTACCAGCAGCCCTGGTTCTATGTCGCAGGAGGGATAACCTTCGCGGTGCAGTGCGCCGCGTCGGGCATCATGTACCGCCGCATGATCATCTGGGGCACCGGCGACCTGCTGGCCATCCCCGACACGGTGACCACCGTGGACGACGGCTCGCTCTGGAGCCGCACCCTCAAGGTGGCCCGCATCATCTCCAAGCGGGACGTGTTCGTCTTCATCTGCGCCGCCCTCACCGCGCTGCAGCTGCCCCTGGCTGCGTTCCTGGCCATCGGCGGCGGCACCTACCCAACCTTCCTGGGGGTCCTGGTCAACGACCGGCGCGTGGCAAAGATGACCCCGCCCGGCCGCTGAGCCGGTCGCGGGGCAGCGACCTCAAACCCTGGCCAACCGCCGGCCGCCGAACTTCAGGTACAGCGCTGGCACCACCACCATGTTCAGGGCGGTGGAGGTGAGCAGGCCCCCGAGGATCACCAGCGCCATGGGCGCCTGGATCTCGTTGCCCGGCTCTCCGAGGCTCAGGGCTATGGGGGTCAGGGCCAGGCCCGTGGCCAGGGCGGTCATCAGCACCGGCACCAGCCGCTCCTGGCTGCCGCGGCGCACCGCCTCCAGCAGGTCGGCCCCCTCCTGCTCCAGCAGGTGGCGATAGTGGGTGATCATCATGATGCCGTTGCGGGTGGCGATGCCGAACAGGGTGATGAAGCCCACCAGGTGTGCCACGGAGAGCACGCCCCCTGACATGTCCACGGCCACGGCGCCGCCCACCAGCGACAGGGGCAGGTTCACCAGCACGATGAGGGTGTCGCGCAGGGATCCGAACGCCACCCAGAGCACGCCCACGATGCCGAGCATGGCCAGCAGGGAGAGCGACAGGATGGTGCGGCTCGCCTTGGCCTCGCTCTCGAACTGGCCGCCGTACTCTAGGTGGTACCCCTCGGGGAAGGTGACGGCGCCCGCCACCTTGCGCTGCACCTCGTTGATCACCGAGCGGATGTCGCGGTCGGCCACGTTGGCCATCACCACCAGGCGCCGCTGCGCGTTCTCCCGGTTGATCAGGTTCGGCCCCATGGTCTGCTCAACGCGCGCCACCTGGGCCAGGGGCGCGAACACCTGCCCGTCGGCGTCGATGGGGGTGCGGGCCAGGGCCTCGTGGCCGCTCCGGTGGGCGTCGGGCAGCTTGACCACCAGGTCGTAGGTGCGCTGGCCCTCCCAGTAGTTGGCCACCTTGTGCCCGAGGAAGGCGGTCTCCACGAACTCCGCCAGATCGCCGGGGGTGATGCCCACCTGGGCCATCGCCGCGGGGCGCGGGCGCACCAGGGTCTGCGGCACGTCGGTCTGGCGCTCCACGGAGAGGTCCACCACGCCGGGGACGCCCGCCATGGCCGCCTTGACCTTCTGCCCCAGGGTGCGCAGGGTGGGCAGGTCATCGCCGAAGATCTTCACCGCCACCGAGGTCTTGACCCCGGAGAGCATGTGCTCCACCCGGTGGCTGATGGGCTGGCCCACGCTCACGGCCATGCCGGGGATGGTCGCGCCTGCCTCGCGGATGCGGCTCTCGGCCACGGCGCGGCTGACCCGGTCCAGGTCCACGGTGACCTCCAGCTCGCTGGACTGCACGTCCTGGGCGTGCTCGTCCAGCTCGGCGCGGCCGGTGCGGCGCACCACGCTGGTGACGAAGGGCAGGGCGCCCACGGCCCGCTCCAGCCGACCTGCCATGCGGTCCGACTGGACCAGGGGCGTGCCCGGCACGGTGGACGCGGCGATGGTGAAGCTCCCCTCGGAGAAGGCGGGCATGAAGCTGCGGCCGAATGAGAGCAGCATCACCGTGGCCATGGCCACGCCGGCCAGAGAGAGCGCCGCGACCAGCCGCGGGCTGCTGATGGCCACCTCCAGCGACGGCGCGTAGGCCGCCTTGAGCCCGCGCACCAGCCACGCGTCCCGTCTCACCGTCGGGGGGGGGACCTCCCGCAGCAAGATCAGGCACAGCGCCGGCGTCACGGTGACGGCCACAGCCAGGGAGCAGAGCAGGCTGGCCACGTACGCCTTGCCCAGGGGCATCAGCAAGCGCCCCTCCAGCCCGGAGAAGAAGAACAGCGGCAAGAACACGATGACGATGATCACGGTGGCGTGCACGATGGACGGCCGGATCTCCAGGGAGGCCGAGAGCACCGTGGACAGGCGAGACGGGCGCTGCTCCTCGGGCATCTCCGCTCGCAGGCGGAGCCGGCGGTAGACGTTCTCCACGTCGATGATGGCGTCGTCCACCAGGGCGCCGATGGCGATGGCCACGCCCCCCAGGGTCATGGTGTTGATGGTGTCTCCCAGGGCGTACAGCACCAGCAGTCCCCCAACCACCGACAGAGGCAGCGCCAGCAGGGAGATGAAGGAGGTGCGCCAGTTCATCAGGAACAGCGCCAACAGCGCCACCACCAGCACCGCGCTCTCCAGGATGTGGCGCGTGACGTTGTTCAGGGCCACCCGGATGAACTTCGACTGCCTGAAGCCCTTGCGATAGAGGCTGATCCCCTCGGGCAGGGAGCCGGTCATGTTGTCCAGGGCGTCGTCGATGCGCCGGGTCAGCTCCAGGGTGTTGGCCGCGGGTGACTTGACCACGGCCAGCACAACGGCGGGCTTGCCGTCGATGGAGGCGGTGCCCCGGGCCAGGGCCGCGCCCACGCGCACGTTGGCCACCTGGCGCAGCAGCACCGGCGCGCCGCCTCGCCGGGCCACCACCACCTGGCCCAGCTCCTTGAGGGTGCCCGCGCGCACCACGGCCCGGATCAGGTACTCCTGGTGGCCGCTGACGTAGAAGCCGCCCGGCGCGTTGTCCGACGCGCCGCGCAGGGCGTCGAGCACCTGGCGATGCCCCACCCGCAGGCGGCGCATGGGCCCGGGCTGCAGCACCACCTGGATCTGCTTCAGCTCGCCGCCGATGGGCATCACCTGGGCCACGCCGCGCAGGCCGAGCAGCCGACGCCGCACCTGCCACTCGGCCACGTCGCGTACGCGCATGGGGTCCACGCCGTCGGCTCCCCGCAGGCCGAGGAACATGATCTCCCCCATCAGCGAGGACATGGGCGTCATGGCCGGCGCCCCCGCGGCGGCGGGCAGGGTGTCCTGCACCGCCAGCAGCCGCTCGGACACCAGCTGGCGGGCGCGGTAGGGGTCCACGTCCCAGTCGAACTCGACCCAGATGATGGACAGGCCGATACCCGACGCGCTGCGCAGGCGGCGCAACTCTGGCACGCCGTTGAGGGATGTCTCCAGGGGCAAGGTGATCAGGGTCTCCACCTCGTCCGGGGCCATGCCGTGGGCCTCGGTCATCACCGTCACCGTCGGGGCGGTGATGTCGGGCAGCACGTCCACGGCCATGCGCGAGGTGGCGTAGCCGCCCCAGCCAAGGAGCGCCGCGGCCAGCACCAGCACCGCGATGCGGTTGTGCAGCGACCAGCGGATGACGTGGGTCCACATGGGGCGCGCTCCTGGCTAGTGCCGGTGGGACTCGACGGTCCCGGCCAGCTGGGCGGCGTAGATGTCGAAGGCGCCGGTGGTCACCACGCGGTCTGTGGCCTGCAGGCCCGACTGTACGGCCACGCGCTTGCCGTCGGAGGGGCCGAGGGTCACCCGGAGCCGGTCGAAGGACTCGCCGGTGCGCATGGCGTACAGGTACGGGCGCGTGTTGACCTCCACCACGGCGTCCACCGGCACGGTGAGGCTGTCCTTGGCCTGGCCGGTGGCGATGCGCAGCTCGGCCAGCTCGCCGATGCGCAGCACCTCGTCCGGGTTCTCCACCAGGTAGGCCACCGGCGCGGTGAGGGTGTCGGGATCCAGCACCACCCGCCTGGTGAGCAGCTGGCTGTTGTCCTCGTCGAGCACCACCTCGGTGTCGCGGGCGGGCAGCCGCAGGCGCGCGCGCCGGATCAGGTTGATGCGCGGCAGGTCGAGGGAGAACGCGGCGGCCTTGACCATCACGCGTTGCTCCCTGGCGATGTGGGCCAGGACCTCTCCCGCGGACACCTGGTGGCCGTCGGTGGCGTGCAGCTCCACGACGGTGCCGTCCGCCGTGGCCATCAGGGGCAGGGCCGAGGCCTTGCGCCCCCGGAGCTGGCCCGCCTTGCCGCGGGCGGCGCGCAGGCCCGCCTCGGCCTTGCCCAGGGTCGCGCTGGCGTCGGCCAGCCGGCGCGCGGGTATCAGGCCCTCCTTTGCCAGCCCGGCGAGCCGCTTGAGGGTCTTGGCAGCCAGGTCACGCTCGATAAGCCCGCGCTGGATCTGCAGCTGAAGCGTGCTCACATGATCCGGCGCGGCCGCCGGAGCCAGGCGGCCGAGCACCTGGCCGCGCTTGACCTTCATGCCCACCACCGCCGGGCCGCGCGGCCCGACCCAGTACACGGTACCCGCCGAGGGGGCGGTGATGGTGCGGGTCAGGGTGGTGTCTGCCGAGACCGTGGCCGGCAGGGCCAGCTCCCGGGCGATCTTGCCCTTGGCCGGCAGATGGGTCGCGAACGGGATCTTCCACTGCTGCTCCTTGAGGAAGGCGATGCTGCCCTCGGCCTGCTCGGGGAAAGCGTGGGCCGTGGACCCGAGCTTCACGGGGCCGGCGTCCCAGCGGGCCTGGTGTTTCCCGTGGGCGAAGGTGAACACCAGCCGGTACTCACCCGCTGCGGGCGAGGCGCCCGAGGGCGCGAAGATGCCCTGGCGCTCCACCTTGTCCACCTTCAACTCCGTGGGGGCGGCGCCCGCTGCTTCGAAGCGCACGGCGAACGAGCCCGCGGCGGCCGGGCGGTTATCGGAGATGCGGCTGACATGCGCGTGGTAGGTGGACTTCTTTCCCGCCACCAGCGGGTCGAACTCCACGAACAGCTCGTGGGTGTCGGTCCAGAGGGTCAGGGCCACCGGCTCGGGGCCGTGGCTGTGGCCATGGCCATGACCGTGACCATGTCCGTGACCATGTCCGTGGCCGTGGGGGCCGCCGGCCTGGGCCGGGTCGCAGGCCGAAAAGCAGATGAGCAGCAGCAGGAGAAGGTGAGGTGGGGTGGGGGGCGCTGTGCCGTTCATCAGTTCACCTCCTGGACCATCTTCTCCATGGCCGGGTCGTGGAATTTCCCCCGGGCGCAGGCCGCCTCCAGGGCGAGCATGTCGAGCTCCGCCCTGAGCGCATCGCGCTGCAGGGAGGCCGTCTCCAGCGCCTGCAGCGTGTCGATGAGGTCCGACAGATCGCCCTCACCGGTGAGGTAGCGCCGGGTGGCCGCCTTGCGCAGGGCGGCGAGGTCCACGCTCTCCTGCCGGAGCTGCTGGCTGATGGCCGAGGCGCGGGCCACGAGCGCGGTGAGGCGGGCGCGGCGGGTGGCCTCGAGGGTGGTGGCACGAGCCCGGAGGGATCGCTGGCGCGCCGCGGCCGAGGCGCGATCCCGCCGGGCCATGTCGGTGAACGGCAGGTTGATGGTGAGCCCCGCCTCGTAGCCGTGGCCGGCGTCCGCCCCGGGGGCCTGGTCCAGGCGGTAGCCGCCGTACAGTCCGAGCTCCGGGACGCGCGCGCGGCCGGCGGCCTTGACGCGCAGGCCCTCGGCGCGGGCTCCCACCTGCAGGGCGCGCTCCGCGGCCGACGGCCCTGTGGTGCTGGCGGCTGGCCTGGGCGACGACACGGAGGAGAGCGTGACCGGGCCCACCTCGGCGCCGGTGAGTGAAGAGAGCTCGGCGCGCAGGCCAGCCAGATCGCCGCGGGCCGCGCCCAGCTCCCTGGCGTGCTCTTCGAGCATGAGGGTCAGCCGGAGGTGATCGAAGGGGGCGCGCTCGCCCGCCTTGACCAGCCGCTGCAGGTCCCCGCCCAGAGATATGAGCTGCGCGTGGCCCTCGGTGAGCAGGGCGACCTTGCGCTGGACCGCGTGGGCCTGCCTCGCCTGGCGCAGCAGGGCGCACACCGCCGCGCGCCGGTTCGACTCGCGAGCATGGGAGAGAGCCTCGCCGTCCAGCCGGGCGGCCGATTGGGTCAGCCCGTGACGGCCGCTCACCTCCAGAGAGATGGCGAGCCCCACGATGGTGGAGGCGAAGGCGGTGTCATCACCGAGGGACTGCTCGCGGGCCACGCTCAGCTCCGGGGGGTTGAGGTAGGGCGCGATCACGGCGGCAGCGCGGCGATGCTCGCGCGCTGCTGCTTCCCCGGCTTTCACCGGAGCCGTGGCCAGGTAGGCTCGCACCAGCGCAGCTTCGCTGGTGGGCGTCGTCGTCGGGGCGGCCAGCGCGCGGGGCGGAGCGGCCAGCAGCATGACGGTGACGATGGCGATACTACAGGTTGTAGTAGAGAGCCGCGCAGGTGGGGTCATGGGATCGTTCTCCATGGCGGACTACGGGTGGAGGCGGACCAGCCACTCCAGGGCGGAGTGGATCTGGTAGCCGAACAGCCCCACCACCATCAGAGCGGCGAGGGCGAGGGCAGGGCCGGCCCTCAGATCGGAGCCGAGGTGCAGCGGGCCGCTGCCGGTGGCGAGCAGGGACCGCACCCGGCGCTCGAGGCTGCCGCCGGCGAAGGCGGGCACCAGCGAGGGGGCGTCGTCCATGCGTGCCTGGCTCATGAGCAGGTCGGCGACGCGGAGCGCATCGCCCGTGGCGCTGGCCGCGGCCTGGTCCGCGCGGTGCTCGGCCAGGTCGAGCCAGTCGTCCAGCAGGGGGACGGTCAGGCGCGCGGGGTAGAGCCCGGCCAGGAATTTGGCGACCGTGTGGGTCAGGGGATCACCGCAGCGGGCGTGGGCGCGCTCGTGGGCGGCGACGATGGTCCGCTCGGTGTTGGACAGGCCGGACCACCAGCCTCGATCCACCAGCACCGAGGGGCGCAGCAAGCCAGCGGTGAAGGCGTTGGCCTCGCCGAGGTTGCCCAGCAGCACATCGTGGTCCCGGTCTGGCTCCCAGCCCGGGGCGAGGCGCAGGGTGCGGGCGGCGCGCAGTCGCAGGACCAGATCCCGCGCGACCTTCACCGGGCGCCAGCCGAACCAGACCAGCAGGAACATGGCGGCCGGGAGCAGCGGCAGGGCGCCGGACGGGTGGGCCAGGCAGAGGTGGACCGCGCCGCCGCCAGGGGAGCAGTGGCAGCCGATCCAGGCCAGGCTGAAAGAGTGGGCGGGCCATACCGCGCCGGTGGCCAGCACCACGCCCAGCAACACCGGCACGGCCAGGGCCAGCGGGTTGAAGCGGGCCAGGCGGGGCAGGGCGGCGGTGAGCCGGCGCCACCCCAGCAGCAGGGGCCAGGCGGTGGCCCACGCCGCGCAGAGGCAGAGGGCCAGGAGCACGAGGGCGAGGGCCGCGGCCATCACGCCTCCTCGCCATGGCGGGCGGCGCGGCGCTCGCGGATGAGGGCCTCGAGCTTGTCGAGCACGGCCGGGTCGGTGGCCTCGGCGCGATCCAGGAAGGCCAGCAGCAGCGGCCGGGCCTCGGCGCCGGCCTCGGTGAGCAGGGCGGCTGCCTGCTGGCCGAGCTCCGCCTCGCGCGGTGCGGCGGCGCGGTAGATCCAGGCCACGCCCTCCTTGCGACGCTGCACGCGACCCTTGCGATGCAGGCGATCCAGCACGGTCATAACCGTGGTGTAGGCGAGCCCTCCGCCCACGCGCTCGAGCACCGTGCGTACGGGGGCATCGCCGTGGTCCCACAGGGCGTTCATGATGCGGTCTTCAAGTTCTCCAGGTCTGGCCACTTGGGCGCCTCCGGGGTGCGACTCAAAATGCTACGACACAATGTAGTAGGCGGCAAGGCAGGGGCTCTGCCGGTCAGGCCCTTCGCGCGTCCGACATGTCTGTTTTTTGTGCAGATTTTGCTCATGCTGAGGGTAGATTTTCTTAACCCATGTGGTACAATTAACCATTCGAAATCAATAGCAAAAAGGCCGAAAATGACCCTCGCAAAATCAGTCGAGCGCGCGCCCGATCTGTCTCGAGATTCCAACGACGAACTGGGCGACAAGATCGCCATTCTGTCCGCTCATATTCAGGCTGCCACCTGCCGGCTACTGTTGCTAATAGCTGAGATGGACCGGCGGGAGGCGTGGGCCGACCTGGGCTTCATCTCCTGCGCCCACTGGCTCAGCTGGCGAACCAATGAGCAGCAGGGTACGGCCCGCGAAAAGGTGCGCGTGGCTCGCAAGCTGGTGGACTGCCCCCTCGTTCAGGAGGCGTTCTCACAGGGGCGCCTTTCGTATTCGAAAGTCAGGGCCATCACGCGCATCGTCACTCCAGAAAACGAGAGCACCTTACTGGAGTGGGCTCTGGACGGCTCGACCTCTCAGCTCGAGCGAATAATCCGAACTTATCGAAGAGCCAAACCGGCCGAGCAGGAGCTGGCACAGCGGCAGCACGATGAGCGGTACCTGGGCTACCACTTTGACGAAGACAACATGTTGGTGCTCAAGGGCCGGCTGCCACCCGAGGTGGGTGCGCTGCTGGTTAAAGCGTTACAAGTGGCCTCCGAGGAGCTGTGCGACGACAACGATGCCGAGCCGGACCAGCGGCTGTGCGATGCCATGGGCGAGGTGGCCGGCGCTGCCCTGGATAGGGGATTGGCCGACCGGGCCGGCAAGGCGCGGCCCAAGAACTACCAGGTGCTGGTCCATGTGGACGAAGATGTGCTGCAGGAGTCAGACAGCCCTGGCCGCTGCGAAGTGGAAGGAGGCGTCGGCATCTCGCCTGAAACTGCCAGGCGCCTGTGCTGCGACAACCCCGTCCTGGAAATGCCGGTGGAAAATTTCAACGGGGCGTTTCAGCTGAAACGTTCCAGCCGTCGAGCGAGCGCTCCGCTGGAGCGGGCGGTGAAAGTACGCGACGAGGGCGTCTGCCAGTTTCCGGGGTGCGAAAGTCGGCGCTTCCTGCACATGCACCATGTCAAACACTGGGCCCATGGCGGTCCCACTGACCTGGATAACCTCGCGCTGCTGTGCAGCACCCACCACCGGGCCGTTCACGAGGGAGGCTACAGCCTGAATAAGACGGATGAAGGCGAGCTCTGCTTCCATTCACCCGACGGACAGCGCCTCGAGGCCACGCCACCGCCTGTTGTTTTGCCCCCGCGCCCTGTTGAGGCGTTGCTTGACCAGAATGAAGCCCTGGATATCGACGCCGAGACGGGAACGCCGACTTGGGATGGCATGGTGCCGGTGGACTATGACGTTGCGGTGGATTGGTTGCTGGAGATTGATGCGGCCTCGTAGGGCTGTGGACATGACGCGCCCTGGCGGGCGCTTGGACGGCCGCTTCGCGCCCGCCCACATGCCCACAGCCGGGTGAATCGTGGCGGGTACTCCGGAGAGCTCTTTGCGTGAGTCAGGCGGCCTTCT
>CAZEFW010000170.1:0-20588 GCA_964511535.1 uncultured Myxococcales bacterium | reverse complement strand
AGCGCCTTGACCAGCAGCGCACCCGCCTCGGGCGGCAGCCGCCCCTTGAGCACCAGCATGTTCGCCTCGTCAAAGTGATAACTCAGGTAACGCTCGTCGTGCTGTTGTTTTGCCAGCTCCTGCTCCACGGGCGCGGCTTGGCGGTACAGGCGCACCACGCGCTCTAGCTGGGAGGTGGTGCCGTCCAGGGCGTATTCCAGCAGCGTCGCCTCGTTCTCCGGGGTGACGATGCGGCTGATGGCTCGCACCTTCGAGTATGAGATGCGCCCCTGTGAAAACGCCTCCACCACCAATGGGCACTCCACCAGCTTGCGAGCCACCCGCACCTTCTCCCGCGCGGTGGGCAGTCTCTCTCCGGTGCGATGGGACAGCCAGTGCGCGCAGGAGACGAAGCCCATCCCGGCCCACCCGCCGCGCCTGTCCATCTCGGCGATGAGCAGCAGCAGCCGGCAGGTGGCCGCCTGGATGTGGGCCGACAGAATAGCGATCTTGTCGGCAAGCTCGTCGGTGGAATCCCGGGACAGATCGGGCGTGCTCTCGATGGTGTTTTCGAGGTCCATATCTTACCTGTTTTGTTATTTGTTTCGGATAGTTAAGTGTATCAGAGTGGCCAAAAAATGCAACGCTTGCGAGGACAAAAACGCAGCAAATATCGCTGCTTCAGGCAACTCATGGCCCTGGTTTTGGCGAATCGGGCTCTGCGAAATCAGACCTCGGGCGAAGCTTGCTCCCGCCCGAACTCAAGGGCCGCAGCGGCGCAGGATGACGCCCTCATTCCCCACGGCGAAGATGTCCGAGGCGCTGCTGCCCCAGACATGGTTCAGGTTGCGGGTGGTGCCCGACTTCCGGCTGGTGACCTTGTAGCCGTCGTAGTGACGGATAACGCCCTTTTCACCCACGGCGATGACATCAGTGCCCGAGCTGCCCCACACGCTGTAATGCGCCAGGTCGGGCAGTTTGCTGTGCAGGTGCTTCCAGTAGCTGCCGTCGTAGTGGGCGAACACTGCATACTTGGAATTGCTGCCCACCGCGAACACGTCCGTGGGCCCGGTGCCCCAGATTCCCAAAAGCACGGCCTGAAAGGTCGCCGGAGCCATGGGCTGCCACGACGTGCCGTTGAACCGCACCGGCGTCTTGCACTGATGGCCAGCGGTGAAGATGTCCTTGGCCCCGCTGCCCCACACCGACCACAGCGCGCAGCCGCCCTTGCCGTAGCCGGTGTTGTAGACCACCTTCCAGGTGCGCGTGGCGTTGCCGTCGTAGTGCCAGACCCGGCCGCCGTTGTCCGGGGCGTAGACGTCCTTGGGCCCGCTGCCCCACAGGTCGTGAAGCGCGAACGCGCCGCTGGTCACGGCGGTCTTCCAGGTCAGGCCGTCGTAGTGATACATCCCATCTCCCCCGGCGAAGATGTTGCCGGATGAAGTGCCCCAGATCGCCTCGAGGTTATACGAGACGAACGGGATCTGGCCCTGCCACTCGCTGCCGTCATAGGTAACCCAGGTGCCGGCATGGCCCACAGCGTGGATGTTGCTGGCCGAGCTGCCCCAGGCGCTGTAGAGGTGCTGGCTGGTGGCCCGCGGATCCAGGCTGGTCCACTTGGCGCCGGCCTTCATCCGGAACACGGTCCCCAGCCCCGCGCCGGCGACCACCACCTCCTTGCCGGGCGTGCCCCACAGGGTGTGCAGGTCGCTCTTGGTCAGCGACGGGGCTGCCTTCCAGCTGGCGCCGGGGCCGTGCAGCAGGGTGCCGCCCGCGCCGGCGGCGTACACCGAGCTGGCCGAGCTGCCCCACACCGCGTACAGGTCCTTGCTGCCCTGGGTGGACGCCGACCAGGTCTTGCCGCTCAAGTGCAGCACCGTGCCGCCCGCCCCCACCGCGTACACATCGCTGGCGCCGCTTCCCCACACCGCGTACAGCGTCTTGGTGGTCTTGCCGTGGTTCACCGCACTCCAGCCGCTGCCGTCGTAGTGGATCACCGTGCCCGCCGCTCCCACGGCGTACACATCGCTGGCCCCGCTGCCCCACACCGCGGTGAGGGTCTTGTTGGTGCCCGCCTTTTTGGCGGTCCACGACTTGCCGCCGTGATGCAGCACCGTGCCCCCGGTGCCCACCGCCACCAGGTCCCCGGAGCCGCTGCCCCAGATCCCCATGAGCGACTCGCCGGTCTTGAAGCTGTCGGCGGACCACTTGGCGCCGTCGAACTTCAGCAGCGCGCCCCCCTTGCCCACGGCGAAGCCCTTGTTCGCCTTGTCCACCCACACCCCGTGCAGGTCCGCGGTTGTGCCCGAGTCCATGGCCGCCCACGCCTTGCCGTCGTACTTCAGGATCACGCCGCCGTCGCCCACCATGTAAAGCGTGCCCGCGCCGGTGCCGTGAAGCGCCCGACGGGTGAACTCCCCCGTGCGCGGCTGGTCCCAGCACCATCCGTGGGCGCTACACACCCGCCCCGTCTTGCAGCTCGGCTTGGGCGGCGGCCCGTCTGGCAGCTGCGCGTCGGGCACCACCAGGTCCGGAGACGCCTGATCCGGCGCTGGCAAGTCCGGCGCCGCCTGGTCTGCCCCGGGCAAGTCAGGAACCGCGCTGTCCGGCGCTGCGCCATCAGGCTCTGGCAGGTCCGGCAGGCCCCGGTCCGCTGGCAGATCAGGCGCCGCCCGATCCGCCGCCGGCCCGTCCAGCGGCGTGATGTCGCGGCTCAGGTCCGCTGCCGCGTCCCCGCCCGGGCGCTTGACGCTGCCGGTGTCGTGACATGCCGCGAGCAGACTGATGCCCGCCACCCAGCAGACCAACCTCAGTGATCGACGCATACCCCACTAGAACAACCGGGCGGCCTCCCGGTCAAGGCATCCCCCCCCACTGGCCAGGTTCTTACCTCCGCCGCCTGCGCCACAGCAGCAGCGCCGCCGCCAGCAGCCACAGCGGAGACCCGCCTTCGCTGCCCACGCGGCAGTCGCAGCCGTTGTCCTCGCCCACGCCGATGGGCCCGATGTCGGCGGTGGCGCTGGCGTCGCCGCCGCTGCCGGCCTCGTAGTTCGAGGCATCGCCGCTACCCGAGGCGTCACCGCTGCCCGAGGCATCGCCGCTGCCCGAGGCGTCGCCGCTGCCCGAGGCATCGCCGCTGCCCGAGGCGTCGCCGCTGCCCGAGGCGTCACCGGCGCCAGCGTCCGCGATCCCCTGATCCGGCGGACCGGCGTCGGCGTTGGCCAGGCACTTGCCGCCCTGGCAGGTGCCGGTGTTGGCGCTGCACGGCGTGCCGTTGGGCACGAACAGGTCCTTGGGACACAGGGCCGTGCCGCCGGTGCAGATCTCCGCCAGGTCGCACACCCCGGCCGCCGACCGGCATGACGCGCCCTTGACCTTGAAGCCGTCCTTGGGGCAGGACGCCGAGCCGCCAGTGCAGCTCTCCGCCTTGTCGCACTTGCCCGCGGTCTGCCGGCAGGTGATGCCCGCGGCCAGGTAGCTGTCGTTGGGGCAGGAGGTGGACTTGCCGTCGCAGCTCTCCGCCTTGTCGCAGGCACCGTTGACCGACCGGCACACCGCGCCCGCCTTGGATACCTGATCCTTCGGGCAGCCCTTGGAGGTGCCGTCACACTGCTCGGGCTGGTCGCAGCCGCCAACCGCCTGGCGGCAGATGTACTGGTACGGCCGCACGGTGTCCACGGGGCAGGACTTGGAGCTGCCGGTGCACACCTCGGCCACGTCGCAGCCGCCCGACGCGGGGCGGCACGGCTTGCCCTTGGCCGCCAGGCTGTCGGCCGGGCACTTGCCCCAGGTGCCGGTGCAGGTCTCGGCCAGGTCGCACGGCCCGGAGGAGGTGCGGCAGATCTTGCCTGCGGGGGACACCGTGTCCGACGGGCAGGCCTTGGCCGTGCCGTCGCAATTTTCAGGCACATCGCAGCCGCCCACCGAGGCGCGGCACACGTAGCCGGCCGGCCGGGCGCTGTCCGACGGGCAGCTGGCGCTGCTGCCGGTGCAGAACTCCGCCGCGTCGCAGCCGCCGTTGGCCGCGCGGCAGCTGGTGCCCTGGGCCTTGTAGATGTTCGACGGGCACGCCTTGGACGTGCCTGTGCAGGTCTCGGCCAGGTCACACGGACCCGCCGCCGCGCGGCAGGAGCTGCCGCTGGCCTTGACCAGGTCCGGCGGGCAGGCCGTGCTCACCCCGTTGCAGGTCTCGGCCACATCACAGCCGCCGCCCGAGCCGCGGCAGGTGGCGCCCTTCTTGATCGGGCCGCACACGCCATCCTTGGCCGCGCCGGCCGCCACGCTGCACGCCTGGCAGTCCACGGCGCTGCCGCCGCACGCCTTGTCGCAGCAAACCCCGTCGACGCAGAACCCGGACGGGCAGCTGGCGCCGGAGCCGCACGACGTGCCGATGGATCCCTTGCAAGAGGTGGACAGGATATAGACCGACCCTGATGCGCTGCCCAGGTCGTCGTCGAGGTAGGCGCCCGCCACCGGGATCTCGCCGGCCAGGGACACCGCGTAGCCGAAGTAGTCCGACGACGCGCCGTCGTGGGCGTAGTGCTGCTGGTGGTGCTCCCACTTGCTGCCGATGCGCTTGTAGATGTAGGTCGTGCCGGATGAGCTGCCGAGGTAGTCGTCGGCATACGCGCCCACATGGATGTTGTTGCCGCTGATGGCCACCGAGTAGCCGTAGTAGTCGCTGCTGGTGCCGTCCTGGGCGCGCAGGATCTGGTCCTGCTTCCACAGAGAGCCGGTGCGGGAGTAGACATAGGCCGCCCCTGCGTTGGTCGCCTTGCCGTCCTCCAGGTAGGCGCCCACCACCAGCTGATTGCCGCTGATGCCCACCGAGTAGCCGAAGTAGTCGCTGCCGCCGCCGTTGGAGGCGGTGAGCTTGGCCTGCACGGTCCAGGTGGTTCCCGAGCGGGTGTAGACATACGCAGAGCCCGAGTTGCCGCCCTTCGGGTCGTCCAGGTATGCCCCGATCACCACGGTGTTGCCGCTGATGGCCACCGCGAAACCGTAGTAGTCAGACGAAGAGCCGTCAGACGCCACCAGCTTCTGCTGCAGGGACCAGGTGGAACCGGAGCGGGTGTAGATGTATGCCGCCCCGGCGTTGCTGCCCTTGTCGTCGTCGTACGGCGAGCCCACCACCACGGTGTCGCCGCTGGCCGCCACGGCCCTGCCGAAGTTGTCCGACGAGGCCTTGCCCGGCGGGATGAGCCGGGCCTGCTGGATCCAGTTGTTGCCGGTGCGGGAGAACACGTAGGCCGAGCCCGAGTTGGACCCCGCCGGGTCATCTCCATAGGCGCCCACCACGGCCACGTCACCGCTGAGCCCCACTGCGTGGCCGAAGTAGTCGCTGGACGATCCGCCCGTGGCTGGCACCAGCTTGGTCTGCTGGCCCCAGGCGGTGCCGCTGCGAACGAACACGTAGGCCGAGCCGGAGGAGCTGCCGTTGTCATCGTCCAGCGGCGAGCCCACCACCACGGTGGTGCCGCTGGCGGCCACGGCGCGGCCGAAGTTGTCCGAACCGGACCCGTCCGAGGCCTTGATCTTTTTCGGGTCGTCTGCCTCACACAGCCGGAAGAAGTGGGCCGAGCCGGAGTCGGTGCCCATGTCGTCGTCCAGGTAAGCGCCCGCCATCAGCGTGTTGCCGCTGATGCCCACGGCCTGGCCGAACCGGTCGTAGTTGGTCCGGTCCAGCGCGTTGATCTTCCGCCGCTGAGACCACTTGGTGCCGGTGCGGGTGAAAAGGTAGGCCGAGCCGTGGTTGTAGCTGCCGTCGCCCCAGGCGCCCACCACCGCGCGGTTGTTGTGGATATCCACCGCGGAGCCGAAGTAGTCCGACGACGCGCCGTCTGCAGCCCAGATCTTCTGCTGCTGGCTCCAGGTCGTGCCGCTACGGGCGAAGATGTAGGCCGAGCCCGAGTTGCTGCCCTTGGCGTCCTCGTAGTGGGCGCCGATGATGGCCACCCCGTCGGACAGGGCCACCGCGATGCCGAAGTAGTCGTTCTTGGCCCCGTCGGAGGCGGTGACCTTTTGGCTCTGGCTCCAGGTGGTGCCGCTGCGGGTGAAGTAGTAGGCCGCGCCCGAGTTGCTGCCCTTGGGATCGTCGAGGTAAGAGCCCACCAGCACCGTGTTGCCGAACACGCCCACTGACACGCCGAAGTTGTCCCCCGCCGCGCCGTCGGACGCGGTGAGTTTCTGCTGCTGGCTCCAGGTGGTGCCGGACCGCACGAACACGTACGCTGCGCCGGCGTTGGAGCCCTTGGCGTCTTCGTAGTAAGCCCCAACCACCGCGGTGGTGCCAGCCACCGCCACCGAGTAACCGAAGCGGTCCCCGGCCGCCACGTCGGTGGCGAGCAATTTCTGCTGCTGGCTCCAGGTGGTGCCGGACCGCACGAACACATACGCCGCGCCGGTCTCCGAGCCCTTGTCGTCGTCCAGGAACGCGCCCACCAACACGATGTCGCCGCTGATGGCCACCGCCGAGCCGAAGTAGTCGGCCGCAGAGCCGTCGCTTGCGATGAGCTTGGCCTGCTGCAGCCAGCGATGCCCCGAGCGCACGAACACGTACGCCGAGCCCGAGTCCGTGCCCTTGTCGTCGTCCACCCGGGAGCCCACCACGGCGGTGTCGCCGTCGATGTCCACGGCCCAGCCGAACTGGTCGTTCTTGGAGCCGTCCACCGCGATGACCTTGTTGACCACCCCCAGCAGCATCGGGTCGATGGTCACCGGGTAGCGCGCCCCCGCGTCCTGCACCTTGATGATGATGGCGCCCCCCGGGCTGACCGTCATGGTCGCCGGCAGGTCCCGGCCCGCGGCGTCCTCCACCCACAGGTCGCGGTAGGTGGCCCGCGCCTTGCCCCGGATATCGTGGAACGTGACCGAGCGGCCATCGCCGCCCGCGCGCGCCACGAGGGGCCCACGCACGGCCAGCTGCACCTCGAGCGGCCCCGCGGCGGCGTCTCCGGGACGCCGCGCGATGGTGAAGCCCTGCTCCAGGCCCGCCGGCCCGTTGAGGAACCACTCCTGCATGCCCCCGGCCCGGCGGTAGGTCACCCGGTTGCGCGTGACCTCCGCGCTGGCCGCCTCCACATCCTGCAGCCTGCCCGCCCTGCCCCAGCGCAGCAGCTGCAGCCCCACGCTCCAGCTGCCGTCCTTGCCGCTGGCGGTGATGGCGCCCCCCGCGAAGCGCACCTGCAGCTCCTTTTCCGGGTTGTCCGCCACATGCGCTCCCCCTGCCTGGCGCACGAAGTACTCGGCGCCTGCCTCGAGCTGCCGCGCGGCCACGACGGCGCGTTCCAGCGCGTCGGGCAGCGGCTGCGCTGCGGGCTGCGTCGCGGCTGGCCGCGGAGCCTCCGCCGGTACGAACGGAGGCGGCTGGTCCTCTGATGGCCCCTGGCAAGCGGCGGCGAAGATTGAAAGGGTGGTGACGGTGACTAGGTTACGAAGCATGCAAGCCCTCCTTGAAAGGAAGCATACTCCAGGAAGCGCGCGGCCTCCACGTGATGGGAGATCTAGGGCTTCGCCAGCGGGCGCGGCACCAGCCCCTTTTCCTGCTGCCAGGCATCGCTCAGCAGCTTGGACGCGTAGCGGCTGCCCGAGTCGCACAGGAAGGTGACGATCTTGCGCTTCTTGCCGCGGTGTTTCAGCCCCAACCGGTAGGCGCCGGCCAGGTTCAGCGCCGACGACGTGCCGAGGAACAGGCCGTCGTGGCGCGCCACGTGGAACAGCATGTCCATCATCTCCTGGTCGCTTCCCTGGAGCGCGCCGTCGAGCACCGCCCGGCCGAAGTTCTTCGTCAGCCGCATGATGCCGATCCCCTCGGTGATGCTGGATCCCTCTGACGAAAACTCGCCGTCTCGCACGTAGCTGTACAGGCCAGAGCCGGGCGGGTCGATGACGAAGGTCTCCACCGACGGGTTCTGCTGCTTGAGGAACGAGCTGACCCCGCCGATGGTGCCGCCCGTGCCCGAGGCGCAGACCAGCATGTCGATCCAGCCGCCGGTCTGGTGCCAGATCTCGGGGCCGGTGTGGTCATGGTGCGCCTGGGCGTTGGCCGGGTTTTCGAACTGGTCGGCCCAGATGGCGCCCTCGGTCTGCTCCGCCACCCGCCGCGCGGTGTGGTAGAAGTGGTTCTCGTCCTTGAACGGGCAGGCCGGCACCTGGCGCACCTCGGCGCCGATGGCCTCGAGCAGCTGGTACTTCTCCGCCGCCTGGTTGTCGGGCATGACGATGATGGTGCGGTAGCCCCGCTCGGCGGCAAGGGTGGCCAGGCCGATGCCGGTGTTGCCGGCGGTGCCCTCCACGATGACGCCGCCCGGCTTGAGCTGGCCGCCGGCCTCGGCCGCGGCGATGATCCCCTTGGCCGCCCGGTCCTTGATGCTGCCGCCCGGGTTGAGCAGCTCGGCCTTGCCGAGGATCTCGCACCCGGTGATCTCGCTCAACGACTTGATCCTGATGAGCGGTGTGTCGCCCACCGTGTCCCAGACGGCTCCTGTTTTGCCCATGGTCTTCTCCTTGTATTGGACGGCAGGGAGTTGAGTATTTAACGTGTTCCGGCCATTGTCGAATGCCTCTGTCGCAAGGAGTCACGGATGCCGAATAAACGTTTCAGCCTCATACTTGTCATCGTCCCGCTATTGCTGGCCGGCTGCAGGGCGCCCTGTCCCCGCCAGCCGCCCCGGACCCGCGAGTTCACAGGAGCGCCGCTGATGCAGAAGCCCGAGATCGACCGCCCCGCGCTGGAGAAGGCGCTGCTGGCCAAACATGGCAAGGACCACGCCGCGCGCGTCAGGACCGGCCTGGACCAGGTGCTCGCCCTGTGGCGCGCGTCGGACGGCAGCGGCGAGGACCTGCGCGCCTTCGCCATGGCCCACTTCGTCTCCGATCCCGCCGTGCTGTCGGACACCTTCGCCCACCTGCAGTACGCCCTGGAGATGCTCGACGGGCACCACCACGAGATCGCCCGGGAGATGTCCCGCTTCCAGGTGCTGTCCGAGGGGCCGCTGCGGCCGGTGGACGCCCTGCTGTCCGCCTTCAGCCCGGCGGCCCACGCCAGCGAGGACCTGTTCAAGAGCAAGCTCGCCTTCGTGGCGCTGCTCAACTGGCCCATGACCACGCTCGAGCAGCGGGTGGGCAAGGGCAAGGGCTGGTCGCGCCAGCGCTGGGCCGAGGCGCGGCTCACCGCGCGGTTCCAGAACCGCGTGCCCGCCGACATCGTGCAGCACATCGACGCCACCGCCTCGGCGGTGGAGAACTACATCGACAACTACAACGTGGTGATGGACCGGCTGAAGGTGCCCGACGGCACCAAGCCGTTTCGCCAGGGCCTCAAGCTGATCTCACACTGGGGGCTGCGCGATGAGATCCGCGGCCAATACGCGCGCAAGGACGGCCTGCCCCGCCAGCAGCTCATCACCAGGGTGATGGAGCGCATCATCCGCCAGGAGATCCCCGCCGCGGTGATCGACGACGGCGCCCTGCGCTGGGACCCGCGAGAGAACAAGGTGCAGAAAAAGGACGGCGGCGCCTGGGAGGCCGCCGAGCGCGAGGCGGACCGCCGCTACGCCCACCTGCTGGCGGTGTTCAACGCCCACAAGAAGGCGGACCCCCACTACCCCGGCCTGAACAACTACATCCAGCGCATCTTCGCCCGCGGCCGCGAGATGCCCGAGCAGCGCGTGCGCGCCCTGCTCGAGGCAGTGCTCTCGGCGCCGGTGGCCAAGAAGGTCGGCGCCCTGATCAGCAAGCGCCTGGGCCGCCCCCTGCAGCCCTTCGACCTGTGGTACACCGGCTTCCAGCCCAAGAGCAGCCTCGACGAGCGCGAGCTGGACAAGCTGGTGCGGGCGAAGTACCCCGACGCCAAGGCCCTGGAAAAGGACCTGCCCAACATCCTGGGCAAGCTCGGCTTCGACGAAGAGACCGCCGCGTTCCTCTCGCGCCACATCAAGGTCGACCCGGCCCGGGGCGCGGGCCACGCGTCCGGGGCCAAGCGGCGAGACGACGCCGCGCACCTGCGCACCCGCATCCCCGACGGCGGCATGGACTACAAGGGCTTCAACATCGCCGTCCATGAGCTGGGCCACAACGTGGAGCAGGTCTTCTCCCTGTCGAAGATCGATCACACCCTGCTCGAGGGCGTGCCGAACACCGGCTTCACCGAGGCGTTCGCGTTCCTGTTTCAGGCCCGCGACCTGGAGCTGCTCGGCCAGTCCAAGGGGGACCCCGCCGCGGACGCCCTGCGCACCGTGGACCGCTTCTGGAACGCCTTCGAGATCGCCGGCGTGGGCCTGCTGGACATCGAGATCTGGAACTGGATGTACAAAAACCCCGACGCCACGCCGGCCCAGCTGCGCCAGGCGGTGGTCAAGCTGGCCACCGCGCTGTGGAACAAGTACTACGCGCCGGTCTTCGGCGTGAAGGACCAGATCCTGCCCGCCATCTACTCGCACATCATCGCCTACGGCCTGTACACGCCTGACTACCCCATCGGCTTTTTGATCACCTTCCAGGTGGAGCAGTTCATGAAGGGCAAGAAGATGGCCGCCCAGATGGAGCGCATGTGCCGCCTGGGCCGGCTGGCCCCGGACGTCTGGATGCAGCAGGCCGTGGGCAGCCCCGTGTCGGCCGCGCCGCTGCTCGAGGCCGCGGCCACGGCGCTGGAAAAACTGTAGGACGCAGGGCCGGCGCTTTGCCCCAGGAGACCGCCCCATGAGCCTGCTCAAGCAGCTGCCGATCATCGGCTGGCTGGACAAGATCGGCGAGGACGCGCTGCACAGCGTCTACGACGGCCTCAACGAGGGCGCCGAGCAGTACCGCAAGTCCCTCGACCTGTTCCGCCGGTTCCGCTCGCGCTACCTCGACGCCCTGCAGGAGGAGATCGGCAGCATCCAGATCTTCTCCATGTCCGGGCCGGTGCCGCTGGAGGACCTGTACGTCCCCACCCGGCTGTCGCTGCGCATGGGACGGGACTACTTCATCAAGCTGGACGGCAAGGGCCTGCAGCGCGACGAGGTGATCGAACTGGACCAGGGCGCGGGCAAGGGCAGAGGCGGCGAGGTGGACGTGCTCGAGCTGCTGGGCGAGCGCAGCTACCTGACCGTGCTCGGCGGCCCAGGCGCGGGCAAGTCCACGTTTCTGCGCGCCCTGCTCATCGCCCACTGCGGCGGGGGCCTGCTGGGCAAGAAGATCCCGCGCGGCGACCGGCGCTTCCCGCTCTACCTGCAGCTGCGGGACATTTCGATTCAGGCGCCCGACCTGGAGCAGATCCTGAAGGCGCAGATCATGCAGTACGGAGAGCAGGACGCCTTGCTGGTGGTGCGGCGCTGCCTGGAGCGCGGCATGTGCCTGATCTGCCTCGACGGGCTGGACGAGGTGGACGCCGCCAGCGCGCGGCTGTGGCGCCAGGCGCTGGCCTCGTTCAAGAAGCGCAACCCCGGCAACAAGGTGGTGCTCTCCTGCCGCACGCCGTTTTACCGCACGCCGGTGTCGGGCTTCACCGTGGCCGCGGTGCTGCCCTTCGACCGGCGGGACGAGGAGACCTTCATCCAGCGCTGGTTCGGCGAGGCGCAGGCCGACAAGGGCAAGGGGCTGACGAAGGCGCTCAACAACCAGCCCCGGGTGCGGGACCTGACCGGCTCGCCGCTGATGCTGGCGCTGCTGTGCAACCTGTACAACCACGACCTGTCGCTGCCGGTGCACCGGTCGGAGCTGCTGACCCGCTGCCTCGACGCGCTGATGTACGAGTGGGACGCCAACCGCGGCTTCCGCCGGGACTCGGTCTACACCAAGCTGTCGCTGGACCACCGCCTGCGGCTGCTGTGCTGCATCGCCCACGAGTACTGCGCCCGGGACTGGGTGGCGGTCAAGGACGCCCTGGTCGAGCGCATCGCCGGGGATTACCTCGAGCGGCTCGGCGCCGAGCCCGCCGAGGCGGCCGGGGTGCTGGCCGAGATCGAGACCCACTACGGCATCATCTCCAAGCAGTACGCCAACCTGTGGGTCTTTTCGCACCTGATCTTCCGCGACTTCCTCTGCGCCAAGTACATCGTGGCCAACCGCCGCGAGGCCGAGCACCTGGCCTCCATGGACCGGGTGCTGGAGCTGGCCGAGGTCACCGTGCTCATTGCGCCGCTGCTGGAGGACGCCGAGGCGTACCTGACCGAGCTGTCGTCCAAGGCCGCGGTCAAGGGGCTGATCCACGACCCGGCCATCGCCCGGCGGCTGCGCATCGCCGCGCTGGTGGTGCGCGCGCTGGCCAACGGCGCGGTGATGTCGCGCGAGGCGCGGGCCAAGATCATCGCCGGGGTGATCGACGCCCTGGCCCGGGCCGCCGAGCACCACCGCAAGGCCGGGGTCTACCTCTACTTCATGCCCGCGGAGGGCACCGTGCGGCTGCGCCACTCGTACACCAGGTCCCGAGAGGCGATCCGCAGCTCCCTGCTGGCCATCGAGGAGCTGACCCGCACCATCCTGCGCGAGCAGCACGACGGGGTGCTGCACGAGATCCGCCGCCGCCTCGACGCGGGCAGGCACTCCTTCGCCGCGCGCGCCGTGCTGGCGGCCTGCCTGTACGACCATGACCGGGGCCGCATGAAGCAGGAGTACCAGGCCATCAGCGAGCTGTCGTCGATCCCGCAGAAGGGGTACAAGCCCGCCGTGGCGAAGGTCGCGCAGGGGCTGTAGGGGCACCGGGCGCTCCTGCGGTGCCGCATCTGGTACCATGAATCCATGAAGAATCGTCGCAAACGCGTCATCCTTCGACGGCTGGAAGAGCAAGGGCGAGACGACGACGCGCTGCAGCTGACCACCGCAGAGCGGCTGCAATCCATGTGGCAGCTCGCCGTGGACGCGTGGTCCTTCAGGGGAGGCTTCGATGCTGAATCCCGACTTCAAAGACATACTGTCGCTGTTGTGCGAAGAGGACGCTGAATTCATCGTCGTGGGCGCGTACGCCCTGGCCGCCCACGGCCACCCGAGGGCCACGGGCGACCTGGACATCTGGATCAACCGGACCCCTGAAAACGTTGAGCGCGTCTGGCGTTGCTCGAGGCCGACCAGGAGCTTCAGTAGAACATCACCAGGTTGTTAACGCTTTGGCCCGTGTGCAGGGCCTTTTCTGACATGCCGTCCACGGTGGATACGCGCACATTGCCGGTGCTCCAGAGGTACTGCATGTAGTTCCAGACCACCGACTTGCCGTCCGGGGTGAAGCGCATGTCGCACGGGATATAGCCCGAAGCCTTGGAAAGCTTGGTCACCTTGGCCTTGCCCCCCGCCAGCACCTTGGCCACGTAGAGGTCGTTGTTTATCGTCCGGCCAGAGTCGCCGGTGGTGAAGGCCACCATCGTGCCCGCCGCGTTGGGGACAACGCAGCGGAGATTGTCGTTGCCCGTAAACGCGGTGAGCTTCACCGGGGCGCTGGCCTTGTTCTGGTCGAACATGTAGAGGTTCTCCGGGACGCTCCCCAGGATGTAGTGCTTGAAGTCGTGAAAGAAGCCCAGGTGCGGCGCCCCGCGGGCGGGCCGGGGCAGGCTGATCATGCTCCCCTTGAGCAGGTCGGTGACCTTCATGGTGGCCAGCTCCAGCACACGCAGATCGAAAAACTTTCCTCCACCGTTCAGGGGCCCCTCCACCTGCAGGTAGAGGTACTTGCCGTTGGGTGATGTCCAGCCGCCCTCCCCCCCCAGGGATCCCGCCTTGGTAAATGGCGGGGTTGGATCCCCGGTCTTGGTCAGGTTGACCGTGGCGCCGGTGCTCGCCCGGTAGTGGTACAGGTCGCTTCCACTCTTGCCCCCGGCCCAGAACAGCAGGTCGTCGTCCGAGGTCCAGTAGGTGCCATTGGCATAGATAAAGCCAGGGAAGGTCGCCTTGTCGGTGATCTGCACCGCCGGCTTGGTCCGGTCCACCCGCCTGACGTACAGCTCCGCCGCCGAGCTCTCCAACCGTACATAGGCCAGGTAGGTGCTCTTTTTGGAGAAGGCGACGCTCACCCGGCCCAGCTCCCGGTCCAAATAGGAGGGATACTTGAGGTACCCCGGGGAGGCAGTGAAGTTGACCACTTTGGCCGTGGCCGCGTTCACCAGCAGCAGGTCGTCCTTGAGCAGGGCGATGCTGGCCCGGACGGCGAGCCACTTGCGGTCGGGCGAGACCACCAGGAGGTCGTGCAGGGTGGAGATGGTCTTGCCGCCCACCAGCGGCAACTTTGCCGGCGTGGCCTTGGCCGAGCAATCCAGCGGGGCCGACAGCAGGAGCACCGCCGAGGGGCTGGTCCCCGTCGCTATGAACCAGACCCGGTTGCCCGCGAACATGAAGCTGAACTTGCTACTGCCAGATTCCCACAGGCTGATCTTTGCCGGCGTGATGTCACACGCGCCGCTGCCGGAACTCTTGAAGGTCGTGCCATCAAGCCGGACCAGCTGGTGGCCGAACGGGTGGCCCTTGAAGGAAAACCCATCGCCGTACATGGCGGCGAGCAGCTTGCCGTCCGTCGAGACGAACGGCTTGTCCAGGAACTGGGTGCCCTTGGCGGGGCTCGGCGCGGTGGCGAGCACCTTGGCCGCGCCCCCGGGCTTGATCAGCACGTACTTCGAGGACTGCCGCGTGGTGCCCGCGCCCACCGGCTGCACATGGGCCAGCCAGCCCGCCTTGCCGGGCAGCCGAACGGCGCCGCCCCAGAACTCGGGCTGGCCTGGGTAGTAACGGGTGTAATCCCAGGACTTCGGCTCGAGAGAGCGCTGGTAGAACTTGGCCGGCAGCGTGAGGTGGGGCGGCTTGCCGGCGCCGTCCAGCCGGACGGCCAGGGCCTTGAGCAGGTAATCGCGGTCAGGGCCGGAGAGTTTGTTGGAGCTTCCGGCAAACAGCAGCGCCCGGGAGCCGGGCAGGGCCGGGCCGAGGTCCGCGCCGGTGGACTGGTCGGACGCAGTGGGCTGGTCAGGACCTGGTAGATCTACCAGCGTGACGTCTGCGGCCTGGTCGGCCAGGGCGATATCTGCCGCGCTGTCCGCTGCCACGAGGGCATCATCTGCCGCGCTGTCCGACGCCACGAGGGCATCCGGCGGCCCGGCGTCTTTTCCATCCTTGTCGGGGTCGTCGCCCGAGCAGGCCACGGCCGCCGCGAGCAGCAGGGCCGAGGCGGTGGCCAATAGACGGATCCTGCGCGTTGCCGTTACCATGCTCCCCCTCCGTTGCGTCGTCGATCAGGTGTGATAATCGATATGTTGCCGTCGCGCGCCCGCACGTTCACTCAGCCGTTGCGGCTCACCGCGTAGTCCAGCAGCAGGGTCTGGGTGCTGATGTTGAAGCGGTCGGCGTTGGTTACGCGCATGAACTCCAGCTCGAACTCGCCGCTGGCGCGGTCGAACAGGTCGTAGAGCAGGCGGCGCTCCTCGATGCCGGTGTCGGCCTGCAGCCCGGTGACGTCCACCAGCCGGCCGTCGCGCACGAACAGGCTGACCTGCTCGTCGCCCTCGAAGGAGAGCTGCACGGTGGCCGAGCGGCGCTCGCGGTCGAGGAAGGTCAGCAGGTTCGGGACGTTGATCTCCTCCAGCGAGCCGAGCATGTGCGAGGTGGGCGCGTCCTGCAGCGGCGCGTCGGGCACGGCGGCGACGGGCACGGCGGGCGTCACCGCGCGGTGGTCCGCGGTCTCCTTGTCGAGGCCCTTGAGGATGCCCTGCACCTCGGTGAGCCTGACCCGCAGCAGGTAGCCGCTGCCGTTGCTCGCCTTGCGGCAGCGCGCCACCTTGCCCGTGATGCACACCCGCTGGCCAGGCTTCTCGGTGATCAGGTGCACCACCACCGCCTCGCCCTTTGCGAACCGCCGCTTGGAGGAGAGCAGCACGCAGTCCATGGTCAGGGCGCGCCGGGTGACGTCCCCCTCCACGTTGGGCGCGAACTCGCCCGCCGCTGCTCCCGCCTCGTCCCTCCCCTCCGAGGTCCCGGACATGGTCCCTACGCTCCGGTGTTGCCGATGGGCATGGTGATGATCAGCGCGCCGGCCTGCTGCTTGCCGATCACGGTCAGGTTGAACTTCAGATCCTCGAGCACCACGGTGCCGGCGCCGCAGCGATGGATCAGGTTGCCCACCGCCTCGCTGCGCAGCACCACGTCCCCCTCGAAGTAGCCCTGTCCGTCGCGCAGCCGGGTCAGCTCGTCCAGCGCCCGCTGCTCGGCGCAGAACAGGTGCTTGTAGCCGAACTCGTAGCGGCCGTACGGCGCGTAGATGGTCTTGTGCGGCATCATCGGCGTGGGCACGTCGCGAGGTTCGTAGCGGTAGACGGTGTCCGTGGGGAACAGCCGGTAGACCGTTGTATAGGTCTCGGGGTGAATCACGTCGATCATCTCGCGCCCTCCGCGTCCCTGTCAGGGACAGTTCACTCTATCAGAGCGGCCAGCTCCGGGGGGAGAGGATTCCGCGCGGGTCGAGCAGCTCGCGCACCCCCTTGAACAGCCGCGCGAAGCCCGGGTCGAGCCGGTCGCGCACCTGCTCCACTGTCCAGGGCGGGGTCTTGTACGGGATGAAGCCGAGGGGCAGGCCCGCCTCCACCAGCTCCACGTTCATCTCCCGCACCCGGCGCCGCTCGTCGGCGTCCGCCTTGTCGAAGGTGCACAGAAAGCGCATCACGCCGAAGTGGCCGCCCTTCATCGGGCGGCTGACCATGGCGGGGGGGAAGCCGTGGCGCGCCATCACCTCGCACCCCGCCTCGCCGAAGGCGTCGAAGCGGCTCATGGGGCCGTAGGTGCCGACCCAGCTCAGGCCGCCGCCGGGGTGGTCGATGAGGAACTCCAGCCGGGTGGGGAACTCGGCGAACTTGGCGAACGCCGGGTTCAGCCGCACCAGGGTGGGCATGTCCAGCGGCGCCTCGAGGCGGGCGCCGTCGGCGCGCAGGCCGTCGAGGTAGTTCTCCAGCAGCTCGACGCGCAGGGCCAGCTCGGTCTCGTTCTGCCCCGACAGGTCGAGGTAGAGGAAGAACTCCGGCTCGGCCGGGTCCTTCTCCGTGGGGCGCTGCACCCCGAACAGCATCTTGCCCGTGGGCCAGGACAGACCGCCCACGTCGTCGCAGATGCCGAGGCGGGACAGCTCGCGCATGGCGCGGAAGGTGTTCTTCTGGTCGTACATCAGGATGAACATGCGCCGGTTGAGCGGCGGCATGGGCCAGAGCTGGAAGGCCATCTTGGTCACCACGCCGGTGGCGCCCTGGGCCGCGATGAACAGGCCGGTCAGGTCGGGCAGCGGGCCGCGGCCGAACCAGATGTCCGACAGGGCCGGCGCGCCGGTTTTGGCCAGCTCGCCGTCGGGCAGCACCACCTCCAGGCCGCCGATCCAGTCGCCCATGGGGCCGTAGCGCATGGACAGGTTGCCCAGGCCGTCGAGGATGCAGTTGGCGATGATCGATGTATCGGGCGGCGACAGCGGGTAGCCCATGCGCAGGGGGATCTCGCGCTCGGCCAGGTGCGCCTTGAGCTGCTCCCAGGTGACGCCCGGCTCCACCAGGGCGTACATGTCCTGCTCGTTGACATCCAGGATCTTGTCCATGCGGCTCAGGTCGAGCACCACGCCGCCGGGAGGGGCCATGCCGAGGCTGGCGACGTTGGAGCCGGCGACGCGGATGGTAAGGGTGGTGCCCAGCTCCGGCGCGGCCCGCACGATGGCCTGCACCTGCTCGACGTCGGCGGGCAGCAGCACCAGCGCCGGCTCCAGGGGATCCTCCTCGGAGTAGTCGCTGGCGTAGGTCTCCAGCTCTTCGGGGGCGGCGAGCACGGCGTCGGGGCCGAGCAGCTCGGAAAACTTCGCGCGAAGGTCTGCGCTCATGGTCTCTCCTTGAAGGGGCGGCCGGGATCAGTCCGCGGTCATCAACGGCAGCATCTTGAGCAGGAACAGCAGGTTGCCCCGGGTCTTGAGCTTGCCCGCCAGCCAGGGGCCCACCATGCCCTGGCCCAGGGACACGCCCATCAGGCTGTCCATGGTGCCGCTGACGGCGGCGCGGGGTTTGTCCTCCTGCGCCCGGGTCACGGTGAGCGCGCCGTCGGCGAAGCGCAGGGTCACCTGCATCTCCCCCGCGGTAACGGCCACTGCGCCGTCCAGCCGCTTGAGCCGGGCCAGGTTCTCCTCGTGCTCCAGGTTGCGCCGGATGATGCTGGCCAGGATCAAGCCGAGCAGGCTCATCCGCTCGGGGTCATCAACGGTGACGAGATCAGCCATTTCTCCTCCTACCCGCCAGTGTTAGCCTTGGTGCGATGCAAAGAGCCTAGTTCTTCGGGCCTCAAGCCTCAAGCCTCAAGCCTCAAGCCGCGCCGCGCAGCGGCGCTTCGGAGGACCTCCCATGTACATCGGAATTCCCAAGGAGTTGCACGACCTGGACCACCGGGTGGCGCTCGGTGTCAACAGCGTGGCCCAGCTTTGCTCCCGCGGTCACACGGTCCACGTGGAGACCGGCGCGGGCGCTGGCTCCGGCTTCAGCGACGAGGGGTACCAGGAGGCCGGGGCCACCATCGTCTACTCCGCCGAGGAGGTGTACAAGCGCTCCGGGCTGATCTGCCGCGTGACCACCCCGACCCTGGGAGAGGTGGACGAGATGGAGCCGGACCAGCTGATCTCCGGCTTCGCGCACCTGTCGGCTGCCTCGCCGCCGCGCATGCAGAAGATCCTCGAGTCCGGCGTGACCATGGTGGCCTGGGAGATGCTGCGCGAGCCCGGCGGCGCCCGGCCGATCCTGCGCTCCATGAGCGAGATCGGCGGGCGGCTCGTGCCCCAGATCGCCGCGCGCCTGCTGGAGAGCCCCGCGGGCAAGGGCACGCTGCTGTCGGGCATCCCGGGGTTGCCGCCGGCGGAGGTGACCATCCTCGGCGCCGGCGAGGTGGGCTTCAACGCGGCGCGCACCTTCGCCGGTATGGGGGCCCAGGTGACCATCCTGGACGACCCGCAGCGGCTGGCCGAGATGGACCGGGTGTTCGACGTACCAGGGCGCTTCTGCCTGATGTACGCCTACCCGGACCAGATCGCCAAGGCGGTGTCCTACGCCGACGTGCTGGTGGGGGCAATCCTGGCCCCGGGGGAGCGGGCGCGGCACGTGGTGTCCGAGCAGATGGTGCGCGCCATGCGCCCCGGCTCGGCCGTCATCGACGTGAGCATCGACCAGGGCGGCTGCGTCGAGACCTCGCGGCCCACCACGCTGCGGGATCCGACCTTCGTCAAGCACGGGGTCATTCATTACTGCGTGCCCAACTTCACCGCGCTGGTGGCCCGCACCGCGTCCAGGGCGCTGTCCAACGTGATCCGCCCCTACCTGCTGCAGCTGGCCGACGACCCGCGCTGCCTGAACTGCGACGAGGCGCTGCGCGAGGCGGTGGTGGTGCACCGGGGCGAGTTCGTCAACGCGGCGGTGGCGGCCGCCCACGGCGCGCAGGCCCACACCCTGGAGGAGCTGTCATGAGCTGGCTCGAGCGCTACAAGTCCAGAATCGTCGAGCCCCGGGTGGCGCTGGAGCGGTCCATCAAGGCGGGCGACCGGCTGATGCTCAACGCCAACTGCGGCGAGCCCCAGACCCTGGCCGAGGCCCTGGCCGAGCTGGCGCCGGAGCTGCGGGACGTGGAGGTGGTGCAGCTGCTGGCCCTGGGCCGGGCCGACTGGGTCAAGGCCGAGCTCAAGGGGTGCTTGCGGCTCAACGCCATGTTCATCGGGCCGTCGGTGCGCGCCGAGGTCAACGCCGGCGACGCGGACTACACGCCGGTGTTCCTGTCGGAGATCCCCGACCTGTTCACCAGCGGCCGGGTCCCCGTGGACGTCACGCTGGTGCAGGTCTCGCCGCCGGACGAGCACGGCTTCTGCAGCTACGGCGTGTCGGTGGACATCGTCAAGCCGGCGGCCGAGAGCAGCCGGGTGGTGGTGGCCGAGGTGAACCAGCAGATGCCGCGCACCCTGGGCGACTCGTTCATCCATGTCAGCAAGCTGAGCCACGTGGTGGAGACCGACCGGCCGGTGCTGGAGCTGCCTCGCGACCCGTTCACCGACGTGCACCGGCGCATCGGCACGCACATCGCCGAGCTCATCGAGGACGGCGCCACGCTGCAGCTCGGCATCGGCGCCATCCCGGACGCGGTGCTGTCGCAGCTGGACGACAAGCGGGACCTGGGCGTGCACACCGAGATGTTCTCCGACGGCGTGATGGAGCTGTTCGACAGCGGCGTGATCACCAACGAGCGCAAGACCCTGCACAAGGGCAAGATCGTTAGCGCCTTCGCCATGGGCAGCCGGCAACTGTACGACTGGATCGACAACAACCCGCTGGTGGAGATGCACCCGTGCAACTACACCAACGACCCGTTCGTCATCGCCAAGAACGACAACATGATCTCCATCAACTCGGCGGTGAGCGTGGACCTGACCGGGCAGGTCAACTCCGACTCCATGGGCACGCGGTTCTACTCCGGCATCGGCGGGCAAGTGGACTTCGTGCGCGGGGCGGTGCGCTCCGAGGGCGGCAAGAGCATCATCGCCTTCCCGTCCACCGCCAGGGGAGGCGAGATCAGCCGAATCATGCCCATGCTCGCCCCCGGCGCCGGCGTGGTGACCTCCCGCGGCGACGTGCAGTACGTGGCCACCGAGTACGGCGTGGCCTACCTGC
>CAZEFW010000169.1:0-21104 GCA_964511535.1 uncultured Myxococcales bacterium | reverse complement strand
CCAGGCAGCTCTTGCCCCAGCCGGTGCCGCTGCTGTTGCACATGGCCACGCCGTCTTTGCAGATCCCCTTCTTTCGGCTGGTGGAGGGGCCGGTGTAGCACACCTTGGTGTCGCCCGGCTTGCAGGTACACCCGGCGCCGTCGTCCACCTTGCCGTTGCAGTCGTTGTCCTTGCCGTCGACGCAGTCCTCCTTGCCCGGCGCGCCCGAGCCGCTGCAGGGGCCCCACTGATTGTTGAGCCCCTTGGCCAGGCAGAGCTGCTTGCCCATGGCGCAGACGCCGACCCCGGCGTGAGCCGGCTTGCCCACGAAGCAGGCCTGGGTCGCCTGGGTCGCCGGGTTGCAGCTGCACCCTTCATCCACCTTGCCGTCCCCGTCGTCGTCCAGGCCGTTGCCGCAAACCTCCTTGCCGAGGTCAGTCGCCGAGGGCTGCTGCAGGTCCCCGAGGTGCGCCTGGTCCAGCAGGCCGATCTGCCCGTCCTCCATCAGCCCGCCGTCCGTTTCCCCCTGCTGCCCGCCGCGCGAGAACGTACCGGCGCATGAGCAGAGAGCTGCGGCCAGCACGGCAAGCACGAGGCCGCGAATCAGGTTGTTGTGCTGTGTCCGGGCGAAGGCTCCCATGCGCCCGCGAAATGCAAGCGCGGTGCCACCTTACAGTGCGCGAATTTTCAAGAGATTCAGCCTGCTCCTGGCCTCCGACCGGGGACTGGACTCCCAGTGGGGGACAGTTGACCCTGGCCGCGTGCCGCGGGAGCAGGAGTGGGCTCTGGGGGAGGCGAGGAAGGGCGAAGGACCCGGGACAGGTCCCCGGACTACAGTCCGCTGAGGAACTGCCAGCGGTTCTTCTCCTTGATCAACCGGAACCGGTTGAAGTCGGTGAGCCGCCGCCAGCGTGGGTTGGAGCCGGGCTGGTCGTAGACGAAGGTGGCGTCGATGTAGGTGTCGACGTTGGCCTCCCGTCCCTTGATGATCACCGCCTGGTACTCGATGCGCATGCGGATCTTGGTGGTCATCTTGAAGCGAGAGGCGAGCAGCTTCTTCAGGCCGGTGAAGTCGATGTCGTCGCCCCCCTCGGGGGTGCCGCCGTGGTCCTGGTAGGTGGGGTGGACCAGCGCCAGGATGGCGATCTTGTCCTTCTTGCCCACGGCCTTGCGGTACTTCTCCACCACCCGGAGGATGTCCCGGTTCAGCTTGGTGTCGATCACCTTTGTGTTGGGGATCAGCTTCTGCTTTGAGCACCCGGTGCCGGCCAGGCCGAGGCCAGCGGCCACCAGCCAGAGCAGCATCAGTCTTGTGTGTCGGCGCTGAGTCATAGGTTCGCTTCTCCTGGATGAGCTAGACAGTCATACACCAGATTCCATCGGGTCGACAGTCGACAGTCGACGGTCGGTGGCCTGGAGGGCCGGCAGCGCGGCGGAGCGCAGATCATCGGCGCCTCCGGCGGTGTCGGATGTACACGGTGCCCGCCAGGCCAGCCAGGCAAAGCAGCACCAGCATCCCGGCGGCGCCAGGGCGCCCCTGCTCGGTGCAGCAGCCGGCGCATCCCGGCGGCGGCGGGGGCTTGACGATGAAGGTGCGCAGCAGGCTGGCCCGGGCGCCCGCCTCGTCGGTGACATACAAACGCACCGGGAACTGCCCGGCGCCGCTGAAGCGGTGGGCCACCCTCGGCCCCACCGCCTCACGCTCGCCCGCCAGGACCCAGCGGTACTCGATGATGCGGTCCCCTTCGGCGTCGGTGGTGCCCTCGGCCGACAGGAGCAACGTCTGCCCCGTGGTGGTGGTCAGGGGGCGATCCACCGGCCGCAGCGCCGCCTGCCCGGAGACCGCCGCGGCCATTTTCGGGACCGGGGGCTTGTTGCCGCGGGCGGGCAGGGCGCGGAGGATGCGCCGGACGATGCCGCGCTCGACCGGTGGGTAGGGCGCCGCCGGCAGGGTGACCGCGACGCGATAGTCGAAGGTCTCCCCGCTGCGCGTGAGCTGCTCCACCCGGGCCGCCTCCGACGCCGCGGGCGCCACGGCGTTTTTCAGGCCTGGCCGCACGCGGAACCGGTACCCCTCGTCCCGCCGGGCGAGCTCGAACGGGATCACCACCCGCGTATGGCGGGGCAGCCCCGAGGCGATCTCCACCTCCGGTGGGTCGCCCGACTTGCGCGAGGCCCACAGGTTGCCCGCCGGCACCGACGCCAGGTGGTGGTCGGGGTCGTAGTCCACGGACTTGATCTTGCCGTCCTCCACCTGGATCAGGCGGTAGCCCCAGTACCCCGCGCCGGTGGCGCCGGACGCGGCGGTGGTGGTGCGGATGAACTCCAGCCGCCGCTGCACGGTGATCCCCCGCACCTTGTCGCCCGGGCTGAAGATGCGCCGCTGGTCCCTGTGCACATGGCCGGACAGGTAGTAGCCGCCATGCCGGGCGAGGATCCGCAGCAGGGAGAGGCCGCTGTTTCGCCCGGCGGTCTCGTCGGTCCGCTTGTCCGCCGGGTCGCTGTCCCAGGTCTTTGAGTCGAAGTTCCACTCCTCGAAGCCGCCCATGGACACCGGATCGGTGGGGAACGCCTCGTTGGCGTGATAGGCCGCGCCCTTTTCGTTGCCCCGGGGGTCGTGGTGGCCGAAGAAGACCGGCGTCTCCCCGGCGCGGGCAGCCTGCCTGGCCTGGGCCTCGATCCAGGCCAGCGCGGCGTCGGTCAGGTAGCCGCCGTAGTTGTCCACCGCAGGGACCCCCAGCTTCAGGTCGAAGGCGTCCATGAACAGGGAGAAGGCGTGGCGTCGCTCCGGGGTGCCGCCGTAGGTGTTGATCCCGACGAAGCGCAGCCCGCCGTGGGAGAACGCGTAGGCAGGCGGGCCGAGCTGCCGCCGCCAGTAGTTCAACCCGTCCCGGTGCAGATCGGCGTAGAGCAGGTCTTTGATGTCCCCGTACAGGCAAGTGGCGAATACCCACGTCTTGCCCCAGGTGAGCTCGCCCTCCAGGTGCTTCTTGCACTCCAGCGCCCCGGCCACCAGGGTCAGCGCCCCGCCGCGCAGCTTGACCACGTACGCAGCGTAGGCGTCATGGTTCCCGGGCACCGCGAACACCGGCAGCCGGGCCCGGCGCAACAGCTCCCTCGCTTGCCGGTACTCCCGCGGGTAGTCCACGCCGTAGACCAGATCTCCAGGTAGCAGCACAAACTCCGGGTCGAGCAGGCTCAACTCGTGGAGCTCCTGCCGCGCGATGACCAGGTTCTCGGTGGCGTCCTCCGGGCTGGGGAACTGGCCCGCGTTGATGGCCCTGCCGGTGATGCGGTAGCTCGGGTCCCACAGCTGGTGGTCGGTGAGCACCGCGAAGCGAAACCGGCGGGGCTTTTCCCGGCCGACGATACGCACGGCGTTGGGCTGGTTTTCGTTGATGCCGAGTCCCATCACCCTCAGGTCATACACATCCCGTGCCAGACCGGCGGGGATCACCGCCTCCAGCTGAACCACCCCGCCCTCACGCCTCGCTGATCGCACGGCAAGGGAGCGCGCCGGGCCCACGCCGCGCCTGCTGAGGAAGAGCTGCCACCGCGTCCTGGCACCGGAGGGGGCGGTGGCGCTCGGGGTTTTTTCCGGTTGTTCCGTGGGTTTGACCAGCACCGATAGCCGTCCAGATGGACGCCCAAGCGCGGGAAAGGTGAGGGTCGGCCTCAGCACATGCGCGATATGGCGCTGCACCGTGTCACGCTGCCCTGTGGAGCGAAACGGGTAGTCCCGGTCCATCAGGGTCTGAGCGCTGGCGCTCCCTGAACCGGCCCAGAACAGCAACAGGGCAGGGATGAAACGACGGAGTGTCACAACCTGGGTTTTCCTACGCCTTGGCGTCACACGCAAGGGACATGTGGCGGCCGTCGCCGGGCCCGAGGGGAGGCGTCAATCCATGGTTGACCCGGCGGCTTGCTCGAATGATCATAAGCTGCATAGATTGAAAAGGTTGGAGACCAGGGATGCCCCAGAGCGACGACAGTGGAGCAACCGATGCTGGCGGGGATATGTCTGCTGCGGTGGCTGACGCGGATGCTGATGATGATCTGCGCGAACATCCACGCTTCGAGGTCACCGCGCTGGTGGACTGTACCGGCCGGGAGTTGCTCCTGAACCACCGAATCGTCGACATCAGCATTGGTGGAATTCGCATCCTGAGCGACAGCGTCGAGGAGGAGGGGACGGTGGTGGACCTCGTGATCAATTTTCCGGACATGGACGCGTCCGTGGCCACCCAGGGGGTCGTGGTCTGGAGCAGCACCGAGCCGCCCTGCGACATGGGTATCCGCTACATCGACCTGGACGAAGAGCGCCGCAGGACGCTGATGCGATACCTCAAGGGTACCGGCAAGAGCTGATCGAGCCGCGCCAGCCCGTTGCCCCTCTGCCAGGATTGCACGACTCCGCCGCCGCCCGTGACAGATTGACAATTTCCCGGGACTCCGTTTGGCCCTGACCAGGAGCGCGCCTGATGTCGCTGCCCGAGCCGGAGCGCCACAAGCTGATCCAGGAACACCTCGGCTTTTCGCGAGCCATGGCGTTCAAGATCCGTGACCGGCACGGCCTGCGC
This sequence comes from uncultured Myxococcales bacterium, assembly GCA_964511535.1. Taxonomy (GTDB): domain Bacteria; phylum Myxococcota_A; class Polyangia; family CAZCFB01; genus CAZCFB01. The sequence continues at coordinate 16,545 of CAZEFW010000169.1, read as the reverse complement.
ACGCAGCTGCTGGATGAGATGATCGCGGCCGGGAACGCCGGGCTGGTGGAGGCGGCCGAGCGCTGGGACCCCGAGCGCGGCGTGGCCTTCACCACCTTCGCCCATTACCGGGTCCGCGGGGCGATCTACGATGCGCTGCGCCAGCAAGGACTGTTCAGCCGACGGGCGTCGCTCCGCTTCGACGCTGGGGCGGACGCGGTGATGCAGGACAGGGCTGATAACCCGTCGTCGGAGCAGGGCGGCGGCAAGGCTGCCAGGGTGGAGCGACTGGCCGGCGCGCTGAACGAGATCGCCGCGGTCTACGTGATGTCCCTGGACGCCGATGACCGACCCGAGCCGGTGTCGACGGATCCGCCAGAGATGGAGCAGATCATCGACGAACAGGAGGCGCGCTCGGACCTGACGCGCGCCCTGCGGCAGCTGCCCGAGCGGGAACGGCGGCTGGTCCGGTTGCACTACTATCGACACCTCTCTCTGGCCGAGGCGGGGGCCAAGCTCGGCCTGAGCCGATCCTGGGCCTGTCGTCTGCACGCCCGGGCAGTGCGCCGCCTGGCGGACATGCTCTCGAAGCAGGAGTGAGCCCGGATGCGAACCATGGATTCATGCAGCTTCCGGGGGCGCCTGATTCTGCTGGCCGCGCTGGTCTCCGCCCTCGCCGGCTGCGACCTCCGCCCGCCACGTCCGCTCGCCGGGGTTGACGCGGGGCATGGCGCGACTGCGCGCCAGGGCAACGGGCCGGCCCCGGGTCAGCCCGGGTTGCTCCCCTGGCCGGGGCAGCGGCAGGCGTTGCTCGAGCAGGCCCTGGGCGAGCGGCTGGCCCGGACCCTGGAGGCGGTGGACGGCGTGCTGCAGGCCAGGGTGCACCTGGCCCTGGGCCGGCGGGTGCCGCTGCTGGACCTGCAGCGCGCGACGCCGGAAGCGCCCCGGGCTTCGGTGCTGTTGGTATTGCGCGCTGCGGCGGGCGATGCGTCGCCCATGAGCGCGGCCGAGGTCCGGCGCCTGGTGGCGGGCGGCGTGCAGGGCATGAAGCCGGAGCAGGTCAGCGTGGTGCTCAAGGTCGCGGCGCCCACTGCGACCCCTTCACCGACAACCGTCGCCCTCGGGCCGTTTCAGGTGAGCCCTGCCTCCCGGCCGGCGCTGCTGGCGGCGCTCTGCGCGGGCCTCGCCCTGATCATCCTGCTCGGACTCATCGCCATCTACGGCCTGCGACGGGGGCCGGCGGTGGCTGGAGGGCAGGGCGCGCCTGGCCACGGCGAAGTTGACACCGAGCTCGACCTCGATCTGGAATCCAGCGTCAGCCTGCTGAGCAAGAGCATTCGACGGAAGGGTTAGCCTGGATATTGCGCCAGATGCCCTGCTGCGGCGTCCGTTACCGTCGGCGCAGCGGCTCCCGCGCCGCCTCACCATACGCACCAGTATGCTTTCGTCGTCGCGGGTCCCCTGCGCCTCGGTCCCGGACGCCTCGTGACGGCCCCTTGGCGCAATATCCAGGTTAGCCCCGTAGCCCCCATCCATCACCAGCTTTGACGTAGACGTGGACGGCGAGTCTTGAGATGGACTTCGCCTCAGGAGCATTTCCTGGGCGACTTTCTCTGGCGGGCTATTGAAGAATGAACGGGTACTTGATGGTCATCGGCTTGCTCCGGAACTTGGGGAACTTGGCCTTCTTGACCGCCTTGAGTACGCAGGCGCCGGTGTCGGTGCCGAAGAACTTGCCCTTGATGCGCATCTGGGTGGGCTTGCCGAGGGGGGTGATGACCATCTGCACGTTGGCGCGGCCCTCCACCTGGAACCGGTCGTAGCACGACTGCACCAGCCCCTTGACCCGGTTCATGGAGGCGCGAATCTGGTTCATGGAGAGCTGCTCGGGCAGATCCATGTTGGGCGCGGGCGCCGCGGCCTTCTTCTTCTTCGGCATGGCCGCCTTGGCCTTGCCCTCGTCGCCCAGGGCGTTGTCGATGAGGCTGTCGAGCAGATCGTCGCCCTTGCCGGCGGGCTTGGGCCTGGCCCTTGACTTCGGCTTCGGCTTGGCCGCAACTGCCGGCTTGGGCTCGCTGGCAGGCTTGGGGCCGCCCTTGCGCGCCCGGGCCTTGCCCCGCTTGGTGCGCGCCTTCTTCTTGGCCGCCACGGCCGCGGGCGCCCCGCTCGCGGCTTCATCCTTGGGCGCTGCCTCTTCCGGCGCGCCCTCCTTGGCGGGCTCGGCCTCACCGGGAGCCGGATCCGCTGCAGGCTCGGGCTCGGAGCCAGGCAGGGGCTCGGCGGCCGGCTCGCCGGTGGGCGCCATGGCCACCGCGGTGGGCGGTGCACCCGGGGCGCCGCCCGGGCTCAGCTGGTCCGATCCCGCCGCCGCGGCCATGGGACCCGGTCCCTGAACCGTGGCCTGACGGTTCTGGTAGACGAGCACACCCACCACCACGATGAGGGTGGAGGCGATGAGCGCCACGGGCCAGCGCCACGGTGAGGGCTCCTCGGCAGGGGCCTCGGCGGGCGCCGCCACCGGCGCCTCCACCACCGCGGCCTCCTCGACCTTCGGATCGGGGATGTTCAGGATCTGCATGGCCGACGAGGAGGAGAAGTGGATCTCACCCTGGCCGTTACCCGCGGATCCACCGCCGGCGGCCGGCTGGCCTTCCAGGTTATCGGCGAGGCTGGGCCACAGTCCGTCCAGATGTTCGGCGGGAATCTCAGGCGTAAAGCAACTCTTTAGCAACATGTCCAACGCTCCCTGCTGGTCGTATTCGAGGCGACACTCGGCGCAGCCGGAGATGTGCTCACCGACGGCCTGGAGCTCATCACGGCTCAGCTCCTGATCAATATACTGAGCGAGGCGCTCCTGTGTCTCCTTACAATCCATATCAAGTTCTTCTCAATGCAATAATAACCCCGTCCAGGCCGTCCCTGGCGCCCACGCGCCCCATCACGCCTCCTGCTCCCCGTCCGGACCCGGCAGGTGCTTGCCGAGCTGCTCCCTGAGCTTCCGGCGCGCCTCGTGGATCCGCCACCCGACCGTCCCCTCCGAGCACTGGAGCACCTCCGCCGCGTCGGCGTAGGACATCCCCTCGAGCAGCACGAGCACCACCGTCGCGCGCAGGGACTCGCCGAGGCCGTCCATGGCCTCCTGCACCTCCACCAGCTTTCGCTTGGCCTCCAGCACCCGATCCGGATCCTCCCCCGCCGTCTTGCCCAGGTCCGGAGGCAAAGTGACGCTCTCGAGGGGGAGGGCGGCGCGCCGCTTCTGCCGGCGCAGGTGGTTGAGGGAGACATTGATCACGATCCGATAAAGCCAGGTGAAGAAGTTGCTCCTGTTGTCGAAGCTGCCGAGGCCCCGGTAGGCGCGAATGAACGCCTCCTGGGCCACATCATTGGCGTCCTCGTAGGTCCCGGTCATGCGGTAGGCGGTCAGGTACACCCGCCGCTGGTACTTCTGCACCAGCCGCCCGAACGCGTCACGGTCCCCACGTTGGGCCCGATCAATCTCCGGCCGGATATCCTCCGCCATGGCCGGTACTATAAAGGGGCCTCACGATATGGACAATCGGTTTCCCGGGATCCTTGGGTGCTGATTTCAAAAAGAAATTTCAGGGGAGCCTACGACTCGTCCATCTTGCGCTTGAGCGCGGCCAGCGCGTCCTCCACCACCGGGTCCGGGCCGTCCAGCTCGCGGAACTTGGCCTCGGTGGCGGCGCGCTTGGCCTCAGGCGATTCCCGGGACAGGTTCACCTCTGCCTCCATGGTGTCGATGCGGTGCTGGATCCTGTCGAATGCGGCCATGGCCGGGCTGGCCACTTCCCCGGGGCCGCCATGCTTGGCCTGGCGCGCCTGCTCCCGCAGGGTGGCCTGCCGCGCCTTGATGGAGGTGAGCCGGCTGGTGAACTCCTTGAGCGAGTGCTCCAGCTGATCAGAGTAGGCGCGCTGTTCAGCCACCACGGCGTTGGCCTCCTGGAGCAGCTTCTGCTGCGCCATGCGCTCCTGCAGCGCCTTGCGCGCCAGCTCGTCTTCGCCCTGGTGCACCGCCTGCTCGGCGCGGCCCTGCCAGCGCTCCACCTCCGCCTCCAGGGCGCCGGCCCGCTTCTGGGCCAGCTTGACCTGGGCCAGCGCGGACACGAGCTCCTCTCTGGCCTGCTTCTCGGCCTCCTCCATGTCCGTCACGAGCAGGTCGATCTCTTTGCCCGGATCCGACATCTTGTCGATGAGGTCGTTCAGGTTCGACCGGACCACGGTGTTGATGCGTCCCAGGATGCCCATTCGCTCCTCCTGTGAAAGCCCGAGCTTTACACTAACATGGCGGGGGTGCTAGAGATTCAAGGTGCCTGGACTCAGCGACATACTCGGCCAGGAGCAGGCCGTCAAGGTGCTGCGGCGCGCCACCCGGAGCGGGCGCGTGGCCCAGGCGTACCTCTTCGCCGGCCCACAGGGGGTGGGCAAGGCCACCACCGCCCGCGCGCTGGCTGCGGCCCTGAACTGCGAGCAGGAGCCGGGGGTGGGGTGTGGGGAGTGCCTCTCTTGCTCCAAGGTGGACCGGGGCCTGCACCCGGACCTGGTGACGCTGGAGCCCACGGGCAAGCAGATCAAGAGCATCAAGATCGACCAGGCCCGGGCGCTTGAGCAGCAGCTGGCGTTCAGGCCCCACGAGGGGCGGTACCGGCTGGTGCTCATCGACGGCGCCGAGCACCTGAACGACAACGCCGCCAACGCGCTGCTCAAGTCGGTGGAGGAGCCGCGCCCCCGAACGGTGTTCGTATTGACCACCGCGGCCGCGCATCGGGTGGTGCCGACCCTCATCTCGCGCTGTCAGCGGTTGCGCTTCGTGCCCCTGTCGCCGGAGGTGGTGTCCCGGATCCTGGCGACGAGCGCCCCGGAGACGGACCAGCAGGACCGCGAGGCCGCGGCCAGCTACTGTGAAGGGAGCGCGCGCCGGGCCCTGGACATGCTTGAGGGCGAGCGCATCAGCGAGCTTCGCGCCGTGGTGGACCAGATCACCGGCGCCGCCGACACCCGGGGCGTGGGGGTGATCTTCGACGCAGCCCAGGAGGTGGGCAGAGACCGGGTGCGCATCTGCGATGCGCTGGACCTGCTGCGCATGCGGCTGCGGGACGGCTTGCTCCAGCTGGAGGGCGGGGGAGACCTGCCCGGGGGCGGCGATACCGCCGAGGACCCCCGCGCCGCGCGGGAGCGTCTGCTCCGGCAGCTGCGGGCGGTGGACGCGGCCCAGGTGGCGGTCCGCGGCAACGTCAACCCGGCGCTGACGCTGGAAAACCTGGTGCTCGACCTGAGGGGAGTGTAGAGAGAGGACGGCATGAGCCCCGACGACAACAAACCATCCGGGTCCGGATCCGGAGACGGCGGCCAGGGCCAGTCCGGGGGCAAGAAGCGGCCCTCGCGGCGGCGGCCTCGCAAGCGGCGTAAGCCCTCGGGGCAGAAGGGCGGCGAGCAAAGCCCCAGGGGCGATGGCGGCGGGCAGCCCGGCGGCGGGAAGCCCGGCGGCGGGGCGGGCGGCCAGGGCTCAGGCAGCGGCAAGCGCTCCCGGCGGCGCCGCCGGCGCAAGAAGCGTCCGGCGTCAGACAAGGGCGGCGCGCCCGGGGCAGAGGGGACGACCAGGGCTGGCCCGAAGAAGGACGGGCCTCCGCACAAGGAGGGGGCGGCGCGCAAGGGGCGGCGTCGGCGCAAGGGCGGCGGGCGTCGGGACGGGAAGCAGCCGGAGGGCCGGCGGCGCGAGGGAGCAGAGCCGCGCCGGCCCGGCGGCAAGGGGCGCGAGCGATCTCGCCCGGCCGAGCGGCGCCCGCGGGACGGCGGGGCCAGGCCAGAGAGAAAGCCCGCGCGGCCGCTGGAAGAGGAGATGGTCTGGCCCGAGGTGGTGCGGGTCGACCCCGAGGACGACGAGGCCACCCTCGACTGGGCCGAGGAGCAGGACCCCACCGAGCGGGACGCGACCCTGTACAACATGGTGCAGATCCGGTTCAAGGACGGGCAAAAGGTCACGCCCTTCGACGCGGGGGAGCACATGGTGGAGGCCGGCGACCAGGTGGTGCTGGAGACCGAACAGGGGCTCGCGGTGGGCACGGCGGTGACGCGCTCAGTCCGCCAGCTGGTCCCCGGCTCCCTGCCTCGAATGATCCGCCCCCTCGACGAGGGCGGCGAACGACAGCAGGCCCGGAACCGGTCGCGCGAGGAGGAGGCGTTCGAGTACTGCAACGCCCGCATCGAGGCGCGCAACCTTCCGATGAAGCTGATCCGGGTGATCTACCTACACGGCGGCAACAAGGCGATCTTCTTCTTCGCCTCCGAGAACCGGGTCGACTTCCGCGAGCTGGTCAAGGACCTCGCCAAGCGGTTCCACACCCGCATCGTCATGCGGCAGGTGGGCGTGCGGGATGAGTCCAAGATGACCGGCGGCATCGGCAGCTGCGGCTGCGAGCTGTGCTGCGCCACCTGGCTGCCGCGGTTCGAGCCCGTGAGCATCCGCATGGCCAAGGACCAGGGCATGGTGCTCAACCCGCAGAAGGTCTCGGGTCTGTGCGGGCGGCTCAAGTGCTGCCTCGGCTATGAGCTCTCCCAGTACCTGGAGTGCCGCAAGGGGCTGCCCAAGATGGGGCGGAAGGTGACCACACCCGACGGCCCGGGCCGGGTTGTGGAGCTCGACATCCTGCGCCGGAAGGTGCGGGTGGCGAGCCCCGACGGGACGTCCAAGACCTACCCGGCTTGCCAGGTCAAGCCGCAGCAGCCACCTGGCGGGCAGAAGCCAGGCGGGCAGAAGCCAGGCGGACAGAAGCCAGGCGGGCAGAAACCGGCCAAACGCGACAAGAGCTGAGGCTCGACCACCGAAGGATCTCAACCGGAGCGACTGATCTATGGACTCCTTTTACATCACGACCCCGATCTACTATGTCAACGACATCCCTCACCTGGGGCATGCCTACACCACCATCGTGGCGGACGTGCTGGCGCGCTACCATCGCGCCCGCGGGCGGTCGGTGCACTTCCTGACCGGCACTGACGAGCACGGCCAGAAGATCGAGGAGGCAGCTCAGGCCCAGAAGACCACGCCCATCAAGCTGGCCGATCGGGTCGTCTCCCGGTTCCGGCAGACCTGGGATCACCTCGGCATCGGCAACGACGACTTCATCCGCACCACCGAGGCGCGGCACAAGGCGGTGGTGCAGGACATCTGGCGCCGCATGGACGCCGCCGGGGACATCTACCTCGGCGAGTACGACGGGCTCTACTGCGTGGCGTGCGAGGAGTACTTCACCGAGGGGCAGCTGGACGAGGGCAACACCTGCCCGATCCATCACAAGCCGGTGACGCACATGAAGCAGCCGTCCTACTTCTTCCGCATGAGCAAGTACGAGGACCAGCTGCTGGAGCACATGGAGCAGAACCCGGGCTTCGTGCGCCCCGAGATCCGGCGCAACGAGATCATGAGCTTCATCAAGGGCGGGCTGCGAGACCTGTCCATCTCCCGCACCACCTTCAACTGGGGCATCCCCGTGCCGGGGGACGAAGATCACGTGATCTATGTCTGGGTCGACGCGCTGACCAACTACATCTCGGCCCTGGGCGGCGTGGACGGCGACGACGCGAAGTACGGGCAGTTCTGGCCCGCGGACGTTCACCTGATCGGAAAGGACATACTGCGCCACCACGCGGTCTACTGGCCCACTATGCTCATGAGCGCCGGGCTGCCGCTGCCGAAGAGCGTGTTCGCCCACGGGTGGTGGACCATCAACGGTCAGAAGATGTCCAAGAGCCAGCGAAACGTGGTCGAGCCGAACATGATGGCCGAGGACCTGGGGCGGGATCAGCTGCGCTACTTCGTGGTGCGCGAGACTCCGCTGGGCAACGACGGCGACTTCTCGCACGAGGGCGTGATCAACAGGCTCAACGCCGAGCTGGCCAACGACCTGGGCAACCTGCTCAAGCGCTCGCTGGCCATGGCGGGGCGCTACTGCGACGGCCACGTGCCCGCCTTCGCCGAGGACCAGGAGGCCAACGAGGTGGACTCCAACCTGGTGGCGCTGGCGTGCAAGGCGCGTGACGCGGCGGCCCAGCACTTCGAGGCGTGCGCCCCGAGCCGGGCGCTGGAGAGCACCTGGGAGCTGGTGCGGGGCGCCAACAAGTACATCGACACCACCGCGCCGTACACGCTGATCAAGGACCCGGAGAAGAAGCGCCGGGTGGAAGAGGTGGTGGCCAACTTCCTCGAGGCGCTGCGCTGGATCTCGCTGCTCATCGCGCCGGTGATGCCGGACAAGGCGCAGGAGCTGCGGTCGCAGCTGGGGCTGGGCGCCGCCGACACCCAGGGGCAGCTGGAGCGCTGGCCCGAGCGTTGGGGCGACCTGCCGGAGGGGCTGGAGCTGAACCCGGGCGGGGCGCTCTTTCCGCGCATCGACGACGACGAGAAGGCGCGGCTGTTGGACAAGTGGCAGGGCAAGGGCAAGGGCAAGGGCAAGGGCAAGGGCAAGGGTCAGGGCCAGGAGAAGAAGGAGCCCGAGCACATCACGTTCGAGGAGTTCGGCAAGCTGGATCTGCGGGTGGCCACGGTGCTGTCGGCCGAGAAGGTCAAGGGGGCGGACAAGCTGCTTCACCTGAAGGTGGATCTGGGCGACGAGCAGCGCATGGTGGTGGCGGGCGTGGCCGAGGCGTACCAGCCCGACGAGCTGGTGGGGCGTCAGGTGATCCTGCTGGCGAACCTGAAGCCGGCGAAGATCCGCGGCGCCCGGAGCGAGGGCATGATCCTGGCCGCCGGCGCCAAGAAGGTGCTCGCCCTGAGCGCCCTGGACCGCGAGGTGCCGCCCGGCACAAAGGTTCGGTAGCGAGGGCTGCGCCCTCGCTGGCTTGAGGCTGTAAGGCTTGAGGCTCGAGGTGCGATAGCCTCGGGCAACTACCCCTCAAGCCTCAAGCCTCAAGCCTCAAGTCTAAGATGCTATAGGGCTCGCTTCGCTCGCCAGGCTGTGAGGCTGTAAGGCTTGAGGCTCGAGGTGCGATAGCCTCGGGCAACTACCCCTCAAGCCTCAAGTCTCAAGCCTCAAGTCTGCGGAAGGGACCGCTCCGCGGTCCGGCTTGAGGCTTGAGGTGGTGAGGCTTGAGGGTAATTAGCCCCGGACCATCGACCCTCAAGTCTCAAGCCTCAAGTCTCAAGCCGGCGCACCGCAGGGGCGCCTACAGCCGGCGGGCCATCCTGAAGGATTGCTGCCCCCGGGGGTAGAGGCCGTCGTCGGCGTCCACCACCACGAAGCCCCTGCTGCGGAAGAACGTCAGGGCGCGTTGGTTGGTGTCCGCCACGTTCAGCTGCAGAGAACGGACGGACCTGGCCCGGGCAGTGGCCTCGGTGTACTGGATCGCCGCGTCGAGCAGGTGCCGGCCGACGCCCTTGCCCTGCCACGCGTTGGACACCGCGATGGCCACCAGCTCGGCGTCTACCCAGATGGGCGGCGCCGACTGATCGTCGTCATCGTCGTGGTCTCGCGCGACGGCCAGGGCCTGCCACGGCATGGGCGTCTCGCTGATCACCAGCGCGAGCATCGTGAACCCCACCGGCTCGTCCTCCACCGTGGCGATGGAGGTCATCACGTCAGGGTGGGGGAGGTACCTGGGCAGGAACTTGTCGTACTCGCCGAAGACGTTGAACGCCTCACCCGACAGCGCGGTCACGAACGCTTCGTCCTCGTCGGTGGCTACGCGGATCTGGACCCGCAGGTCGCCTGTGGCGTCTTTGGTCATCAGGGGTGAGTCTAGAGGAAAAGCGCGCGCCCCAGAAGGGGGGCGCGGCGTGCGTGGATTACTCGTACATCTCCATGCAGATCACGTCTGCGGGGCGCACGGTCTTGCGGCCGTTCGCCTTGGCCCGGAGCGCTGCTTGAGCGACATACCAGTGGACCATGCCGTTGAGGGCATCGAGGGTACCGGCTCCCACGTTCACGTCCTGATCCTTCAGCGCGGCCTTGACCTTGCTGCCGACCAGCACCATGGGCGGGGGAGGCGGTGGAGCCTTCTTACGCTTGGCCATGTGATCAATCCATAATGACGACGTCGTGGGGACGAACCGTCTTGCGGCCGTTGGCCTTGGCGCGCAGGGCAGCCTGGCCAATGTACCAGTGCAGCATACCGTTAAGGGCCTCGAGGGTGCCAGCACCCACGTTCACGTCTTGGTCCTTCAGCGCGGCCTTCACTTTGCTACCAACCAACACCATCGGGGGGGGAGCAGGTTTCTTCTTCTTCGGCATTGTCACACTCTCCTGTGAAGGGGTTTTGAATAGTCAGACCGACGAAATATACATGGAACAGAAACTGCGGCAAGCTGAATTCGCACCGTATCGCGCTGTTTAAACCGGTTTCTGACGTTGGCGGCCCTGGCCCCTGCCCGGCCGGTAACATGCTATTGTCGGACCGTGTTCATCACCCTCCTCGGGATCGGGCGTCGTCCATCCACCTCCCCATGGGCATTCGCAGCCCGCCTGGAGAAGCAAGCCAGGGCGCATGTGGTGCGGGTTATCCAGAGCTCCCCCCGCCATGGCGGACCGGAGGTGGGGCCGCTGCTGGCGCGCGTGCTGGAGGGAGAGCCCGCGACGGTGGCCGCCCGCCTCACCCATGACAACGCCGCCACCGTCGCCGCCCTCGCCCGGCGCCTGAACATGCTGCGCCCCGAGCTGGAGGTTCACCTGTGGGGCGCCGAGGCCGCGGCCCGACGGGAAGAGCTCGAGGCCGAGCCCTGGGTGACGCGGGTGGGGTCAGACCCTCGAGGTGGCGCGGCGACCCGTCCCCTGCCCGCGGGCGCCATCGCGGCCCTGGGGCGTCAGAGCCGCCGGTGGGGAGAGCCAGTGACCGTGGAGGCTGCCTGGGACGAGCGACTGACGGTGGCGGAGGCCGCCAGCCAGTGCCAAGCGCTGCTCTCGGCCGGCCTCGAGGTGTGGCTGGGGGACCATGGGATCACCAACCACCGGGGGCGGCTGCGTCACCTGCTGCGCCGCTTGCCCGACGGCTGCGGCGAGCGCCTGACCCTCGCCTTGCCCCAGCGCGCCCTCGACCCGGAGCTGTGCCGGGAGCTGTCGCGCGTGGGCGTCCGGGAGCTGGAGCTGGAGCTGGCCGGCAGGCCCGCCCCCGGCCTGCGCGAGGCGCTGGCCACCCTGACCCTCGACGGCGTGGGGGTGCGGGGCGAGATGGCCTACGGCGATCCCGACCAGGATCTGCCGGGGCTGGCGGCGACCCTGGACGGGTACCTCGCAGCCGGCCTGGACGACGTGACCCTGGAATGCTTGCGGGCCCCTCCAGGGTGTCGCCTGCGTGAAGGCGCCTGCGCGGCGGGGCTCACCGTGGCGCCGACCCCGCCCTACGAGGTCCTGGCCCACCGCCGCATGGACGCGGCGGAGATGGCCAACCTGACCCGCACCGCGGCCACATGGAACAGGGTGCGCCACCTGGTGGCGGGCACGGGGCTGCTGCGGATCCTGTCCGGCCTGCGGGTCCCGGTGCTGACGGTGATGGAGGGCTTCGCCGAGCACCTGGCCCTGCGCGGGCGCGACCCGCTGGTCCAGGGGCCGGGCGCGGCCCTGCGCCAGGAGTTGGTGGCCTATCTGCGCCAGCGTCATGGCCTCGATCTGGCGCTTCAGGAGGAGGCGACGCACCATGTCCGCTCCCCCGCCCTCACCTTGCGCTGGCAGGGGGGCGGCGGCCGCATCCTCGCCGACGAGGACACCGGCCGCACCGCGCACGTGGGCAGCGATGCGCTCCGGCTGCTGGACCAGTTCGGCGTGGCCCGAGCCTTCCGCGAGGTGAGCGCCGCCATGCTCGAGGAGGTGCAACCGGGCCGCCGCGCCGCCCTGCGCCGGGATCTGATGCGCACCATGGGCAAGCTCTCCTCTCTCGGCTTCCTCGTGCCGGCCAGCTCGAGCAACGGCGCAGGCCGGGAGGAGCTCGCCTTCACCTGCCTCGACGAGTTCGAGTATCACACCCGCATGCTCGCCGACCGCACCAGGAGCGAGGCGTACCGCCGCGCGATCCAGCGCGCCGTCAGGCCGGGCGACCACGTGGTGGAGGTGGGCACAGGCACCGGCATCCTGGCGGTGTGGGCAGCCATGGCCGGCGCCCGGGTCACAGCCATCGAGCGCTACCCGGTGATCAAGATCGCCGCGGAGCTGGCGCAGGCCAACGGCGTGGCGCACCGGATCAAGCTGGTGCGCGGGCGGGCCGATCTGGTGAACCTGGACGAGCCGGGCGACCTGCTGATCACCGAGCTGGTGGGCAACCGGATCCTGAACGAGGGGTTGCTGGAGACCACCCTCGACGCCCGCTCGCGCCTGCTCCGGCCCGGCGCACGCCTGCTCCCCGCGGCGCTCGAGATCGGGGCCAGGCTCGGCCGCTCGGACCGGTTCGACATGGTCCGGGGGCAGCTGTCGGCGCTGGGACAGGGTTACGACGTGGAGCTGGGCGTGGTGGCCGACTGGCTGGACGAACAGCACCGGCAGGGCAGCCTGGTGTGGGAGATGAACGAGGGCGAGGAGGACGGCTTCGTGCCCCTGTCCGAGCATACCCCGCTGATCCACATCGACCTGGCCCGCATGAAGGAGCCGTCGTTCCGGCGCCAGGTGGACCTGACGCCCGTACGGGACGGGGAGGCCAACGCGGTCATGCTCAGCTTCGGGCTGCACCTGTGCCCTGACGTGAGCCTCTCCACCCGGGCCAGCAGCCACGGGCTGCACTGGAGCAGGCCAGTCCACATGCTGGCGCGGCCGGTGCGGTGCCGCAGGGACGAGCCCCTTCGCGTGAAGTTCAGCTACGACGCCCACGGCGAGATTCGTGTGGCCATGACCGGGGAGTGAGCATGAGCATCCACGGACTGGAAGGAACACTGCGCCGGGCGCGCATCTTCGTCAGCGACCTGCGCCTGGCGGCCCGCGTGGGCGTGAACCCAGGCGAGCGGGGGGCGGAGCAGCCCATCGTGGTGGACGTGGAGGTTGAGATGGGGGACCTCGGCGTGCCCGCCCGCACAGAGCAGCTGGCGGACACGGTGGACTACGTGGCGGTGGCCCGCTCCGTGCGCCGCGTGGTGGACCGACGCCACTACCCCCTGGTGGAGACCCTCGCCACCGAGTGCGGCCGGGAGGTGCTGACCCTGGCCGGGGTGGAGCGGGTGCGGTTGCGGTTGCACAAGCTCGGGTGCCTCAAGCGCGCCTCGGCCGCGGGAGTGGAGGTGGAGCTGGCGCGAGGGGCCGGCGCCGACCTGCCTCGCCCCGAGCCGCTGCCAGCGCCCGACACCCGGGAGGCGGTGGTGGTGGTGGGCGGCGGCGCGGCCGGGTTCAGCGCGGCCCTGTGGTGCTGGCGTCTGGGGCACCCGGCGCTGCTGCTGGAGCCGCGCGCGCGGCTGGGCGGGCAGCTGTACATGGTTCACGGCGCCATGCCCGACCTGCCCGGGCTGGACGCCATGGACGGGCCCTCCCTGGTGCGGCTGCTGGAGCGGCAGTTCGTGGCCCACGGCGGGCGCTGGCTCCGGGCCGGGTTGACCAGGATCGTCGCCGAAGAAGAGGGCATGCAGCTCACCATTGAGCCCGCCGGCCAGGACGAGCCTTCCCGGCTGCTCGCCAGCACCGTCATCCTGGCCACCGGCAGCCGGCGACGCGCCCTCGGCGTGCCGGGGGAGCGCGAGCTGCGCGGCCGGGGGTTGCTCTATACAGCGGCCCGCGGGGCTTCCGAGCAGGCCGGGCGCCGCGTGCTGGTGGTGGGCGGCGGAGACTCGGCCTGCGAGAACGCCCTGATCCTGCGCCGCGCCGGGGCTGAGGTGATGCTGGCCTATCGGGGCGAGCGCCCGAGCGCGCGGCGGCAGTTCGCCCGGGAGGTCCAGGGGCGCGAGGGCATCACCCTGCTGCCCCAGACCGAGGTCACGGCGTTTCTGGGGGGGCGGCGCCTGCGGGAGGTGCAGCTGCTGGAGCGGGACGTCGGGCAGCGGCAGATCTCCGTGGACGCGGCCCTGGTGCGCATCGGCTGGCACCCCAACAGCGAGGTGCTTCCGCCTCAATGGCTCGACGGCCAGGGGTTCGTCAAGAGGGAGGGCGAGGTGTCTGTGGCGGGCGCCCCAGGGGTCTTCGTGGCCGGTGAGCTGGGCGGACCAATCTCGTCGTCAGTGGCGGCGGCGTTCGGCTCTGGAGCGAGCGCCGCTCAGGCCGCCACCAGGTTCCTGGAGCGGTAAGGCGGCGCAGGTGGTTGGGGGAGGGGGGAGCTAGGGCTGAGTGGTTTCGTCCTCGGGCTCGCCTTCGGCTTCGCCCTCGCCCTCTTCCGCTTCCTCTGGCTCGGGGATGCCCTTTGGGTCGCCCTTCTTGCGCACCGGGATCTCCACCCCGGGCTTGGGCGCGATGATCATGGTCATGCGGCGCCCCTCCATCTGGGGCATCTGCTCCACGACGGCATACTCGGCCAGCTCCTGCAGCACCTTGAGCAGCACCGCCTTGCCCGTCTCGGGGTGCACGATCTCGCGCCCGCGGAAGATGATGACCAGCTTCGCCTTGTCGCCGCCAGCCAGGAAGCGCTGGGTAGACCGACACTTGACCTGCAGGTCGTGGGTGTCGGTCTTGGGCCGCAGCTTCACCTCCTTGACGGTGACAGTGCTCTGCTTGCGTCGCGCCGAGCGCTTCTTGCGCGCCTCCTCGTACTTGAACTTGCCGTGATCGATGATCTTGCAGACAGGGGGTGCCCCCTTGGGGTTGACCTCCACGAGGTCGAGCCCCTTCTCCTCCGCAATCCTGATGGCGATATGCGTCGGCATGATGCCGAGCTGCTTGCCATCGTCCCCGATTACCCTGACCTCTTTCGCCTGGATCGCCTTGTTAACCCGGTGGGTTTGCACCGGCGGCTGGCGAGAGTACCTGTTGAAGGGTGGTATGACTACACCTCCTGTCGTTCTGGTCTGCACAGATCAGCGTCGGCGGCTTGAGCGCTGCCAGGGCCTCTGCAACAGCCAGAGATTGTCAAAGCCGGGGAGAAAGATCAAGCCACATCGGCGTCTCCTCGTCGGCCCATTTGCCGCTGACCACGCAACCTTAAATTATTGGCAAACTCCTGTTGACGAACCGGCATTTGCCGATGGATAAGCATCAAATCTAGAGATCCAAGGAGTAACCACGGCATGTTTCAAATCCTAAAACGCGAACAGTTCTCCCCGGTGACCTACCTGTGGGAGTTGGAAGCGCCGGAGGTGGCCAAGGCAGCGCAGCCCGGCCACTTCGTCATCGTGCGTCACGGCAACTCGGGCGAGCGGATCCCGCTGACCATCGCGGACTTCGACCGCGACAAGGGCACCATCACCCTGGTGATCCAGGCGGTGGGCAAGACCACCTTCATGTTGATGGAGCTCGAGGAGGGTGACGCCCTGGACGACCTGGTGGGTCCGCTGGGGCATGCCCGCGAGTTCGGCGACAAGAAGAAGGTGGTCTGCGTGGGCGGCGGCCTCGGCGTCGCGCCGGTGTTCCCCCAGCTGCGCCACTACAAGCAGCTGGGCGCCCACACCACCTCCATTATCGGGTTCCGCAGCCAGGACCTGATGTTCTGGAAGGACAGGTTCGATGAGTTCAGCGACGAGACCCTGATCACCACCGACGACGGGTCGTTCGGCCGCAAGGGCTTCGTCACTGACGCCCTGCGCGACGTGCTGGACCAGAACCCGGACGTCGACGAGGTGCTGGCCATCGGCCCCGTGGTGATGATGAAGGCGTGCGCCGACGTGACCCGCGAGCGCGAGATCCCGACGGTGGTGAGCCTAAACCCGGTCATGGTCGACGGCACCGGCATGTGCGGCGGCTGCCGCGTGACCATCAACGGGAAGATGAAGTTCGCCTGCGTGGACGGCCCGGAGTTCGACGGCCACGCGGTGGACTTTGAAGAAATGATGCTGCGGTCGGACCGGTTCGCCCGCGAAGAGGCTAAGTCCATGGACAGCTGGTCCAAGGCTGGCCACAAGTGCAACCTGCCCAGGTGAGAGAGATGTCCTCCGAAGACGCCAAACCGAAAAAGAAAAAGAAGAGCATCAAGACCATCGCCAAGACCAAGACCCCGATGCCGGAGCAGCCGGCCGAGGATCGGCGACAAAACTTCACCGAGGTGGCCCTCGGCTACACCGATGAGCAGGCCTTCGCAGAGGCGGATCGTTGCATCATGTGCAAGAAGCCGACCTGCATCCTCGGCTGCCCGGTGGAGATCAACATCCCCGCCTTCATCCAGGCGATCCTGGACAAGGACAACCGCAAGGCCTTCGACATCCTCAAGCAGGACAACCTGATGCCCGCCATCTGCGGGCGGGTCTGCCCCCAGGAGACTCAGTGCGAGGATGTCTGCGTGGTGGGCCACAAGCTGGAGCCGGTGGCCATCGGCCGGCTGGAGCGGTACGTGGGGGACGTGGGCCTCAGGGAAGGCTGGACCGAGAAGGTGGAGATCACGCCCAACGGGCGCAAGGTGGCCATCGTCGGCTCCGGCCCCGGCGGAATCACCTGCGCCGCGGACCTGGCCAAGGCCGGCTGCGACGTGACCATCTACGAGGCCCTGCACACCGCCGGCGGCGTGCTC
>CAZEFW010000168.1:8833-21212 GCA_964511535.1 uncultured Myxococcales bacterium | reverse complement strand
GCGCGGCAGGGCAACGCCAGCGCGCCTTCCAACGAGCATAGTGAAACGGAGCGCCGGCCAGCGGGGTCGGCCCCCAACACCACCGACGACGGAGGACGGCGACCCACGATGGTCAAGCCGAGGGGATACTTCTGCAACTTCAACTGGCTGCTGGCAGAGAAGCTGTGCCGCCTGGTGGGCACCCTGCTGGTGGGGGTCTGGGTGGCGCGCCACCTCGGGCCGGCCCGGTTCGGCGCCCTGAGCTTCGCCCTGGCCTTCATCACCTTCTTCGCCTGGGCCAGCCACCTGGGCCTCAACCTCGTCCTGGTTCGTGAGCTGTCCCGCACGCCGACCGAGGGGGGGCTGCTCCTCGGCACGGCCTTCGCCATGAAGCTGGCCGGCGGCGTCGCCGCCATGGCCATGGCCTACCTGGTGGCCCGCACCGCCCTGGGGCTCGAGCGCACGCTGCAAGCGCTCATCGTCACCGTCTCGGCCATCTACCTGTTCCAGGCGCTGGACGTGGTGGATTTCCACTACCAGGCGAAGGTCCGGTCCATACCGAGCGTGATGGCGCGGACCGCCGGGTTCGTCATCTCATCCATGCTCCGGATAGCGGCCATCCTGGCGCGGCTCCCCCTGCTCGCCTTCGCCGCGGCCACGGCCCTGGACGCCGCCCTGGCCGCGTGGCTCAAGGGGCGCTTCTACCGGCGGGATGGCAACAGCATCTCCGCCTGGCATGCCTCGCCGGCGGTGGCCCGGCGGCTGCTGGCCCAGGGGTGGCCGCTGATGGTGAGCAGCTTCGTGGTGCACATCCAGATGAAGATCGATCAGGTGATGATCGAGCGCATGCTCGGGCTCGAGGCCGTGGGGGTCTACTCCGTGGCTGCCAGGCTGGGGGAGGCGTGGCACTTCGTGCCGATCACCGCCTGCGCCGTGTTCTTGCCCTACTTCGTCCAGCTGCGCGAGCGCGACCAGCGACAGTATCAGCAGCGCCTGGTGCAGCTGCTCTCGGTGATGTTCTGGGCCGGCATCGCCGTGGGGGTCCTGGCCACCGCGGCGGGGAGGCCGGTCATGGGCTGGCTGTTCGGGCCTGCGTTCGTCGGCGCCCACCCGCCGCTGGCCATCATGGTCTGGGCGGGGGTGTTCGTGGCGCAGCGCTGCGCCTGCGGGGTGTGGCTGGTGTGCGAGGGGCTTCAGCTCTACCGCCTGTACGTCCAGGCGCTGGCGGTGCTGACCAACGTGGGCCTCAACCTGTGCCTCATCCCGCCCCTGGGCATCAACGGCGCGGCGGTGTCAACGCTGGCGACATACCTGCTGGCCGCGTGGGGCTTCGGGCTGCTGTTTCCCCGGGCGCGACCCATCACGCTCATGGCCCTGCGGGCGACGTCGCCCGGACCCGTGGTCCGGCTGATCAGGGAACGATTTTTGTGAAAGTGAACGGCCCGGCCGCCGGAGGCTCCTGAAGCCCCCGGCGCCAGGGCCAGGAGGGAGTGTGAGATGCACCTGCAAGGAGAGAGAGACCAGACCAACCGCGCGTACCCTTACGCGCCACCCAGGCATACCCGCGAGCAGGCCCTGGAGACGGAGCTGCACCGGGAGATGCTGCGCATCGCGTTCCCGAGGCGGCGGGGGGCCGCGCGCACCTGGCGGTCTCGACACCTCGGCCGCTACACCATGCTCAAGCTGGAGCACATGATGCGGCAGCGGCACTTCCTCTCCCGGCTGATGAACTACCGCGCCTGCGCGAGGGAGCGGTTCGCCGCCTCCAGGGTGAGCTACCTGCCGCCGTCGATCCAGGTGGAGACGGGCAAGGTGTGCTGCCTGAGCTGCCCGGGGTGCCTGGTGGGGCGCAAGAACGTCCGGCGAGAGCGCGTCAGCCGGGCCGCCCGGCCCACTGGGCTGGCGCAGATGAAGGCGCTCATCGACGCGGTGAGCGAGCGGGCGTTCCAGGTGTACCTGCACTGTCACGGCGAGCCCCTGCTCAACGGCGACTTCTTCGCCGCCTGCGCCCACGCCGCGGACCGTGGGCTCTGGACCGGCATCCACAGCAACCTGGTGCCGCGGGTGCGCGACCTGTCCACGCGGCTGATCAACTGCGGCCTGAACAACCTCGTGGTGTCGGTGGACGGCGCGACCCAGGAGACCTACCAGATCTATCGTCGCGGCGGCGATCTGGGCCGCGTGCTGGCGCGGATCCGGGCGCTGGCCGATCTCAAGGCGCGGCGGCGCTGGCCGTACCCATGGATCACCGCCAAGTTCCTGGTGTTCGAGCATAACTGGCACGAGATCCGGGCCTTCAGGGACCGGGCCCTGGCAGAGGGCGCCGACGAGGTGGTGTTCGTCTCCGGCTTCGCGGACGGGGTGTACGCCACGGGCCGCGCCGCGTCCGAGGTGGAGTTCGACCTCGACACCCTGGCGTGGCGCGCCCGGCGGCTGCCCGCCACCTGCCCCTACCTCTGGATGGACCTGCGCCTGGGCACGGAGGGGGAGCTGTACCCGTGCTGCAACGCCGTGGCGCCGGAGACCGCATTCTCCCCTGCGCCGGCTGGCGGCGTGGGTGATCTGCAGGACCGGTTCAACTCGCCCGCCCACCTGCGCATGCGGGAGTTCTTCCTCGACCTGCGGCCTGACGCGGCGACGGACTTGCCGCAGCCGTGCGACACCTGCGAGCTGGTGCGGCGCCACCTGGCGGCCCGGCCCTCCGGGCGGACCCGGCGGCCGTGGGCGCGCCCGCGAGGGCGGCCGCTAAAGACCCGGCCGGTGGCGCGGGTGGCAGCAAAGGGGAGGTGATGCTCATGCCTTACAAGTGGACTCTGTCGCTGATCGTGATGTTGCTGTTGCTCTCGGCGCTGGTGGCCAACCTGCTGGTGATGATGGGCGGCGACACGCCCTCGTTGACCCCGAGCCGCGGCGTAAACATCGCCCTGTTCTTCTGGCCCCTGGTGCTGGCCGACCTGTGCCTCTCGGCCGCGGGGATCTACCTGACCTCCCGCTCCCATCGTCGCAGGGGGAGCGCGCTGACCCGCTGGGCGCGGTGGGGGTTTCTGGTCAACGGCCTGGTCATCCTGACCCTGGCCGCGGTGCCGAGCCTGACCCACGCCGAGGCGGCGGTCCACGCGCGCAGGGTCCACATGATCGAGGTGAGCGCGGTCCTGATGATGCTGGGCGTGGTCAGCGCGCTCTTCCTGGCCAGCTTCTATCAGGAGTACCGGCGCCGTTACTCCATGCGGCCCAGGTCGCGCGACGGGCGCTAGAGAGCTGATCAATAGTCCGGGCCGAGCCAGGCGAAGGTATTGGAATCACAGGCAAGGCGCGAGGAGGGCGCTTGCTGGAGGCAAGCAACCGACGAGCAACAAAGCCAGTGATTTCAAGAGCGAGTCTGGCGACGGGAGGACTGCTGGTCAGCTCTCTAGGAACCTGGCTCAGTGGCAGGCGTCGTGGGTGCCCAGGGCGTTGCGCTTGCACCCCTTGGGGCAGCTGACACGCACCGGCGCGCTGGCGTCGCAGCGGTACATCTCCTGGGTGCCGGTCTTGCAGGTCCACAGCTGCGCGCCCTTCCAGGAGGACATGTTGCAGGACCAGGACCCGGCAGCCGCCGCGGTGACGCACTGATCGTCCTTGCCGAGCTTGTTGCGCCAGCACCCCCTGGCGCAGGCCTCTCGCCGGGGCTTGCCGCTGGCATCGCAGCGGTAGCGCGAGCCGCCCGAGCAGGTCCACAGCTGCTGGCCTTGCCACGCGGACTTGCTGCACGACCAGTTGACCGGGCTGCCCGGAGGCGGCGGCGGGGGATTGCCGGGCGGGGGGGGCGGCGGGGGGGTGCCCGGCGGCGGCGGCGGAGGCGCCGGGTTGTTGCATGTGTCCGGGGTGCCGAGGGGGTTCTTCTTGCAGCTGCCGGGGCAAGCGACCTGCTTGGCGGCCTGCTTGGCCTGGTCGCAGGAGAGCAGGGTGGCGCCACCCACGCAGGTGGAGATCCAGCCGTACTTCTTGCAACGGGTGACGTCGGGATCCGCGGGCGGGGGCGGGGGAGGTGGCGGCGTCCCCGGGGGCGGCGGGGCGCCTCCCGCGGTGTTGGCCCGGGCGTGGGCCCAGCCGGCCGGCACCCAGCTACCCCAGCGGGCTCCCACGCTCTTGCCGTCGTAGGGCAGCGTGGCGCTGCCGCTGCCCTTGACGTTCTGCTCGATGATGGTGACCGACGATCCGGTCACGCCGGTGACCAGGGCCACGTGACCGTAGGTCCCCTTGGTCCAGACGATCATGTCTCCCGGCACGGGCGGGTGGGCGCCGTCGCCGTTGGAGTACACGTCCACCGTGGACTTGGGCGCGTTTGCCAGCAGGTGCTTGGCGTTGCCGTACCAGCGCAGGCCCCAGTTGGTCTTGAAGTGCCGCATCACCAGCTCCACGCACTGGTACTGCAGCCCGTAGGCGCCCACGCCGGCGCAGGAGTACCCGGTGCTGGTGTTGGCGCCGTTGGAGTAGGCCACGGTGCCCTGGAACGAGGCCATGGATTTGCCGCACGCCGGCATGCTGCCGGAGAAGGTGGTGAACGCCGACGGGTTGACCACCACAGAGGGGTCGCCGGTGGGCTCTGCCCCGATGGGGGTCGGACCACAGGCCGAAATGAGCAGGGAGCAGCAGAGCAGCGGGAGCAATTGAACTTGTCGGGATCTCATGTCCGGGGTAAATGCAGGACCCGTACCACCTGTCTCAGCAAGGCACCCGTTGAATTTCATTGACAAACATGGAGCAACAGGGTGGGGTGAGTGCGCCCCAGCGTGCAAACAGAAGTGGGCACAACGCCAAGGACTTTAGAGCCCAGATGGTATAATCAGTACACAACATCAAACCACCAGTCCCGGGCACAGACAGACTGACGATCCATGAAATTCATCTGTGAGAAGTGCAAGACCAAGTACTCAATCGCCGACAAGAAGGTGAAGGGCAAGGTCCTGAAGATCCGCTGCAAAAACTGCTCCAACATCATCACGGTTCGGGAGCAGCGCAAGAAGAAGAAGGGGGCAGCGGGAAAGGCGAAGAGGGCCGGCAAGAAGACCTCGCCAGGGGAGGGCGGCGCCCTGAGCCGCGCCCTGGACGGGGCCCTGCGGGACACCGGCGGCAGCGCCGACTCCGGAGGCGCCGGGCATCTGCAGCTGGCGCCGGTGGCCTCGCTGGACCAGAGCATGGAGGAGCGCGCCGAGGCCGAGTCGGAGTTCCTCGACGTCAAGACCCAGTTCTCTGCGCCGCCGGACTTCGCGGCCCTGACCGCTGACGGTGGGGCTGACGACGAGTGGTACCTGGCGGTGGAGGGGAACCAGTTCGGGCCGATGGACTTCAACGAGATCACCTCCCGCATCAAGCGCGGAGAGGCGGCCATCGACGCCTTCGTGTGGCGGGATGGGTACGAGGACTGGCGAGATCTCGAATCCATCAAGGAGCTGCAGCCGTACATCCCGAAGCATCCGCCGCCGCCGCCCAAGGGCAAGTCGGGGCTGCTCTCCATCGCCTCTCAGGTTCCGGACGACGAGGCCGCCTCTCCGGCGCCCGCTGTTGCCAGCCATGGCCTCGAGCCCACGCCCGCAGCGTCGGCGTTGCCCGCGCCCGTGGTGGCCGCACCCGAGGTCCTCCCGCCTGACGGGCCGGCTCCCCTGGGCCCGCCGTCGGCCGCCGAGGCGCCGCCCGTGGCCGAGGAGACCCACGCCGAGGTGAGCGCGCTCGCCGCCGAGGCCATGGAGCCCGCGGCCGGCACGCCGCTGCCCTCCATGGACGTCAACATGGAGTTGACGCCCTACGGCGAGCCGATGCCGAAGCCCGCGCCCACCCCGGCCGAGGAGCCGAAGGAAGACAGCAAGGTGGCGGCCATAATCCCGCCGCCGGCAGCGGAGGAGCCGAAGGAAGACAGCAAGGTGGCGGCCATCGCCTTGCTCGGCGGCGCCGGGGCAGCCGCGGCGCCCGCACCCGTTGCCGCGCCGCCCACGCCCATGGTGATGAAGCTCGCCGCGGCGGGCGGCATCATCGCCGCCATCACCGGCGTGGTGATGGTGATCTACTTCATCTTCATCGACGGCCCCAAGACGGTGGAGCGGAACCCGGTCGCGGTGGCCCAGGTGAAGCCGAAGCAGGTGGCCCCGCCCACTCGCGTGGCGGCGGTGAACGAAGAGGAGCAGGACGAGGTGGTGATCGAGTTCCCCGCCGAGGAGGTGGAGCGATCACAGACCAAGGAACGCACGGTCAAGAAGGCGGTGGCCAAGGTGGCCCCGGTGAAACCCAAGGAGCCGGCGCTCACCGAGGAGCAGAAGCGGCTCAAGCGCCTCTACGGAGGCGCCTCCGGCGCGGCTGCCAAGGGGCCTGCCGAGCTTCCGTCCGCCATCCCCTCGGCGCGCAAGAAGAAGCGCGGGCCGAGCAGGCGCATCAGCGCCGCCGAGATCGGCAACCTCCAGCGGCGCTACAAGAAGGCGCTCAAGGCCTGCTACGAGCGCGCGCTCAAGCGGGACAACTCGCTGGTGGAGGTGAAGGCAGAGGTGCAGGTCACCATCGGCGACAGCGGCATGGTCAAGCGGGTCAGGGTGACCAACGTGGACAGCCGCGAGCTGAAGGTATGCCTCTCCCGCGTGGTAAACCGCTGGCCCTTCCCCGCCGTGGGCGAGCAGACCGTGGCCTTCCCCATCATCTTCCGCGGCAGCTAGAAGCCCGGGGCAGCCTCAGCTTCAGCATCAGCCCCAGCTTCAGCCCCAGCTTCAGCTACAGCCCCAGCTTCAGCTACAGCCCCAGCCCCAGCTTCAGCTACAGCCCCAGCTTCAGCTACAGCTTCAGCTTCAGCCGCCCATTCTGTCATTTCGTCGTTCTGTCATTTCGTCGTTTCATCGTTCTGGCATTCTGGCATTCCGGCGTTCTGGCACTCTGGCATTCGCGCGCGCAGCGCGCATCAGTACCCCACCACCTCAACCCCCTCCACCGCCGCGTCCTCCAGCGGCTCCAGGGCCAGCCGCGGCTCCACCTTGAGCAGCGTCTTCTGGCGCGCCTTCGTCGCAGGGTGCTTGGGCACGAACAGGGAGCAGCAGTCGTCGTAGGGCAGGATCGACAGCTCATAGGTGCCGATCTTGCGCGCCAGGGCGATGGTCTCGGCCTTGTCGAAGGCCAGCAGGGGACGCAGCACCGGTATGTCGCACACCGCCTGGATGCACGCCATGTTCTCCAGCGTCTGGCTGGCCACCTGGCCCAGGTTCTCGCCCGTGGCCAGGGCCAGCGCGCCGCTGCTCAGCGCCAGCCGTGAAGCGATGCGCAGCATCGACCGACGGTAGAGCACCACGGCCAGCTCCGCCGGTGCGCCGTCGCGCACCGCCTCCTGAATCGCCGTGAACTTGACCACATGAAGCCGCAAGGGCTCACCCTGGGTGGTGGCCATGCGTGCGGCGAGCTGCTGCACCTTGTCCAGGGCGCGCTCGCCCGTGTAGGGCGGGGAGTGGAAGTAGACCGCCTCCACCGGGCAGCCGCGCTTCTGCATCAGGTAGCCCGCCACGGGGGAGTCGAGCCCGCCCGAGAGCAGGAGCGCCACCCGCCCCGACGCGCCCACCGGCAATCCCCCCGCGCCGGGGATGCTGCCGGTGAAGATGAAGGTGCTGCGGACGCCCACCTCGACCCCCACCTCCAGACCGGGGTTCTTGAGATCCACGGGCAGCTCGGTGGCCTCGAAGATCACCTCGCCCACCTGCCGCCCGATCTCGGGCGAGCCCACGGGGAACTGCTTGTCAGAGCGGCGCGCCTTGACCTTGAACGAGGCGGGGCGCCCGTGCCGCTCCACGTGGGCCTCCACCTGCGCCAGCGCTGCGGCGCCGATCTGCTCCAGGTCAGGCTCCACGGAGACCGCGCGGCTCAGCGAGGCGAGGCCGAACACCCGGGCCAGGCAGCTGGCTGCCGCCTCCTCTTCGGAGGCATCCGCCATGGTCACGAAGAGGCGTCCCTGGGCCCGGGCGAGGGTGTGCCCGGACAGCGCGCCCAGAGCGCGCTCGACGTTTCGCCGCAGCAGCGACTCGAAGCGGGGCCGGTTGGCGCCCTTGAGGAACAGCTCGCCATATCGCAGGACAATCATCGTTTCGCTCCGGTGAGGCCGAGAGCTCCCAGCGCCGCGGCGGCCCCGTCGACGTCCTCCGGGGTGGTGGCGTGGGAGAGAGAGAAGCGCAGGACGCCATGCTTGCCGGGGATCCCCATGGCCTTCATCACGTGGCTGGCGAGGGAGCGCCTGCTGTGACAGGCGGCGCCGCTGGACACGCACACGCCGCGCTCCTCCAGCATGTTCACCAACACCTCTGACGGGAGGGAGGGTACGGTCACGCTCAGGATGTGCGGCGCCCGCCGACCTCCCTCGCCCACCACCCGCGCGCCTGGCAGGTGCTCCAGCGCGGCGCGCTCCAGCACGCGCAGCAGCGCCGCTTGCGCGTCCCCGTCGGGGCTCGCAAGCTCCACCGCCCGGGCGAACCCGGCGATGCCGGCGACATTCTCCGTGCCAGGGCGGCGGCCCTGCTCCTGGTCCCCGCCGCCCCAGACCGGCGCCAACTTCACCCCGGGCGCGCTCGCCAGGCAGCCGACCCCCTTGGGGCCCTGGATCTTGTGGGATGAGGCGGTGATCAGATCCGCGCCGAGGTCGGCGAGGGAGACGGGCAGGGTGGTGAATGCCTGCACGCAGTCCACCAGCGCCACGCACCGCGGCGTCACCGCCTTGACCGCCCGGATCACGTCGGCCGCGGGCTGGATCACGCCAGTCTCGTTGTTCACCAGCATCAGCGCCAGCACCCGGGTGTCAGGCCGCGCCATTGCCGCGGCCCGCTCCGGATCCACCCACCCGCCGGGCTGCACGGGGATCCGCTCCACCGCGATCCCAGCCCGGGTGAGCTGGTCGGCGCAGCCGAGCACCGACGGGTGCTCAATGGCGGAGACCAGCACATGGCCGCCGCCGCCGCCCGCCCGCGCCGCGCCGAGAAGGCCCAGGGCGTTGGCCTCGGTGCCGCCGCTGCAGAAAGTGATCCCGTCCGGGGTCGCCCCGAGGGCAGCGGCCAGCACCTCCCGCGCCCGTCGGATCAGCCGCTCCGCCTCCAGCCCCATGGCGTGCCGGGAGGAGGGGTTGCCGTGGACTGTTGAAAGCACCCGGCTGACCTCCGCCACAACCTCCGGGTGCGCGGGCGTGGTGGCCGCGTTGTCGAGGTAGATCATGTCGGCGGGCGGGCGCATGGAGGCGTTTATAGCAGACACCGAGGAACAAAAAACAAGGAACAAGAAACAAGAAATTAAAAATGATCAGTACATTAGGGCGGATAGCTTGATGTATACGCGCTCGGGTGCTGGTCTGCATTTGGCATTTTTTGTTCCTTAATTTTTTGTTTTTTGTTTTCTTCTCTCTCCTGGACCCATGACCTCCTCCCTGAAACCCACCTTCGGCGTCTACATCCATTTCCCTTTCTGCCGCACCCGCTGCGGCTACTGCGACTTCCCCACCGAGGCTTGCGCCCGGGTTCCGCAGCGGCGGTACACCGAGGCTGTGCTGGCGGAGCTGTCCCGGCGCGCCGCGCAGTACGAGGGCCTGGCGCTGGCCTCCATCTATGTGGGCGGGGGTACGCCGTCCCTCTGGGATCCCCATGGCCTGGCCCGCGTCGTCAGCGCGGCGCTGGCCGCCTTCGAGCTCACACCGGAGGGCCCGGAGGTGACGGTGGAGGTGAACCCCGGCGATGTTACCCGGGCGCGACTCGGCCGGCTGCTGGCCGCCGGCGTCAACCGCCTCAGCGTCGGGGTACAGGCCATGGACGACGCCACCCTGCGCCGGCTGCAGCGCCGCCACTCGGCCGCCCAGGCCCGGGCCGCGGTGGACCTGGCGCGCCGGGCCGGCTTCAACAACATCAGCTGCGACATCATCCTCGGGCTGCCGGGGCAGCAAGTGGCCGACCACCTGGCGCAGCTGGAGCGGTTGATGGAGCTGGGGCCGGACCATGTGTCGGCCTACGCCCTGACCCTCTCCGAGCAGAGCCCGCTGTACCGGCGCCTGGGATGGCGCGAGGTGGAGCCGGATCTCCAGGTGGAGATGCTGCAGGCTGGCCGCGAGCTGCTCGCGAGCCAGGGCCTGGAGCAGTACGAGGTCTCAAACTTCGCCCCGGCCTCCCGGCGCTCGCTCCACAACGCGCTCTACTGGCGCGGCGCCCCTTACCTGGGCCTCGGCGCCCACGCCCACTCGGCGTTGCCCACTGGCCCCGCCACCCGCCGGGGCGTGAACCCGGAGACCCGCCGCTATCTCGGCGGCGCCTGCGAGCGCTGGGAGCAGGTGTCCACGGAGGACAGCCGGTTCGAGGCGCTGTTCCTCGGCCTGCGGACCACCGACGGCGTCCAGCGCGCCGCCTTCGCCCGTCGCTTCGGCGATGACCCTGCCCAGCGCTACGCCAGCGGCCTCGGCCCCCTGAGTCACGCCGGCCTGCTGACCGTGGGCGAGCGAAGCATCGCCCCCACCGCCGCAGGCATCTGGCTCGCCGACGAGCTGGCGGTCAAGCTCACCATGTCCGGTTGAGACCTGCCGCCTCCCGCCGGTTGACACCCCGCTGCCCTCAACCAAGAATTGAGCCATGAGCATGGGACAGAAAGACCGGGACGTGCTCGCAGCGGTGATCCAGGAGTTCATCACCTCGGGCGATCCGGTGGCCTCGGGGCGCGTGGTGCGGAGCCAGGGGCTCGCCATGAGCCCCTCGGCGGTGCGCAACATCATGTCCCGCCTCACCGAGCGCGGCCTGCTCCAGCAGCCCCACACCTCGGCGGGGCGGGTGCCCACTGACCAGGGCCTGCGGATGTACGTGGACCAGCTGATGAACGTGCGAGACGTGACGGACGAGACCCGCCTGCGGCTCATGACGCGCTACAAGCTGTCCAACGTCGAGCTGCAGGAGATGCTGCGGGAGGTGACTCGCCTGCTGTCGGAGATCTCACGGCAGTGCGCCCTGGTGCTGGTCCCCCGGGCAGAGCTGGCGCGGCTGCGGAGGATCCAGTTCGTGCCGCTGCAGCCGGGCCGCATGCTCGGGGTGCTGGTCACCGAGTCGGGCATGGTGCAGAACCGGATGATCGAGACCGACCTGGAGTTTTCGGATAGCGAGCTGGAGGGGGCCCACCGCTACCTCAACGAGCTGTGCCAGGGGGTGGAACTCGGGGATCTTCGACGCCACGTGACGGACGCGCTGGAGGAGGACCAGATCCGCTACGACGCCCTGGCAGAGAAGGCGCTGCAGCTGGCGGCGGGCGTCCTGCAAGAGGCGCCAGCCCCTGGCGAAGAGCGAGTGCTGGTCGAGGGGCACCCCCGCCTGTTGGGCCAGGCCATCGCCCCGGAGCCGGAGCAGCTGGACGCGGTCCGGCGCGCGGTGGAGGAGAAGAAGCTGGTGCTGCGCCTGCTGGATCAGACCATCGAGGCGGACCGGGTGAAGGTGTTCATCGGCTCGGAGACCGGCGTGGAGATGGCGGGCTACTCCCTGGTGGCGTCCCCGTACGGCGGGGGCACCACCCTGGGTACGCTGGGCGTGCTGGGGCCCACCAACATGGACTACCCGTTGGTGGTGCCGCTGGTGGATTTCACCGCCGATCTGCTCACAGAGTTCCTGGCCCGGGGCTGAGGATCGCGCGGCCAGCATCTCGGTGGTTCCAGCGGGCAGTTTTCTTCGTGATTCGCTTTACCTAAGACTCCCGAAGCACTAATAATATCGCTTAACGTTGAGGAGGAATACGACTCGAGATGCCCACCAGCGACACCGGAGAGGAGCCCCGCGTTGAGGCCGGGACCGAGGAGCCCGAGCAGGCCGAGGAGGGAGCCACGGAGCCGGACGACCAGCAGGCAGAGGAGAGCGCGCCCGCAGAGGACGCACCGCCAGCGCGCCCCACATCGTCCCTGAGCACCGTGATGGCCGGGCTGGTGGAGGACAACGCCAGGCTCAAGGATCGGCTCCTGCGCACCGCCGCCGAGTTCGAGAATTACAAGAAGCGCGCCCGCCGCGATATGCGCGATCGGGTGAGGCAGGGCGAGGAGCGGGTGGTGCTGGATTTCCTCGGCGTCGCGGACAACATGGAGCGCGCCTTGGAGCATGTGAAGGACGTGGAGGGGGAGGCGGCCGCGCTGCGCGATGGCGTGGACATGGTCTACAAGCAGTTGCTCGGGACCCTGGAGCGGTACAACATCAAGCAATTCGAGTCCGTGGGCGAGATGTTCAACCCGGAGCGTCACGAGGCGATCCAGCAGCTCCATTCGGACCACGAGATGGGCACCATCACCTTCGACATGCGCAAGGGGTACATGCGGGGAGACAAGCTGGTGCGAGCCGCCATGGTCGTGGTCTCCAAGGGGCCAGAGCCGGAGCCGGAGCCAGAGCCAGAGCAGGAGCCAGAGCAGGAG
>CAZEFW010000168.1:0-8733 GCA_964511535.1 uncultured Myxococcales bacterium | reverse complement strand
GAGCCAGAGCAGGAGCCAGAGCAGGAGGAGGAGGTCGTCGCGGCGGAGCCAGAGGAGGACGAGGTGCTGGTGGAGGGGATCCCGGACGCGGTGGACCTGGAAGAGGACGAGGTGGTGGTGGAGGACGAAGAAGAGGCCGCGAAGCCCGCGCCCATTGGCGCGCCGCCCGCGGACGACGACGATCAGGACCCGGGGGCGAGGGCGCCGGAGGAAGGTTAGCCAGGCCCGGGTCTTTCAAGGGGCGCAGCCGCCCCGACACCCCCTGGCTGGGCCAGGGGCGTAAACGAGAAGGAACGAGGAAGCGCACATGAGCAGGGCAATCGGAATCGACCTCGGAACCACAAACTCCTGCGTGGCCGTGCTGGAAGGCGCTGAGCCGGTGGTTATCCCCAACAGCGAGGGGAGCCGGACCACGCCTTCCATCGTGGCGTTCACCGAGGGCGGCGACCGCCTGGTGGGCCAGATCGCCAAGCGTCAGGCCGTGACCAACCCCGAGAGCACCGTCTACGCGGTCAAGCGCCTCATCGGCCGCAAATCCGAGGACGAGGAGGTGGAGCGGATGCGGGAGACCTGCACCTACTCCATCGTGGCGGCAGACAACCAGGACGTACGGGTGCGCGTGCGCGGCAAGGACTACTCACCGCAGGAGCTGTCCGCCATCGTGCTGAGCAAGATGCGGGAGATCGCAGAGGAGTACCTGGGCGAGGACGTGGAGGACGCGGTGATCACGGTCCCCGCCTACTTCGACGACGCCCAGCGCCAGGCCACCAAGGACGCCGGGCGAATCGCCGGCCTCAACGTGCTCAGGATCATCAACGAGCCCACAGCCGCGGCCCTGGCCTACGGGCTCGAGACCGGTGATGAAGAGGTGGAGCGCGTGGCGGTGTACGACCTGGGCGGGGGCACCTTCGATATCTCGATCCTCCAGCTCAAGGAGGGGGTCTACGAGGTCAAGGCGACCAACGGCGACACCTTCCTCGGCGGCGAGGACTTCGACGCGCAGATCATCGACCGCTTCGCCGAGCTGTTCAAGGAGGAGAACGCTGACATCGACCTGCGCAGCGACAAGATGGCCCTGCAGCGCCTGCGCGAGGCGGCGGAGAAGGCGAAGCACGAGCTCTCCTCGGCCCTGGAGACCGACATCAACCTGCCGTTCATCGCGGCCAGCGGCGAGGGGAAGCCGCTGCACCTGACCACCACCCTCACCCGGGCCCAGCTCGAGGAGCTCACCGAGGAGCTGGTGGAGCGCACCCTGGAGCCGTGCAAGACCTGCCTCGCCGACGCCGGCATGACCGTCAAGGACGTGGACGAGGTGATCCTGGTGGGCGGCCAGACGCGCATGCCCCGGATCCAGGAGCGGGTGGAGGAGTACTTCGGCAAGCCGCCCTCCAAGCGCGTGGACCCGGACGAGGTGGTTGCAGTCGGCGCGGCGATCCAGAGCGGCGTCATCCGGGGCGAGGTGGAGGACGTGCTGCTGCTCGACGTCACGCCCCTCAGCCTGGGCGTGGAGACGGCGGGCGGCGTGTTCACCCCGCTGATCCCGAAGAACACCACGATCCCCACCCGCAAGAGCGAGATCTTCACCACCGCCATGGACAACCAGCCGCTGGTCAACGTGCACGTGGCCCAGGGCGAGCGCGCCATGGTGGAGGACAACAAGAGCCTGGCCCACTTCCAGCTGGTGGGGCTGCCCCCGGCGCCGCGCGGCGTACCCCAGATCCAGGTCACCTTCGACATCGACGCCAACGGCATCGTCAACGTCAGCGCCAAGGACCTCGGCACCGGCAAGCAGCAGAGCGTCAAGGTCGTGCCCACCAGCGGCCTGACCGAGGATGAGATCGACCGGATCATCGGCGAGGCCGAGAGCCACCAGGAGGCGGACCTGCAGCGCAAGCAGCTGGCCGACCTGCGCAACACCGGCGAGGCCCTGGTGTACACCACCGAGGGCGCGCTCAAGGAGTACGGCGAGCTGCTGGGCGACGAGGAGCAGGAGGAGATCGCCGAGCGCCTCAAGGAGTGCAAGGTGGCCCTGGCCGGCGATGGCGGCTGGGAGGAGGTGAACCTGGCCGTGGAGAACCTCAAGGAGTCCTCCTACCGCTTCACCTCCCTGATCTACGAGGAGTCCGGGGAGGAGGCCGAGCTGGATGAGGAGGAGGAGATGGAGGAGTACGACGAGGACGCCGAGTAGGCGAGGAACCCGGTCCATAGCCTCCATCGACCACTACGAGCTGCTCGGGATCCACCCGTCGGCGACCCAGGAGCAGATCAAGGCAGCCTACCGGCGTCAGGCCCTGCGCTACCACCCGGACAAGAACCCGGATGACCCGGACGCCGCCGAGCGCTTCAAGGCGTGCAACGACGCCTTCAGCCTGCTCTCGGACGTGGACCGTCGGGCGGAGTACGACCGCCGCCGCCGGGTGGAGGGCAAGGGCCCCAGGGAGCTGGTGGGCAACCTGGTGGATGACATCCTCGGCGCCCGCCGTCCGCGGCGGAAGCGGGACGGGCGGGACGTCAACGCGCGCATCAAGCTCTCTCTCGAGGAGGCGGCCCTCGGGGTCAGCCGGCGGATCCAGTTCAAGGTCCCCGAGTCGTGCGGCGCCTGCAGCGGCAGCGGCGCGGCGCCTGGCGGCACACGCACCTGCCCGGAGTGCGAGGGCAAGGGGGAGCTGCGGGATCGCAGCCGCCTGCTCTCGCTGCCCCAGCGCTGCCCTCGTTGCGGCGGCCAGCGGGTGGTGATAACCGAGCAGTGCAAGGCGTGCGGCGCCCTCGGCACCGTGGATCGGCCGCGGGAGTACATGGTGCGGATCCCCGGGGGCGCCCGGAGCGGCGACGTGCGCGTGGTGGAGGGGCAGGGGGAGCCGGGGCGCAACGGCGGCACCCCGGGTGACCTGCTGGTGCGGGTGGAGGTGGAGCGAGACCCGCTGTTCACCGTGCGAGGATCCGACCTCGTGATCCAGGTGCCGATCTCCCTGATCACTGCGGCCCGCGGGGGCGTCGCCGTGGTCCCCACCCTGGAGGGTGAGGTGAAGATGAAGATCCCCCCGGGGACCCAGTCGGGGCGCACCTTCCGCCTCCGGAAGAAGGGGCTGCGGCGTACGCGCGGCCGCGGCGACCAGCTGGTGCAGGTGGATGTGGAGACGCCGGTGGCGCTGGGCGCGGAGCAGCTGCGGATCCTGGAGGAGCTGGAGCGCGCGCTCACGCCGGCCATGGAGCCGCGGCGCGCCGAGTTCCAGCGCCAGGTCGCCGCCCGCGAGGCCGACAGCGAGGGGTAAGGGGAAGACTCTGTGGACTCTCCGCGCCAGGACGCGCCGCCGCGGCGGACCAACTACCCGCTCCACCTGGGCCTCTTCCTGCTGACCGGGTTCACCACCACCTGGGTCGGCGTGGTCAACGTGCACGGCGACATCCCGTTCCTCGACCTGGGACGGATCCTGCCCCTGCTGCTGGACGGGCTGCCCTACTCGGCGTCGATCATGGGGATCCTGCTGACCCACGAGATGGGCCACTTCGTGCTGGCGCGGCGCCACGGCGTGCGCGCCACCTTGCCATACTTCATCCCGATCCCCTTGCCGCCGGTGGGCACCATGGGCGCGGTGATCCGCATGGAGGGGCGCGTGGAGTCGCGAGACGCCCTGGCCGACATCGGCGCGTCGGGGCCGCTGGCCGGGCTGGTGGTGGCGCTGCCCGTGCTGCTGCTCGGGCTGCACCTGTCGGAGGTGCGCCCGGTGGCCGCCGGCTTCCTGGAGGGGGGCTCGGTCCTGTACCACGCGGCCAAGCTGCTGGTGAAGGGCCAGCTGCTGCCGGGCGGGGGCCTGGACGTGTTCCTGCACCCGGTGGCCTGGGCTGGCTGGGTCGGGCTGCTGGTTACCATGCTCAACCTGATGCCCATCGGCCAGCTCGACGGCGGCCACATCGCGTACGCCTACTTCGGGCCCGGGCACAACCGCACCTCGGGCTGGCTGCACAGGGGCCTGCTGCTGCTCGCCCTGGGCGGCAGCCTGTACACGGTGTGGGAGCTGAGCCTCAAGGTGGAGCTGGGCAAGGCGGTGGCCATGGGCTGGTCCGCCGGGCTGTCCTGGTTCATCTGGTTCATCCTGCTGCGGGTGATGAAGCGCGCCTCGGGCGGCGAGTACCACCCGCCGGTGGGGGAGGCGCCGCTGACCGGCGGGCGCAGGGCCCTGTGCGTGGGCATGTTGGTGCTCTTCTTCCTGCTGCTCGTGCCGATCCCCCTGCGGCCAGTTCTGCCTTGATTACACACTTTTCGTGTCTCCACCGTTGCGCTCGGGCTGCCTGGCCGCTAGATATACTGGGTAGCATGGACTGTTCGGCCCCCGCACGACGCGAGGTCAACCCTTGAAGGAACCCTCCCCCAGCGATCGATGCGCAGAGCTCGGCCTGGCCGAGATCATCGATCGTGAGTCACTCCAGCGCCTGTGCCAGGTGCTGGCGAACCTGCACAGGACAGGCGTCTCGGTCATCGACTGCCACGCCGGCCTCATCGTGGATGGGATCCCGGAGGGCGCGCCCTGCACGCACCTCGGCCCGCGCAAGGGGGCCCGGGACAGCTGCGTGGGCTACGAGAGCATCCTCAATGGTGAGCATGACCTGCCGCCGGGCGAGGTGTTGCACCTGCCTTGCTGTTGCGGGCTGGAGAACATGCTGCTCGGGGTGGAGCACCAGGGCCGGCGCGTGGGCTATATCGTCGTGGGGCCATTCACCACTCGCGAACCCGCGGCAGTGGAGGACTCGCTCATCACGGTCCAGGGCGCCCAGGGCGTCGCCGCCGACGACCCCTGGCTCGAGGGGGCGGTCTCGGAGCTGCGCACCATGCGCCGGGTGGAGCTGCCGCGCATGTCCCAGGTGGTGCAGGCCATCGGCGAGGTGGTGGAGGTGATGGTGGACTCCGGACACAGCCGCCAGCTCACCACCCAGCTGCACCTGGCCGCCGTGCAGGACGCCTACGACGAGCTGTCGGAGCGGAACCAACGGCTCGCCAACTCGCTGGAGAAGCTGCGGGAGCTGGACCGGCTCAAGAGCGGCTTCGTGGCGTCGGTGAGCCACGAGCTGCGCACGCCGCTCACCAGCATCATGGGCTACGGCGAGATGCTCCTGGACGGCCTGGCCGGCGCCCTCACCGAGGGGCAGCGCGGCTTCCTGGACGTGATGCAGGGGAACGCCACGCAGCTGATGGAGCTCTTCTCCGAGCTGCTCGACATGTCACGCATCGCCGCCGGCAGCCTGGAGCTCGACATCGCCCGGGTCAACCCGAGCCTGCTGTTGAGCGAGGTGGTCGGCGAGATGGAGCGGCAGTACCAGCGCAAGGGCGTCGAGCTGACCCAGGAGGTGCCCGGCGACCTGCCAGCCATCTCCGGGGATCATGCCCGGCTCAAGCAGGTGCTGATCAACCTGCTGAGCAACGCGCTCAAGTTCACGCCCACCGACGGCGAGGTGAAGGTCATCGTGAACCGCGAGGACGGCGCGGTCCTGTTCCGCGTCTCGGACTCGGGCGTGGGCGTGGATCCGGCGGAGCGCGAGCGCATCTTCGACTCCTTCTTCCAGGGCGAGACCACCCCCACCCGGGAGCACGGCGGCACCGGGCTCGGGCTGTCCATCGTCAAGAGCTTCGTCGAGGCCCACCGGGGCACGGTCTGGGTGGAGCCCGCGGACCCCGCGGGCGCCACTTTCGTTGTTCGCATCCCGTTTGCCTCGTCGGAGGTGTAAGCTCCATCCATGGAAGGCGAGATCCTCCGGCTGCTGCTCTTCTTCGCCCTGCTGCTCATGTCAGGCTTCTTCTCCGGCTCGGAGACGGCGCTCTTCTCCCTCGCGCGGGTGCAGCTGATCAAGCTGGGCGAGGACGGCCACCCCAGGGCCGGCCTGATCCGCTCGCTGCTGGATCACCCGCGGCGGCTCATCGCCACCATCTTCATCGGGAACGAGTTCGTCAACATCGGCGCGTCGGCGCTGATGGCGTCCACGGTCAGCCGCTTCGCCGGCCACCTGGGCGATGTGCTGGTGACCTTCATCTCCACCGGCATCTCGGTGACCCTGATCCTGTTCCTGGGCGAGATCACCGCCAAGAATCTGGCCGTCCGGCTGGTGCAGAAATGGTCCATCGCCGCGGCGCGGCCGCTGCTGCTGCTCTCCTGGGTCATGGCCCCGCTGCGGTTCGTCATCGAGAAGATCGCTGACCTGGTGGTCTACCTGGTGGACCGCAAGGTGGAGCAGCCCGAAGATGACGCCGTGGGCGAGTCGGAGTTCCTGACCATGGTGGACGCCGGCTCGGAGGAGGGGGTGATCGACGAGGGGGAGCAGGAGCTGATCCACAACATCTTCAAGTTCGGCGACCGCCGGGTGGTGGAGGTGATGACCCCCGGCGCGGAGGTGTTCGCCCTGAGCGCCTCCACCCCCATGGGGCGGGTGCTGTCCATGGTCAAGCAGAGCCAGTACAGCCGCATCCCCGTGTACCAGGGGGCGAAAGAGCGCATCAAGGGGGTGGTCTACGCCAAGGACCTCATCGCCACTGCCTATCGCCTGCCCGGGCGCAAGGTGCGGCTGCAGGACCTGCTGCACCCGGTGCACTACATCCCGCGCACCGTGACCTGCGCCCAGCAGCTTCGCGAGTTCCGGCGCAACATGACCCACCTGGCGGTGGTGGTGGACGAGTACGGCAAGATGGTGGGCGTGGTCACCATGGAGGACCTGCTGGAGGAGCTGTTCGGCGAGATCGTCGACGAGAAGGAGGTCCCGCACCCCACCGGCGAGTTCGGCGAGGGCACGCCCCTGCCGGGGCTGCTGGACGAGGAGGGGCCCCGGTGACCACCACCATCATCATCCTCGCGGCCTGCATCCTGATGGAGGCGTTCTTCTCCGGCACGGAGATCGCCCTGGTGGCGGCGGACAAGGTGAAGTTGCGCGCCGCCGCCGAGCGCGTGGGCGGGCGCCGCGCCGCGGTGCTGATGCGCTTTCTGGATGATCCGGGGGAGCTGATCTCCACCTCGCTGGTGGGGACCAACATCTGCGTGGTGCTCAGCACGGTGGTGGCCACCCTGAGCCTGCTGCCGATGTACCCGGACCAGGCGGAGCTGATCTCCATGGCGGTGATGGCGCCGCTGGTGCTGGTGTTCGGCGAGATCGTGCCGAAGAGCCTGTTCCAGAAATACGCCGACCGCACCGTGGCCCGGGCGATCTACCTCCTGTGGGGTTTCCGCTACCTGTTCTTCCCCTTCGTGGCCGTGGGCACCTGGCTGTCGAACTTGCTGATCCGGGCGCTGCGGCTGGAGAAGGGCTCCCAGGCCATCCTGAGCCGGGAGGAGCTGCGCCTGCTGATCCGCCTGTCGGACCACGAGGGCGATGACCAGATCAGCGAGCAGGAAGAGGAGATGGTGGAGCGGCTGTTCGACTTCCGCCAGGCCACCGCCGAGGACGTGATGGTGCCCCTGAGCGATGTGTGCGCGCTGCCCATCGACGCCACCCTGGAGGACCTGGCCCAGGAGATCACCGAGAAGCGCCACACGCGCATCCCGCTGTACCGCGACCGGGTGGACCAGATGATCGGCGTTGTGCACGCCTTCGATCTGCTGCGCGCCTCGCCCGAGGACCCGCTGCAGGACCTGTCCCGCCCGGCCATCTTCGTGCCCGAGAGCCAGCCGGTGGAGAAGACCCTGGTGCGGCTCAAGCGGGAGGGGCAGGGCATGGCGGTGGTGGTGGACGAGTACGGCGGCGCCACCGGGGTGGTGACCATTGAGGACATCCTCGAGGAGGTGGTGGGGGAGATCGACGACGAGTACGACCAGGGGGAGCGCCGCTCCATCCGCGCCGAGCAGGGGGGCACCTTCCTCGTGGCGGGGCGCGCCGAGGTGGAGCGGATCAACGACACCTGCGGGGTGGAGCTTCCCGAGGACGAGGAGTACGAGACCATCGCCGGCCTGATCCTCGATCTGCTGGAGCGGATCCCCCGGGCCGGGGAGGAGGTGGAGGTGGCGGACGTGCGGCTGAAGGTCATCGCGGCCACGCCGCGCTCCATCGAGCGGGTGCGGCTGTTCAAGAAGTAAGGAGAGGAGCGAGGCATGGACGAGGCATCCATCAAGGCGCTGCTGCAGCGCATCGAGTCCGGGGATCTGTCAGTGGACGATGGGGTGGCCCGGCTGCGGGACCTGCCCTTCGCCGACCTCGGCTACGCGCGGGTGGATCATCACCGCGACCTGCGCCTCGGCTTCCCCGAGGTGGTGCTCGGGTCGTGCAAGACGGCGGCGCAGATCGCCGGCATCGTCGCCGAGCTGGGCAAGGGCGGACGCAACGTGCTGGTCACCCGGGTGGAGCCCGAACTGGCCGATGAGGTGCGCGGCCACGAGGACGCGCCCGGGGGGCTGGACCATCACCCGGTGGCCCGGGCGCTGGTGTTGAGGCAGCGGGAGTTCGAGGACCGGGGCAGGGGCGAGGTGCTGGTGGTCACGGCCGGGACCGGGGACCTGCCCGTGGCCGAGGAGGCGATCCTGACCGCCGAGCTGATGGGGAACCGGGTGGGCCGGCTGGTGGATGTCGGCGTGGCCGGGATCCACCGGGTGTTGAGCCAGCGGGACCGGCTGATGGCGGCGTCTGTGGTCATCGTGGTGGCTGGCATGGAGGGCGCGCTGGCCAGCGTGGTGGGGGGGCTGGTGCCGAGGCCGGTCATCGCCCAGGCCCCCCCCCAGGGCGAACGCCCCCCCCGAGGGGGGGGGGGCGCGGCGCGCGGGA
>CAZEFW010000167.1:0-21238 GCA_964511535.1 uncultured Myxococcales bacterium | reverse complement strand
TGTCCAGCTACAGCAGCCCGCAGATGGTCGCCGTGGCCGAGAAGTACATCGAAAAATATGATCCCAACATGCTGATCTTCGCGCCCTCCAACCCGACCCCGAGGTTCTTCCTGCATGGCACCCCTGACCTGCTGAGCTACTTCCGGCGCGATCTGACCCTGTGGGACGAGATCCTCCCGCCGGTGCACTCCGGACGCGGAGTTGGTGACCGTCTGCCCCGGTGGCTCAGGCTGGGGCTGCTCAATTACTCCCGGCTAGGGCGATCCCTGCTGCTGAAGGACTACACCAGGAACATGCGACGGGAGCCGCTGGACCACAGGTGCACCATCGCATGTGTTCACGCCCCCTACGTTCAGGCGAGCCGGGAGTTCTTGCGGGCGGCGGCCAGGAAGACCAAGGTCGTCGTATTCATCGCTCCATTCGTCTTCGCGATGTACAAAAAGTGCCACTTCGAGGAGCACTACCAGGGGCTGGGGCTGCCTGCCCTGGTCCTGCGCGCCGAGGGCAGGACCGAGGAGTTCCTCATGGCGCACCCGCCCGTCGGGGTGATGGAGTGGTACGCGTCGAACCTCGTCCATTTTCTTCGGGACAAGAGCCTCCTCCCGCCGGCCGATGGCGACGCCCGCCAGACTCCTCCGCGCTGATCGCCAGCCAACACGCGGAGGCCCCAGGGACAACAGGCGCTCGACCCCTGAGGTATCCGGGCTCATTCCTGCTGGTGCGGCGGGATCGTGGGCTGCAGCCAGATGGGCTCTATGGGTGACCGCTGCCGCACCTCCGGCAACATGAAGGTCTGGATGCGGTGGCTACACCCCTTCCAATTCCCTTCCGGACCACTATCCCCTTCCATCACGAAGCACACCTCGGGCGGCGCGATGCCAGGAAGGGGACTGTACTCGGGATGATCTCTTGGGAGATCCGCCCGCCGCTGTGGACGATTCTTCGCGTCGTCTCCGCAGGCGTCCTCCACCACATGCGCTGGCAACTCCAACAGGAGCCGCTTCGCCAGGTGAAATGGCCGCTTGACCGAGACGGAGACCCAGATGGTGAGCACTACGACGCTGAGCAGGCCGAGCCCCATGACCAGCTCCTGCCGGCAATGCCCCGTCGCCTTCATGGGCGGCCGCCAGGCCAACAGGTAGCCAATGACCAGGGAGGTCCCGACGCTGCTGAAGTACAGGTGGTGATAGCTTCGGCTGATGAGGGGCTCCGAGCTTCCAGTGACCGCGTGGAGCAGGAAGATGGCAGGGAAGCTCATGGTGCACCAGGAGACCATGAAGAGGAACAGGACGCTGCTCAATCCCACCTGCCCGCGGCCCCGGAGCAGTCGAACCAGCGCCAGGGCCGAGACCGCCAACAAGATGGCGCCCAGCAGCATCAAATACCCGTGGTCGTAGCTGCGAAACCGATATGACCTGTTGAACATCACCAGGAGCGAATCGGAGAGCACGGCGAGGTATTGCCAGCCGACGGTCATGACGCTGGAGTCTCTCAGGGCGTTGCTCGATGCCAACTTGTCCGAAGCCTGAGGAAACTGGAGCATATAGTTCGCCGCCAGCAAGCACAGCGCGCCGTACCGGGCGACGAGGGAGGCGCAGCCTGTCAGGGTGATTCGCCTGAGACGCCTGCTCGACGCGCAGCCCTCCAAAAGGAGCAAGAAGAGGGGCATGCCCAGGGCGAACGCGTTGGAGAGGAGCGCCAGCTGAAATGAGACCAGGACCATCAGCCAGTTGTGCCCGCCTCCCTGGCGCAGGTACCTGTTGGTGAAGACCAGCATCACCAGGGCGAAGAAGGTGACCATGGCGTGGGAGACGGCGCAGGGAAACCCCAGGAGGGTGGCTGCGATGTCCGAGATGGAGAAGATCAGGCCTGCCGCGAGCCCGCCGAATCGCGCGCGGGCCGATCCGATGCGTGGGGCGAACAGCGAGAAGAAGAAATAGTAGAGCAGGACGCCGTTGAGCAGGTGGAGCGCGATGATGGGCAGCAGGTAGGGGAACAGCTTGCTCCCGGCGAGGCTGGGCAGGATGATGGAAAACAACTGACGCTGGAGCACCCGGCCGGGGTAGCCGAGGTGATCGCCCTCTATCCACTGGAGCGCCTCAATGCCGATTGTGCCCAGCACCTCGTTCGCGTTGGCGAGCAGGGAGAGCGCGACAATCGCGATGGGGGCCGCGAGCGCACCGAACCTCAGGGACCTGGCAGGGCACATTCTGTACTGGTGCTCCAACTCGACTCCCGAAGTATTGCTGAGAGAAAACAACCTGGACCGCCGCTCAGGATAGCTCGTATCCACCGATCATGCGCAAGAATCCTCGACCTGCGGGCCTGGACAACACCCTCGCGGCATGGTCTGCGCGTCGGGGCAGAGATCACGCCGCCGCCTGCGCGGTGGGGTGGCTCAGGGCAGGTGCTTTTTGGCCAGCCGGAGCACTTCCTGGCGCTGTCTCTTGAGGGGCGGTTGTGGAACCAGGCCCATGGTGTCCAGGGCCTTGACCAGGTCGCGGGCCTGGCGCAGGTGCTTGCGCAAGGTGGCCGTATCCTCCTGCTTGAGGGCCAGGCGAATCAGTTGGACGTTGCTGTTCAGGAGCATGCGGTTGTACGTGGAGCAGGTGGTATCTGCGGCCACAAGTGACGCGGTGAGCTGGTACGAGCGCAGGAACGCCTCCTTCGCTGTCTTCAGGTCGCCCCTGGCCATGGCCATCTTTCCCAGGGTGTCGGACGAGTTGGACAGGTTGCCGATGTAGTTGCTGTTGGTGGGGGCGGCCGAGACGAGGGACTCGAGGACTTTGTGCGAGTCCAGGAGCCCCTTGTGGGCCGCCTGCTTCTGGTGGGACGTCTCGGCGATCTGGCCAAGCATGCGGTGGATGGAGGAGAGGAGCACGGCATGGAGTTCGCCCGATCTGTTGGCGGCGGTGCGGTCGGCGGCCACGACTGGCGTCAGTACATCCACCGCTTTGAGAAAATCCTTTCGAGCCTTGTCCTTGTCCTTCCGGGCCATGGATATGTTGCCCCGGTTGAAGTAAGCCTGTGCGAGGACGAACTGCTGGGCGGCGTTCTCCGGGTAGGAGGCCGCCAGGGATCGGCTGAGTCGGATAACCCGTCCGAGCGCGCGCTGCTCCGCGCCGAGATCAGCCCGGGCGGCGGACACCGCGGCGATCTTCTCGAACAGGTCGACGAGCGTTCGCTTGATGGCGGCGTTGGTTGGGTCGGCAGACGCCAGCGCCTCGAAGAGCTTTCGCGCGCGGGAAAATGCCCTCGCCGCTGCATTCAGGTCTTCCTGTTCCGCGGCCAGCTCCCCGACATGGCGGAACGCGGCGGCGAGGTCGCGCTTGTGGGCAGCGTTGGTGGGCTCGGCCGCCGCGAGCGCCCGGGTGATCTCAAGCGCCATCGCGCTGGCCAGTCGCGCCGCCTTCAGGCTGCGCCGGGCCGCCTCGCGCGTCTCCTCGTCCAGGCGGTGGCCGGCAGGATCTTTACCGAGGAGCTCGGCGTGGCGCTTGTGCGCGATGGTGGCGAGCACGGTGTAGGCGGCGGCCAGCGCGCGCCGGGGCTGGCGGTATTTGGGGTCCTTGGTCGCGGAGGCCTTTTTTCTGTCAAGGTCAGAGGAGGCTTGCTCCTTTGTGATGGCAGGGGGCGTGGGAGCTGCCGCGGTGTCGTACGACGCTGTGTCCGGGGGGACGAGGGGAGGAGCGTCCTCGCCGGTCGGGCCGAAGACCGCGGCCGCCGCTGCCAGCGCGGTGATGCCCTGAGTTGCCAGGACCAGAGCGGTACGCAAGCGCCGCCTGGCGCGCTCCGCGGGCTGGCGGTCAGCAGCGCCCGGGACCTGGCCCGAGGTATCTTCCTGAGGTGATCCGTTGTTGGCCATCACTCTGATTTCATGGCACTCACCTCCACACAAAACATGATCCGGGGGGCAGGTTCCTGCGCAGGGAATCGCTCGGGAATCACCTTACAAGTATACCGCGATTTCCGGCCGAGTGGCCATCATCACGGCCGATGGTGCCCGGCACCTCGTCAGCGGAGGAGGCGGGGAAAGCCACGCCGGGCGCTCCGGCCCCATCCTCGGCATCGGCAGCTATACTCCATGGCCTCTTCAAGAGTAGACTTGTCCATCTGAGTTCGCGTGGTTCATGGACCCCAAGCCGCACAGAGTACGTGCAGTCGATTACATCCTGGCGTTCGCCGTGACGGCATCGGTGTGCGCCATGGTGCTCGGGCGCATCGACGACCAGATCATCCAGGGTCACGGGGGCAACGCGCCGTACATCGAGCATGGCGTGCGTCTGATGACCCTGGCCGCGTGGCGCACGTACGGCACCTCGGACCCGCTGGAGGTGCTCAACATGGCAGACAGCAGCGGCTACCCCGCGCTGCTGCACCTGGTGACCCTGGTCCTGGGCGGGCTGGTGGGTCACCGGGTCCAGGATGTGCTCTGGACGGGGCTGCTCTGGCTGATGCTCCTGGCCGCTGGCGTCGGGGGGTGCGTCGGCGCTTTATCGGGCAGCCGCAAGGCTGCGCTGGCGGGCTTCGCCGCCACCATGCTGCTGCCCGCCGGCCACGCCGTGGCCACGCGGTACTACTACGACCTGCCCATGAGCGCGCTCATATGGGTGGCCGCGTGGATCGCGCTGGCAACATGGGACCGACGGCCCCTGGCGGGGGGCGCGCTGGCAGGGCTGCTGTTCGCCCTGGCCAACATGACCAAGTGGACCGCCATGCCGTTCGGCATGGCCTTCGCTGGCTGCGCCGTGCTGGCGCCCTGCCGGTTCCGCATCTACCGGCCTGGCCGCAGGGTGTTCGCGTTCGCGGTGGCGCTGGTGGTGGCCCTGGCGGCCAGCGGCCTGTACCTCAAGGCCGCCGGAGAGCCGACGTCGCTGCGGCTCTCCATGGAGGAGATCTATTACAACACCGAGGGGATCTCGTACCCGGAAGATTTTCGCGAGCGAAACTTCGTCGCCAAGGTCCTGACCGTCCCTGACCACGGCGTGCCGCTGGAGCGGCGCCTCTTCTTCCACCCGCAGGGAACATTCTTCGCCATCCATTCGCCGCTGCTGTCGTTCTTACTCGTGGCGCTGATGCTGCCCTGGCTGGTGCGGAGCCGACGGGGGTGGGTGCTCGCCGTGGGGGTGGTGATCAGCCACTGGACCTTCCTCACCCTCAAGGTGCCTGCGCTGCACGAGCGGTTCGCGCTCACCGCTGCGCCGGCCTTCACCATGGTGGCCGTGCTGGGCTGGGCCACCCTCGGACGACGGATTCGAGGCGCCGTGGCCGGCGTGTTCATCGTCGCCGCGCTGCTCGTGGGCCTCGACTTTCACTTCGACCTCGGCGTCCCCTACATGGCCACGCCGGAGGACTGGACCCACGAAGACAGCAGGAAGATGAACCCGCCCTACGGCCTCGGCCTGGCCATGAACGATGTCTGCTGGACCCACAAGCGCTACCAGGACAAGCATGACGAGGCGTTGCGCGAGCGGGTCTGGGCCAAGATCCGCCGCTGCAACCTCACGTCCATGTGCCTGCCAGAGAGCGCGTACCCCTTCATCTCCGAGCCCTACGACGGGGGGTGGCTGCAGTACCGGTGCGACTACGCGTTCCTGGAAGAGGGCTACCCGCGGTGCAGCATTCATCCGTTCTGCGACAACATCAACCCCACGGCCGTGGCCATCGCCATCACCATGGCCGGCCGCGGGAAGAAGCCTGATGTGCCGCTGAAAAAGCCCAAAGAGAAGGGATGGCGCCTGGAACGCAAGCTCGAGATCGAA
The DNA here is from genome assembly GCA_964511535.1 of uncultured Myxococcales bacterium. Lineage (GTDB taxonomy): Bacteria > Myxococcota_A > Polyangia > CAZCFB01 > CAZCFB01. The sequence continues at coordinate 15,479 of CAZEFW010000167.1, read as the reverse complement.
GGGCTGGGCCATGACCTTGCCATCTGGACCCACAACTCCAAGAAGGACCTTTGCAGGTAGAGGGCAGCCGCGGTTGCTTCGGTCCCGTGAGCGGATAGTATTAACCGAGGATCGGAGGACCATGATTTCGAGGAGAACAGCAGAGCTCCTGGAGGAGTTGATCTACCGCGGCCTGCGGCGGATCGTGTTTCCGTTGCTGGTTCAGTTCCGCAAGCGGGCCGGCCGATGACGCGCTCCCCGGACGGACCTTCCGGAGAGGTGGCGGTGAGCTTCTCGGGCGGCCTGGATACCACCCTGGCGGTCACCATGCTGCTGGAGCGGTTCGAGCGGGTCCACCTGAACATCTACTGCAACGGCTACTGCCTGCGGGTCCACTCGGCTCACCCGCGCGTGGAGCGTCTACGGGAGCTGTACGGCGCTGACCGGGTGGTGTGCAATACCATGGCCATGCGCGACATCCTCGACGGGATCCTCCCGGACTACCGCGGCGACCTCGACCGCGTGGGGTCGCCGTTGATCTTCGATCTGTGCTGTCGGTTCGGGATGGAGATCCGCACCATCCTGTACTGCCTGGAGCGGGGCATCTCCCACGTGGCAGACGGGCTGAACTGCGCCCAGCCGATCATCTTCTTGCTCGAACCCGAGTACATCGCCCTCGCCGACCAGTTCATGGCCGAGTACAAGATCGAGTTCGTGCACCCGGTCTACCACGCCGGCGAGCGGCCCGCGCGACGGGAGATGTTGGCGAAGCAGGGGCTCAACGAAGAGGTGCGCACCCTGACCGCGCTGCAGCGCATCGGCCTGCTGCCCCAGGTGTCGGAGCAGATCACGAACCAGCCGCTCTGCTATGCCCAGGGGCCGATCTTCGTGCTGACTTCGCCGCTGCGGAACCTGCCCGTGGTGCGGCGCTTCGGGTTGCCCCTGGAGAAGGCCAAGGCCTACCGTCGCGAGCGCGAGGAGCTGGCCCGGGCGCTGATCCGGCGCGAGGTGGAGGCCAACGGCATGCACCTGGACGAGCTCATGGCCGCCAGGTCAGAGCCTGCGCTGGTCGGCCCCCACCTCCCCCACGGACTCTAAAACGGGGAAGGTCTTACTTCTTGCGGCGGTGCAGTTCGATGGGGTCCTTCTCCTGCTTGCGCTCCCACCAGTTCTGGTACAGGTCCACCGAGAACATCAGCAGCAGGATGAAGATGGTGATCCACTGGGGGATGTAGGGGAAGTCGCTGCCGTTGATCTTCATCTGGGCCACGTGGCCGCCCTCGAGGAACAGCACGAACCCGATGAGCAGCAGCACGAACAGACCGAGGATCTCGAAGTCCGGGTTCTTGCGCATGAAGTCCGCGATGGGCGAGGCGAAGATCAGCATCAGCGCCACCGAGATGATCACCGACGCGGCCATCACCGGGAAGCGGTCGGTCATGCCCACCACCGTGAGGATGGAGTCCACGCTGAACAGCAGGTTCAGGCCGACGATGGTGCCGAGCACCTGGCCGAAGGTGGTGGCCTCCTTCACCTCATGGGACACGCCCTTGATCTTGTGGCGCAGCTCCTTGACGCCGGACCAGATGAGGAACAGCCCGCCGCCGAAGAGCACCACCGCCTTGCCGCTCAGCGAACCCTCGAACCCGATCCCGGCCAGGGAGGAGTCGAAGTCGAAGAACGGCTTGGACGCGTAGCGCAGGATCCAGCTCACCGCGGCCAGCAAGATGATGCGAAACAGCATGGCCAGGATCAGCCCCCAGCGCACAGCCTTGTCCTGCTTTTCGGCAGGCAGCTTGCTGGCCAGGATGGTGATGATGATCAGGTTGTCAGCGCCCAGGGCGATCTGCACCAGGGTCACCGAGAACAGGGCAGCCCAGAATCCGGGATCGAGCAGGAACATGAGCAAGGATATATCAGGAGCCGGACCCGGACGCCAGAAGCAGGACGCGCCGTTCAGTCAGTCTTCAGCGCCAGCCCGCCTCGGACGACGGAATTGGAGAGCATCACCCGGGATCATCGCCGGGAGCCCGGCGGCTGTGCATCCCGGCTCAGGTGCGCGCCGCGAGGTACCGCTCCAGCGCCCTGGCCGCGCGGTCGCCGCCGCGGAACACCGGCACCCCGGCGTCCTGCATCAGCCGCGCCAGGGGATCGTAGATCGAGCCGCCGTCCAGCACGGTGACCAGCGGCTTGTCCGACTCGTGAAACAGCGAGATGAACCGCCGGGCGTACCCCTGCTCGGCGTCGAACCTGTCCCGGTCCGAGACCCCGGCGGGCAGGCTCTGGATCATGGGCGTCAGCGGCACCATGCCCACCAGGGCCGCGTCCACGTCCGGGTCCTCCAGCAGCGCCCGCGCCAGCTCCTCGTACAGGGCATCCCCGGCCATGGGGGTGATGTCCAGTGGGTTGTCGATGTTCACCAGGTGGGCGATGCCGGCCCCCTTGAGGGCGGTGGCCGCCCGGGCGCGGGTCGCAGCGGAGAGCCTGGCGGGGAGCAGGGCGCCGTGGTTGTCCGCCATGCCCACTGACTCGAAGCCGGCGTTGCTCATCAGCGCCACCCGACGGCCGGTGAAGCGCTTGCCGCGCAGGGTGGCGGACAGGGTGAGCAGGTCGGCGAAGTCGTCGAAGCTGTCGGCCACCAGGGCGCCGGCGTCGGTCATCAGCCGCGAAAAGACGCGGTAGTCCCCCGCGATGGAGGCGGTGTGCCCCATGGTGGCCCCGCGGCCCAGGGCGCTCCGCCCGGCGCGGTAGACCACCATGTCTCTGCCCCCGTCCACCGCGCGGCGGGTAAGCTCCAACAGCCGCTCGCCGTCGCCCGGCTTGAAGCCCTCGATGTACAGCGCCAGGGTGGTGATGTGCGGCTCCTCCAGCAGCGCCTCCACGAAGTGGGAGATGCGCGCGTCCACCTGGTTGCCGATGGAGAGCTGGTACGCGGGCGAGAGCCAGTCCAGCTTGCTGGCGCGGGTGATCATGAACGCGCCGCTCTGGCTCAACAGGGCGACGTTGTCCCCCACGCTCCCGCTCGTCGGCCGGGGGAGCTTGGTGCGGGGAATGAACAGGGAGTCGAAGCGCCGCTCCCGGGTGATGAACCCGAGGCTGTTGTTGCCGATGAGGCACGGGCGCTCCGGGCCGTCATGGCTGGCCAGCAGCGCGTTGACCTCCTGCTGGATGCCCTTGCCCGCCTCGGTCTCGCCCATGCCGCCCGGGATGAGCAGGACCCCGCGCGCGCAGCGCAGCTCGAGCACCTGCCGCAGCACATCGGGGACGGCAGGCGCGGCCACCGCGAGCACCAGCAGGTCCACGCTCCCGCCGGGCAGGTCCTGCAGCGCCGGCACGCAGCGCACGTCGTCGATCTCCTGTGCGTCCGGGCGCACCACGGTGATCTGCTCCGGGTCGTAGCCGCCCTCGAGGATACAGCGCAGGATGATGCGCCCCACGTTCATGGTGCGGGATACGCCCATCAGCGCCACGGACCCGGGGCGCAGGGCCCTGGCCAGGCTCTCTCGCGGGAAGGCGGGCGGCGCAGGGGCCGGGGGGGCGAGCCGCGCCAGCGCGTCCACCGGCACCAGCTTGCCGTCCTGACCCACCAGCAGCGGGTTGAGCTCCAGCTCGGCCAGGGCGACGCCCTCGGCCGCAGCGGCCTCGTCCAGGGCCATCACCGCGTCGGCCCAGCTGTGGAGCTGCTCGCGCAGGGAGGCCGGCGCACACAGGCCGTCCACGCCGCGCACCCCGCCGGTGGCCCAGCTGAAGAAGAGCGCCCCGTCCAGGCGCTCGTTGAGCTGCCGCGCCGAGGTGAAGCCGGGCTTGAACAGCACCGTGCTCTGGCCGTGGCGCGTGGCAGCGGCCAGGGCCTCCACGCCGGTACCGCCGAAGCCGGCGGTGACCACCGGCCCGAAGTCCGGGCTGCGCACCATGCCGAGCAGCAGCTCACCGCCGAGTCCCCCCTTGCCCTGGATCGCCTCGCACAACAGCACGCCCTGCACCGTGGCCCAGCGCTCGGGCCCCGCCGCGGCCTCCATCATGGAGACCGCCTCGCGCACCGCGGGCCCGCTGGTCTGGCGCAGGCGCACCACGCCGCCCACGTCGGACTTGTGCAGGATGGCCGTCGAGACCAGCTTCAGATAGGCGGCGTCGGGCAAGCCGGCGGCGTCCCCCAGCTCCCCGGCGCGGGCCTGCTCCAGCGGCAGGAACCGGTACCGCGGCGTGGGCATGCCGAGGCTGTCCAGGGCAGCGTAGACCTCGTGCTCCAGCAGCACCTGGCGCCCCTCCTGTCGGGCCAGTCGGAAGATCTCGCGCATGGTCTCTCAGCTCCCCGGCAGGTCGCCGATGATGCTGGCGTTGTCGCGGGCGAAGGTCAGGCCCCGCTCGAAGGCCCGGTCGTTGATCTCGCGCACCCGCTCCGGCACCCCCTCCAGGATCGCCTGGCGCAGGATGTCGCCGGGGAAGGGCAGGGCGCCCGCGCCGGCCAGCACGCCGAGGAGCACCGTGCCCTGGGCCAGCGGGCTGCCCGCCTCCGCCGCCTCGGCCGTGGCGTCCAGCGCCAGCACGCGCCGCGCGAACCGGCGCAGGTAGGTGATCGCCTCCTCGGGATCGGGGTAGCGCTCCCCCGCCATGGAGACGGTGGCCGGCACGATGGGGTAGGTGTTGGTGACGATGAGGGTGGCCGGGGTCGCCTTGTTCAGCGCGCGCAGGGTCTCCACCGGCTCGAAGCCGAGCAGCACCTCGGCCCCGCCGTCGTCGATGATCGGGCCGTACACCTCGCCGATGCGCACCGACGACTCCACGATGCCGCCCCGCTGGGCCATGCCGTGGACCTCGCCCACCAGCACCTTGCAGCCGGCGCGGGTGGCCGCCTCGCCGAGGAACCGCGCGGAGGTGACGCTGCCGGTGCCGCCCACTCCGACCACGTAGATGTCCGTCGTCCTGGGGCTCTGTGTGTTGTCCATGGTCATGCCTTGCCCGGGGTGCGAGCGCGACCCGGCTCGATGGCGTCGTTGGGGCACAGCTGGGCGCACACGCCGCAGCCAACGCACAGCACCTCGTCGATATAGATCTTGCCGTCCTTCTTGAAGATGGCCGGGCAGCCGAAGTTGTCGATGCAGTTGTTGCACCGGGCGCACTGCCCGCAGCTCAGGCAGCGCTCGGCCTCGGCCAGCACCTGCGCCGCGTCCAGCGCGTCCGCGGTCTGATGGAAGTCGCCGCTGCGGTCGCCGGGCGCGCGCTCGGCGGCCACGGCCCTGGCGGCGGCCGCCACCGCCGCGGGCTGGTAGCGCCCGTCCGCCGGCGCGTCCTCGGCCGTGCGCAGCCCCAGGGGTTCGCCCTGGCGCTCCCCGGACAGCAGCGCCGCGATACCGTGGGCCGCCCGCTTGCCCTGGGCCATGGCCGCGATGACGGTCCAGCCTTCGCCCGTCAGGTCGCCGGCCACGAACACCCGCGGGTCGGCCGTGACGCCGGTGTCCCCGCGGGCGGGGACATAGCCCCGGTCGCTCTGGCCCAGGTCCAGGTCACCGGCCAGCGCCGCCGCGTCCGGGCGCTGGCCCAGGGCGAGGATCACATGGTCGGTGGGGTGGGGCGCCTCGGTCTCCGGGCGCGGAACTGGCCGCCTGCGCCCCGACCGGTCCGGCTCACCCAGCTCGCACCGCACCACCCGCGCGGCGCTCACCTCGCCGTCGGCGACGTCGAAGCCCACCGGCACGGCGAGGAAGATCATCTCCACGCCCTCGGCCTTCGCGGCGGCGATCTCCTCGGCCGAGGCCGGCATCTCGGCCTCGCTGCGGCGGTAGACCAGCTGCACCGACTCGGCGCCCAGGCGCAGGGCGGTGCGCGCCGCGTCGATGGCGGCGTCTCCACCGCCCACCACCACCACCCGGCGACCCACCTGCCGCTCGCCCACCAGGTTTACCCGGCGCAGGAAGCTCAGCGCGTCCTCCACGCCCTCGGCGTCCTCCCCCTCCACCATCAGCTTGATGCCGAGCCCCGCGCCCAGGGCCAGGCACACCGCGCCGTACCCCTCTCCCTCCAGCAAGCTCCGCAGGGTGAAGTCCTCGCCGAGGGTCTGGCCGTGGCGCACCTCCATGCCGATGGACAGCGCCAGGCCCAGCTCCTCTCGCAGCACCTCCCGAGGCAGGCGATAGGCCGGGATGCCCGTGGCCAGCAGGCCGCCCGCGACGCGCTCCTTCTCCAGCAGGGTCACGGCGAAGCCGCGCAGGGTCAGATCGTATGCCGCCGCGATGCCGGCCGGCCCGGCGCCCACCACCGCCACCCGCTGCGCATCGCCCTGGGCCGCCCGCTCCTGCCGCATCAGGTCAGCGCGCTCGCGCTCTGCGGCGAAGTGCTCGGCCCGGGCGGCGGCCTGCTCCAGCTCCGCCACGAAGCGCTTGACCTCGTTGATGGCCAGCGGCTCGTCGTATTCGCCGCGCACGCAGCTGCCCTCACAGGGCCGGTGGCAAACCCGCCCCAGGACCATCGGCAGCGGCACCTGCTCGCGGATCAGCGCCAGGGCCTCGTCGAACCTGCCCGCCCGCGCCAGGGACATGTAGCCGAGCACGCAGATGTTGGCCGGACAGGCGAAGGTGCAGGGCGCCGACTCGGGCTTGCGCGCTCTGCCCTGGGCCGGGAAGTCCATGGGGCCGAGGTCGGCGGCCAGGATCTTGTTCCGCGCCCGCAGGATCTCGTCGTCGGCGTGGATGGGCACGCCGCACCCCTCGTGGGAGCAGCTCTTTCCGCAGCGCTTGCACCGCTCCTGGTCCACCCGGTAGACCAGCGGTTCGCCCCGACCGAACATCTTGCGCGCGTACAGGTGGCACGGCCGGCGGCTGATGATCACCCGCACGCCGCTGCGACGGTACGCCGCCCGGACGGTCTCGATGGTGTGCTTCAGGTCCGCCGGGTCCACCACGTGCAGGTCCTCGATGCCGAGGCCCCGCACCAGCCGCTCGATGTCGATGGGCCGCTCCTTGCCCTCGTCCAGGGCGTTGCCCGGGTGGGGCTGGTGGCCGGTCATGGCCGTGGTGGAGTTGTCCAGGATCATCAGCAGCAGGTCGTGGCGGTTGTGCACCGCGTTGATCAGGCCGTTGACGCCGCTGTGGAAGAAGGTGGAGTCGCCGATGAAGGCCACGTGCGGCTGGTCGTTGCGGATGGACACCCCGCTGGCCATGGTCACGCTGGACCCCATGCAGAGGAAGCTGTCGGTGGTGGACAGCGGCGGCAGCAGCCCCAGGGTGTAGCAGCCGATGTCGCTGGAGAAGTAGGTGTCCGGCTCGGCGATGCTCTTGACCGCGTAGTACGAGGTGCGGTGGGAGCAGCCGGCGCAGAGCATGGGCGGGCGCCCGGGCAGCTCGGGCACGGCGGGCATGGGCCGCGGCGGCAGCATCATGCCCAGAAGCTTGGCCACCGCCTCGCGGATCCGGTCGGCGTTGAGCTCGAAGTGCCGCGGCACCCACCCCTCGCCCTTGCCCTCGATGTGGGTCGAGACCCCCGCCCGCTGGGCGATGGCGCGCACCTCGGTCTCCAGGATCGGCTCCAGCTCTTCCACCACCAGTACCCGGCGGGTGGCGGCCAGCAGGTCACGGATCTGGCGCCTCGGCAGCGGGTGGATCGATCCGATCTTGAGCAGCCGCACCTTGTCCTCGACGCCCAGCTCGATGAGCACCTCCTTGACATAGGCGTAGGCCACGCCGCTGGTGATCAGCCCCAGCTCACCCTCCCCCTCGACTCGATCCAGTCCGCGCCGCTGCATGGCCGTGTAGGCCTGCTCCTGCTTCTTGATCAGCGCCGGCCTGAGCTGGCGCGCCACGCCGGGCACCGGGACCCAGCGGCGGAAGTTCTTTTCGAAGTGGCCCTGAAACCGCCGGGGGGTCAGCGCCCCGATGGTGCAGACCCCGCGGGAGTGGGCCACCCGGGTGGTGGTCCGCAGCAGCACCGGCAGCTCCAGCTCCTCGCTCAGGGCGAACGCCTCGCGGGTGTATTGCAGCGCCTCGTCCGGATCCGCCGGCTCCAGCATGGGCAGCAGGCTGAGCCTGGCGTACAGCCGGTTGTCCTGCTCGTTCTGGCTCGAGTGCATGGACGGATCGTCGGCGGTGATGATCACCATGCCCGCCTTGACCCCGGTGTACGAGAGGGTGTTTAGCGGATCGGCTGCCACGTTCAGCCCCACATGTTTCATGGAGCAGAGAGACCGCATGCCCGCGATGGCCGCGGCGGACGCAACCTCCAGCGCCACCTTCTCGTTGGTGGAGTATTCGAAATAGAGGTCGGTCTCCCGGGCGAGCCGGTAGAAGGTGTCCGCGATCTCGGAGGAGGGGGTGCCAGGATAGGCGGTGGCAACTTCCACGCCGGCTTCCAGCGCGCCGCGGACGATGCCCTCGTTGCCCAGCATCAGCATGCGCTTGCCGGGGCGATCCTCGAGGAGTGAGTTCATGGGTCCTTCCTGCTTGATTTCCCCCGTCCTAGGCTTCGGATCCCCTTTTTCACGTGTGCTCTCGGATGTCAAGGTGGCCGGAACACCAGCCACCTCGAGATAAAACCGACCGGTCGGTATAATTCAGCTTCCGTCGCAAAATCAGGAAGTTGGGCGCCGGGGATTCCAGCATCGATCCTGGCCTGGAATTCGCATCACTTGAGATATGTATCAACGCTGGAGGATACCCATGGTACGCCAGATCGTAATCAATATTTTGATTTCATTGGTCTTTTTAACATTCTCGGGGGCAGCCCTGGCCAACTCCGGAAATAGGGGAGGTGGAAACCCGAACCAGGCGTTCTGGATGGAGCTCGCCCGGGGCTACGGCTGGGTCAAGTCCCGGCTCTCTTCCCAGCCCAGGGGACCGAAGGACGGCAAGGTGCGCGGGCTCGACTCCTTCCGCAACGCGATCCAGAAGCCCGAGCCGGTCAAGCGCCCGGCCACGAAGATCAAAAAGAGCACCTCCCGCATCAAGGAGGTCAAGAAGACCAGGAAGCTGGCGCCCAAGAAGACCAAGTCCAAGTCCAAGGCCAAGTCCAACACCAACCTGGCCACCCTCAAGCCCCCCCCCGGAGTCCGCCAGATCCGCCGCCTCCCCACCCGGATCCGCACCCGCTAACCTGCTTTTCCGCCTGTCCGCCGTCCCTCCCGGTACCCTTCTGGTCCAGACCCATTTTTAGTTTTTTTGTTTCTTGTTCCTCGTTTTTTGTTCCTATCCTCCTCTCATGCCCCGCGACATGACCCGCATCAAGCGAGACCGCTACCAGCGCATCCATGAGCAGCTCGAGCTCGAGCTGCAAAAAACACCCGATCTCACCGCCCGCATGGCCACCATGGTGGCGCTGCTGCACCACAAGCAGACCCACTTCTTCTGGACCGGCTTTTACAGACTTCAACCCGACGGCTCATTGCTGGTGGGGCCGTACCAGGGGTCCCTGGCCTGCCAGGTGCTCGCCCCCGGAGCAGGGGTCTGCGGCGCGGCGCAGCGCGAGGGCGAGACCCTGGTGGTGCCGGACGTGGATCAGTTCCCTGGCCACATCGCCTGCGATTCCCGCTCCCGCTCCGAGGTGGTGGTGCCCTATCGCAGCCCGGACGGCGCTCAGCAGGGCGTGCTGGACGTGGACGCCAGCAGGCCAGCGGCGTTCGACGAAGTGGACGCGGAGTGGCTGGAGCGGGTGGTGGCGCTGCTCTTCTGAGGCTTACCTGACCTTACAGCGGAAGGTGATCCGGGCCGCGAGGTCCTGGGCGTTGCCCCCGGCCTTCATGGCGGCAGGCGCCCAGCGCAGCTTGTTTTTCCGGGTGTCGGCGCAGTCCGGGTCCACCGCCTCGCACAGCTTCTCCAGCTCGCGGATAATCTTGACGTCCGCCCTGATCAATCGCGCGGCGTTGGGGTTGTGGTGCTCGAAGGTGGCGGAGAGCATGCACCCGGGCAGCCAACCCTTCATCCGGGCCTCGAGCGCGGCCAGCCGGCTCTTCTGGATGCTGCCGCCCCTGGCGATCTCCAGCACGTGAGGTCCGGCGGGCTTGCTGGCGGCGGCAGGCCTGGCAGCGGCCCCGGCAGCCGCCGGTTTGGCAGGCGCGGGCCTGGCCGCGGCGGTCTTCACCGAGCGCCTGGCCGCGGGGCGTGGAGCGGCCTTGCGGGCCGCCGGTCGGCGGGCCCTGGGCGCGGCGGCTCTCGCCGGCGCCTGGCCCCCGGCGCTGGCCGCGCTGGCGCCGCCGGCGAACATGGAGCGTGCAGCCAGCATGGCGCCGCCGCCCACGAACAGGCCCACCAGCAGGGCGAAGATCACCGGCAAGCTCGGCTTCAGACGGGACATCGCGTCGTCCATGCCCCCCTTTTCGGGGCGGAGCGCGGCGCCCGCCGTGATGGGCGGCGCAGCAGGTCTCGACGGCGGCGGGAAGTCCTCCAGGGTGACCTCTCTGCGCTCCGGCGGCGTGTCCACCACGTCGGCCGCCTCCTTGTCATCCCGCTTCTCGGCGAACAGCAGGCGGCGAACGGTGGCCAGCTCCGAGTTGTCCTTGGAGAAGATTCGATACCCGTCGCGGTTGGCGATGCGCGCCAGCAGCGCGTTGGGGCCGCTGACGTTCCGCTTCCATGGCACAGGCTTGCTGCTGCTCTTTTCAGCGGCGTGGGACGCGATGAGGGCGGCGCCCAGGGCGCGCAGGTCGAATTCGGCGCTCGGCTCTTCCCCCATGAGCTCCTCGGCGCAGGCGTAGCGCGGGTCGCACCGGAGGGTCCCCAGCTTCAGCCCCTGGCCTGCGCGCCACGCCGCGTAGGCGCGGCTCAGCCCGAGCCCGTACAGCCGCCGCGGGGCGTCGGGGTTGAGCCAGCGCTCGTTGAGCCCCCCGTGCACGAGGCCGGCCTTGTGCGCCACCTTGAGGGTGGCGATGATGTTGCCGTGGTTGAACGGGTTGGTCACCATTTGCCACTCCGGCAGGTAGTCCACCAGCAGCACCACCTTGTTGCGCGGGATGGCCGCTTTGCGCAGGCCCGTGACCTTGGGGTCCATGAGCGCCCTGGCCAGCTCCTGCCAGATGCCCATGATCGCCTCGGCTGGGAAGGCCTGCCAGGACACCAGCAGGCAGCGCACCGAGCTCAGCGGGAACGCCGCGAAGCACGCGTCGCTCAGCTCGGGGTCGGCGTCACCGATGGTCCGCTCCGCCGAGTACCATGCGCGGGTGTATTTCTGGGCCAGGGCGTCCACCGCGGCGGCCGCCTTGCCGCTCCGGTCCTCGTACATCGGCAGGAAAGGGCGCGGCGGCTCATCGTTGGCAGCCAGCGGGTTGAGGGTCATCTCGGAGCCCAGCCGGGCGCTCACGGGGCAGTAGAACTTTGGCCAGTACATAAATACCTCGGGTTACCCCAGCGGAGTTAAGCGCCGGCCCCTTCCCCTCTCAGTCGCCATACAGCCTGAGGAAGATCTTCTGGATCAGGTTTCGCGGCCCGCGCAGGTCTTCAGGATGATAACAGAGCTCTTCCTTGCTCTCGCGGTCGGGTCTGATGAGGGGCTGGCGCGGCGGCTCCGACGAGCTCTCCTCCTTGCGGAAGCGCACGTGGATATGTCGTCGGTGGTTCTGGCGGTGGCGGATCATGCCGAACGGGCCCTTGCCCGGATACTGGAAGATGAGCGCCGCCTCGTCGGCGGTCACGCCCCGTGACAGGGCGTGGTGCAGCAGGATGCGCTGGAGCCGGTAGTCCACCAGGATAAACTCCACGTCGCAGCTCCGCAGCAAGGACATGACGAAGAAGAACATCCGCTCCGCCGTGCGCTCCCGTTTGCGCCAGTTGGAGGATTCCAGGTTGATGGGCAGGCCGATGTCCGCGTCCCGGCCGCGGCGATGGGAGTGGTGGCCCTCCAGCTTTCCCCCGCCGAATTTGCTCAGATCGTAGACGTTGATGGGGGGCGCGGCGGGGAACCGGCTGTGGGTGGCGCGCAGCACGGAGACCAGCCGCGAGACCGCCAGCCCGGTGCCGTAGGCCCGGTGCGGGCGGCGCACACGCCAGCCAGGCTGTGCAGGGAGCCGCACGAGCCCGGTGGGGCGCCAGTTGGGATCAGGGAGTCGCGGGCCCACCCGGCCCATGCTGTTGCTCCCGTCGGCCCAGGCGGTGGGGCCGATGAGAAGGGCGAAGAATAGCGCCAGAAAAGGGAGGGTGGATCTGTGGCCTGGGGTGAAGCGCTTCTGCATGTTGGACAGCTCTACCTCGACGGGGTGACTGGAGCACAGATTACCCGCTCGCGCCGGGATTATGCAAAAAAACTCCGCCACTGTAAGCGGATTTTTCGCAATTATTCCGCGGGAGGCACCGGAGAGGGTGTCAGGGCGTGCACCAGAGCATCTTGTAGTCGTAAGTTTTGCCGCCGGGACCGGTGAGGCTGGCCTGGCCCCCGCCCTTGTAGGTGATGGTGATGCTCAGCCCGGAGGCCGTGGCGGTTGCTGTGATGGTGCCGGATTTGGGGCACTTCCACACCGTGCCGCAGCGCTCGTATCCCTTGGTTGTGCTGGTGATCTGGCGGGTGCCGATCTTGGTCTGGCCGGTGCCGTCCAGCTTCACGCAGCTGGTGGCCGTGTCGTAGGAGATGGTGTAGTCCGACGAGTGGGACAGGTCGAGCTTGCCGCGGGCGGTCTTGCCCTTGAACCCGCCGGTCCACTTCAGCGTGCGGGTGGTGCCGCTGAAGGTCACTGATGCTCCGCCCGAGTGGGTCACCGCCGTGCCGCCCACCTTGAGTCCCACGCTCTTGACCGATATCTGGACGCCCCCGGTGGTCACCGAGAAGGTGGCCTCCAGCTTGCCGTTGACCCCCACCAGGCCCAGCGGACCGGTGCACGCCTTGAACTCGTAGGTCACCTTGGCGCCGCTCTGGATCGCCTTGATGCACCCCGCCGGCTTGAACCAGACGCCCATGTTGGTGCTCGCCGCGGAGGCAGCGGACGCCGCGTTGGCCACGTCCGCCGCGGCCTTCAGGTTCAGCGCCGGGATGGACGCCAGCGCTGTTGATGCGTCCTGGGCGCCGTTGGACTCGCCGGCGTCCTCGGCCAGGGCCTTGACCTCGGTGGAGTTGTCCTCCTCCTGCTTGCCGCACCCGCCCCCCTCGTCCCCGGGGGCCACCAGCAGCGCCATCAACGGCAAGCCGAACATCATGGACCGATATCGCATCGCCTCCTCCTTCCTCAAGATTGTGCGTTTCGCCCGATCATAGACAGTTGGCGCTGGATAGTCGATAGTCTGTGCCTGATGAGCACACCAAAAAATGTCAACAAGGGGGGTCAGACCCCATCACTTGACATTTTATTTGGCGGCTTGAAAGCGAAAAGTGTCAACAAGGGGGGTCAGACCCCACCACTTGACATTTTATTTGGCGGTTGGATATCGGTGGACCGTGGTCAGCCCGGAGACCCATGAGCAGATTATCCCGGTGGTGGCCGCCGCGTTGATGCGGGGCGGGCGGCTGCTGGCCGCGCGCCGGGCGCCAGGCGGACCGCGGGGCGGGCTGTGGGAGCTGCCCGGGGGAAAGGTGGAGCCCGGAGAGAGCGCCCAGGAGGCCCTGGCCCGGGAGCTGCGCGAGGAGCTGGGGGTGCGCGTGACGGTGGGCCCGGTGCTGGGCGAGGTGGTCCACGCCTACCCCGACCTTGTGATCCGGCTCATGGTTTGCCCATGCAGCCTGGAGCAAGAAGAACCGATGAAGCTGGAGCATGACGCCCTGGCCTGGCTCGGCCCGGACGATCTGTGGACCCTGCCCTGGGCAGCGGCCGATCGCGCAGTGCTGGGCAAGATCGCAGTTGAATTATGGCCCCAGCCGTGCAAAGGGGGAGGATCATGAGCAAAGACGTATCGAACCCAAATAGCAACGCGGGACGTACCGGGGTCATCCTCGCCGCAGGGCTCGGATCGCGGCTGGCCACCGAGGGAGAGCTCACCTCAACCAAGCCCCTGCAGGCGCTGTTCGGCGTGCCCCTGCTGATCCGCACCCTGCGCAGCCTGGAGATCGCCGGCTGCGCCCGGGTGGTCATCGTGCTGGGGCACGAGGCCGACCAGGTGCGCCGCCGCATCCTGCTGGCCTACACCGGCCCCCTGCAGCTGGAGTTCACCGTCAACCCGGACTACCGGCTGAAGAACGGCATCTCGGTGCTCTGCGCCCGGCCCTTCGTGCAGGACGAGTTCGTGCTCTCCATGGCTGACCATGTGTTCGAGGACAGCATCATGGAGCTGGTGCGCGGTCACCACCCGGAGCCCGGCGGGGCAACCCTGTGCGTGGACTACAAGATCGACGCGGTGTTCGACCTTGACGACGTGACCAAGGTCGTGGAGCAGGACGGGGTGCTGCAACAAATCGGCAAGCAGCTGACCAGCTACAATTGCGTGGACACGGGCGTGTTCATCTGCACCCCCGCGCTCATGGACGCCATCGCCGTCGTCTACGAGCAGCAGGGCGACGCGTCGTTGTCTGACGGCGTGCAGGCCCTGGCCGCCCGCGGGGCCATGCGGGTCCTCGATATTGGAGCGGGACAGTGGCAAGACGTGGACACCCCCGAGATGCTGGAACACGCCGAGAAGATGCTGGCGAGTCAGCGCCCGGAGGCATGAGCGCGCCGCCTGCCGCGCCGCCCGCCGGTTTGCCCCCCGGGGCAGAGGACGCCGCCGCCGACTTCAAGCCGGCCTCCTTCGCCGTGCGCACCACCATCGTGGTGCTGCAGCTCGTCTTCGTCGGCGCGCTGCTGGCGGTGTGGCTGCTGGTGGACCAGGTCCGCGAGAGCAAGAGCCTCTGGATCCTGTTCTTCTACAGCTTCCCCTCCGAGTTCCTCATCGCGCCGCTGCCCCACGAGCCGATCTTCTTTTACTTCGGCAAGTACTACGCCGCCTGGCTGGTGACCGCTGTCTCGGTGGTGAGCACCATGATGACCGAGGCGCTCAACTATTCGGTGTTCGGCTACTTCGCCGACCGCTCATTCTTCGAGCGCATCCATACCAGCAAGATCACCCGCAAGGTGGTGGAGTGGTTCTACAAGGCCCCCTTTACCGCCCTGGTGCTGGTGGGGCTGTCCCCCATCCCGTTCTATCCCATGCGCTTCATCGTGGTGCTGGCGCGCTACCCGGTGTGGAAGTACTGCGTGGCGGTGTTCATGTCCCGCGCGCCGCGGTTCTACGTGCTGGCCTGGCTCGGGGCGGCCATCTCGGTGCCCAACTGGCTGCTGGTGCTGGTCTTCACGGTGATGATCCTCGGCATCAACATCCCGCTGGTCTATGGCCTGCTGCGCAAGCGCAAGGCGCGGGAAGCGGACGAGGGGCAGGGAGATTAAGCCTATTAAAACGGCATCTTGACGCACTTCCAGGTGTGGTTTGTCAACATGCTGGTGGCGAAGCCGAGCAGGCACTCCTGGTCCGAGCTGCACTCGCAGCGGCCGGTCTGCTTGTTGCATTTGTCCAGGCCGCGCTGACGCTTGCAGTCCGCGTCGTCGGTGCAGGGTTCGTCCTTGCCCACGCACCGCTGCAACTGGGTATCGCAATAGTCGTTCTCGGGGCAGGGGGAGGTGGGCGTTG
>CAZEFW010000166.1:0-21274 GCA_964511535.1 uncultured Myxococcales bacterium | reverse complement strand
CCCCCGGTGAGAGACGCGCGGATCACACTCAGGGATTCAGGCTCCTGACACAGCGCAAGCCCATGTCGCCGTATCCAGCGGTGGGAATGACCCGGCCACGGTATGCCGCGCGGAATTTGCCTGCAGGATAGTTGTACGCGCCGCTGCGTGACGCCCTCATGGAGCTGGGCTTGGTGCCCACGGGATCCACCACGGGCGCGCTGCCCGGATCACTGACGAACCAGTCCTGGCACCACTCGTTGAGGTTGCCTGCCATGTCGTACAGCCCCCAGGCGTTGGCCGCCTTGGTCGCCACGGGATGCACCGTCTTTCCCGAGTTGCCGCAGTGCCAGCCGACCTTGTTGGCGTTGGTCCCAGGCGAGGTGCAGCCGGAGCAGGTCAGCTTGTCGATGGCGCCGTTGTGCAGCGCCGTCTTGGTGCCCGCGCGATAGGCGTACTCCCACTCCGCCTCGGTGGGCAACCTGTAGCCGGGGCAGGCCTGGATCTTCGCGGCGTAGGCCGCGGCGTCCTTGCAGCTCACCTTCTTGCCCCCGGCGTTGGTGCATGCGTAGCACGGCTTGTATCCGCGCTCCTGGGACAGCGCGTTGCAGTAGGCCGCCGCCTCGTGCCAGTTCGTCGCCCTGGCCGGGCACGTGGGCCCGCATGAGGCGCTGGTGGAGGGGTTGTACTTCATCAGGGCGGTGAACCGCGGCAGGGTCACCTCGGTCTGGTGGATCTCGAACGAGCGTGTCAGCACCACCTGGTGCTGGGTCTCCTTGTGGGAGCTGTGAGGCTCCCGGCAGGGCTCGCTGGCGGGCGACCCCATGACGAAGCACCCGCCCGGCACCTTGCACCACTGCGCCCCGCTGGCGTCCTTGCTGCAGTCCTTGACCACCGGCTGGTGCTTGCAGCCAGAGGCGCAGACCTTGTTGGCGCAGATCCCGCTCAGGCAGTCCGATCCCTTGGCGCACTTCTTGGTGTCCGCGCACTTGTTGCAGCTCTTACCGCCACAGTCCACGTCCGTCTCGTCGCCGTTTTTGATCTTGTCCGAGCAGGAGACAGTGCGCACCGGGCGGAAGCCGAGTGAGTCGGAAGAGTAGATCGGGAGGGAGTCCATCCGGAAGGCAGCGCGGAGCGCAAACGGCGAGTTCTTCCATGAGCCCCCACGCCGCACTCGATTGAGCTGGCCGGTGCCAACGGGATCCACCACAGGCGCGGAACCGAGGTCGCTCTGGATCAGGTCGTGGCACCACTCGTAGACATTGCCCGCCATGTCGTAAAGCCCCCAGGCGTTGGGCTGCTTGAGCCCCACCTGGCGCGTCGCCTTGGACGTGTTTGAGCTGTACCAGCCGATGGCGCTCGCGCTGGCGTCATTTGAAGTGCAGGACGAGATCTTTCCATTGTAAAAAGCCGAGGTCGTGCCAGCCCGATAACTGTATTCCCACTCAGCTTCTGTGGGGAGGCGATAGCCAGGGCAGCCATAGATCTTTTTGCCAGCGTAGCTCGTGGCTTCCTTACACATGACGCCGGGGCCGCTGCTCGTGCAGGAGTAACAAGACGCCAGGCCCTGGTTGGCCGAGAGGGCATTGCAGTACGCGGCCGCCTCATGCCATGAGAGCTGTTCCACCGGGCAGTCGGTCCCGCACGCAGTGAACTTGGATGGGTTGTACCCCATCAGGGTCTTGAACTGGCCCTGGGTCACCTCCAGGTCCTGGATCTTGAAAGAATGGGTGAGCGTGACGCTGTGAAGCCGCTCCTTGTTGCCGCCGCCCATGCTCTGGCACGGCTCGCTAGCCGGCGACCCCATCTGAAATGTGCCCGCACCGATGGTGACCCACCTGGGCGCCACGCTGCCGCCCTGGTCTGGCTTGAAACCCTTGTCCGGCTTGATGCCATGGTCGGGATCATCGCTCCGGTCCGCTTCGATGGTCATGTCGCCTGCGCCCTGATCCACGCCAGGCAGGTCCGGCGACAGCTGGCCGTCGGCCATGCCCGCGTCCGGTAGCTGGCCATCAAATGAAGAAACGAAGCTGTCGCCTTCAGCCTCGCAGAAGCCGGAGCCGACGTTGCATGTGTACCCTTCGGGGCAGCCGCGCTGCATGTCAGTGCAGGCGAACCGGTCGGGATCCTCCGCCGTGAAGCAGCCGGTGAGCGCCAGGGCGCCGAGGGAGATGCAGATCGCAAGGTACGTTCTGTTCATGGTCATGGCCTGGCCTCCTCAGAAGCGCACGTGAGCGGCGATGCCGGCGCCGCTGCGAGAGACGGTTGGCGTCAGCGCGACGGCTTCGGTGTCCTGCTCGCCGCCCATCAGCTCCCAGATCAACAGCGCGCCGCCGGCCGCGACGATGGCCCCACCGCCGGCCATCAGGGCGATCTGGAGCGTCTCGTACCGCTCGCCCGACTCGCGCAGAGGCTGCAGGCTGTCGTGGGCGCCGCCACTGTCGCGCAGCTGCTCGAAGTCGTTGCTCTTGCCCGCGGCCAGGGCGCCGAACACGACGCCCGCGGCCAGCGCCGCGCCGCCCACGCCCACGCCGGTCCAGCCGGCGGTCCAGCGCCAGGTGTGGGACGCCGGGGTGATGTCTGTCGCGGGTGGGGGCACGCTTGCCGGCGCTCGCTCTGCCGTCTGCGCCGGGCTCGGCTGCGCCGCAGCCTGCTTGCGCGCCTCGGCCTGCTTGCGCGCCTCGGCCGCCGCGACCTCGGCCGCGCGCTGGCGAGCCAGCCGCTGCTCCAGGGACTTGATGCGCGTGCTGACCAGCGGCGTATGAGGCGAATCGGGAAGCGCCTGCGCGAACTGCCTGTAGCGCCCGATGGCGAGCTGCAGGTTCCCAAGCACCTCGTGCGTCCGGGCGATGTTATACAGCATGGCGGGCAGCGGGCAGAGCCGGAACGCCTCCTCGAACTCCACCAGCGCCTTTTCATACTGCGAGATGTCGTAGAGCTGCTCGCCCACCTTGTAGCGCCTCTGCGCCAGGTCCCTTTCCTGGGGCGTCTGGGCCACGGCGCTCCCGCCGAGGCATGTCATCAGGGCCAGGATCATGATGGTTCCGATGCTCTTCATGGCGATCTCCTTGCCAGCCGCGCAGACAAAGAGCAGGAACCGGGCCATGTGAGGACGATGCCTAACCCATTGAAATCACGATTTCTGAAAATGCCAGGGTGTTACCGTACGCGGCGCGAAACTGAGGCGGGGTAACGGTTTGCTGATGCGCCCTCGCCTCGGCCCCCCGGCGGGCGTCATTTCCCGGCGAGGATGGGGCCGGGGGCCAGTTCTGACACCGGCCGAGGATTGTCCTGATTTGGGCCTTGAAGCGGAGAGGCCCCTCGGTGGAGTTACGCTGCCGGATTGAAGCGGAACACCGGCTCGTTTTTGGCAAAGACCGGCCACCAGGATTCGTAGTGCGCCACAAGGTACTCACCAAGGCTGCCCATCCCCCTGGTCACCACGAAGTATGGCGCAAAAGCAGCGGTCAGCCGGCCCTGCTCACGTCTTGTCAGGCTGCCCACCAGCAGCCTTCGATTGACCAGGAAACCGTGAATGGATGGGAAGTTCCGGTAGAGCTTGATCTGAACGGATTCGTTTGATTGAAGCAACACCTCTGCGTCTTCGCCAAGACGTTCGAGGAGCTGCTTGCTTCGCCGGGGCCAGCGAGGATCAAACTCCGCGAGCCGCTTCCACTCTGGATCTATCATGCAGCACTCAATAGAAATGCGAGGCGAGGAGGCGGCTCCCCGGGCCGCCGGCAGGAGGCGCTCGATCAGCAGATCCCAGGCCTGATATAGAGTCAGCGCGATTAGCTTGATCTCAAGATCTTCACCCGTGGCGGCCACCTCGGTGACCATCCTCTCTAGCAGCGGTTCCGCCTCGGAGAGGGAGGAGACTACGTTAGCCGCGCGTAGCAGCTCGTTCTTTTTGCGCAACTTCCCGAACGAGCGCAAGACCAGCTGGAAATGCATCAACGCGAAGTCAGCGTCCTCAGCGGTGTGACGATAAGGGTTTCCATGTGCAGCCTCGTTGCGAAGGAATCGAATGCGATCAAGGACGGCAGGGTTTAGCTCCCGCGATCGCTGGCCGTAGAGCACTTCCAGACGGCTCACCAGATCTGAATCAAAGAGGACACGGGTCAGTTCACCCAGCGACCAGTGGTCAGAGGGCCTACCAGAGACAGCTTCCTTCATGCCGAGGTCATGCTCTCGCTTCTCGGCGGCCCCCAGCGTGCCTCTTGCTTCCAGGTAGAGGTCGTGAAGGAAGCTCTCGAGCTGAATCCCTGTGCGAAGGCAGAGCTCTGAATGCTGGCCTGCCGCCCTGAGGTCAGCCAGAGATTGCGCGACCTCGTTCCAGTCTTTCCTGATGGCCATGGAGGCAGGATACGAAAAATCTTCGGAATCAGCGAGGTTGGCGGCAGCCCCGGCGCAACGGATGAATGATCACGGCGCCAGTAACCGCGCAGATTTGGCTGGTGCTTCTACCCCGGGCCGGCGTCCGAGGCCGTGGGCGGGCAGCTGAGCCCGGCGCTGCGGCCCGCGTACGTCGTGCGGTCGGTGACGCCGGCAGCGCAGACGCCGAAGCCGGTGCCCCAGCCGTAGAGGCAGACGCTGGCCGCCGGGCAGTCCTCGTCGTACTTGCAGGTGGTGGTGCACGCCTGGCGCACGCAGCTTTGGCCCGGCTCCAGCACCGCGTGGCACAGCGAGCAGGTGGCGCCCTTGACCAGCCGGTCCCGGCTGCTGGGCTTGTACGAAAAGCCCGCCGGGCTCAGGCCGCAGCCCGCGCCGTAGCCGGCGGGCGCCGCCGGGCGGGCGGCCAGCGCGCACTTGCTGCTGGCCTGGTCGCACACCAGCCGCGTGGTGCCCACCGGCGCGGGCCTGCAGTCGGTGTCCGACCCGCAGCTGGTGCCCACCTTGATGCTCTGGCTCGCCGGGCAGTACAGCCAGATCTGGTGGGCGTAGATCGTCTTGCTCACCGGGCCGCTGGAGACCAGGGGCGAGTGGTAGCGCTTGTCCGGCTTGGCGCAGGCGCCGCTGGCGCAGGTGCGCAACACGTAGCCCGTGCTGCACATGGGGCCCGGGTGCGGGTAAGGGTGGCTGTGGGTGCAGCACTTGACCGCCCCGCCGCCCAGCGCGTAGACCTTGCCGCCCTGGCAGCCGATGCCGCTGAAGTTGCAGTCCCAGTGACAGCCCGCGTAGCACTGGTCGAGCTTGACGAACCGGTCCACCGTGGGGACCTTGTCTGGCGCGCTGTCAGCAGTGCCCGGGCCATCTGCGCCGGGCGCGTCCTTTCCGGGCGCGTCCTTGCCGGGCGCGTCGGGCACGGGCCCCTGGTCCGCCGCGTCGTTATCCCCGCCGTCGGCGCACCCCAGCGCAAGGAGCAGCCCCAGCCCCACCAGCCAGCGTCGTCTGTCCATGGATCACCTCCCCTGAGGAGGCATTGTACACCCGATGTCCTGGCCCCGGGTCCTGCCGGGGGATCCGGGCGCTACGGCTTCGGCCCGGCCCCGCCGCCCCGGGCCGCCAGAAACTTTCGCAGCGGCTTGCCGTCGATGAGCAGGTCCTTGATCACCGCCTTGCCCGCGAGGTCCACCGAGAGCACGAGCTTCGTGCGCCCGCTGTCCTTGCCCCAGCCGCGAACGATGCGGTCGAGCAGCCGGCTGTGCTGCTCCGGGATGTAGAACCGCTCCACCCCCGCCAGGAAGCCGCCCCCCTCGCACCTGCCGCGGATGATGGCCGCGCAGTCGTCGTGGTCGGTCCGGTTCCCCGAATAGACCACGTGGGTGCTCACCGGCGAGGATCGCTTGTCCACGCACAGGTAGACCGGGTCCCGGTCCGGCTCGCTCGCCGGGCAGGTCTCCTCCGGCAGGTCGAGGCGGTAGATCAGGTAGTGCCCCGACAGCAGGTCGCGCGGGTCGTAGCCCGCGATGGGCAGGATCACCTCCACCCCCGCGTGGACCTTGTACGCCTTGTAGCCGGTGAGCGCCAGCAGGGCCACCACCGGGAAGATCAGCGCGGCCAGCAGCCGCCAGTGGGCGAGCTTCATGGCGCCAGCCTCCTGGCCAGCCCCTCCAGCCTGGCGCGGGAGCGGTACCAGGCCACCGCCAGCCCCATGAGCACCAGCCCGAAGGCCACCAGCCCGGCGCCGGTGTAGGCGAGGTTCTCGAACACCTGGAAGTAGATGATCAAAAACCGCAGCGCCACCAGCACGGTCATGGTGTGAAACAGCGCGGCGCGGCGGCGCACGATGAAGTACAGCGCCAGCAGCAGGCCCCCGGTGATGGAGGAGGCCGCGCCGGCCAGCTGGAACATCACCTTGTGCTCCAGCATGGAGCGGCTCTGCATGGCGTCCGAAAACATCGCCCCCGGGATGTAGACCAGCAGCGACAGGCAGAGCAGCATGGCCAGCAGCACCCTGCCCGCGCCGCTCATGTCGCGCCGGGCGGCCAGGGCCACCAGGGCCAGGGGCAGCAGCACGAACGCCGGGTAGAGCGTGAACGGATCCAGCTTCTCCTGGATCGACCAGAAGATGTCCCCGGCGCCCAGGGCCACCAGGCTGGCGCACAGCCCCCAGAACATGAAGTTGCCGGCGTGGCGCGAAAGCGCCGGCAACTTCGAGCAGGCGCCGGCAAGCCCGATGCACGCGGTGGCCACGATCATGAAGTGGGGGAAGATGTTGTCGCCGTCGATGTATTCCCCGTCGGCGAGGAAGTGCTGGGCCCACCAGGAATCCTCGGTGAAGGCCCAGACGTTGAAGGAGACCATGGCGCCCACGGACCACAGCGCGGGCAGGAAGCGCTTCTTGCCCATGGTGACCAGCGGGAACGTGATCAGCAGCCAGAAGGCCAGCGCCTGGTGCAGCTTGCCGCCGGTGTGGAACACCTGGGAGATGAGCCCGATGGTGGCCAGGCACCACAGGACGAAGATGGTGCCGAGCAGGTCGAACAGGATGGTCTTGCCCTTGAGCTGCGACCAGTAGATGCCGGCGCCCAGGGCGGCCAGCAGCAGGAAGTCCACCGCCAGCTTCACCGCCGCCGGGATCGCCTCCCAGTTGGCGGCCACCAGGGAGATGACCCCCACCGACATGACGCCCCCGCCCAGGATCAAAAAGCCGTAAAGCCCCACGCGGGTCCAGCGCGACTTGCCCTCGGAGCGCTCGTATTCGAGGATCGCCTCGGCCTGCTCGGCCTCGATGAGGCCCTGCTCGACCCAGGCGGCGGTCGCCTTTTTCAGGTCCAGCTTCATGGCGGCGCCTCGATCAGGGGGTCAGGCTCCTGACGCAGCGGACCCCCATGCTCTGGTTGAAGTTCGACGGCGGCTGGCTAAAGCGCGAGGCGGCGCGCATGTGCTGCGCCGGGCTGTTGAAGCCGCCCGAGCGCAGGACGCGCTGGGTCCCCTTGGCCTTGCCCCAGGGATCCAGCTTCGGGCTGGTGCCGTAGCTGGTGGTGTACCAGTCGTTGCACCACTCCCACACGTTGCCCGCCATGTCGTACAGGCCCCAGGCATTGGCCGCCTTGTTGCCCACGGGCTGCGGGCCGATGCAGCGCGTCCCGTCGGTCTCGCAGCCGGCGTAGCTGGCGTCTGAGTTCTCCTTGTACCAGGCGATATTGCTCGCGTTGGCGTCCTTGCCGTTGCACGCCAGGTTGGCGCCGGTGTAGTAGGCGCCGGTGCTCCCGGCGCGGTAAGCGTACTCCCACTCGGCCTCGGTGGGCAGGCGAAAGCCCGGGCAGCTGTAGATCTTGGCGCCGGCGTAGGCGGCCGCCTCGTCGCAGCTGATGGTGGATCCGCCGCCGGTGCAGGTGTAGCACTGGGCCAGGCCCGCCTTTGTCGACAGCGCGTTGCAGTAGGCCGCCGCTCGCTTCCAGCTGACCCGCTCCTCGGGGCAGGTGGCGCCGCAGTTGCCGAAGTGCCTCAGGTTGAAGCCGAGCGCCGCCTTGTACTGCGCCTGGGTCGCCTCGGTGCGCTGGACCACGAAGGACCCGGACAACGTCACCTGGTGCAGCGTCTCGTTGCCGCCGTGGCACTTCTCCCCGGTGGACGAGCCCATCTGGAAGCACCCGCCTGGCACCTGGCACCACTCCACACCCGCGGCGTCCTTGTGGCAGTCGGTGGACACCGGCTGGTGGGCGCACCCCTTGGCGCACGCCTTGTTGGTGCACACCCCGCTCAGGCAGTCGGAGGGAGCGGTGCACTTTTTGCTGTCCGCGCACTTTTTGCACCGTGGCCCGCCGCAGTCCACGTCGGCCTCGTGGCCGTTTTTGATCTTGTCGCCGCACGAGGGGGCGCTGTTGAACAGCAGCTTGACCTGCCCGGCGGACAGGGCCGAGTCGTAGACGCGAACGTCATCCAGGTCGCCCTTGAAGAAATGCTTGAAGGTGTTGGTGTAGGCGTTGGCCCCGATGGTCAGGGGCATCAGCTTCGAGGCGTTGATGGTGCCCGTGAGCGTGTCGGTGACCTCCTTGTCCAGCACGCCGTCCACGTACAGGCGTAGCTTCTTGGCCTTGGCGTCCCGCACGCCGGTGACCAGGTGCCAGCGGCCGTCGAGGTAGCGGTCCTTGCCCGAGGCGTAGGCGATGGTCTTCTTCCCGTCGCGCAGGTAGAAGCCCACCGCGCCCTTGGCCGAGAAGAAGAGCGAGACCTGGCCGATGGATATATTCTCGTAGCCGAGCATGGTGAGCTGGACCAGGCCCGTGTGCTTCGGCTTCGCCCAGACCGACAGGGTGAAGCTGTCGGTGCTCTTCCAGACCGGCTTGTAGGTGGAGGGCAACACCTTGGCCTTGATGCCGTCGAAGCGCAGCGCCTTGCCCGTGACCCCGTCGACCCAGTTGGCGTTGGTGATGACGCCGTTGTGAATTCCCTTTCCGCTGTCCTTGGCTGTGATGCCCCCGCCGTCGTCCAGGGTCCAGTGGACCACGGGCTTTCGCGGCAAGGTTCGCACGGGACGGAAGCCGATGTGATCATGGCGAGCGGTGGGCTTGTTCTTGGCGCGGTTGGCGGCCCGCAGGCCGGCGGCGGCGTTGTTCCACGAGCCGCCCCGCTCCTCTCGCCACGCGGAGATCTTGGCGCCCCAGGGGTCGGTCACGGCGGAGGTGGAGGTGGCGCTCAGGTGCCAGTCGTTGCACCACTCCCACACGTTGCCAGCCATGTCGTACAGGCCGTGCTTGTTGGCTGTCTTTTGTCCCACCGGGTGAGTCGTCTTGCCGGAGATCTTGTCGTACCAGCCGATCTTGGAGGCCGTGGCGTCGGTCCCGGTGCAGCTGGTGATGCTCCCGTTGTAGAGCGGTGAAGTGGACCCGGCCCGGTAGGCATACTCCCACTCCGCCTCGGTGGGCAACCGGTAGCCCGGGCACCCGTAGATGCCCCCGGCGGTGAAGGCGTCCGCCTCCTGGCACACGATGGTGGGGCCGCTGCCCACGCATGTGTAGCACGACGCGAGCCCTTGCTTGGCTGACAGGGCGTTGCAGTATGCGGCGGCCTCGTGCCAGGTCACCTGCTCCACCGGACAGCCCGTGCCGCACGCGGTGAACTTTGACGGGTTGTAGCCCAGGGCCGCCTTGAACTGCGCCTGGGTCACCTCCACGTTCTGGATCTCGAAGTCGCTGGTCAGCGTGACCTGGTGCTGCGTCTCGTCTGGATTTCGGCACGCCTCGTTGCCTGGCGAGCCCATCTTGAAGGTGCCTGCCTTGATGGTGACCCACTTGGGGGCCAGCGGGACGCCCTTGTCGGAGACAGCCTTGTCGGAGACCGCCTTGTCCGCGACGCGCTTGTCATCGCCGGGGCCGTCGCTGCCCCGGTCCGCGGTCATGCCGTCGCCCGCGTCCGCGGCCGGCCCGTCCAGGCGGGCGTCGCTGGCGGTCACCTTCTTGACGCACTCCCATTTGACCTGGTCGCACTCGTAGCCGTTCGGGCAATCGAGCTCACCTATTTTGCATTTGAAGGTGTCCGGGTCCTGCGCGTTGAAGCAGCCGCCGAGGCCCAGGGTCATCAGCAACGCCATGATGCGCCACGGGTTGCGTCTTGTCCGATCTGCTCTCTTCATCCGGTCCCTCCCCCTCAGAAACTCAGCCTGGCCGTGATGCCGGCGCCGTCGCTGGTGACCACCGGGGCGAAAACCGCGCCCGCCATGTTCGGCTCTTTTTCGTCGCCCATCAGCTCCCAGATGAGCAGCGCGCCGCCGGCCGCGGCGATGACTCCCCCGCTGACCATCAGGGCGATGCCGATGGTCTCGTACTGCTCGCCGGATTCTCTCAGCGCCTTGAGGCTCTTGTAGGATTCACCTCGGTCCCGCTGCTGCTCGAACTCGCTGCTCTTGCCCGCGGCCATGGCGCCGAAGGCGATGCCCGCGGCCAGCGCCGCGCCGCCCACGCCCACCCCTGCCCAGCCCGCGGTCCAGCGCCAGGTGCGCGGCGTGTCTGCCGGGGCAGGCTCCTCGACGGGGGCCGCGGCGGGGGGCTGCTTGCTCTGCGCGGCCTTCTTCTTGTCCAGCCGCTGCCGCAGGGACTTGACCCTGCCCTTGACCGTGGGCGCGTGGGGCGAGTCGGGCAGCTTGGCCAGAAACTCCTGGTAGTTGCCGATGGCCTTCTGCAGGTTGCCCAGCACCTCGTGGGCCCGGGCGATGTTGTACAGCATGGCGGGCAGCGGATACAGCCGGTACGCCTCCTCGAACTCCACCAGCGCCTTTTCATACTGGCCGATGTCGTAGAGCTGCTCGCCCACCTTGTACCGCTTCCGGGCCAGCTCCTTTTCCGGGTTTGTTTGGGCCGACGCGACGCCACCTAGCGCCAGCAGGAGCGCCAGCGCGAACATGGGACAGGCTCTGTACATCGCCTCCTCCAGACCAGGGAAGTTCGGCTGCTCAAAGCTTAATACCCGAAGATGATACCCGAAGATGATACTGGCGAGGACTGCGGCTGAACAGGCGAAGCAGGCGGCTGTCAGAAATGCGCGCGCGCGCACGTCCGGTGGGTGAACCTCATCCACAGGAGCCGTTTCCATGACCAGAGAGCTGCCCCAACTGCTGGAAAACCTACTCCACGAGGCCTTGTCCGACGCGGACCGCCGCCGCGCAGTTCAGGCGGCCCGGGACGTACTCGCCGGGGCCGACGATGGGGACGCGGCCCGGGCCCGGTCGGACAGCCTGCGGGAGCAGATCCTCACCCTGGCCACGGCCAGCGAGGAGCTGGCCACAGTCACCCGCCTGATGGAGCTGGTGGAGGAAAAGCGCCGCGCGCTGGAGAGGCGCGATCTCGGCGATGCGGTGTTCAACCGGCTCGCCTTCGACGCGGTGAAGGACAACGCGCCGCAGACCCTGCAGTTCCTGCGCGAGCTGCGCACCCGGGCCTACGGCAAGGCGTGCCTGCTGCAGGACGTGGACAGCGGCGAGCTCAGGACGGTGCGGGTGGCCCAGGCCAACTACGGCTTTCCGCAGATCGGCGTGGTCAACCGGCTGGCCCCTGCCTCCAAGCGCCTGGTCTGGCGTAGGGCCGGCGACGAGGTGCAGGTGGGCGAGCGGGAATACGAGATCCTGGCCGTGGCCAACCTGGAGCGGCATCACGCCAACGCGCTGCTGCAGAACTATCAGAACTTCAAGGAGATGGAGCTGGAGGACGTGGCCTTCACTGACGAGCTGCTGCTCGATGACCTGCGGGCGAGCCACGCGGCGGGCGTGCGGGAGCTGTGCGAGTTTCTGCTGGGCGGCGCGCAGGGGCCCCTGGAGCGGCTGGCTGCGGACGAGCAGGTGGACCGGCGCGGGGACACCGAGTTTCTGACCTCCAAGTTCTACCTGCGGACCACCGAGCTGCAGGAGGCGCTGATGCAGCGCGAGTCCAGCGGCCTGGCGCTGGTCTTCGGGGTGGCCGGGTCGGGCAAGACCAGCGTCGCGCTGGGGCGCGCCAAGGTGGTCTGCGACCGCACCGAGCGAGAGGGCGAGGACGAGCCGGAGCTGTTCACGCCAGAGACCGCGGTGGGGTTCGTGCTCAGCAGCCAGCTGTCCACCTACCTGAAGAAGACCGCCGACCATCTGGCGCTGCACGAGATGCCGATCATGGAGTACCGCGTGGTGCGAGAGGACCTGTTCAACCACCGCCGCCTGGACGCCGGGTTCCAGCGCGAGGTCGCGACCTCCGGGGCGGAGGCCGACGAGCGGAACAAGAGCCCGGAAGGCACCATGGCGTGGCTGCACGCCGTGGAGCGGGGGATGTGCCATGACCTGGCCGCGCGCCTGCGCGGGGCGGTGGCCCTGCCCCCGAAAGAGAAGGAGGGCGTCGGCAGGCGGCAGGCCGCCACCGCGGGCAGCAAGCGGACCCCGGCGCAGCAGGCCGCGCTGGAGCAGCTCTGGGGCGCCGTGCAGCGTGGGATCGGGGCCATCTGCGACGAGCTGATGGCCGAGGCGACGGATCGGCTGTTCGGCCTCGAGCGGCTGATGAAGCGCGTCGACGGCGTGCGCGCCGCGTTCGCGGACCGGCTGGAGAAACACGCCGAGTGGAACGGCCCGAAGCACAGCCCCTTGCGGCAGAACGTCCGCAACGGCCTGCGGGAGCGTATCGTCAGGGCGCTGCGGCTCAACCGCTCGTACCAGCGGGTGGTCACCTCCTCCCGGTTCCAGCGCGAGCTGCGGGGCGCCCTCGGGCAGCCCGAGGCCGAGCGGTGCGCGGCCAGGGCGGCGGACCGGCTCTCGCGCAACAGGCTCAGCGACCATGATATCGACGTCCTGCTGGCCATGGCCCACCTGGTCTCGGTGGGCTACTTCGGCCGCGACGACCGGGACCCGATCTCCCAGTTCGCCGAGACCACCTACTTCAGCCAGGTCTTCATCGATGAGTTCCAGGACTTCACCGAGGTCCAGCTGTTCCTCATGGGTGAGCTGGCGGATCCACGACGCCGGGTGGTCACCGTGGTGGGCGACCTGTGCCAGCGGCTCACGGGACGACAGGTGCCCTCCATCGCCCGCTGCTTCCCGCGCGCGACGCCCGACGAGCAGGTGGCCGCGACCCTGCTGGAGAACAAGCGGCAGCGCGGGCCCCTGGCGCGGCTGAGCCAGGCCATCCGGGAGCGCGCCCTGGAGCAGGAGGCGGCCGGGGAGGTGGCGTACGACATGGCGGGGCCGGCGCCGCGGTTGATCCGCGCGCCCGAGGACCAGGTCCTGGACGCGGTGTTCGACCACATCCTGGAGCTGCCGCGTACCTGGTCCACCGCGGTGATCTGCCCCACCGCTGCCATGGCCGAGCGCGTCGAGGCCGAGCTGCGAGACGACCTGGGGGCCGAGCATCGCAGCACCCAGGTCTCCCGGCACACCGACCTGTGCCGGCGCCACATGGTGCACTTCACCACCCCGCTGGAGGCCAAGGGGCTGGAGTTCGACGCGGTGGTGGTCCCCTTCGCCGAGCGCTTCAACCTCGACGACCCCATCGACGCCAACGGCTGCTACGTCGCCATCTCCCGGCCACGGTCCAGCCTGCTGGTGGTGGCCAGCGAGGGCATTGAGCAGGCGCTGTGGGGCGAGCTGGCGCAGCTGGGCGTCCTGGAGGAGACGAGCGCCGGCTGATCGACCCGCGGCCGGCGCCGGTGGCCCGCGGCGTGCGGCCTCCCGTCAGCGAGCATCACCTTTTGTCCAGCCGCGCCGTTGAACCTCTGATGCCAGCCATCGAACGAAGCGCAGCTTGCGGGAAACGCCTCGCCGCTCGCGGAACCGATGGATGTCTCCGCCAACGCGCAAGTAAGCCATGAATACCTCGGCGAAGTCCTCCGCGGGGGAAGTGGCCGCGGGATGCTCGCGAGATGAACAGCGGCCGCTTGCCGCAGCGGCAAGGCCTGCGGCGAGGGCCGTGAAGCGGCGGGCGAATGGGGGTGGTCCTGGCATCATTTCGAGTTGGGCCCCAGGTCCGCGAGCATGATCTCCGCAGCCCCGGCGTCCGCGCCGGACGTGGATGATCGGTCAGGCGCGGGGCGCGCGGTCCTGGCCGCCATCTACCTGGGCCCCAACGCGGACCTGCTCTTTGTCCTCGACATCGAGCCCGAGGCGATCTTCGAGTGTGCCGCCAACTGAAGCGAAGGCCCGGCTGCGTGAGCTACAGCACCGCGCGGAAGTAGGCCCTGGCCACGGCCAAGCTCACGGGCCGCTGCATGATGGCGGCGATGAGCGCCGCGGGCAGCCCGCGAGATTTCAGCGCGCTGCTGATGTCCTCGGCCTGCCGCGCGATGTCGTCGTCGCTGGCGGCCTCGATCTTCACGTCGGTCTTGGCGAGGTTGTCGCACAGGAACAACAGGCCGATCTCTTCGCTGAACGTCGGGCAAGCTGCAGCGATGTTGCGCGCGGTCTCGGCGCAAGCGACGCTTCGCGAAAAGGCCATGGAGAAGCCTCGCTCGCTCTGCTTGGCGGCGTCCCGCACCTTACCCAGCTCGTAGTGTAGCCCCACGCACCTCGCCACGTAGTCGATCTGCAGCTCGGTGAGCGCGAGCTGCTCTTGCAGGAACCTCCGCACCGTCCCTGGCGCCCTGATGATCTGCTCCCCCCAGGCCTCGTGGCCCTTGTAGTCGCGCGTCAGGCCGCCATCCTCTTGCTTCATCCTGCGGGCGAACTTGCCCAGGTCGTGAAGGGGGAAGACGACATGCAACAGCTGCGCTTTGCTCATGCCGTCGACGCTCTGCGCGAGCTTGGTCCGCACAGCGGCCGCGAAGCCCCAGGCGGCAAGGTACTTCGCGGCCTCGGAGCGATACGCCGCGCCGAACAGCGCGGAGTGGGTGATGATGCCGTACTGGTGCCACTTCAGGTCATGCTCGGCCGGGTCGTCGAGGTTGTTAAACAGGTTTTCATTTTCGGGCCGCCGCTCCACTTGCGCGCGCGCCAGGCGTGGCAAGTGCTCCAGGACCAGTCGCTCGGCCCGCAGCGCCGCTTGATGTTCCTGTGGTCCTGCTTTGGCCCCGCTCACTCCTGATCCTCCAGGAACTCCCAGCAGCGCCTGGCAAACTGGGCGCGAACTTCCTGCTTGTGGGCCCGATACAGCAGCTTCGGGTCGAGGCCCAGGTTCCTCATCTCGGTGACCACGAGCCACTGCAGGTACAGCGCCTTGTCCACGATGGCGAACTTGCTGGTGCGGTTGAACTCATCCGAGGCGTGGGACAGGACAGAGAAGCCGGAGCGGTGCATCGCAAATCGGGTCAACTTGGCGTCCGGGTGATCCCACAGGAGCAGGCTCTTTTCGCTCCCCTTGGGGTAGCCGGGGCGTGGCCGCGACTGGGTGGCAAGCAGCCTCCAGGCAAGCTCAAAAACCGGATCTGCTGGCTCTGCCCCAGGCTCTGGCCATGGATGATCTTTCGGCAGCAGCATGCACTGGGTGAACGAGAGATCTCCCAGGGAGATGGGGCGGGTCGCTGCTTCGAGGTCCAGCTCGGCGCCTTTCAGCACAGCATGCTCCATGGCCTCGAACAGGCCACCCAGGGTGAGCACCGGGGGGTTGCCTCTGGCATCGCGCAACTCGAGCTTGCCGAGCGCGGCGCGCGCGGCGGCCCACCGCAGGTACTGGCCGACAGTGCAGTCCGACCCACGGAACCGGAAGCCGAGCATCCCCACTCTCGCCCCCAGGCTGTTGAACGGGATCAGGTCCACAGACTCCAGGGTCAGGTTCAGGCCGTCGTGCCGAGCGCGGGTGCGATCGCGCAGCAGGTGGCTCTCCAGGGTGTACACGGCGGGGAGGCTTTTACCCTCGTGAGGGCGCCATGCGAGGATGTCCTGGGTCGCCCTGAGGAAGTGGGGCGGTGCGGTCCGGTGGAGCCTGCCGAAGTAGCTGTAGTACTTCGTCTTGACCTCTCTTCGCCACCCGGGCGGGGTCTGATCCCAGAAGCAGTCATGTAACTGGACGCAGCGCAACAGGCGCGCCGAGAAGGCGCTGCCGTCATCGCCGCCGCCCAGGGGTATGGCAAGGGCGGCCTCGTACAGGTCCTCGGAGGGCGCCGCCGATGCTGCTCGCAGAGCCGGGCCGGCGGGCCTGATCCCCGTGAGGTTCAGCACCTTCTCGAACGCTTCCCCGATGCTACCCACCGGGACGACCTCCAGCTCGGAGGGGAGGCCCCCCGGCACCTGCTGGGCGTTTACCTGTGGGATGCACACGGTCCGGATATGGGGCGCCTCCCTGACCAGCGCCTTCAGCTTCACCGCGAGGTTGTCCACCTTCAGTACGTCGCCGGTGCTGTTCACCTCTCCCGTGGCTGCGATGGCCAGGCCGGGCGTCTCGTTGTGCATGTTCTTGATGCCGATGGCCGTGGCCAGGGCCGCGGCGAGCCCGGCGCTCTTCCGCCGGGCGTCCCTGGCGATGTGCTGCTCGGGGCGGTCAGCCCGGCGCAACGTCACGCTGCAGGTGCCCTGCCCCCGGGACGTCGCGTCATGGGCGATGAGCCACCGGTACGCCGCCTCCACCCCGAAGAACAGCTCGTGCTTCGGGAGCATGCTGCCGTGCTCGAACGAGACCCACCGCACGCAGCCGATGCGGTCACCCGGGGTGGGCCCTGGCACTGTCCCCAGGGCGTAGGCCCCTGCCCTCACTTCGGCCCCGGGCAATGGCGCCCCTGCCCGCTGTTGGAGCCAGCGTGCCTCCTCGGTGTCCCCGGGCAAGACCGGAAACTCCTGGCTTTCCACCAGCCCGTGCATGATCGATCGGGCCACTGGATCGCCCTCACGCAGGCAGCGGCGCAACCACCTCACGCCCTGGACAGGGAGCCCCTCGCGCAGAACCCTGGCGATGTGGTCGCGGATCATGTCGTACCGTTGGTCAGCGTGATCTCCGGGAAGTCGAGGTCGGCGTTGTCCAGCCGAACATGCAGCTGGATGCGGGCGCCTGGGAGCGCACCAGGGCCGAGCTCCACGATGGCGTGATCGTCCGCCGGCTGCGCCACCACGAGCGCGGTCCCGTCCGCCAGCCGCGCGCCCGGGACCTCCACCTTCCGGTGTGGCCCGGAGACGAGCAGCTCGAGCTGCGCCCCGGTGCGCAGCACGCAGAAACCATCACGCTCCAGGATGATCTCGCGGTCGGCGAGCGCCCCGGCCGCGCCGGCATCGTATGACTCCTGCGCCAGGCCTGCGGGCGCCGGGACCACAACATCGCCCAATTCGGTGAGCCACTGCTTCAACCGGTCCAGGACGCTCTCGGCGGCGAGGTGCTCCACCGCCGCATCGATCATTGCGCGCCGCCGCTCGGCGGGCATCAGGTTGGCGGCGCGTCGCACCTCGAGCCGCTCGCTGGAATAATCAGCCAGCGGCTCGAGAAAGGCGAGCAGCCCGGGCAGATCCGGATCGACGCCCTGGGCTTCCAGGCGGCGCAGAGACAGCTCCCACAGCGCGGGCAGCTCCGCGGCGAGCTGCGCCACCCCGCGCGCGGCTCGCTCGGCGAGGCTGGCCACGGCTTCGCCGTCCAGCTTGCCGGCGCGATGCAGCCCTGCAGCCACGGAGAGCACCTCCTCCACGCCCGCCAGGCATCGCTCGTTGTCGTGGTGTTCGTCCTCGAGCCGCGGCTCCGCGGCTGCCAGCGCCGCCAGATCGTCCAGCGCCCCGTCCAGCGTTGCGTCCAGCCCCTGCGGCAACTCGCCGCCGTAGCTGGCCAGCTGCGCGTCATAGCGATGCAGCAGCCCGCGCTCCTCGCCCGCCTCCTCGTCGGCGCTCATGAACAGCGCGCGTCGGAGCTCCTCGCCGCTGATCATCATGTCCAGCAGTTCGTCTGGCCCGTTGACGCCGTTGTCCAGGGCGCGCTCCAGCGCCATGGCCAGGTATTTGTGATGCCCGTGCATCTTCTTTCCTTTCCTTCCTGTGCTCCCCTTGCGCGCGCCCCTCCCCCTGGCAGGCGCGGCCCCCTGGAGCAGTCGCTGAAGGTGGCGCAGCGCCGCCTGAGTAAACAGCGCCCGGTTGGGCCTCCCCCTGAGGCCTCTTGGGGTTGGACGAAACGATGTGAACAGATGTGACGGGTTGCCTGCTGAAAAAGCGGCGAACACGCCATGCGCCGAGACCATGCAGACGCAACGGATCCCATCCCGGCGGGTGCGCTCCGCCCCGAGGATCTTACGATCGACCATGGCCTCCCGCGTGGCGTCGACATAGGGTACCGCTGCCTGGATCAGCACCTCCCGCGTGCGCAGGTCCGCCACCAGAGCCTCGATGTCGCTCATGTGGCCGTGCCCCAGCGCTCGCAGCGCGGACCGCTGCTGCTCGGGGAGGGGCGCCTGGGCCAGCTCTTCCCACCGCTCGGTGGGGTTGAGATAGTGCTTCCGCGCGTGCTCCCAGCGGCTCTTGCCCTTCTTGAAGCCCCTGAGCTTGAGGGTCCCGATGTTGTGGTGGGTCACGACCCACGGCGCGCTATTGGTCATCGGCGCCCCCTCCATACACGGCGGCGCGCTGCCGCAGCGTCGCAAGGGTCCGCAGGACCCGCCTCGTCACCCTGTTGATGACCCGGCGCCGCTCCCTCGCATTGCAGGGGGCGGAGATCTCCCCAAGGATGTCGGCCAGATCCTCATACTCCTGGCCAGCCGGCAGAGGATCTTCCAGGCGCTGTTGGTCCTCCTGGATCAGCCGAGCCAGGCTAATCATGCGCTTGTGGAGGTAGCTGATATACATGCGGCGCTGTCCCGGGGTCGCTCCGCTCAGCGGCGCGCCGAAGCTCCTGTTGAGCCGCTCTCTCAGCGCGTCGTCGATCTCCTCCAGCGGGCCCACGGGATCGTCCCCCAGGTTGCGCATGGCCAGCAGCACCAGCTCCTTGCGCCGTTGAATCTCAAGCAGCGCGCTTTGGTGCTTGACCAGTCGCCCGGCGGCTTCGTCCCGCTTGTGCCGCTGGCGGTGCGCGCGCGCCTCAAGCATCGCCAGGACCTCCTGTTCGGTCCGACCGGTCGTGTGGGCAAGGTGCGCGACCTGCTCCTCGCTCAGAGGGCTGCGCTCGATAAAGAGCACCCCCACCAGCAGCGCGGCGTCGAAGCTCAGGCTCTTCAAGGCGCGCTGCCAGTTGATCATGAAGTCCTTCGTGTCACGGTCGGCGAGGCGCTGCTCTGGGTCCAGCTCTCGATTCGGCGCGTCGTCGCGGCTTGCGGCAGCCCAGTCCAGCAGGTCGTTGGCCCCGGCTTCATCGCCGTCAGCGTCCTGACCTGGCGGGGTCACCACCCGGTCCATGACATCCCTGGACGCGCGCTGGCAGGAGATGGCGAAGTTGATCGCCGATCGGTGGGCCAACGCGTGGGGCCGCTCCGAGCAGTAGAGGGAATTCAGGAAATCCGGTTCGTCGAGCTTCTCGTGGAGGAACCGTTCCACGATGCCGGACATGGCATCGCTGGTGGTCTCCCCGGTAACCCTGGCGACGCCAGTCTCGACGTCGATGAAGATGTCCTCCAGCAGGCGGCGAAAGCCGACCTTTTGGTCCCCCTGGCGAATCTTATCGATCGCCTCCCGGACATGGGCCGCATGGCCGTCTGGCATTTGGCACCCTCCCAAGTGGGTACATGAAAGGGAGATGATACGGCACCCGGCCAGGCGAATGAAGCGCCCGGTTGGCGCGCGCCGCTCGCGGGTTCGAACTCTGCCTGCCTTCTCAAAATACCGCCCGCCGTCAGATCTTGCGTTCCGCTCCTGTCCTTCAGGTATGGAAAAGGCGGTCAGCTACCTTCGCGTCGTTCTCACCGAAGCTTGTCCCCTGAGTTGCCCTTACTGTCATGAAGAGGGCGGCTTCAGCGGCGGATCCGGCGGCACCAGAGGGCTCTCTCCCAAAGACCTGCTGCGAGCCGTGTCGGCCTGCGTCGGCGCCGGCGTGAGGAAGGTCAAGTTCCTCGGCGGCGAGCCGTTCCTCTATCGCGGGCTGCACGAGGTCGTCTCCGCGCTGCGCCGGCGCCACCCCGTCCTCGACATCTCGGCCATCAGCTCCGGCGTGGTCAGGCGGTCGGTGCTCGACCGATGCATCCAGGCCGGTCTCACGCGCTGTAACGTCTCGGTCCACGGCTGGCGGCCGGGTGACTTCGCCATCCGCGGCGGCACAGCGCGCATGCACCGGCGACGCGCGGCGTTTCTCGGGCGGCTGATGGAGTTGGGCGCGCTGCTGAAGGTCAACTATGTCTACACCGGGCGGATGGTGGAGGAAGACCTGGCCGAGCTGCTGGAGTGGGCCGCGGACAAGCCGCTTGTGGTGGGGCTGCTGGACGACCTGTCCAACGCGGAGTTGGGCCCGCAGGTGTTGGAGCAGGTGCTCGCCGGCCTGCGAGGCACGCCGGAGCGGCGATTGATCGACGAGGATCCGCACAGCCTGTCCACTACCCACCTGCTCTGGTCCGACGGGCTCCGCGTGGAGATCAAGGACCAGCACCTCGGCGACGTTGCCCCCTGGCGAGCGTGTGACCGGTGCCCCAAACGAGGCATCTGCCGGGAGGGCGTCTTCGCCGTCCGCCTGAGCCCGACGGGCAGGCTCCAGCTGTGCATGGACCGGCCGGACCTCTCCATAGACGTTCGCTCCCTTCCTGGCAGCGACGTGGCCACGCTGGGCGAAGCCATAACAAGACATTTTCAAAAGGAGGCCGCATGAACATCGTGCTCATTGGTCCGCATGGCGCAGGCAAGTCGACTCTCGGGCGCGCGCTGGCCCGCTGCCTGGAGCTGCCATTCCACAGCGAGGTGGGCTGGGAGCTGGCCTGTGATACAACCTGGCGCTCGGCGGGTGATACCGCAGAGGGCAGCCAGGACGCGTTCGACCGGGAGGTCTTCCGCAGGGAGCTCCGGCGGGACGCTGCCTGGTCGGACGGGCGGAGCCGTGTGGTGGAGACATGGCACCCGGGAAACCTGGCCTACGCCGCCGCCCGGAGCCCCGGCGTGGCGCGGGACGCGTTGCCTCGAGTCATCGCGTCCTGCCAGCGCCAGGATGTGCTGGTGCAGCCGGTCACGGCGCCCCGGGCGGTCCTCGCCCGACGGCAGCACGAGCCGGGCGACCTGGACTTCTTCATCCAGGTGGGCAGAGAAGCCTGCGCCTGGGCTAGCGACCTGGGGCTGACCCTGCTGCCCGCGGTGAGCACCCACCTGTCAGATCCCGCCGCGCAGGCGAGTCTCATAAAGCAGCGGATAGCCGCGGGCGTACACGACCCCGTGGCCCATCAGGAGGCATGGCTATGAATATGAACGGCAGGTACCTCTTCACCCCCAACGGCATCAAGCGGCTCCGCCAGCGCATCGCCGCGGCTCGGGGGGCGTACAAGGCGGTCTGCGACTCCAACGAGGACGCGGCCGGCTCGGGCGACTCCTCCGTGTGGCATGACAACTTCGCCTACGAGGAGAACCAGCGCCAGATGCACCAGCTGGCCAAGCGGG
>CAZEFW010000165.1:0-21383 GCA_964511535.1 uncultured Myxococcales bacterium | reverse complement strand
GTTGTCCATCATCCGGTGCAGGTGCCGCGCGGCCACCCGGGGCCGGCCCGCTGCCACGGCCTGGCCGCCGAGGCGGTGGTGCGCCACCGCGCTGCCGGGGTCCGCCTCGAGGATCCGGCGCATCAGCCGCTTCGCCTCGGCGCCCCGCAGCCCGTCGCCCTCGCAGAGCTGCCCTTCGAGCTGCATCACCGCCGCGCTCGCCTCGTCCTGCCGGAGGCCTCGCGTGGCGCCGGTCTCTCCCGGGCAGAACGGCGGCACGGTCATGTTGGCCAGCTGCGACAGGAACAGCACGCTGGCGCCGGCCCGGGTGCCGATGCGCGCGATGTGGCTCATGTTCCGCTGATAAGTCCGGGCAAGGTCGTCTCGCTCGTCCTTGCCCAGCGGGTAGCGCCGCTCGCACTGGTCAGCTCTGAACGGCTCTGCGGGGCGCTCGGCGCGCGGACCGAGCAGCACCGAGGCGGTCTTGACCAGGGTGCTGTGAGACGCCGCCCACCAGGCCGCCCTGGCCAGGCCGCTCCTGGCCCCGGCCATGTGCTCCGGGTTCAGGTCGCAGATCTCGTTGTGTCCGGAGTAAACCACCAGCAGATCGGGTTCGTATTCCAGGGTCCGCTCCACCAGCCGGGTCACCTTGGTGCTGCCCGCGCCGCCGGCGCCGAAGTTCATCACCTCCAGCTGGACGCCGGGCAGCAGCAGCGGCGTGAGCATGTCCTCGGTGAAGCGCGCGAAGGAGCCCCAGTGGCCGAAGGGGCTGCCCGCCGTGCTCGAGCCGCCGTAGTAGAAGACGCGGATGGTCTTCGGGGCGCGGGTCTCCCTCAGCCGGCTGCCGCGGTGATCGTTGGCGCGTAGCCGGTAGCGCGAGGGGAAGAAGTCCGAGACATGGTACCGCTGGCCGCCGGCTTCTTCGACGCGACTGAAGATGGGCGGCTCCTCGCTGTAGAGGCTCTCGAGCTGGTAGCTGACATGGCGCCGGGCCACGGCCGGGTAGGCCAGCCGCGCCGCGACCTCCAGCAACCCGAAGAAGGACAGCGGCACCACCACCGCCGCCGTGATTTTCTTGATCAGCGCCATGCCACGAGATCCGGGGCCGGATATACTCTCACCAGTTGTAATGAAGGCTCAAAGTATACAGCACGCCCGGGCTGCGGCAGGCCCCATGACGCACAGGTTCCTGTTCTACAACTGCTTCCTGATGCCCGGCCTGCAGCTCGACGTCGGCCCCCGCGGGCTGGCACGGCTGGGGCTCGGGCTGGCCCAGATCGGGCTCCTGCTGGGCCAGCGGCTGGCGCGGGGACCGGGCAAGCCGCTGCAGCTGTCGCCCACCCTTGGGCGGCTCGATCCGGGCCTCTCCGGCGGCCCGACGGTGGGCATCGCGGCCGCCTCCGAGTTCAAGCGCAGGGCGACGGAGATCGGCGCCATGGTGGCCCGGGAGTACGACATCGCCGCCCTGTGCGAGGTGTTCACTCCGCCAACCCGGCGGCTGCTGCTTGACGCGGCGCACAGTCCCGGCCGCCCGCTCCAACACGCCGCTGGCCCGCCCGCGGGGTCCGGGCTGAGCCGGGTGGACAGCGGCCTGCTCACCCTGTGCGTGGGGCAGGGGCGCCGCCTGGTGGGCCACCGGCGCGCGCCCTTCAGCCACCACGGCGACCTGCTCCGGGAGGGGGACGCCTGGGCCACCAAGGGGATGCTCTGCTGCGAGATCGATCTCGGCCCCGGCACGCTCGAGCTGTACAGCGCCCACATGCTGGCGGGCAACGACCTGCTGGCCAGCGAGCGCCCGCTGCTCCGGCGCCGGTTCCCGAGGTTGCCCCACGAGCGCCTGGTGGCCCTTCGCCTGGCCCAGCTGGATGACCTGCTGCGGTTCTACGACCAGCACCATGACCCGCGCAACCTGGCCATGATGGTGGGGGACTTCAACCTGGCCGCCACGGACCCGCTCTCCCACGACGGCCTCGTCCATCGCATGTCGGCGCGCGGCTTCATGGACGCCTGGGCTCTGGGCGCCGGGCGCCACCCTGGCAACCGCGGCGACACCTGCGCCTCTTCTGGCGGCGGGCTCTCATCCCGGCTGGAGCGACTGGGGCCGGTGGATGAGCGGGGCTGCCTGCGCGAGGACCTGCCCGCTCCGCAGCCCACCAAGCGGCTGGACTACATCTTCGTCCAGCAGCCCGATCCGGCCCACGACTTCGCCCTGGAGGTGGGCCCGGTGCGGCGGCGGGTGTTCCCCCGGGCCCCCGGGCGGGCCGGCGGCGAGCGCTACCTGTCAGATCACGTGGGGCTGGAGGTTACCCTCACCGCCTCGGCCGGAACGCCTCGCGCTTGAGCTCCAGATCCGGGCGGGTGTAGATCCGCCTGGCCACGGGGATGGTCAGCAACACCGGGCGCGGGCTGGCGGTGATCACGTTGAACGGCCCGAGGCGGACGCGCTTCCTGGGGCGCTTCTTCGTGACAGCAGGCTGCGTCGCGGGCGCCTTCTTCCTGGGGGTGCTGGCGGCGGCCGCAGGCTTTGCCTTCGCCTTGGCCTTCTTTGGGCTCCTGGCCTCTGCCGTCGAGGGCATGGTGAGCAGCAGCGCCGCGCATGTGGTCGAGATCAGAAATGCTCGCATCGGTGGCCTCCAGGCGTTGGGTCCTGGAGAGTCTGACAGCGGGTCGGAAGGAAAGTTCCCCGGCGGCGCTAGCTGCGCTCGGCGGCCAGCGCCGCGCAGGTCCGCGCCACCTCGGGATCCGCGGCCAGCCGCTCCAGGGTGGAGGCGAGCTTCTGCTTCCAGTTCGGGTGCTGGTGGGTGGTGCTCGGCATGTTCGCCTGGGACACCTGGCCCAGCAGGTCCTCCAGCTGCACCACCATCAGCTGCGACGGCGTGCGCGCCAGGTAGACCATGATGGCCCGGGCCAGGGCCGGCGGCAGCTCGGGCAGCGCGTCCGGGTCCTGCGGTGCGTCCTCCGGCAGCAGCCCCAGCTCGGCCAGCGCGCCCAGCAGCTGCTGCCGCTCGCGCTGACGGATCCCGCGGTGCTCGGCCACCAGCTCCTCGGTGGGGAACAGCCCGAGCCGCTCACGCAGGTCGTTGTCGTACCCCTCCCACCAGGCGCCGAGGGTGGGCAGGTCGTGAGTCGTCACCGTGACCAGGGCTTGCCGCGGGTAGTCGGCGGGGCGGGTGAAGTCGCCGTCATGCCGGCGCTCGAAGATGAGCAGCCGGTAAGAGAGCACGCCCGCCTCGGCCATGTGGTGCCGCACCTCGTCCGGTACGGTGCCCAGATCCTCGCCGATGACCACGCAGCGGTTGCGCACGCTCTCCAGGGCGAGCACGCCGAGCAGGTCCTTCAGGGGGTAGCGCATGTAGGCGCCCTCGGCCGCGGGCCGGCCCCTCGGGATCCAGAACAGCCGCATCAGCTGCATGGCGTGGTCGATGCGCAGGGCGCCGGCGTGGCGCATGTTCTGCCGCAGGGTGCTGACGAAGGGGCCATACCCGCAGCGGGTCAGGCGCTCGGGCACCAGCGGCGGCAGCCCCCAGTCCTGCCCAAGCGGGCCGAGGGCGTCGGGCGGCGCGCCCACGCTCGCCTCCGCCGCGTACATGTCCTGGTTGGCCCACACCTCGGCGCCGGCCTGGTCCACGCTCACCGACAGATCGAGGTAGAGGCCGAGCGACAGGCCCAGCTCGTCGGCGCGGCGGCTGATCCGGGACAGCTGGTCCTCGGCGAGCCATTGCAGCCAGCAGAAAAACGTCACCCGATCGGCGTGCTCCAGCTCGAACGCCGCCACCGCCGGGCTGTCGGGCCGGCGATACTCCTCGGGCCACACGGGCCAGCCCCACCGGTCGTTGTCCTGGGCGTGCAGGTGCTCCTGCAGCGCCTCGTACAGCGCGTGCAGCCGCAGGTCCTCGCCGCGGTCGGCGCGGTAGGCGCGGAACGCCTCGGCGCGCGCGGTGTCCCGGGCGAGGTGCTCGGCGTCGAAGTGAAAGAACAGCTGCTCCAGCAGCGGCCGCTTCAGCCCGGCCACGGCGTCGTAGTCCACCACCTCGGCCGCCCGGGCCTGCTCCAGCTGCTGGCGGTACGGTTCGCTCTGGATCTCGGCGGCAAGCGCCGGGCACTCGGCGAGCTCGGGGATCGCCTCCACGTCGACGTACAGGTAGTTGAAGAAGAGCCTGCTCGAGGGGCAGTAGGGGCTATCGTGGGACGGGTTGTGCGGGAAGAGCGCGTGCAGCGGGTTGAGGCCCACGGTCCGGGCGCCCAGGGCAGGGCACGCCTCCACCAGCGCGCGCAGGTCGGTGAAGTCCCCCATGCCCCAGTCCCGCTCGCTGCGGACGCTGTAGAGCTGGGCCGCCACGCCCCAGGCGCGGCCCTCGTCCTGCAGGGCAGGAGGCGTGTAGCACCGCGCCGGCGTCACGATGAGGTGCGCCTCGGCCAGCGAAGTGTCCGCGGCCTCCAGTGCCAGGCGGTGGTACCCGATTGCGGGCAGCTCAGGGAGCCGGAGGCTGTAGCGCACGCGCTGCTCGCCGTGGATCTCCCGGCGGTCGATCTCCGTCAGCTGCGCTGGATCCACCGGACCCGCCAGCGTCTCGCCCTGCTCGGTGTGCACGCGGTAGCGCAGGGCGGCGGGGGCCTGGCTGGCGGCCAGGGCCAGGGGCACCGTGTCCTCCCCCTGGCGCAGCACGAGGGTCGGGGGCAGGGGCTCGATCCACGGCGCGTCGCGGCGCCGGGTCACCTCGGCGGCCACGGCCTCCGGGTCATCAAGGTCCACGCCCACCGCGCGCAGCAAGAGGTCGCGCGTGGATGGGGACAGCGGGTGGGCCTGGCCGAACACGTCGTGGTACTCGGCCAGCAGGCCGCACTGATGGGCCAGCTCATTGAGCAGATCGTCGGGCACGTCGGTCGGATTCATGGAGCGAAGTCTGCACGGAACGGGCGGCGCTGGCAACGGGCCAGAGGGCCCCCGATGAGATCATTTTTTGGCCCCCGGGACCTGCCGCCCATTGAAGCGATGGGCGGCAGGCACCGTATAATGATCAGACACCTGACCCGAACCGCTGGACGCCCCACAGGAGAGATGACCCCCATGAACCTGAACCGCTCCGGGTGCATCACGCTGGCCACGCTGCTCGCCGCCCCCGACGCCTCGGCCGGCCCGGGCAAGAAGGGCCGGGTGCGGCTGTTTCAAACCGACCTGCTCATCGACGGCGACGGCGAGGTGAAGATGCCGGCGGGCAGGGTCAACGTGGGCAAGCTGTCCGCCGCCACCCACCGCTTCCGGGTCAAGCTGGAGCGAGGGCGCAAGCGCTGCCGCAAGGGCGACATCAGCGGCCGGGTCAGCCTGGTGGAGCTTCACCTCGACGGCGAGGTGGTGGCCAGGCTGCAGGCGGCGCCGGGCAACTGCTGGCAGCGGCGCAAGGTGTACCTGCCCGATGGGATCAGCCCCCACGGCAAGAAGCTGCTGGTGGTGGCGCGCGGGCAGAAGGACGGCCTGGCCCGGGCCTGGCTCGACGCCTACCCCCGGGCAGCGGGCAGCCGCGCCCCGGCGACACGGCCGCAGCCCGCGGCGCGGCCCACCGGCATCTTCACCATCGTCCCGCAGACCCGGATCACCATCGGCGCCCTGGGCAAGGTCAAGCAGACCATCGGCCCCTTCGACGTGCCGGGGGTGGACACCGCGCGGTTCAGTTACGGCCTGCAAATCCGCATCCCGGCCGCCTACGGCAAGGACTGCGATGCCTCCAAGCCCCTGCGACCGCACCGGGTGCGCAGCATCAGGATCTCGCTCAACGGAAAGGAGGTGGCGCGCAGCGAGCCCACCAACGAGTGCCCCATCTCCTTCGCGGGCGGCATGAACATCAGGCCCCGGGCCAGCGGTAACCGCATGGTGGTGCAGGCCTCGGGCAAGGCCGGCGGATGGTTCGGGGTGGGCTTCACCCGCCGCGAGAAGTAGCGCCCCGCAGGTGCTAATCTGGAATTTGCGCCAGGGGCCGTCACGAGGCGGTCGCCGCGGCAGGGCGACTGGTGCAATATCCAGGAAGAGGTAAGCCGCCACCAGCGGAGCGATCATGAAGCAGGGCGACAGGTTCCAGACAGCGATGCTCGACTTCGACGACCCGGCCAGCGACGGGGACGTCATCTGGCGGGCTTGCGAGGCAACCGGGGCCGAGGCCCGGGACGGGGTGGCCCTGGTGACTGTCCCCTTCGCGGCCCAGGACGGCCGGTCCTTCATCCCCGACTCGGGGAAGGCCAGGCGCGAGCATCGCCTGGAGGTGCGGGCCTACGGCGACGAGGTGGTGCGCATCTCGGTGTCGTTCGGCGACGACCCCGCCGACGGGGCCGCCGCGGACAGCCCGATGCTCTGCTGGGATCCCTCCCTCGAGCTTCAGCCCCTGAGCGTGCGCGCGGCCCGGCCCGGCTGGGAGGTGGTCGACCCCCGGGGCCGCGTGCGCCTGCGGCTGCAACCGGGCGCTGCCCCGACGCGACACTGGAGCGACCTGGTCCCGCCGCCGCCGGAGGCCCTCGCCGCCACGGTGCTGCCCGACGGCCACCTGGCCCTCGACCTGTGGGAGCACGACTGCCTCTACCCGGCCCACCTGGAGTCCATGGGCCTCGGCTACCTGGAGCGTGAAGGCCAGGCCCACGCCTCCCTCTTCTCCCTCCGCTCGCCCCCCGGCGAGCGGTTCTGCGGCACCGGCGAGCGCTTCGCCCCGCTCAACCTGGCGGGCCAGACCATCGCCCTGGAGAACGCCGACGCCATGGGCTGCAACAGCCGGCGCGCCTACAAGAACGTGCCGC
Organism: uncultured Myxococcales bacterium; assembly: GCA_964511535.1. Taxonomy (GTDB): domain Bacteria; phylum Myxococcota_A; class Polyangia; family CAZCFB01; genus CAZCFB01. Next base: position 14,624 of record CAZEFW010000165.1, on the reverse strand, counting down.
TCTTCCTGTCCAGCCGCGGCTACGGGCTGTTCATGCACACCTCGGCCCACGGCCGCCTCTCCCTGGCCGACATCTCCACCCGCGCGGCGCAGGCACGGCTGGACGAGGGTCGCCTCGACCTGTTTTTCCTCGGCGGCGCGAGCCTCGAACGGGTGCTGCGCAACTACCGGCGCGTCACCGGCTTCCCGCCGCAGGTGCCGCTCTGGACCTACGGCATCTGGATGAGCCGCATGACCTACTACAGCGCCGAGGAGGTGCGCGAGGTGTGCGCCAAGCTGCGCCAGGAGGAGTTCCCGTGTGATGTGATCCACCTCGACACCGGCTGGTTCCCGCGCAACTGGAAGTGCGAGTGGGAGTTCTCCGAGGAGAAGTTCCCCAACGCCGACGCCTTCATGCGCGAGCTGCGGGATGATGGCTTCCGGATCACGGTCTGGAATCACCCGGTGGTGGAGGAGGACGTCAAGCAGCACCCGGAGGCCACCGAGAACCGGTTCCTCCCGCCCAGGGACCCGGCGGCCAGCGAGGGGCGCCTGGAGTTCGGCAAGCACATCGACTTCTCCAACCCCGCGGCGGTGGACTGGTACCAGGGGCTGCTCGAGGGGCTGCTGCGCCAGGGCGTGGCGTGCATAAAGACCGACTTCGGCGAGGAGATCGACCTCGACGCCGACTACCTCGGCATGCCCGCGGACCGTCTGCACAACCTGTACGGGCTGCTCTACCAGCGCGCGGCCTTCGAGGTGACCGATCGGGTCACCGGTGATCCCGTGATCTGGGCGCGCGCCGGCTGGGCCGGCTGCCAGCGCTACCCGGTGCACTGGGGCGGCGACCCGGCCTGCACCTGGGACGGCATGGCCGGCACCATCCGCGGCGGCCTGCACCTAGGGCTGAGCGGCTTCGGCTACTGGAGCCATGACGTGCCCGGGTTCCACGGCCTGCCCGACTTCATGAACAGCTGGCCCGACCCGGACCTCTACATGCGCTGGACCCAGCTCGGCGTGTTCACCTCGCACATGCGCTACCACGGCACCTCGCCCCGCGAGCCGTACCGCTACCCGGAGGTGGCGGACCTGGTGCGGCGCTGGTGGCGATTGCGCTACGCGCTGATCCCCTACCTGCTGGACCAGGCCGCCCGCGTGGGCCGCGGGGGCAACCCCCTGCTGCGCGCCCTGGTGCTGCATCACCAGGGCGACCCTGCCTGCTGGACCGTGGACGATCAGTTCCACTGCGGCGACAGCCTGATGGTGGCGCCGGTGCTCTCCGCTGACGGCGTGCGGGATGTCTACCTGCCGCCAGGCCGCTGGGTGGACGTCTGGACCGGCGAGGTGCTCGACGGGGAGCGCTGGCTCACCGGCGTGATCTCGCCCATGGGGCGCCTGCCGTTGTATGCCGTGGCGGGGGCGGCGTTGCGCGTCTACCCCGAGCGCGTGAACAGCACCGACGACATGGACCTGGACCGCGCCACGCACCTGGTGTTCAACCGGGATTACCAGGGGCTCGCGGGGTCGATCCTGGGGCAGATCACCGGGCTCGGCTGAGGGCCGCGTCTACCAACGCACGCGGCGAGACGCCGCGTCCTTACCGCCGCACGCGGCGAGACGCCGCGTCTACCCAGGCACGCGGCGAGCTGTAGATGCGGCGTCCCGCCGCGTCCTTACCGCCGCACGCGGCGAGACGCCGCGTCTACCCCGAGGCTGCTCACGGCAAGAAGGGCACGCCCGTGGCCCAGCGGTGCCGCAGGCCCACCAGCAGCAGGTCGCTGCCGGCGCTGCCGAGGCTGTCGTGGCTGTACCAGACCGGCATGAACAGGATCCGTGCCTCGATGCTGGGCATGACGCGGACGCTGCCCATGAGCCCCCCCCTGACGGTCACGACATCGCGCCGGGGGACCCCCGCCACCTCGGCCACGGCGCCCAGGCGCAGGGCGCCGCGCCGGTCGAGCCGGTGCACCCACCCCAGCCGCGCGCGCCAGACCCAGGGCGGGTCCACCACCACCTTGATGGTGTCCTCGTAGACGAAGTAGCCGTCCTTCACCCCGAGCACGTAGGTGCCCGCCACCTCCCCCGACAGGTTGCCCGGCCCGAGGGGGAGGTCCAGGGTCAGCTCTGCCTCCAGCGAGAAGTAAGAGGCGTTGGGGCCCTCGCGATCCTGCATCTGGTCGCGGGTGTAGCGCGCCCGCGGCTCGAGCAGGCTGTGGTACCAGGCGTACTGGTAGCGGCCGCCCACGCGCAGATCGATCCAGCCCAGCGTGCCGCGCGCCCCGGCCCACACCCCGCCGTGGTTGCCCGAGACCAGCGGGTTGAGGTCCAGGCCGGCCCAGACATGGTGCGGGCGCCCGTAGCCGAAAGAGACCCGCGGCTTGAAATACAGGAAGCCGAGGTCCAGCCGCGTGGCCACGAAGGGGCGCACCGGGCCGTCGGCCCAGGTGCTGGCCCTGGCCGGCGCGTCGTCCAGCCCCAGGGTGTCGGTGCGGGCAGGCTCCTGGCCGCCGCGGGCCCCGCCGAAGGTGCCGGTGATGGCCACCCCGTTGGCCGTGGGGACCACGCGCGCCTCGACGCCGCCGTCGCTGCCGCCGCGCGCGCGGCCCGCCTTGCCGTGCCGGTAGTGCAGCACGTACGGGATGCCGAGCCCGGCGAGGGTCCCCACCGCGGCGCCCACGATGACGTCGGTGAAGTAGTGCTGGTCCGCCACGATGCGCAGGGTGCCGGTCACCGCTGCCACTCCGTATGCCGCGGCGCACGCCCCGGCGTCGGCGGCCAGGCTGCCGTACAGCTTCAGGTTCAGGTGGTGCATGCAGATCAGCCCGGCGCTGGCGAAGGCCAGCGAGTTGTGCCCCGAGAAGAAGCTGCGGTAGCGCCGGTCGTCCTGGCAGTCGAAGTTTGTGTCTGAACGCTCCTGGCCGCAGGTCTCCCCGTAGGGCCGCTCACGGCTCACGGCCACCTTGGCGATGCTGGTGAGCCCGATGGTGATGGCCATGGTCTGTGCGCTGATCAGGGCCATCTGCTTGGCCACGGCGGGGCTGCGCCGGTGCCAGTACGCCAGCACCAGGCTGTCCACCAGGTAGGGGTAGGCCACCATCAAGGTGAGCATCACGTCGCTGGCCGAGCGCGCCATGCGCTGGTCGTCCAGGTCCCGGATCACCAGCGCATCGCGGACCTGGTCATCCCCCCACAGCCCGCGGCTCAGCTTGGTCTCCTGGGGCGGGATCACCTCCATGGCGATGATGAGCCCCACGAACAGCCCGGTGGTGACCCACTGCGCGGTGCTGAACTCCGGGTAATCCCAGCTCAGGGCCGTCGGCGCCGGCGCGGGATCGGCAGGCGCCGCTGCCGCGGGCGCAGCCAGGGCAGGGGAGGCGGTGAGCAGGGCCACGGCCAGGGCCACGGCCACGGACAGGCGCCCCGGCGGGCGCCGATGGGGAGCGGGGGCTGCCATGTCAGTAATGGAACCCGGCCCGGACGTAGAGCAGCACGTCCTCCTCGCTGGCCGCCACCGACAGCGTCAGGGTGTTGGTGCGCGCCAGGGGGGCGAGCCAGACGCCGCCGCCGCCGCTCGGGTGCCAGTCGCGCGAGCTCTCGCCGGCCACGAACACCCGGCCCGCGTCGGCGAAGGCGCTCAGCCCCAGGTCGGTGGGCACCAGCATCTTCACCCGCACCAGGAACAGCTTCACGTCGAGGTTGCCGAACAGGGACGCCTCGCCGGCGAAGCGCTGGGGGCGGAACCCCCGGGCGGTGGCGCCGCCGGAGAAGATGCTGCCGCCGCCCAGGTAGGCCAGGCCGAAGTAGGGCACCTCGCCCCAGGTCCACTTGCCCCCCACCCGCAGGGAGAGCGCCAGGCGGCCGTCGTCGCCGAAGCCGAGGTAGCCGGCCACTGACCCCTCGATGGCGCCCCAGGTCCGATCCACGTCCCACAGCGGCGGGCTCACCTCGGCGCGCAGGTCCACGAGCACGCCCCCGGTGGCGTAGCCCGCGGCCGGGTTGTCGTGAAAGGGCAGGGCCAGCGGGGCGTCATCCCACTCGGAGCCGCGCAGGTCGAGCACGGCGCGCGCGTAGGCGCCGACATGGCCGAAGTTGCCCGACCCGTAGGGCGCCTCCCGGTTCACGAGCCGGTCCCCCTCGGAGGTCCTGGAGTGGCCGATCCAGGCGCCGGCGGAGAGCTGCAGGCGCTCGTCTAGCAGGGTGCGCGTCAGGCCGGGGGCCAGCGTGAACTGCTGGTTGAGCACCCGGTAGAACGCGTCGCCGGCGTCGATGGACGATTCGTTGCCGCGCCCGTGGTAGCGCACGATCTCGATCCCCGTAAAGCGCAGGTCCACCTGTCCGAGCAGGTTGGAGTTTTCGGCCCGAAACTGGCCCGAGTAGCTCACGATGGGCTGCAGCGCGCCGGTGGCGAACCCCGCGGTCACCCGGTGCCGCCGGCTCCAAGGGTGCTTGCGAAAGCCGTACTCCGTGAAGACGGCGCCGAGGCCGATGAAGACCCCCACGTCGCTCTCGTAGCCGAGCTGGGGAAAGGGCAGCACGTCAAGGCCCCAGTCCCGCGGTGGGAGCCCCTCCACGTCGAGGAAGCCGGCGTCCTGCTCCGGCGGCTGGTACGGCGCGCACCGCACCCGCGTGCCGGGCCCGAGCTTGACCCGCGCCGCGCAGCGGCTGTCGTACAGGATGGTGTCGCCGCCCTGACTGTCGTCCAACAGCTTCTGGCCGGCCCCGGCGATGACCCGCAGCTGGATGCTGCCGGGGTCACCCGCCACCGTCACCTGGTCGTCGCCGCCGCGCAGGTACACGCGCACGTCGTCGGTCTCGTCCGGGCGGAACTGACGCTCAAAGATCACCGGGGCGCCGGCCCCGCTTCCCGAGACCTTTATCCGCAGGGTGCCGTCGGGCGCCCACCGGGCCTGGACGCGCTCGTCAGCGTCGGTGGCCTGGACGTCTACCTCCCCCGCCAGGTGCTCGTAGAAGGTCCGCGCCGCCGCGCCCAGGCGGTCCCGCCGCCCGCGCAGCTCCCGCCGCAACCGCTCGCCGTCCAGGGCGGCGTACTCTGGCGGGAGCCGGTCCACGGCCGCGTCGATCACCGCGTCGGTCAGCGTCGCCTGCATGCCCCGGATCACCGGCTGCCACTCTGCCCAGTCGAGCTCCGCCAGCAGCCACCGGTCCTGCTCCCAGCCGTGCAGGGTCAGGCCCTTGATCCACGGGTACTCCGGGCCGTAGCACTGCAGCAGCGGCACGTAGATGTACGCCGCGCGCTGCCCCACCCCGTCGTAGCGCACGAAGGCCTGGTCTCTGTCCTCGGGGATCGGCTGCCAGCGCCGGTCGCCGGGCAGCCGTGCCCAGCGCCACTGCTTGCGGTGGCGGTCGAAGTCGCCGAGCAGCAAGTCCAGCAGCCGGGCGCGCAGGAACCCGGCCGCGTTGACCCGGTCAGCGTGGCTCTTTGACAGCCGCCGGTACAGCGCTTCGTGGTCGATGATGGCATCCGCCCCGTGGAACCCCGGCCTGCCGGCGCCCCGGGCGCCGGGGTACTCGAAGAAGCTGCCCACCATGCCGGCGAACTCCTTGCGGTACTTGCCCAGCGCCGGATCGTCGGGCATCACCACCAGCCGCTCCTGGATGGTGAGCACGCCGGCGGCCTCGGACAGCGCGCCAGCCACCAGCGGCCCGCCCGGGTGCTGCGCCGCCATCTGATCCTGCACCAGCTTGCGGATCATGGTCTCGCGCAGCACCGAGGGCAGCACGGCCGCCGGGTCCTTGTCCGTGCCCCGGAACGAGTAGGCCTTGCCGTCGGCGCCGCTGAACGCCAGCACCGCGGACTGCAATCCCCCGAAGCGTCCCCGGGGGGTGAGGCCGCCGCCTTCCCGCTTCAGGTCCAGCACCGGCAGCTCGATCTTCGCCTGCCACAGGTCCCGGTAGCCGTCGCCCATGACGAAGCGGTAGAGGCTGCCCGCGCGGTACTTCTCGCTGGCGGAGACGCGCACCTTGCGGTGCGTCGAGTCTGCCAGCGAGACCGCCGGCAAGGTCAGCAATATGACAAGGAGCGCCCCCCGCATGGCTGGCTTCCGTGGATTAGAAAGAGAGCGGCGCGTCGTACACGCCGTTGCCATCCACGTCCAGGTAGATCGGGTTGGTCATGGCAAAGGGGGTGCCGCGGCTGACCGGCGAGAGGCTGCCCGAGCCGGTGACGGCCACGTGCACATAGGTGTCCTTGGTGGGCAGCACCTCGATCTTGTTGTCGTAGCGCACCGCCGGGTTTTTGGGATCCGCCGTGGAGCTGTCCAGGGTGATGGGCGTCATCTCCTTGCCGCCCACGATGACGATGAGCTTGGACGCCTTGATCCAGGAAGGCGCCTGCACCTTGACCGACAGCTGCACCTTCTTGGACGTGGCGTCCGCCACCTCGCCCATGCCCTTGGTCCCCACGCTGGCCGTGACGTAGATGCCCCCGTTGATGGTGACCTTCTGCTCCTTGATGGCCTTGGCGAACTCGGTGATGCTCGCCTGGGCAGGGTCGTCGGTGCTCAGCTTGACGTAGTTGCGCGGCCAGCCCACCTCGGAGTTTATGGCGTTGTGGGAGTCGGAGTTGCCGGTGCCGGTGACCAGGAAGCCGCGATCGAGGAACGAGTACCAGTCCAGGACCTCCTTCTTGGTGGCCTTGTAGGAGCCGGAGTTGAACACCTCGTAGGCGTCGAAGTTGGTGCTCCACTCGCTCTTCTTGGCGAAGGTGCCGGTCTTGGGATCCCAGCCGACGTAGGTGAAGTAGCCCCCCATGGCAGCGGAGCGCGGGTGGTTGACCTGGTTGATGGACGCGGGCCAGGTCTTCTTCACCTCGGCGAACATGGTGCCCGGCGACTGCCGGTACCAAACATGCGCGCCCTTGTTGGACTTGGTGTTGTCCTGCTTGATGGGGAAGATGTTGAAGTGGCCGTATACCAGGGTGGTCAGCTCCTCGCCCACGATGCCGGTCATCCATTTCTGCAGGCCCGCGGCGGCGATGTAGGGGCCGTAGTCGGCGATGTACTCGTGGTCCGTGGCCACGGGCAGCTCCAGCCCCGCGGCGGCCAGCACCCGCACCTTGAAGTCGTAAAGGTCGTTGGAGTCAGGGGACCACATGCCGTGCAGGTGGAAGTCGCCGCACTGGTAGCCGGTGGTGTCCACCGAGCGCTTGATCTTCAGCGCCGCGGTCTCGGCGCCGCCCTCGGCCAGGGTCACGCTGGCGGTGGCCACCTCGTACTCGTAGCCGCGGCTGGCGTGCACCGTGTACGTGCCGGGCGGGAGGGTGGCCGTGGACTTGCCGTCGGTGGGGAAGTCGATGAAGCTGGCCCCGTGGGGGAAGCGGCGCTCGCCGAACGAAGACGGGTAGGAGCCGGGGGAGGTCTTGGGGGTGAACACCACCTTGGCCGGCAGCGCCGCGCCCAGATCTTCGGTGACGGTGACCTTGATGGTGCCGGTGCCGCCCACCACCAGGTCCTGAGTCGCGGCCGAGGTGCCCACCGTCACCGCCGTGGCCTTGACCGCCGCGCGGCCGTCGGCCACCACCACGAATTGATACTTGCCCGCCGCCAGCTCCAGCGTGTAGGCGCCCGTGGCATCGCTGCGGCTCATGGTGGCGTAGGTCTTCTTGCTGTCGTCCTTGTACACATGCACCCGCGCGCTGGCCACGCCAGCCCCGGCGCTATCCTTGACCGTGCCGGTGACCTTGGTCAGGCCGGTCTTTTTCTGTAGGGCGCGCACCTCGCGCTGCACCGCCTCTGGCTCACCGTCGGCCACCACCAGGTAAAAGGAGCGGGTCATCTCGCCCGCCGCGGGCAGCTGCTTCTTGAACTCCGTCGAGTGGACCCAGACCCCGGAGTAGCTCACCAGGGGCAGGAGCTGGTCCTCGGGGCTCACCAGGGCGTAGCCCACCTTGGGGCCGATCATGCCGACCCAGTCCACCTTGTTCAGGTCCTTGGGCGCGAAGCCCTGCCCCTCGGCGTACCAGTTCACGCCGTCGCCGCCGGTGAGGGCCAGGATCATCAGCGGCAGGGTCTGCTTTGCGTTGGTGGCGTTGATCAGGCGGTGCTTGATCTGCAGCGCCGAGCTGCCCGGCTCCAGGATGTAGTCGATGGCCAGGTGCAGCGCGGGCTTGCCGCCGAAGGTCTCGCCCATGACCGAGGCCAGGTAGGGCACGATCTCGGGGCTGCCCATGGTCCGGATCACGGCCGCCTTGCCGTCGCTCCCGTCGTTGATCACGCCCACGCTGGTGGGCTTGAGGATGTTGACATAGACCGCCATGAGCATCTCGCCTAGGAGGCTGCCCTTGCCGCCGATCTTGGCGGCGTCGATGACCTCGCCGCCGTACGGGTTCCAGCCGTCCGAGACCCGGGCGGCCTGGATGATGAAGGCCACCTTGTCGTTGTAGATCTTGAAGTCCCCGACCTGCCCCTCCACCTTCACGCCGGTGAGCAGGTTGCCCTTGTCCGTGACCTTGCCGGCGCGGACCTGGCCAGACTTGAGCGCTTCGCTCAGCTTGGCGTGGCCGTCGTTGCCCTTGGGCAGGTTGAGCGGGATCCCCGTGTCCGGGGCGCCGCCATCCCCCAGGTCAGTGGCCCCGTCCTTTACAGGCGGACCGCTGTCGAGCTGCGGCTCGACGTCGTCGCTGCAGGCCATCAGGAGGAGTGAAATGGATCCAAGGATAAAGAGAGTACGCATGGCGGGGATTGTAACATGAGGATCAGGCCGCCTGGTGGCGGCCGGAATGCCAGGAATGCCAGAACGCCGGAAGGCCAGGATGCCAGAACGCTGGCATGCCGGAGCGCCCGGGTGGTGGGGCTATTTCTTTGCCGGAGCGGCCTTCTTCTTGGGAGCGGCTTTCTTTGCCGGAGCGGCCTTCTTTGCGGGTGCGGCCTTCTTTGCGGGGGCAGCCTTCTTCTTGGGAGCGGCCTTCTTGACCTTCTTGGCCTTCTTGACCTTCTTGGCCTTCTTCTTCTTGGCCTTCTTCTTCTTCACCGGCTTGGGCGGCTTGTAGGTCTTGCAGTCGTCCGATGGGCCGGCCAGGTCGAGGTTCTGGGCCATGAAGCGCACGGTGCGGCTGACGAACTCCAGCTTGTTGGCGCGCTGGGACAGCGAGTGCCCCTCGTCCATGGACACCATGTACTCCACTGATACGCCGCGCTTGCGCAGGGCGTGCACAAGCTGGTCCTGCTCGCTGCGCGGCACCCGCGGGTCGTTGGCGCCCTGGTAAATGAACAGCGGCGCCTTCATCTTCTTGACCACCTTGATGGGCGAGATCTTGTCCAGGAACTTGCCGTCCTTGGGCAGCTTGCCGAACTCGTCCTCGAACACCAGCCGGATGGCGCCGGTGGTGTTCTTGAGGAAGGTGCGCAGGTTCACCACGCCCACCAGGCCGATGCCGGCGTTCCACAGGTCAGGCTGGTGGCCCAGGGCCATGTAGGTCATGTACCCGCCGTAGCTGCCGCCGAATGCCACGATGCGCTCGGCGTCGGCCCAGGGCTGGTTGCGGATCCAGTTGTTGACCGCCTCCAGGTCCTTGAGCGCGTCCATGCGCTTCTTGCCGTTGTCAGCCTTCTCGTACGCCTTGCCGAAGCCGGTGGAGCCGCGCACGTTGGGCTCCACGACGGCGAACCCACGCGCGATCCAGAACACGGTCATGGGCGACCACCCGATGGAGGAGGAAGACGCCGGGCCGCCATGGATGTCCACGATGACGGGCAGCTTGGCCCCCCGGGGCAGCTTCTTGGGCAGGTAGACATTGACCGGCACCTTGAACTTGTCGAAGGTGTCCAGCCGCTCCACAGAGGTGACCACCTTGGCCAGCTTGCGCAGGCCCGGGCGCTTGTCGCTGCGCAGGGGCTTGATGCGCGCCCGCCGCGCGTCGAGCATGAAAACATCGGTGGGCGTGTCCGGGGCCGAGACGGTGACCACCAGCCCCTTGCCGTCGGCGGTGAACTGGCCCAGCCGCACGCTGGCCTGGGGCAGCCTGGCCGCCTTCTTCTCCTCCAGCGTGGCCGGATCCAGCAGCTTGACCATCTGGTGGCTGCCGGCGTCCAGGGTCACGGCCAGCATGGCCGCCTTGTCCCCGACGCGCACGTCAGCTGTCTCGGCCACGAAGTCGTTGAACATGGCCTCCACCTGGCCGCTCTCCAGGTTGATCCGATGCAGCCCCGCCACCTCGCCGTCCACGTCGGTGACCACGTAGACGCTCTTTTCATCGGCGGAGAAGGCGGACATGTGGGCGTGGGCCTTCTTGCCCTTCTCCGGGGCCAGCCGCTTGGCCTTGCCGGTCTTGAGATCCACCAGCTTGAGCACCGACTCCGACAGGCTCTTGAGCGTGAACACCAGCCCCTTGGTGCCGTCCCTGGTGATGTCGGTCAGGATGCTGAAGCCCTTGCCCTTGTACACTGTCTTGGCCTTGCCGCCGTCTATGGCCTGGCGCACCAGCATGGTGGTGCCCTTCTTGTGTTCGCCCATGAAGTAAAACAGCGTCTTGCCGTCCTCGGTCACGTGGGGCATCCGGTGGTACTTGCCCGGCGCCTTGGTCAGGGGCTTGACCTCGGACCCGTCCGGGGTGGCGCGGTAGATCTGCGTGTTCTCGTTCTTGTCCTTGTCACGGGTGAACAGGATGAACTTGCCGTCCGGCGTGAAGCGCGCGCCGCGAACGCCGTCCTTGCCCTGGGCGATGACCGTGGGCGCCGCGCGCGACTTGCGCACCGGCGACACGTACAGCTGGAAGCTGCCTCCGCCGCGGTTGGAGCGAAACAGCAGCGTCTTGCCGTCAGGGGAGGTCTCGTGCCCGACATTGGCGAAGGCGTCGAGGTAGCCAGCGAACGCCTCGGCCAGCTCAGCGTCGTGGGTCGCGCACACCTCGGGCACCTTGTCCGGCCTGGCTGGCTTGATCTTCTTCGGCTTCTTCTTCTTCTTCTTGACCTTCTTCGGCTTCCTGGGCGGCGGCGGACCGCCGCAACCGGCGGTCATGGAGAAGGCTGCCGTCATGATCAGCAGCAGCATGCCCGGCAGCAGCCGGCGCAGAAGGGTATTGAAGTACGAAGTTCGCATCATCGGTCCTCTCGGCTCATCCCAGATCTGCACGCATGGTAGCCGCCAACAATCTGGCGCGCAACGCGCACCAGCCGTGGCCGTGGCCCCGGCCCTGCTCGGCCCTACTCCCCCTTCCCCTTGGCCCCCCCGGCCGCCTTCGCCCCCTGAGCCTTGAGCCACGCCCGCCGCTTGTTGAAGATCAGCTTCTCGGCGTTGGTCTGGTACAGCTTGGCCAGGACGTCCCGCGGCAAGTTGATGGCGTTGATCTTCCATGGCCCCTGAGATGGGGTGGGGTGATCGATCTTGCGGTCCGCCGTCTCGAAGAAGCGCCGGTGGTCAGCGTAGAACTTCACCGCGTCCTTGAAGGTCGGGGGCTCCTCCGAGACCGAGCCGAGCTGCATGCCCCGGGGGGTCACGATGAGGTCGGATCCGAACAGGATCCGGTCCTGGTGCTTGATGAAGAACGCGCGCGTCTTTTCGGCCGGGTGGCGCCCGATCTCACCCAGCCTGGCGGCCACGTCCACGTACATGTTGGGGCAGCTGTCCAGCAGCTTGTCCACGTAGTCGAGGCTCTCCGGGTAGTTGGCCAGGTGGATGCCGAGGAAGGTCGTCTTCGGGTGCCTGCGCACCACCCTGTCCCGCTGTGCCAGCAGCTCGTCATGCCCCGGGTAGTCCTTGCCGTGGAAGCTCCACTCCGGGGCCATCTTCAGCTCGCCGTACCGCTCGTTCTTCTCGTTGACCGGCTCGAAGAAGGCCACCGGGTCCGCCACATGCCAGGCGATGATCGCGCCCGTCTCGCCAGCCCGGCGCCAGATCGGCTCCAGCCGCTTGTCGTCCACCCGCAGCAACTTGTCATCCTTGAGCCGCACCCCCAGGCCGAGCGCCTTGAAGATCTTCACCCCGCTGGCGCCGTCCTTCATTGCCCGCTCAAGACGGTCCGCCTCGCGCTTGCCCCAGCCGGGGTCGTCGATGCCTTCCCAGTCGATGTTGGTGAAGAACGCCATCTTGTCCCCGAGGATCTCGGCGATGCGGGTGGTCATGATGTAGCGCGGCTCCCCGGGGACCCCGGCGCTCTTGACCGCGAACTTGGCCACCCCCGAGGCCTCGAAGATGCGCAGCGCCTGGTTCACCGACTCGGGCAGGGGTGTGATGTGGGTGTGGGAGTCGATGATGGCCAGGGGCATGGGCGCCGCGGCGTCCGGCGCTGGAGCCACCGCCCGCCTGGCGTCCGGGGCCGCGGCAGGGGGCCGCTCTCCCGGTGTACAGCGACTACACCCAAAACAGGTTACACTCATGCAGATGAGGGCGGCTAGGCAGTACGTGCTGAGGCGAGGCATCTTAAGAAAAGTGGACATGATTACGGTCTCAACTTCAAATATTAAAAAAGGGCGTGGGCGGGGGGCGCGTCCGCCGGTGTAACTGCGCATGCGACAAGGTGGTTTGATGAAACGCTCTCCTGGAATCCCTGCCGGCGTGGTGCTCGCCCTGGTCCTGGCGACCACGGCCTGCACCCAGCAGAACCCGACCTACATCGACGCTGGCGGTGGCGGGAAGGACGCCGCCGCAGACGGGAAGGTGGACGGGGCGGCCCTCGACTCGAAGTTGGATCTGCCGGACGGATCCACCGCCGCCGAGGGCATCGCCGACCTGAAAAAGCCCCTCGATATCAAGTCGCCCCTGGACACCAAGGAGCCCCTGGACACCAAGACGCCGCCCGACGTCAAGGCCTGGCCCGACGTCAAGCCGTGGCCCGACCTGAAGCCGCCGCCGGACCAGATGCAGCCCGACGTGGTGGCCTGGCAGTGCAAGGTGAACAAGGACTGCAACGACAAGCTCTCCTGCACCACCGACATCTGCACCGCGGCCAAGAAGTGCAAGAACACGCTGCAGGCCGGCTGGTGCAACGTGAACAACGCCTGCTACAAGAAGGGCGCCGGCAACCCGACCAACAGCTGCCAGTGGTGCGACACCACCAAGAGCACCACCGGCTGGTCCAACAAGTCGGACGGCACCACCTGCAAGGACGACGGGATCTTCTGTACCTACGACCGGTGCAAGAGCGGCAGCTGCGCCCACACGATCCAGGCCAACTGGTGCCTCATCTCGGGCACCTGCCACATCAAGGGCAAGTGGAACCCGACGAACAACTGCCAGGAGTGCGCCACCGCCACCTCCCAGACCGCCTGGTCCAACCGCAAGGACGGCACCGCCTGCAAGGGCGACGGGCTGTGGTGTACATCCGACAAGTGCAGCGCCGGCACCTGCAAGCACATCCTGAACACCGGCTGCCTGATCAACAAGATCTGCTACCCCGAGGGCCACATCAAGACCGGCGACAGCTGCCAGGAGTGCGTGGGCAAGAACACGCGCACGGCCTACACGTTCGTTTCAGGCAAGCCGTGCTTCACCTCCAGCAACCTGGCGGGCATGTGCATGTCCTCCACCTGCATGGGGTGGAAGGAGACGCTGTTCAAGCCGTCCGGCAACCTGACCACCGACCTGTACGCGGCGGAGTATGTGCCCAAGTCGGCCAAGATGTGGGCGGCGGGGCGCAGCTACGGGGCGGGCTCCTACAAGGGCGTCCTGGTGCAGATCGACAGCACCAGCTCCACGCTCCCCAGCCTCGCAACCTCCGCGCCGCTGACCGACATGAGCCACAACATGGCAGTGGGGACCAAGGGCCAGCACTACCGCCACAACGGCGGCACCTGGAAGAAGCTCACCGTCACCGGCGGGCCGCCGTCAGGCACCGACCGGCTGAGCGTCTGGGGCGGCACCTCGGGCAGCGTCGAGGGGTACGTGGTGGGCGGGAAGCACACGTCCACCAGCTCCGGCATCTACGGCTGCGTGGCGGGAGCCTCGAGCCTCAGCTGCACCGCGCAGAAGGGCTTCGGGCTCAACGAGGTGATCGGCGCGCTGCGGGGCGTGCAGTCCAGCGGCGGCGTGACCTCCACGGTGTGGGGGGCGGTGATCAACTCGGCGGGCAAGGAGCACATCTACTTCAACAAGCTGACCAGCAGCTCCTGGAGCAGGAGCGGTCCCACTGGTTGCACCGACGGCGGGGCCAGCGGCTCCACCCCCTGCTCTCAGAGCACGAGCACCGTGGTGAAGATGAGCGGCACCGACCCCAAGGACATATGGCTCGTGGGCACCAAGGGGCTGATCATGCGCTACGACGGCGCCAAGTGGGCGGCGCTGACCAGCGTGGTCAACAACCAGACCACCTATGACTTTGACGCGGTCTACGCCTCGCCGGCGGCCAAGCTGGCCACCTTCGCCGCGCACAAGGACACCGCGGCCGGCCGGACCCATGTGCTGTTCAACTACAACTCCCACCTGTCGCGCTGGCTCGGGCCGATCATCATCAAGCCGCCGGGCAACAAGAACTTCAAGGACGTGATCAAGGACATCGACGGTACGGGCTACGCCAACCTCTGGATGGTGGGCTCCCGCGTGCCGACCAACGTCACGCCGGCGACGAAGTACACGTATGCCTGGATCCTGCAGCTGAAGTAGGGCTCGCTTCGCTCGCCTGGCTTGAGGCTTGAGGCTTGGGGCCCCCGGTGTCAGGATTGTTGTCGCTTCAGTTTCGCACCCAGGCTGTGATGG
>CAZEFW010000164.1:0-21841 GCA_964511535.1 uncultured Myxococcales bacterium | reverse complement strand
ATGCGTGGGGATTTCTAATTGTCGTCAGCGGGTACTTCTAATTGTCGCTGGGCACCGTGGCGAGGAGCGTCTCCTCCGAGGACCCCAGCAGTTCACGCAGTGTGTCCAAGTGAGGGTGCCCGCCTCCGACGAACTCAGCGGTCGTACTTTCCATAGCTTCCCAGATTAGCAGCCGATTTCCGCAAGATCGACCCTGGTGCCCTCCTTGATCAAGGCGCGCCACGATCTGAGGATGGGGAGGCCCACCTCCTCTCGCCAAGAGCAGTGGGGCAGCGCCTGTTGTGCATAAAGTAGCTGGTGGCATTGCCGGCACTTGAGCTCATCTTGATGAAAGTAGAGGTGCCGGCGGCGGCTTCCGCAACCGTCGCAGATCAACCACCACCTCCGGCGCGGCCATGCTGGCGGCTCTCTGTTGAAGATCACAGCCACGAGGGCCTTTGTCCCGTCGGCCAAGGCCATCTCCACCCGTGCACCACCGGCGTCCCGAAGCTGTTCCCAGTTGGGCAGGGCGCGGAGCTGCCAGATCTCAAGACGGGGAACGTCCTCGATCAGGTCAGGCATGACCCGCGCCTAAAGAAGTTCATGATGTTGTAACTACACATCATGGTGTTTGTTCTTCCAGGAGGGCCACGGCCTCCTTGAGCGCGGTCAACATCTCCTTGCGAGAGACGGGGTCGCAAGTTTGCGGCGAGAAGCGCACCGCCAAGTTAAATCCCTTGCCACGGCGGCGCAGATACGTCGGTTTGCGCCAACTCTTGGCTTTGCCCAAGGCCTTCTTGAGTTGCTTGATGCTCAGGCGTTCCTCCTCGACGCGTCTTATCCATTCCCCATGAACTTCAGCTGGTAGCTGTCCCAGGACAAGCGCATGGTTGGGCGACAACCGCCGCGCGAAGACAGCTTCTTTGAGGGGGGACGGAAGCTCGTGGAGCTTGGCCAAGCGGCCCGCTGTGGACCGGGTCATGCCCAGGAAGGTCGCCGCCTGCTCAATGGTGACCCCATGGCGTTTGCGGACAACCTGGACGGCGTTGGCGCGGTCCAGAGGTCCGAAGCCGGCTCTGCTGGTGTTCGCGGAGAAGGCCACTCGGATTGCCTGCTCCTCGGTCAGATCGTCTCGAATAACGGCCAGGACGCTGGTGCGGCCGAGGGTCAACAACGCCTTGATGCGTCGGTGCCCGTCAATGACCACGAGCTTGTGAGAAAACTCTGTGCGCCACAGGAGGACCGGAACTTGTTGCCCAATAGTCTCTATGCTGGCCACCAGGTTGTCATCGACCAAGGTTTCCAACCGGAACTGGAACGGAAAATAGTCGGAACAAACCTCATTCAAGGACACCGCCGCCACCAGTGCACCAGCCGAAACACTGGCGGTTTCCGGTACTTTCCCCAGCTTTCCTGGATCTACTTCTTTGGCCTTTCCTCTTGGCACGATAAGACAACCTCATTTCAGTTAACACCTCGAAACAAATAGAGCATAGCAAATTTCTCAACATTGGGAAATAACGAAATGAGGTTGAAATGCAGGGAGGTTGCCCATCCGAGTAATCACGGGAACCTATCTTGAAAGCTACTTTTCGGGAGGTTCCGTGCCCACATTGACTTGGGTCGCCGCGAGGATCTGTACCCGAGGCCGGGGCGGGCCGCTGATGCGGTGCAGGAGTTCCACGGTGCGGCGCAGGTCGCGCTGGCGGCCCTCGTGGATCCGCTCGAGCTTGGACAACATCTCGAGGACGGCCGCTGGGTCCAGAGAGTTGCCGTCCTGCGCGGGGGTGGCCAGCATGGTCAGCATGGTTCCAGCGTAATCATCTAATTCACTCGACCGCTGGTCGGCGGCCAGGGCGTGCTCAGTAAGCAGGGCTTGAAGGTCCTCACGCTGTAGGCTCAGGTGCCCGGTCGCGGCTTTGGTGAGGCGGCCACGGGGGGTATTGGCGGGAGGCGCCGGGGCACTTGTTGGGGGCTGCGCTGGGCTCAGGGGTGCGGGAGGGTCATGCTCCAATTCGGCGAACTGTTCGTCCGCACCCCGCGGCGCCAAGACCAGCTCTTCTTCTTCGCAGTAGTAAGCTGGCATCGGCGGGGGCGGCTCGAAGATTTGCGCCAGGAAGGCCGCGGCACTGCTGGTCTTGAGGGTATCCCCCTGGGGCTCAACGGGTGGTTTAGTGGCGGCGCTTCTGGGCCGACGGGGCGAAGTTGCCCCTGGGCGCCGGGGAATCTGGTGACGTGGTGAGGGAGGACGCCGAGGAATGGGGCGTTTCATAATCAACTCCTGGAGATTGATTATCGCATCTTATGCCAGCAGCCCCCAGACCCCTTTTTCTCCTTCCCGTGAACCAATACGAAACCAGGTATTGCATATTTTATATTCTGACTTGCAGGGCCAAAACTAGCCTTAGACATCGAAGAACAGAACAAGCAGATCTTTTCAATTTGAAAAGTTCGCAGACGCTCCTACATATATATGTAGTAACGGTGCGAACTTTTTATTTTTTCTTCTTTTACTAGTACTGTACACGGTAAGTGTATATGGAATACCCCTTCCAACTAGGCAGGGCGCGCCGTAAGATACTGAAATCATTAAGCCTAAAATCGAGAACCACATGATTTTCGGCAAATATTTCCTACGACAGAGTTTTTCTTTGGATTTATTGGAAAGCCGTACCTGACGAAAGCAAAGATTTTCTGCGGCAAAGGATTTCCATGGTGATTTGATGGATAGAGAAGCAGGCTTCCAGGTAGATTCCTAGTACTGACGAGTCTCTAAATATACGACAAAATTGCCCTGGGTTCTCGAATCAACCATCCCCCCTTGACAAGGCACATGGTCGTAGCCAGAGTAATTTGTGGCCAATGTCTGATCCTGGACTCTGGCCCACGCGAGGTGTTGCGGGTGACCAAGAAGGGTTGCCTGCCTTGGACCGCATCCTAGTCGGTCCAAGCTGAGGAGATGAATCCCATTCGGGACGGCGTGGGTCGAATTGCAATAAAATTGATACTTTACCTCTTTTCGGTGTCATCCACGCCGCCCGCGAGGAGGTGAAGTAAGGGACGGAACAAGGCATTGGCAACAGTCTCGGATTCAGAGGTTATCTTTACTATCCAGTTCGTTCTCGCGTATCTCAGCTTCGTCAACTCCACGCAAAAGGAGTTGGCGGAGTGGACAGAGATTTCAGATTGGAAGCTGAACGGCATCCTGAAGGGGCGGAGAGAGCCCACGGATGAAGAATCTACCAAAATCTTTGCGTTTATTGACCACAGACGGACACGCTTGGACCTCCCCAGGCTTTACGCTGACTCTTACGTCGGGCCCGAACCGACCTGGGGCATTCATAAACTCCCGAGAAGTTTCTCACAAAAACGGGGCATTACAGAAGAGATGATCTTCATGAGGTTGGGGGAAAGCCGTACGTTGACGGGGATTGAAACTGCCCGCGAATTCGCCCTGAAATTGCGGCATAAAGCGAGACGGCCCCCGAGGCGCCCCAAGGGCTCTGGCGAGCCCGGTGGTACTACTCCGAGACGCCCGAGCAAGAGTAACGGGCGCTCCGGGCGTTGGGAGTGACCCATAGGGCCAAATGGCTTGCCCTACCCCCCCGCCACCAGGCGGGGCAGGCTGGGCCTGCGCTCAGATGCAGGTCCTCGGAGGCGAGGCTGGGACGGAAGGTGTCCGTCCCTCAGTTGAAGGCGTAGAGAGCGGCAGCGCGCGCACCAATGCGGCGTGCGGCCCTCGGCACTTTGAAAACAAAGCAGGGGCTTCTGGGCACGTTTGCACAGCCGTGAGGTGGCAGTCCTCACCTGGACGGCAGGGATGGCGATTGCCCTCCTCCCCGCCCCTCTACAGCGCGACATATCGACATCGAGCTGCGTTCTCCTGGCAGGTGCTGGGATGAAGGCCGTCCTCAACCATCTGGTTTCCATTGTGGAGGGCGCCTTTGAGGCTGCGGCTGCTTTGGAACTCGAACATGACCTGGCCGTGCTGATCAATGCGCGTGGTACGATCTTGATCGCCACTGCTTCGCGCCAGGGGAGCAAGGAGGTGAAACATCCATGGCGCGGACAAAAAGAGGAAGCTGGAGGGTCCACGGCCCCTACCGTGAAGCCCTTCGAGGAGGAGGAGAGCGATACCGAGTTGTCGTTGTCAGCCCAGAAGGCACGCGACGCAGTGTGTTCGCTAAAACGGAGAATGAAGCTGGAGTGATGATCAGCGCGGCAAAGCTGGAGATCGTCGGGGAGGTCACCAATGAGGTGGCCATCGGCCGGTATGAGCACGACCTGAAACAACGGGGTCGCAAGCCCAACACCTACAGGACTGCACGGGAGCGGCTGGACCGCTGGTTGCCCAAGGACCGGGCTCTGTCATCAATCACCACCAGGTGGCTGAAGGCCAAGTACAAGGAGCGGGCCTCCACCCTGGCGGTGGACTCGCACCGGGCGGAGTTGGCGGAGGTGAAGCGGTTCTATAGGTGGTGCATCAAGAAGGGGTTGCTCAAGGTATCCCCGGCCGAGGTGATCCAGCCGGTGGAGGGCCAGTGCCGTAACCGTGGCAAGAAGAAGCTGCGGCAGCGGGAGGCCGGGGTGTTCAGCACGATGGCGATGGCGATCTACCGCAAGGGCGACCGGGGGTACGAGGGCGCGCTGGGCAGTCTGCTGGCGCTCTACTTGGGCTTGAGGAGTTGGGAGATCTGCACGCTGAAGGTGCGGGATGTGGACCAAGGCATGGCGGGCGTGGTGCTGTGGGTTGGCGAAGAGGAAGCCAAGACGGCCAACGCGGAGCGGCAGCTGGAGGTGCCAGGCGAGTTGGCGGAGTTGCTGCTCAAGCAAGCCGAGGAGAAGCCATCTACGGGCTGGTTGTTCCCGTCCTGGAGCGATTCCGGGCACCGTGGGCGCACCTGGCTGCGCAAAGCTGTAGGGCGGATCTGCGAGGAGGCAGAGGTGCCAAAGATCTCACCCCACGGTCTACGCGGCACCCATGCAACCCTTGCCAGGGAAGCCGGCGCTACAGGGCACCTGGTGGCCCAGCAACTAGGCCATGGCAGCGTCAAGGTGACGGAGCAGCACTACATCGCCCCGCAGGCGACGGCAAAGATGCAGAACAAAAGGGTTTTCAAGCTGGTGCAGGGAGGCAGGAAATGAAAAAGGCCGTGGGAACTTTTGGTCAAGAAAGAGTTCCCACGGCCTATTCGGTACTACAACAACTGGTGTAACTTGCTGAAATCGTTGGAGCTACGGGGGATCGAACCCCGGACCTCATGACTGCCAGTCATGCGCTCTCCCAGCTGAGCTACAGCCCCACGAGCGAGCGGAGAAGTAACTATCAGGATCGGGGGGGGCTGTCAATGGCCGGAGGGGGTCATTTTTTTTCGACGGTGGTGGTGGTGGCCTGGAGGGCTCCCTGGTGCATCTGGATCCGCAGGGCATCGCCTGGCTCCACGGCGGCGGCGTCCTTGATCAGGGCGCCGGCGTCGTCGAAGACGAGGGAGTAGCCGCGGCCCAGCACGGCCAGGGGGCTCAGGGCGTCCAGGGCAGCTGCCAGCCTGCCCAGCCGCCGCCGCCGCCCCTCCAGCTCCCCGCCCATGGCCCCGGCGGCCCGTGCTCGCAGCGCCACCAGCTCGGCCCGCAGCCGCGACAGCCGCGCGCGCGGCTCGTTGACCTGCACCCGCCGCGCCAGCTCGCCCAGCCGCCTGCTCCGCGCCCGCAGCGCCCCGGCCAGGGCCGCCTCCATGCGCCCCACCTGCTCGTCCAGCCGCTGCCGCTGCCGATGGATCAGCCGCTCGGGCGCCTCCAGCCGCCCCCTCATCCGCGTCAGCCTCAGCTCCGCCGCGCCCACCCGCCCCCGCACGGCCCGCACCAGCCGCTTGCGCCCCACGACCAGCCCGTGCTCCAGCTCCGCCAGCTCCGGCACGGCCAGCTCCGCCGCGTTGGACGGCGTGGCCGCCCGCAGGTCGGCCACCATGTCCGCGATGGTCACGTCCACCTCGTGCCCCACGGCCGAGATCACAGGCGTGCGCGCCGCGAAGATGGCCCGCGCCACCACTTCCTCGTTGAAGGCCCACAGGTCCTCGAGGCTGCCGCCCCCCCGGCCCACGATGATCAGCTCCAGCCCAAGCGCATCGGCCCTGGCCAGCGCCGCGGCGATCTCCGCAGCCGCCCCCTCCCCCTGCACCCGCGTGGGGCACACCACCACCCGCACAGGGAACCGCGCGTGCAGCACCCGGATGATGTCCTGCAGCGCCGCCCCGGTGGGCGAGGTGACCACAGCCACGCTCATGGGCAGCACCGGCAGCGCCTGCTTGTGCTCCCTGTCGAACAGCCCCTCGGCCCCCAGCCGCCGCTTGAGCTGCTCGAAGGCCAGCTGCAGCGCCCCCAGCCCCGCCGGCTCGGCCGTGCGCGCGTAGAACTGGAACTTGCCCGACTTGTCGTAGATCCCCAGGGACCCACGACACCGCACGGCCAGCCCCTGCTCCATGCGGAACTTCAGCCGCCGCGCCTGTCCGCGCCACATGACGCACGGCAGGGCCGCCTTGTCGTCCTTCAGCGTGAAGTACACATGCCCCGACTGCGGCCGGCTCAGCTGGCTGATCTCCCCCTCCACCCACACATCGCCAAACCGCTCCTCCAGCGACCGCCCCGCGGCCTTCACCAGCTGGCTGACGCTGTGCACCCGGATCTCCGGCTCTGGCTCGGGCTCGGGCTCGGGCTCGGGCTCGGGCGCCGGTGCCGCCGGCCGGGAGTCAAAGTCCAGCAGCATGGTCCCGCCCGCGTCCTGCTCCTTCTTCTTCTTCGCCATGCCTCGTCTCCTCAGCGGCCCCGGCTGTACGCCTCGACGCTGTCACGCACGTCCGCCATGTCCCGCGCCGCCCGCAGCTTGATGGCCGCATAGCGCGCGTCCAGACCGCAAAAGCCCCACAGTCCCGAGGTCTTGCAGAAGTCCAATGCCTTGCCGCCAACCTTCAGGGTCACCCGCAGGCCGCCCCCGCTCTGCCCGGCCACCTTGCCCAGCTTCGCCAACCTCCCCAGAGGCGGCAGCCGCCAGCCCCCGGCCACGAAGTGGGCCCGCGCCTCGCCCTGCCGCGCCACGCCCGCACATCGCGCCAGCTCGCGCGCCATGCGGTGCTCCGGGTAGTGCGCCCGCACCAGCTTGCACTCCTCGCTCCGGCTCCGGTGCGCGCTCATGAGCGACCACCGCGCCTCCCGACTCAGCAGGTCGAACACCCTGCCCCACTTGCCTTTAATTTCGGCTGCTTGAAGCTGCGCCAGGCACTCGGCGGCGTCCTTCGGCGGCGTTGGCGGAGGAGGAGGCCCGCTGGCCTCTCCCCGGCACTGCACCAACAGCGGAAGCAGCATCAAGATCATGTGCCGCGGACTCATGCACCTAATGTGGTTCGGTCCCCCGCCGCAAGTCAAAGCAATACAGCGGAAACCTCTGCCTCATCGGGTTGTCATAGTAGCTATGACCAACTGGCCTCGGTACAAGGATTGTTGAAGTTCGGGGGCTTGTGGTATGCAAGTGCGTCGGCAGCGCCGACCGATCCCCGAGCGCGGGACAGTGCGATGACCAATGAACCGAAAGATCAGGCCGAAACGGCAGAGGACACGGCAGAGGATCAGGTAGAGCAGGAGTTCTTCAACGCCCCCCCGCCCGGGGACGAGGTTGACCCGGAGCTGCTGGCCCTGCCCCGCCCCCGCCGCAAGCAACGCCACCCGCTCGTGAGCCTGGCGGTGCTGCTGCTGAGCCTCTACCTGTTGTTCTTCCTGCGCACCGACCTGCTGTTCTTCCTGCAGTCGCGCACGCCGCAGGACATGGGCAACGTGGCCGACGCCCTGGACAAGGGCAAGCTGCACCCCAACTCCTACGTCAAGCTCACCGGTCCCCCCGACCGCAAGCACGCCCTGCTGCTCAAGGCCCGCTTCGGCGGCTACGAGGGCTTCATCCGCCTGCGCCAGGGCGGCAACCGGCTGTTCGTCCAGAGCCACCGCGAGTCCCGCGCCACCGACGACGAGATCCCGTCCACCCACGTGGGCCAGCTGGTGCGCTTCACTGACCTGCCCTACCACGAGGCCCTGTCGGCAAACTTCAAGAAGAGCATGTCCATCGCCCACGACCTGGACTACAAGGCCCTGGCGGGCGCGCTCGGGGCCGGCGGCGCCACCCCGGAGGTCAAGGACCGCAAGGGCCGCACCGTCAAGCTGACCCCCGACAGCCAGATGTGGATCAACGTGGTCTTCCCGGAGGAGTGGGTGGTGCAGTTCTCCAAGCGCGCCTACACCACCACCGAGGACCCGATCAAGGCCCTGGACCACATCGGCCTGCCCTACATCGCAGACCGGGAGGCCTCGCACATGTTCCACCGCTTCGTGGTGCTCGCCACCCCGGAGCAAGCCAAGAAGCTGATGGCCTCCTTCAAGGACCGCACGCTGCACGCCGGCGTGGTGCGCCGCCAGCTGAGCTACTCCGCCAACTTCGAGCAGCTGCGCACGGAGGGCGGCGCGCTGGTCATCGACGCCCGCGACCCGACCTTCCCGGTGCACTACCAGCGCCAGGGCGACAAGGTGGTGCAGGTGCAGGAGAAGGCGGTGAAGGTGCCGGCCGCGGGGGTGCTCTACATCACCACCAGCTCGCCCTTCGAGGTGAGCCCCGACGCGATGGTGCTCATCACGGACCGCTCGCCCGGGGACAACTGGCACTACGCCCTGCTGGGGGCCATGCTGGTGCTCTTCGTGCTGATCAACGGCTACATCCTGGTGACCCGCCTGCGCGAGCGCCGCAAGAAAAACGCCGCTTAACAACGCCCCGGGGCGTGTCATCCTGAAACCGATTCAACCGGCAACATCTTGCAGGAGCAACAAGGCCATGATCCGGCTCTACGACACAGCGAAGCGTGAGAAGACCGACCTGACCCACCGCGAACCGGGCAAGGTGGGGATCTACGTCTGCGGCCCGACGGTGTACGACATGTGCCACGTGGGGCACGCGCGGGTCTACGTGGCGTTCGACGTGGTGGTGCGCCACATGCGCCGCCGCGGCCTGGACGTGACCTACGTGCGCAACGTCACCGACGTGGACGACAAGATCATTAAGCGCGCCGGCGAGCGGGGCGAGGAGGCGGTGGAGCTGTCTGCCCGCTTCACCGACGAGTTCCGCGCGGACATGACGTCCCTGGGCAACCGGGAGCCGGACCACGAGCCGAAGGTGAGCGAGCACATCCCGGACATCGTGCGGCTCATCGAGGCGATCATCGAAAACGGCCACGCCTACGAGGCGGCGGGTGATGTCTACTTCGCGGTGGACAGCTTTGACGGCTACGGCGGTCTGTCCCGCCGCAACCTCGACGAGCTGCGCGCCGGGGCCCGGGTGGAGGTGGACCAGCAGAAGAAGCGCGGCCCGCTGGACTTCGCCCTGTGGAAGGCGGCCAAGCCGGGCGAGCCGTCCTGGGACAGCCCCTGGGGCGCCGGCCGGCCCGGCTGGCACATCGAGTGCTCGGCCATGAGCTCGCGCTACCTGGGCGAGAGCTTCGACATCCACGGCGGCGGCATGGACCTCATCTTCCCGCACCACGAGAACGAGATCGCCCAGTCGCGGGCGGTGACGGGCCCCGACACCTACGCCATGCACTGGATGCACAACGGCTTCATCAACGTGCGGGCGACCGAGAGCGACGAGGACGAGAAGATGTCCAAGTCGCTGGGGAACTTCTTCACCATCCGCGAGGTCCTGGCCCGCCACGAGCCGGAGGCGCTGCGCCTGTTCCTGCTCGGCACCCACTACCGCAAGCCGCTCTCCTTCGAGGTGGATCGCACGGGGGCGCAGGTGCGCTTCGCCAGCCTCGAGGACGCCGAGCAGCGGCTTCAGTACGCCTACGGCACCCTGGCCCGGCTGCGGGAGGCGCTGTCGGTGGGCAAGGAGTACGGCCCGGGGCCGGTGCTCCCGCCGGCGGACGGCTTCATGGAGCGGTTCGACGCCGCCCTGGACGATGACTTCAACACGGCCGCCGCGGTGGGCCACACCTCCGAGCTGCTCACCCTGGCCAACAAGCTGCTGGACCAGCCCAAGAGCGCGCCCAAGGACCAGCGCCGCCGCACCCTGCGGGCGATCCTGGAGTCGATGGAGCAGGTGGGCGAGTCGCTGGGCGTCTTCGCTCAGGATCCGGCCCTGTTCCTGGAGCGCCATCGCGCCCGGCTGTGCGAGGCCCGCGGCATCGTGCCCGCCGACGTGGAGCGCGCCATCGAGCAGCGCAACGAGGCGCGCAAGGCGAAGGACTTCGAGCGCGCCGACGGGGTGCGCAAGGAGCTGGCCGACAAGGGCGTGGAGCTGATGGATGGCCCCGGCGGGACCACCTGGCGGGTGGTGGAGGAGTAAGCCGCCCGGCTACTTTTCCTTGTCGCCGTCCGGGCCGTGCAGGTAGTCGAGGATCACCTCGTCCAGGGTGCGCTCTCCGCCGGCGCCCGCGGGCGTGGGCGTGCTCTCGGCGGGTGCGTGGCTGGGCGGGCGGCTCTGGATCGACCCTGACTGGCGATTGGGCCACTGCTGTTCCTTGCCCTGAGGGCCCCGGCCGCCTTGCTGCGCCCCTGCCTTACGGTCGGCCGGGCGGCGCCCCTGGCCGATCACCACGTTCTTGCTCACCTGGACCCCGTGCGGGCCTGGAGCGCCCCGCTGCGGCGGCGGCTGCGACGGAGGCGGCTGCTGAATCGCCGGGGAGCTGCGCCGCATGGTGGGCTCCGGGCCGCCGCCGCCCTGACGCCAGGTCCCGGTGGACCGCGGGTTGCTCGGCTGCCCCTGGGCCGGCGGCGCGGCGCGCTTGTGGCCCACGCCGGAGGATTGTGACCGGCGGCGGCTCGGCGCGGTGAACCGCTGGGGGGAGGATCCCACCAGGGGCGGGTTGTTGGAGGAGGGCCGCCGCTCCCTGGACCTCGGCGGTCCTGGCGGCTGCTTCTTCCGCGACGGCGCCACGGGGTAGCTCCCCGACGGGGTGCGCGGGATATCCGCCTCCCGCGGCCGGGTGGGCGCGCGCTGCTTTCCGCCCTCGCGCTGTCCCGCCGTGCCGGACTGCCCGCCGCCAAAGGGGAAGGAGAGCGCCGAGGGGCCGGTGGCCCGCCCGTCGTGCGCTTTCTGCCCCGTCGTGGCCTCGATATTGAGCTCCGTGCCGGCGTCCTGCGCGGGCGGCGTCGGGAGCCCTGGCCGCGGCGGCGGCGTCTGGCGCGCCGGGGTACGCTGCGGCTTGCCGCGGGGCCGCGGCGGGATGGGGGGCTGCTTCTGCCGCACCGTCGGACGCGTCTCCGCGGCTCCGGCGCGATCCGCGGGGGTCAGGTCTGCCGGCGGCGGAGTGTCCGCCTGAAGCCCGGGCGGCACCGTCTCACCGTCCATGGTGTCGACGCGCTGGAAATAGCCCGACGGCCCACGGGAGCGGATCACCCGGCCGCTGATGGACCTCGGCCGCGGGATCGGCCGCCTCGGCTCCACCGGCAGCTCCTCCTGGGAGGGCACGGCCTCCAGCTCCGACGTGGACTCGGCCTCCACCAGGTCGGAGACGGAGTCTGCCACCGACGGCTCCCTCTCGCCCACGTCGATCTTGTAGGCGCCGCTCTCCGCGGAGCGCGTGGGCGAGTCCAGGGACACGGGCGTGATCTCCCGGGTGTTGGAGAAGATATCCGCGTCGCCCCCGTCCCGCCCCGAGGAGACCTGGTGGTGCACATGCTCCAGCTCGCCAGAGTCGCCGTCGAAGAGGTCGAGGGTGGCGCGCGGCTCGGTCTCGATCTCGAGATCGAACTGGTCGTCCGGACGAACCGCCGGCTCCTGCTTTGCCGACGGATCGGTAATCTCGATGTTGGCGTACGCCTCGTCGAAGTCAGAGGCGGCCACCGGGTCGTCCCCCTCGGCCATCTCGTAGTGCCCGCTGGCAGCGTCTTCCGGGTACTCGAGCTCCAGCCAGTCAGCCTGCGACCCGGCGGATACGGCCGGTTCGCCTCGAGGCCGCGGCTCGTCCTGCGCGGGAGGAGCCGGGGTGGGCGTGTCCTCCAGCGCCAGCTCGCCGAAGGCAGCCTCGGTGCTCTCCTCGGCCGGGGGCGGATCCGGCTTGTAGTCGTCCAGGGTGACCTCGAAGGCCTCATCCCGGTGGGAGATTGCGTGGCTGTACTCGGCAGAGCTGAGCACGGCCTCGCGCTCCTTGTTGATGGCGTCCTCCACCGACGCGTGCTCACCGGTCTCGCCGGGATCCAGCTCGAAGTCGAATGACTCGTCATCACCGCCGCCCGAGGCCTCGTAGGCGGGCACCTCGGGCTCGTAGCTCGCCCCACCCGCGCCCTGATTCTCCAGCTCGCTGTACAGCTCGTTGAGGCTGCCCACCGAGGTGAAGATGGCGTCCTCGTCCTCCTCATCCACCTCGGACAGCGCGATGGGCTCGGGCGTTGCGGCCGGGACGATCTCCTCGACGATCTCCACCGGCTCGGTGGGGCGGTCCTCGTCGAATGGAACCTCCGCCGCCGGGACGCTCTCCTCGACGATCTCGAAGGGCTCGGTGGGCCGCTCCTCGTCGAAGGGTTCCCCGGCTGCTGGCACCTCCATCTCCGGGGTGTCAGGTTTGGGCGCCCTGGCCGCGATCTCCTCTTCGGCGGGCGGCTCCTCGACGGGCTCCGCGGCCGGCGGCTCCTGCTCGACTGCCGGCGCCTCCTCGACCTCCGGCTCCTGCTCGACCTCCGGCTCCTCCTCGACCTCCGGCTCCTCCTCGACCTCCGGCTCCTCCTCGACCTCCGGCTCCTCCTCGACCTCCGGCTCCTGCTCGACTGGCGGCGCCTCCTCGACCTCCGGCGCCTCCTCGGCCGCCGGCTCCGGCTCCGCCGGCGCCTCGGCCGCGGCCTCCTCGCCTGGCTCTGCGCCCTGCTCGTCAGGCGCCTCGAGCACAGGCGCCGCGTCAGGCTGGAGCTCCAGCGAGGCGAACTGCTCCTCCGGATCCAGACAGCCGAGCAGCTCCACGATCTTGTCGTCCAGGGCGCCGTGGATCAGCCGCTTCATCAGCCGCTTGTGCTGATCCTGCATCATGTTCTTGACGGTGACCCTGGAGTCCGGCTTTTCGAGCTCATCGCTGTAATCGGTCTTGGCCGAATCGATGATCATCCCACCATGGAACAGATGTGTGTCCAGGCGGGGGTTATCGGTGCCGGAGTCCTCAGTCTGGACGTGATACCGCCTGTTGCGGTAGTTCACGTTGTGATTGTATCCGGCGAGTGGGGGCCGAGAACTCATGCTCGGATAGATCTTACCAGCCTATGAGATAACTTCTACAAATTCCAGGTGATGACAACCGTCTCCAGGAATGTGACAATGCCCGCTACTTTCACGGAAACGGAGCCATGACCGACGAGTCCCTGGAAAGAGCATTTGTGACGCGGGTGCGCGAGCTGCTCGTGTCTTTGCCCTACGATATCAAGGTTTTCTTCGAAGCAATCTCGGACGAGAACCTTCCCCTGGAGGCCCGCAAGGCCTCGGCCGGAGCCATCATTTACTGCCTGGCCCCATCGGATCCGATCCCCGACACCGTGGGTGTTCAGGGTTTTGTGGACGATGTGGTGGTCGTGCTGCTGACTCTGAAGCGGCTTATCGAGCTGGGCGGTGAGGACGCCGAGGCCTACCCGGAGCGGTTCAGCGACCAGTACGCCAGCCTCGACGCGGATCTCGAGCTGGTCCGCGGCTACCTGGGCGAGACCATGGTGTGGCTGGAGCGCCGGGTGGAGAAGAAGCAGCCCGAAGTGCGGTACAAGGGCAAGAGCCCGGAGACCTACGTCACCGATGACGAGGCCCAGGAGTACCTCTACACCGAGGGGCTGGCCTTCACCACAGACTACGAGATCGACGAGAAGACCGCCGCCAAGCTGTCAAACGGCGAGTCGGTGCTCAAGGTCTTCCGCCACCGCAAAGAGGTGGAGGACAAGCGCATCCAGGGCTGATCTGGCGCCCGCGCCTCGTATCACCTGACATGACCCGCGACCGGCCCATCGGCATCTTCGACTCCGGAGTGGGCGGGCTCACCGTGCTGCGCGCCATGAGGCAAGCGCTGCCGGGCGAGGACCTCGTCTACCTGGGCGACACGGCCAGGGTTCCTTACGGGACCAAGTCCGCCGCCACGGTGGTGCGCTACTCGCTGCAGATCGCCAAGTTCATGCTGGCCCGAGACGTCAAGTACCTGGTGGTGGCGTGCAACACCGCCTCGGCCCACGCCCTGGATGCCCTGCGCCAGGAGATCCCGGTCCCTGCCCTGGGCGTCGTGGAGCCCGGCGCCGGGGTCGCGGCGGGGCTGACCGACATGGGCAAGGTGGGGGTCATCGGCACCCAGGGCACCGTGGAGTCCGGCGCCTACCACCAGGCGCTGCACCGCGAGGACCCTGCCCTGGCCGTGTTCGGCCAGCCATGCCCGCTGCTGGTCCCCCTGGCCGACGAGGGCTGGCTGGACCACCCGGTGACCGAGCAGGTGGCGCGGCACTACCTGACCGAGCTGCGCACCGTCAGCGGGGACCTGGACACCGTGGTGCTCGGCTGCACCCACTATCCGCTGCTCAAGCCGGTGCTTGCCCGGGTGGCGGAGGAGGTGTTCGGGCACCCGGTTGCGCTGGTGGACTCCGCCGACGCGGTGTCCCGGGCTGCCGCGCAGGACCTGGAGCGCCGCGGGCTGCTGCGTCGGGGGGATGATCGCGGACAGCTGCAGCTCTTTTTCACCGACGTCTGCAAGTTCAGCGAGGTCGCCGCCCGCTTCATGGGCGACGACGTCCCGCCGCCTGTCCACGCAGACCTGTAGCGAGGCGGGCGCTTTTCTGCTATCCGTCCGCCATGACCCAATCGCCCGCATCCATCGCGCTGGACATCGCCGTGACCGTCGCCCGGGGAGAGGCGCCCCCGCCGCGCGGCCAGACCGAGCAGGTGCGGCAGGTGGCCGGCGAGGTGGCGCACCTGCCCCCGGAGCACCAGACCGCCGCCCTTGAGCAGATCCTCATGAGCGACGCCGTGGGCGAGTCGCTGCAGTGGATGCACGACAGCGGCCTGCTGACTCACCTGCTGCCTGAGCT
Source organism: uncultured Myxococcales bacterium (assembly GCA_964511535.1). Classification (GTDB taxonomy): domain Bacteria; phylum Myxococcota_A; class Polyangia; family CAZCFB01; genus CAZCFB01. The sequence goes on along the minus strand of CAZEFW010000164.1, from coordinate 6,799 downwards.
GGAGGCCACCGTCGAGTTCACCCAGGAGATGGGCCGCCGCCACAAGGACGTGTGGAAGCACACCAAGCAGGTCATCGCCCAGGCGGCGCGGATCCCCGCGGTGCGCTGGGCCGCGCTGTTCCACGACATCGGCAAGGTGCCCACCCGGGCCCTCACCTCCGACGGCAAGGTCACCTTCCACGGCCACGCCGAGGTGGGCGCCCGCATGTTCGACAAGGTATGTCGCCGGCTGCAGCTCGCCGACCCGCTGCGGGCCAAGGTCCGGTTCCTGATCCAGCAGCACCTCCGGGCCAACCAGTATGACGGGACCTGGACCGATTCGGCCGTGCGGCGCTTCGATCGCGAGATGGGCGAGCACCTGGACGACCTGCTGCTGCTATCCCGGGCCGACATCACCTCCGCCCGGCGCCACAAGCGCGAGCGCGCCCTGGCCCAGATCGACGAGCTCTGGCAGCGGATTCAGGAGCTCCGAGAGTTGGACAGCCAGGTGCCCCCCCTGCCCACCGGCCTGGGCAACGCCATCATGCAACACTTCGAGCTGGAGCCGGGCCGCATCATCGGCGAACTGAAGCGAGCCCTCGAAGCCGCCGTGGAAGCCGAAGACCTCGAACCCCACCACGAGGCCGAGTACTACATCCAGTTCATAGAAGAGAACCGATCCAGGCTCGGACTAGACTAGCCCAAAAACAACAACCAATTCGCCGACCTGCGCGAAGCGCAGGAGGCACCCCATTCTGGCATTCCGGCGTTCTGGCATTCAGCGGCCGAAGGCCGCCCTGGCATTCAAATCGCCGACCTGCGCGAAGCGCAGGAGGCACCCCATTCTGGCATTCCGGCGTTCTGGCATTCAGCGGCCGAAGGCCGCCCTGGCATTCTGGCATTCGGCAAGTTCCCTAGAACTTGCCGCACGCCTCTGCCACGCCCTTCTTGCATGCCCGGCTGAAGGCAAACTTCGCCTGCTTCTCGTCCCCCGCACCCTTGTACCCCTCGCCCAGCAGGTACCAACCTCGGAAGAACTTCGGGTTGTCCCGCACGGCGGTCTTCATCTTGTTCACCACCGCGGTGTACTGCTTCTTGGCCAGCGCGCAGGTGGCCCACCCCTCGTAAGCTGCCACGTTGAACGGGTCCTTCTTGATGGTCTTTTCGTGGACCGAACAGTCGGCAGAAGCCGCGGGGGGAGGCGCCGGCTTTGCCTCGGGCTTCTTGGGAGCGGGTTCGGGCTCGGGAGCGGGCTCGGGCTTGGGAGCGGGCGCGGGCGCGGGCTGCGCGGGCGCGGGCTCCGGCTGTGCGGGCTCGGGCTCCGGCTCCGGCTCGGGCTCGGGCTCGGGCTGCGCGGGCTCCGGCTCTGGCTGCGCGGGTTCGGGCTCGGGCTCCGGCTCCGGCTGGGCAGGCTCGGGCTCCACGCCCCGCGGCTCATCATCGCCGGGCTCTCCGTCCTCTTCCGGAGGCGACCCGGCCTCTGGGGCGGGCTTGGCCGGCTTGCCGCTTCCCATGGCCCCGCCCGCCTCCAGCTCTGCCATCCGCCCCTTGGCGCGGGCGATCCACGCCTCCTGACCGGGGCGCCGCTCCTTCTTCGTGTAGGTCCCGTACGCCTGAACCGCTGCCAGGCGGTCACCGATCTCCTCGAAGCACAGCGCCATGCCGAAGTAAGGGTCCGCCTCCTCCGGCCGCTTGAGCGCGTACTGACGGTACCGCGCGATGGCCGCCTCGCACTGGCCGTCCTTCCTCAGCCCCACCGCCAGGTGGTACAGGGCGTCCGCACGCTCAGGGCTCGCCTCCAACACCCGCTGGCTCCAGGAGACGATCTGCACGTAGCGCCCCTCCACTCGCAGCAGGGCCATGTAGTGCTCGAACAGCTCCTGGTTGGCCGGGTTCGACTCCATCGCCCGGTCGCACCGGTCGAGGGCGACCTTGCCCGCCCCCTGCTCCACCGGCGTCTCAAGGCACTTGTTGACCTGGCCAAAGCAGCCGCTCGCCAGCATCACCAGGACAATTGAAAAAGCAAAAAGAACTCTCACGGGGCCACCTCGGTAGGCTATCGCCATGTAATTCGCGCAATTATACCGCCCTTGTCAAGGCGGGGCGAGAATGCCCGTCATGCTTTCCCTCGGCGCGGTGACGCCCGATAATGGGACAGGATATCCACGGCGAGGAAACCCCATGCGCACACACTCTGGCTGGCTTCTCTGTTTATTGCTCTCTGCGACCCTGCTCCTGCTCGCCTGCTCCGACGATGGCGGCCCCGCGACTGGCGACCGCGGCGTGGTGCAGGACGCGCCGGTCGCCACCCAGGATTACGGCGGCGTGCCCGACGGCAAGATCCTGTACAAGTGCTCCAAGGTGGGCCAGGCGTGCAACGCCCACGACCCGTGCGCCATCAACCCGATCTGCGGCAAGGACGGCAAGTGCCGGCCCCAGAGCTGGATGAACTGCGACGACAACATCGCGTGCACAGTGGACACCTGCGTGGGCTCTGGCGTGTGCAGCAATTTGCCGAAGGCGGGGTATTGCAAGCTCGGGGTGAAGGTGCCCAAGGGCACCAAGTGCAGCGACATCGGCTCAAAGACCTACAACCTGGACGCCGGCGCAGGCGCAGGGGACGGCGGCCCTGACAGCGGCGCCGCCCCGGCCATGGAGACGATTTTCTGCTGCTTCAAGGACGGCGAAAGGAACCCCAACGATACGTGCCAGGCCTGCAAGCCCTTGACCAACGACGCGGGGACGTCGAGCAACAACACCAAGTGGAGCAACGCCAACGGCGGTCACTGTAACGACGGCAACCCGTGCACCAAGAACGACTACTGCCAGGACGGCGTCTGCAAGGGCACCTCCTACTCCACCTGCTCTGACGGCTACGCCTGCACAAAAGACCTGTGCGACGGCAAGGGCGGCTGCCTGGGCAACAAGCTCATGTCAGGCTGGTGCCTGATCAACGCCACCTGTTACAAGGACGGCGCCAACGACCCCACCGGCGCCTGCGGCACCTGCGACTCCAAGAAGAGCACCTCATCGTGGACGTCCATCTCCAACTCCTGCCTCATCGCGGGCAAGTGCTACAAGAAGGGCGACAAGGACAGCACCGGCTGCGCCCAGTGCGATCCCACGGTGAGCACCTCCGCCTGGACCCCGCTGACCAACATGTGCCTGATCAAGGGCAAGTGCTACAAGCCCAAGGCCAAGCACGCGGGCGGCTGCGCCGAGTGCGTGCCGGCCACCAGCAAGATCAAGTGGACCGTTACCGGCGCCACCCACTGCCTCATCGACGACAAGTGCGTGACCTCGGGCACCAAGCACCCGGGCGGCTGTCACAGCTGCGCCCCGGCCAAGGACAAGTACGGCTGGTCGTCGCTGGGCGGCGCCTGCGGCAAGTGCCTGCCCTTCTCCGGCGTCATCGGCAAGCCGTGCACCAGCGCAAACGCCGCGACGGTGTGCACCAACACCAGCGGGCTCTGCCTGCTCACCGGCACCACCGGCGTGTGCACCGAGTACTGCACCGCCGACAACCCGGCGACCCCGACCAACGAGGACACCTGCCCCAACAAGCCGTACAACATCTGCGCCCCGGTGCCCCTGTCCAACGGCACCACCAAGAATTTCTGCATGCGCGGGTGCGCGCCCTACATCGGCTGCAACGAGTGCGACGCCACCCTGGTCTGCCACCCGCAGTCGGGCTCCCTGGTGGGGCTGCCGGGCAAGGGCGTCTGCCTGCTGACCAAGGCCAACAGCGGCTGCGCCAAGGGCTCGGACTGCGGCGAGACCACCGGCCAGGTGTGCGACGTGAACAAGAAGAACTGCCCCACCGGCCAGACCTGCGCTGCCCGCTCCGCCGACACCTCCTGGAGCTCGGCCGGAATCTGCGCCAAGGACGGCGTGTGCGACACCGTCAGCGGGCTGTGCAAGCCGCGCTCCACCGGCGCGGCCACCGCCAAGGTGGGGGACAAGTGCAAGGGGGACGTGGACTGCGGCAAGGGCCAGATCTGCTACATGGAGTTCTCGGAGAAGATCTACCGCAAGCCGGGCGGCTACTCCTGCACCTACGGCAGCGAGTGCTGCTCGGGTACCTGCACCAACAAGTCGTGTACCGGCGGCAACTGCGACCTGATGTGGCGCAACGGCTACTGCGCCATCCCGAACTGCGTGTTCGCCAAGACCCTCACCGAGGCCGCCTGCCCCGCCGGCACCCTTTGCAACCGGGCCTACCGCACCGGCATCTGCCAGCCCACCTGCACGCTGGCCAAGGCGGGAGATTGCCGGGGCCTGTCCGGCGACAAGTACGGCGACTACGAGTGCCGGGACTGGAGCCAGGTGACCTACAGCTTCGGCAAGGCCGCCACCGGACCCGTGTGCGACCTGGGGCCGTTCGTGCCCTGCTCGGCCACCTCCTCCAGCGGGCTGATCAAGAAGTGCGAGGTCTTCGGCGACGCCACCAACACCACCAAGATGACTTGCCGCGACCTGTCGGGCGTGGCACAGACCAACCCACAGCACGCCAACGGCTACTGCCTGGACACCACCGCGTCCGGCCCGCTGCCCGGGCCCACCGACGGCGGCCCGGCCACCGACTGAACCAGCGCCCACAGGAGACGTCACGTGAGCCCCAAGCTCCCAGATCTCACCATCCCGACCCTCGGCCCCTGCCGGGAGGCCTCCCCGTTGCAGCTGTCCACCGTGGCTGACGACCAGATCGCCGACTTCACCGTCTCGGGCGCCCGGGTGATCTTCGACCCGGGCGGCCAGCGCCCGGAGCACGCCTTCGAGGCCGCCGGGCCGCGCCAGCAGATCCACTTCCGCGGCGAGGAGGTGCGGGCCGGCATCGTCACCTGCGGCGGGCTCTGCCCCGGCATGAACAACGTCATCCGCGCCCTGGTGATGCAGCTCTGGTACGGCTACGGTTGCCGCAAGATCCTCGGCTTCCGCTTCGGCTACCAGGGCCTGGCCCGGGAGCCGTCCGTGGCCCCCGAGGAGCTGGACCCGGCGGCGGTTCGGGACATCCACCTCATGGGCGGCACCGTGCTCGGCTCCGCCCGGGGCAACCCCGACACGGAGGAGATGGTCCAGACCCTGGTGGACCGCCGGGTCAACGTTCTGTTCTGCATCGGCGGCGACGGCACCATGCGCGGGGCCGAGGCGATCTTCAAGCAGGTCACCGCCCAGGGGCAGCGCATCGCCATCATCGGCCTGCCCAAGACCATCGACAACGACCTGAAGTACATCGAGCGCACCTTCGGCTACGAGACCGCCGTGTCCATCGCCTGCCAGTCGCTGCGGGCCGCGCACACCGAGGCACGGGGCGCGCCCAACGGCGTGGGGCTGGTGCGCCTCATGGGGCGCCATTCGGGGTTCATCGCCGCGTCGGCCACCCTGGCGGCGCGGGAGGTGAACCTCTGCCTGGTTCCGGAGCTGCCCTTCGACTTGAAGGGCGAGCGCGGCATCCTGCAGTTTCTGCGGGAGCGGATCCGCCGCAGGGGGCATGCCCTGGTGGTGGCGGCCGAGGGCGCCGGGCAGCGGCACCTGGAGGAGACAGAGGAGCAGGACGCCGGCGGGAACCAGAAGCTGTCCGACATCGGCGTGTTCCTGCGCGACACCTTCAAGGCCGAGCTGAAGGACCAGGGGATCAACCTGAAGTACATCGATCCGAGCTACATCATCCGCGCCGCGCCGGCCAACCCGGCGGACGCCATCTTCTGTGGGCAGCTGGCGGAGGAGGCGGTGCACGCGGCCATGGCAGGCCGCACCGGCATGGTGGTGGGCCTGTGGCTCGGGCGGTTTACCCATGTGCCCCTGGCCGCGGTGACCTCCGGCCGCAAGGTGATCTCCCTGGACAGCGCGTTCTGGCGCAACGTTGTGGACGCCACGGGTCAGCCGGCGTTGTTAGCCGGCTGAACATGGCTTCATTGAAATTCTTGAGAACCGCAGCCGATTGGTCGAAAATATCCCGGATGTTGTTCCGCTTTTCCTTCACGCTCCTACTCGCCAGCGCATCACTGTGCCTCGCGACCGGCTGCCCGCCCCCAGATCTGGGCTCGGCGCCGTTCATCTGTAACAACGGCCTGCCCCGCTGCCCCCTGGGCTACGAGTGCAGGACATCGGGCGGCAAGGAGATCTGCGTCAAGGAGGGGATGCCGCTGCCCAAGCTGGACGGGCTGAAGGACCTGGCCTCGTCCGACGCCGACGCAGGGCTGCCAGGCGATGGCCCCGGCGACCTGAACATGACCGACGCCGAGGGCGGCAGCGGCGGCGACAAGGGCGTGGCCACCATCAAGGTCATCATCTCCGAGTTCATGGCCGACCCGAGCGCCGTGTCGGACGACACCGGTGAGTGGATCGAACTGTACAACCCGAGCACCCAGAACATCAACATCAACGGCTGGACGCTCAAGGACACCCTTACCGACAGCCACAAGCTCAAAAACAGCGGCCCGCTGTTCGTGCCGGCCAAGGGGTACCTCGTGCTCGGGCGCACCACCAATACAAGCCAGAACGGCGGCACCCCGGTGGCCTACGCTTACGAAAACTTTCTGCTGAGCAACAGCTCCGACGAGATCATGCTGCTCAACGAGAAGATGCAGGTGGTGGACTCATTCGCCTACAACACCAACACCGGTTACCAGATCACCGCCGGCTCCAGCCTGTCCCTCAAGTCCCCCGGGCTGGACAAGACCGTGGGCACCAACTGGTGCGTGGAGACCTCACCCTGGCAAGGCAGCCAGGGAGACCGCGGCACGCCGTTGAAGAACCCGAACTGTCAGTAGCCTGCCGCTTCATCGCGGAGCGTTGCGAAGCAACGCGAGCACGGCAG
>CAZEFW010000163.1:0-21846 GCA_964511535.1 uncultured Myxococcales bacterium | reverse complement strand
AGGCTTCAGGCTTCAGGGGTGATGGCTCTGGGGGGCTACCAGATGGGGACGGGTTTGCGCTCTTGCAGCATGGGCAGGATCTGCTTCAGCAGGTCGCCCTCGAGCATGCGGCCGTGGCCGGGGCAGAGGCGGCGCACCGGGTGGCCCTGGTCCATGAACGCTGCCATGCGATCGAGGGCCTCGGTGTGGTCCTCGCAAAAAGGCGCGTAGGCCAGGGTCAGGGTGCGCGGGAACACCAGCGGCGGCCGGGCGCTGAGCAGGGTGTCGCCCGTGAACAGGGTGCCCGAGGCGGCGTGGTACAGGAACACGCTGCCAGCGGTGTGCCCCGGGATCCAGTGCACCGACAGGCCGGCTAGCTGCGCCCCGTCGTCCAGCGGGGTCGGGCGCAGCCAGCGCGCCGGGAAGCGGTTCTCCATCCATGCCATGAAGCCGGTCACGCCCGGGGCGCGGGGTATGCGCGGGCGGCGCCGCTGCCCCGACAGCACCTGGGCGTCTCGCTGGTGGGCGTAGACCGGCACGCCATGGCGCCAGGCCAGGCGGGCGGCGTTGCCGGCGTGGTCCGAGTGACGATGGGTCAACAACACCGCGGCGAGGTCTCCGGGGCGCAGCCCGTGCCGGCGCAGCCCGAGTCTGATGGTGGGCCAGCACAGCACATGGCCGCAGTCCACCAGCACCGGCCCGGCGGGGGTCTGTGGCAGCAGCCAGGCGTTTGAGACGGGGAGCCCGAATCGGGTCACGGGCAGCTGGGCGAGAGCCATGGGCCGATCTTACCCTCCGGATGCTCCGGCGCCAATTAGGTGCTACTAATTCCAATGGGCGCGGCTACCGGAGAACGCGATCTGCGCAGGCGGCTCGGGGTGCCCGACGACGCGGAGCGGGTGCTGGTCATCGGGGAGACCAGCCACTGGGATCCCAACTGGCTGCACACCGCAGACGAGTACTACCACAAGCGCATTCGCGTCACCCTCGAGGAGGTGATCCGGGAGCTGCACCGGGAGCCCCGCCGCATCTACTCCATCGAGTGTGTCTTCTTCCTCAAGTACTTCTGGCAGCGAGAGCCGGAGCACAGGGACGCGCTGCGCGAGCTGGTCAACAGCGGTCAGCTCCGCCTGTCGGGCACCGGGGTGACAACGCCGGACACGCTGCTGCCTGACGGCGAGGCAATCCTGCGCGACTACCTGCTGGGCCAGGAATGGCTGCGCCAGCACGGCATGCTCGCCGAGCCCGAGCTGGCCTACCTGCCCGATGATTTTGGCCACTCTCCCGCGCTGCCCTCCATGCTGCGCGCCCTCGGCTTCCGCCGGGCGTGCGTCACCCGCATCGACGGCATGTACTTCATCGGCAGCGACCTGCGCCCCCGCTCGGACTTCCCCCTGCCTGGCTCCAGCGCCGACCTGCTGGCAACCCACCACCGCACCCTCGACTTCATCTGGCGGGCCCCGGACGGCGCCGAGGTGCTGACCCACTGGAACGCCTTCACCTACTTCCAGGGCGACATGCTCGCCAGCCTCGGCATCATCCGCTGGATGGGCAGGACCTACGGCATCACCTGGCGCACCGAGCGGCATGTAGCCCGCCGCATCCGCGGCTTCGTTCGTCAGCTCGCGCCGCTGGCCCTGACGCCGTACATGTTCTGTCCCATCGGCTGCGACTTCAACGGCCCGATCCCCGACCTGCTGGAGCTGCTGGACCGGCACAACGAGCGGCGCTACCGAGACACCGGCGTCTGGGTGGTCAACGCCGCCATGGAGGACTACCTGGAGCTGGTGGAGCACCACCGCGACCAGCTGCCCACGGTGGAGCTGGACCCGAACCCGTACTGGATGGGCTTCTACGCCAGCCGCCCGGAGGCGAAGCAGCTGTGCAACCGGATCACCCGCAAGCTGGTGGTCGCCGAGAGCCTCGCGGCCCTCGACGCCAGCGACGCCAGCGCGGTGGAGCAGCGCCTGGGCGCCGCCTGGGACCTGGTGGTGGTGAGCAACCATCATGACTTCATCACCGGGACCTCGCCCGACAGGGTCTGGAACGGAGAGCAGCTCAGGTGGTTGCAGGGCGCCGAGGCCCTGGCTCAGGGAGCGCTGGAGCAGGTCCGCGCCCGGGCGCTGCGCGGCGACGGAGGCCAGCGCCAGGAGGAGATGGGCGAGATCCCGCGCTGGTCCCTCGAGGGCGGGCGGCTGGAGGTGACGGCCCCCGGCAAGTACCACCTGGTGATGGAGGAGTCTGCCGGCGGGTGCATCACCAGCCTGCGGCGCGGCGGCCCCGACGGGGAGGAGCTGCTGGCGGGGCCGGGCAACGACCTGGTGAGCCACCGCGACTCGGGCGGCCTGTGGCGCATGGGGCACGAGTACCGCGGGGGGGCCTTTCGGGAGCTGAGGCGCGCCAGCGAGCTGCCGGCGAGCATCCAGGCGAGGGAGGCGGGCGGCGTGCTGGAGGTGCGCGTGGGCTCCGAGCTGGAGGCGCGGCCCATGACCCGCTGGCTCTGGTGCGACGGCGCCGCCGGCGTGATCCGCATGCGCCTGCTCGGCGCGGCGGCGCGGCGGCGGTCCATCACCTGCGCGCTGCCTACCCGGGTCCAGGCGCAGCGGCTGGAGATGGACGTGGCCGGCGGGCTGATCCAGCGCCCAGCGGCCAAGCTCTATTCGCCCACGTTCTGGCCGGCCCGCTCGGTGGCGCACTTGCGGCCAGATCGTGGCGGCGGGGGCGTGGCGCTGTTCATGGGCGGGCCGGCCTGCGTCACGCTCTCGGCCACGGGGGAGCTGCAGTGGCTCTGCTTGCGAAACGCGACCCGGGAGGTGGCCTGGGGGTTCGTGCCGATCCTGGCCCACCCGGCGTCCGGGCGGGACGACCTGCCTCACGCCATGGACTACGGCCTGCTGCTGACCGACGACGGGGGCCTGGCGGACAACGATCTCGTGCGGCTGGGCCGGCAGGTGCTGCTGCCCGCCTGGCTCGACGATGAGCAGTTCGATGCTGCCCGCGCCCTGGGACGGCTGATGGACGGGCTGGTGGAGGTGGACCGCGCAGACGTGCTGCTCACGGCGCTCAAGCGGGCCCACCGGGGCCCGGGGCTGGTGGCCCGGCTGGAGAGCTCGGCCCCGGCGGGCAGCCGGGTGACGGTCAACCTCAACGGCTCCGGGCCGGTGCGCAGGGCAGCCCTGTGTGACGCACGGGAGCGCGATGTTCGTGAGCTGACCGTGGAGGACGGCGCCGTGGAGCTCGACCTGGCTGGCGCCATCACCAGCGTGCGGCTGGTGGTCTGACGAGCTGCTCTCCCGGGGCGTGGCCTGCCCGCCGTCCGGGATCAGGCGGCCTCGTCGGCGGCGCCGGTGGCGCCTGGTCCCGCGGATCCGAGGAGCTCGTCGGCCTCGTGGGCGTCGCCCTGCGCGAGGCGAGAGTTGATGTCGAGGCTGTAGCTCCTCCCGCGCCAGCTCACCTGATGGTGGAAGTAGATGCTCATGAAGATGAACGGGGCGGTGAGCAGCAGCCCGGCCGCCACCCACCAGTGCCGCGCAGGCAGGGGCGCTCCTCCGAGCGCGGTGTGCAGCCGGTTGATGCTGGCCGCCACAGCCAGCGGGCTGGCCATGGCCAGCAGCGCGGCCGGCCACGCGCCGAGGTGAGCCGCGGCGGCGGCGGTGAGCAGCCCAGACCAGTACACGATGCCGTGCAAGGCCGCGGTGATCTTGAAGCTCCAGTCTGGCAAGCCAGAGCGGGAGAAGGCGATCCACCGACGATAGAGCGCGGCGAAGCCGCCGACGCTGAGGCCCTCCTGGATGATCGGCACTGCCCGCGGAGAGACCAGGTTTCGGAAGCCAGCCGCCTTGACGCGGGCGCCGATGTACATGTCGTCCACCAGCTGGCCGCCTGCGGCCTCGAGCCCCCCGATTGCGCGGATGGCTTCGCGCCTCAGCGCCATGAACTGGCCCATGATGAATGGCATCTCGCCACCCCTGCGGCGGGCGGCGGCGGCGGCGGCCGATCCGTACAGCCCGTTGAGCAGCAGCGCGTAGCCGGCGTCCCCGGCGGTGCGTGGGCGCAGGGCGGCGTAGACCGGCGCGAAGGCAGAGCCGGACAGGCGGCTCGACATGAGCGTCTCCACCAGCGTACGGAGGGCCAGGCGGTCGGGGCGGATATCAGAATCGGCGAAGACGAGCACCTCGTACCTGGCTCGGCGCATGCCCTCGATCATGGCGTTGAGCTTGCCGGTCTGACCTGCAGGGGGCTCGCCGCACAGCACGATGGAGGCGGCGCCGAACTGCTCATTGAGCCTGTGGCGCCGGACGGCCTCACGGACCAGGGGCATCGCCGGCTCGTCCTCGCTGTCGAGCACGAAGATCGTCTCGACCTCGCCCGGGTAGCCGTTGTTGAGCGCGGCGGCGATGTTCAGCTCGGCGCCGGCGTCGATACCCTTGATCGGGCGGATGACCGACACGGGCGGGTAGCGGGTCAGGCGCGGGCTAAGCGCCGTGCCGTCGATGGACCTTCGCAGGCGGATATGGGAGCGGAACACCTCCAGCAGCAGGAGCGCTCCGACGATGAAGAGGGCAACTCCGATGGACATGGCTTCACCTCCTGGATGGCCTGCGGTCCTGGAGCATCTGCCGCAGCGCCTGAAACAGCAGGGGGACTTCCTTGGCAGCGGTGGACCGGGCCAACCACATGGGCAACATCCCGGCCATGTCGATGCGGGACTCGAACCGGACAAAGGTGGCCTTTCCGCTGCGCGTGGAGCGCAGCTGCCAGCTGCCGCGATGATCCACCACGCGCACCACACCCTGGCGCAGGGCCACGGGCGGGCGGCGCAGCGCGTTGTAGGTGATCCACGATGTGCCTGCCCGGTTGATGCCCCAGCGGACCTTGAGCACGAAGTCACGATCGTCGATGACCGGCAGGTTGAGCCGCTGATACACCAGCAGCGCCCGGTCCCAGCGCTTGAGCACCTGCGACTCGCTCAAGCTGTCCATGCGCCCGCGTTGCCCGTGGTAATCGAGCAGCACCTGCTGGACTTCCTGTGGGGTGGCCTTGAAGAGCCCCTCGGCAGCGATGTGAATGACTGGAGAGTTGCGGTGCTTGTACACGGTAACGCCATGTTGGCGCTCGATCCGCTCAAACCCCGCCTTGGCCAGCCGCTTGTTCAGCGGAACCCTCGCCTGGGCAGCCGCTACCCAGAGCAGGCAGAACAGTGAAAGGCAAATGATTATAAAGCGTTTTGATTTCATATCCTTGCCTCTCGGGCAAACCCATCTCATTCGGAGACCGAGAAAGACCCTGTCGGGGGCCGCCCGCCTCCGTGTCACTCCCCACCAGCAACCGATGTCTATTTAGTACATGAACATGGTGTCCCTGTTTCAGCGAAAATCAATCCTCGAGAAGATAAATTTATTCAAACATTATTCAGAATGGTATGAGCTGAATCAGGTTGCCGGGCGGGTATGGATGCATCACCTTTAAAGGATGGCCAGGCATGCTGCCAGCGCTCCAGGGGGAGTCCGGCGAGGCACCTGCCTGGTAATCGCCCTCATTACCGTGGCTTATGCAGGTGTTGCCTGGGGGCGCATGATCCCCATATCCGCCTCTTTGGCCACCGAGGGGTACAAGAAGGTCGGCAGCGAACGCGGCGTGACGGTTTATCGCCACAAGCTCTCCTCCATCATCGAACTCGGCGCGGATGGGGCCTTCAAGGGATCCCCACAGGCCATCGTCTCGGCGCTGCTGGACTACAATCGGCACGCGGGAGCTGTTGGGCGAGTGAGCGAGAGCCGGATCCTCCGGCGGGGCAAGGGGTGGCTGCTGGTCTACCAGCGGCTGGAGCTGCCCGTGGTCAGCGATCGCGACTTCACGCTGAAGGTGACCTGGGGCGAGCAGGGCGGCGTCCACTGGATTCGGTACCGGTGCGTGCGGGTCAAGGGAGTGCCGCGGCGGGACGGTGTCGTTCGGCTGAGTCACCACCAGGGGAGCTGGCAGCTTCGCAAGGCGGGCGGGCTGGCCGGCCGCACCCAGGCCCGATTTCAGGTGAGCAGCGACATCTCGGGGAGCCTCCCACGATGGATGGCCAGGTCAGGCGCCGACGATGATATCCCTGGCCTGTTCAAGGCGATACAGCGTCTGGCCAACAGGAAAAAGAAGCGCGCGGCAGCGCGGCGAGCTCCCTGAGATCAGATCAAGGAGCACCGGGGACGGTCTCGCCCACGCTCCTGCCGCCCAGGGCGGGGAGCGGCGTAGCTCGCTGGATCTCCATGGGCTCGTTCTCGCCCGAGGCAGCGCCGCCGCCCGGGCTGTCCTCCTTGCCGGGCGTTGGCTCGGGCTCGACCGCTGCCTCGGTGAGTTTGACCTCCAGGAAGTGAGGCTCACCTGGCTTGAGCTTCTCGATGGACTCCGTGTGGTCCTCGTAGCCTTCCAGCTTGATGACGATGGTGTGGCTGGTGGAGCAGTCCACGCCGGCGATCTCGATATCGCTCTTGCCCTTGAGCTCACCGTCGAGAAAGACCCGCGCGCCGGCAGGCTCGGTGCTCACCAGCACCACGGACTTGCCCTGCACCTTCTCGGTCTGCTTGAGGGTCGCGGAGATGGGGGCGATCTGTGCGCCGCGGCCCACAGTGAAGCTGTGCTGCCACGGCTCGTGACCGGCGAGCACCAGCACGAGGCTGTTCTTGTGGCCAACGGGCACGTCCTTGAGGGTCAGGGGCGTGACGCCGTGGTACCGCTTCCCGTTGAGGTAGACCATGGCTCCGGCGGGCGTCGAGCTCAGGGCCACCTCGGCCACCTTGGCCGAGAAGAGATCGGTCTTGCCCATGACGAGCAGGGCCGCCACGGCCGCGATGAGCGGAACCAGGCAGGCCGCGATGATCACCGGGACCCGCCGCTTGGCCGGAGGCGGCGCCTGGAGCTCGGCAGGGCGATCCACCTTCAGGGCGCTGACGAGGGGCTTGTCCTCCACGGCGCTCGGCGAGGCCGCAGACTCGGAGTGGCCCTTCATCTCGGCCAGCTCTTCGTCGGTGATGGGCGCGAAGTCCATGCTCACATGTTCGCCGTCATCGGCCACCTCGATCTTGACCTCTGGCGGCAGGGCCTCAAGCTCGAGCACCATGCCCTCGCTGCTTTCGGTCTCGATCTCCGGCAGGACCTCACCGTACGGGGTATTGCCCGAGGCCTCCCACGCCTCGGCTAGGGTGTCGTCCATGAAATCGGCGAGCTCCTTGCGGCCGCTCTCCCAGCCGTTGGAGGCGGCCGCTTCAGCCAGCTCCTCACCCATCTCGCTGGCGCTCTGGTATCGCTCCTCGCGATCCCGCGCCAACGCCCGGGTGATGATGGCTTGCATCGCCTCCGGGACCTCCTCGTTGACCTCGCCGGGTGACGGGATCGGGTCTTCCAGGATGGCGCGGATGGTGGCGAACTCGTTGTTCCGCCGGAACAGCCGCCGCCTGCAACAGAGCTCGTAGAGCATCACCCCCAGAGAGAACAGGTCGCTGCGCGAGTCCAGGTCGTCGCCCCGGCACTGCTCGGGGGACATGTAGGCGTAGGTGCCCTTGAGCTCGCCGCCCTTGGTCGCGTCCGGGGAGGAGGTGATCTTGGCCAGGCCGAAGTCCACCAGCTTGACCTCGCCGCGGAAGGTGATCATCAGGTTGCCGGCGTTCAGGTCGCGGTGGACCAGGCCCAGGGGTTGCCCCAGCTCGTCCTTGTGATTGTGGACATGGTCCAGGGCGGTGCAGGCGAGCCCGATGATATGGGCCGCCATCTCGTAGGGCATCTCCTCGCCCTTGCGGGAGGCCTCCTTGATCAGGGCCTCGAGCGGGACGCCGCGCAGGTACTCCATGACGAGGAAGTAGTTGTCGCTGGCGATGCCGAGCTCGTACACCTTGACGATGTTCGGGTGGTCAAGGGACGCCAGGATGCGGCCCTCGTTGACGAACATGGCCAGCTGCTCGGGCACCTCCACCAGGCGAGGCAGCAGCTGCTTGACCACGACCGCGCGCTGGCGGCCCTCGTCGAGGACCTGCCGCGCGAGGAAGAGCTCCGACATGCCGCCAGTGGCCAGCGGCCGGACGATTCGATACTTACCCTGTGTCGACATCGGGGACAGCATAGCCAGCAGGGGAGGGAGGAACAAGGAGCAAGGGGGCTGGAGGTGGTGGAGGGAGCAACAAACTGCAAATAAAAAACAAAGAACGTGGGACCATTAAAGGAAAAATCAGGGTGGTTTCAAGGTCGGGAGGGGAATCCGCTGGACCGTGGGAACTGGCTTCGCTCGGCGCGCCCGGTGGCCGGGCGAGCCCCTGCGGGGCCTACCCTGTGTCCGGGCGAGCCCCTGCGGGGCCTACCCTGTGTCCGGGCACGCCGCCCCGCCGCGACGTCCCGGCATCCTGGCACTGGGCGGGCAGCAGCCCGCCGCGCTATGCGGCCTCTTGCATCCGGCTCAGCAGGGTGCCGCTCAACAGCAACGACCGGCCGCGCGTGGCCACCAGCCCCTTGCGCGCCATGGACGACAGGGTACGCGAGACGGTCTCCCGGCAGGTGCCCACCATGTTCGCCAGCTCCTGCTGGGTGGGACGCTTCCTGATGAGCAGCCCATCACCGAACGCCTCCCCCTGGTCCTGCGCCAGGTTCACCAGCGTGCGAGTGAGGCGCGAGGTCACGTCGTGCAGGGCGAGGCTCTCCACCATCTCGGTCGAGCGGCGCAGCTTGCCTGCCAGCGCCTCCAGCAGCCGCAACGCGGTGGCCGGGTGCGTCTTGAGGTGGCGCTCAAACGCCTCCCTCCTGAGCGTCAGGAAGGTCACGTCCTCCTCGGCCACCACATGCGCCGGGTGCGGCTTGCCATCCAGCAACGCCATCTCGCCGAAGTAGTCGCCGGGCCTCATGCAGCTCAGGGTCATCTCCCGGCCATTTTCGCCGAAGAGCACCTCCCGGGCCCTGCCGCTGACGAGCACGAAGAGCATATCGCACGGCTCGTACTGCCCGGCAATGAGCGCACCGCCGTACCAGCGCTTGACCATCATGCGCCGCTGCAGGTCGCGCAGCACATCCAGGTCCAGGTGCTTGAACAGCGGCATCTTACGCAGCGTGTCCAGGTTGGGATTGCGGTTAATCGGAGCGGGCGAGATGGGATCGGTTTGCCTCATGGTCAGCGCCTCCGGCAGCGGATTGATTAAAAGCTGCGGCAATGACCCGGATCACAGCAAGCCGGATGCCATCCATGACGGACCTTTAATTTCAGGTGGTTACAGCAGGGAATGTGATATGTGTCAGGTTTTGTTCACAGGCGGGTGTGGTGAATTTTGCACACCTGCCGGTCACAGGGACATCAATCTGCGAACCACTTGCCGCGGCAGAACGCCCCGTAACCGGTATCCGACGTCTTGCAGCCATCGGCGAATCCCATTTTCTGGCAGTCGAACTTGGCGTTGGAGCCGTCCACACAGGCAACGAGAGTGTTGGCGTCCGAGTCGCACTTGTCGAAGGTGCTGTCCTCCTTGCACTCGGTGCCAGAGCCCACGCATGAGCTGTACGCGGTGGAGCAGGTCTTCTTGCCCGGCTGCTTGGCGCAGTCGATCTGCCACAAGTAGCCGCCCTTGACCTGGGTCAGCACGTCGCCCTTGGTGGCGCACGAGGGGTTGAAGTCCTTGCAACACAGCGGGTTGATGTCCTTCCAGCTGCGCCCGGTGCCCTCGCAGGTGCCCTTGTTCGGGTCGCGGCACTGCATACCCTGGGCCGGGCAGTCGTTGATCTCGATGGCCCCGCCCACGCAAGCGTACGACTTGTTGCGAAAGCAGTTGGTCTTGTATTTCTTCACGTTGCACGTGCCGCCACCACAGATGGCCACCTTCTTGGAGCCGGTGTCCTTGATGGCGCACTTGAGGCCCGCCTGGGCGCAATCGAAGGTCTGGATCCAGCCGCCGCGCTTGGGATCCAGATCGCAGATGATCGCCTTGCTGCCATCGCAACGCGAAGCGAAGTTGGAGTCGCACGACACGTCCTTGGCCTGGGGCCGCTCGGCGAAGCCCATACACTTGGAGATCTTGCGGCAGTCGCCCCCGGCGTTGACCACGCAGTCGTACATGTACTCAAAGATCGGCTTGTAGCCGTTCTCCGCGTGCACCTTGTAAAACGCCGCGATGCAGTCCTTGAGCCGCGTGTACCGCTGAACCCCGCACGCGCCCGTGATGACGCACGCCTGCTGTAGCTGCTGGTAGGTCAGGTTCTTGGCCGGCGGCAGGATGTCAGCGCCGCCGTCGGCGCCGCCGCTGTCGGTGTCGCTGCAGCCGAAGGCCAGCGCCATGGCCAGGGAGAGGGAGATAACTCTAATCATCATGGACCTCGTAAGTGATTTCCGGTCGCGTCGATTATGCGCCACGGGATCGTTCCGGGGCAAGGCCTCGTCTACGCGCCGGGGCCATGTCTACGTTCACGGTTTCTTGGCGTCTTTACAGCAGCGGAAGCCGATCTCGTAGAACCGAAACCCATCGGCGTGGGTCTTGACGCCGCTCTGGCAGGTCCGCGGCTCGGCCCAGTAGCGCCCCTTGAGGTTGCCATGGAACTGGCTCCGGCCCCCGTCCTTGCGCCGGGTCCACTCCTCCACGTTGCCCACCAGGTCGAAGACGCCCGCGGGCCCCACGCACCCCGGCTTCGCCCCCGCCGCGGTCCCCTGATAGAGCCACTTCACATGATCCGCGGCCACGGAGCCCTTGCTCCCGGCGGCCTTGGCGGCGGTCAACAGCTGGGCCAGGGTGGTCACCGTGGTCGAGGCCGCCGAGGACGGCCAGCCGCTGAGCTTGCTCTGGCTGTAGAGGCGCCACTTCTTGTCGTCGTTGCATGTCCCGGGTTTGTGCTTGATGCCGTATGGGTACTTGTTCTGGCCCGTCGGTGATGCGCAGGCCGCGGTCCACTCATCGTCAAAACAGAGCCGCTTGCTCCTCGCCTTGCACCAGGCCTCGGCCTCCGGGAAGGTGTACATCACCAGCGGCACCTGGCCCTTGACGTTGGGCGCCTCGTACAGGTCCATGCAGGTCTTGCCCAGGGGCGCCGGGAGCTGGACCATGCCCGGGGGGCACGGGGCCGGCAGATCTGGCCGGGGCAGGTCAGCGCGAGGGAGGTCCGGCCTGCGGCCGTCCGGCCTGGCGCGATCCGCCCGCCCGGTGCGATCCGGGGTGGACCCACGGTCTCGCAAGGGCATGTGTTCCAGGGCCGGTCCGGCGGCGTCAGTGGGGCCCACGAGCTGCCCGTCCTGGCAGGCCACAGCGACCAATAACAGCAACAAAAGCGCCCTGGACATGGGCCCATTGTACCCCTTCAGGTCATATATAGGGCCCCGCCCCGGCGCGTCTCCGACTTGACAACTGCGCTCCGAGGTGACAAACGTGCATTTGCGTTAGCCCGGAAACCCTACCTACCAGCATATCTGCCACCAAATCCCATCGGAGAATTCTGAATTGAGCGACGATAACAAACCCGACATGGGGGCCATGGACTTCCGTATGCCCGAGAGCCGGCGCCTGGAGCCGGGCGAACTCGTGGAGGGGACCGTGGTCCTCGTCGGCGACAAGCACATCTTCCTCGACGTGGGCGGCAAGTCCGAGGCGAGCATCGACATCAACGAGGTGCTCGACAAGGACGGCGAGCTGTCCGTGGAGGTGGGCCAGAAGCTCGAGGCGTATATCGTCTCGGTCCACCCCGAGCTGGTGCTCTCACGCGCGCTGGCCAAGACCCAGCTCAACATCCGCCGGATCGAGGACGCCAAGGAGATGGGGATCCCGGTCGAGGGCAAGGTGACCGGCACCAACAAGGGCGGCCTCGAGGTGGATCTCGGCGGCGCCCGCGGTTTCTGCCCCATCAGCCAGGTCGACCTGCACTACTGCGAGGAGCCCAGCGTGTACGTGGGCCAGGACCTGCGCTTCCGCGTCACCGAGTTCAAGGACGACGGCCGCAACATCGTCCTCAGCCGGCGCGCGCTGCTTGAGGAAGAGCGCGAGCAGGAGGCCGAGGAGACCCGGGCCCAGCTGCAGGAAGGGGCCGAGTTCACCGGCATCGTGGTGACGCTCCAGCCGTACGGCGCGTTCGTGGACATCGGCGGCATGCAGGGGCTGGTGCACATCTCGGAGATCGCTCACGGCCGCATCGACCACCCCAACGAGGTGCTCAAGGAGGGCGAGTCGGTGCGGGTGAAGGTGCTGCGCGTGGAGGCGGATCCCAAGAAGCCGGACCGCCTGCGGGTGGGCCTCTCCATCAAGGCGCTCAAGGGCGATCCCTGGGAGGAGATGGCCTCTTCGCTGAGCGAAGGCGCCGAGGTTGAAGGCACCGTGGTGCGGCTGCAGCCGTTCGGCGCCTTCGTACAGCTTTCGCCGGGCGTTGACGGGCTGGTGCACATCTCCGAGCTGTCCGACCGCCGCATCGCTCACCCGAGCGAGGTGGTGGAGGCGGGTCAGAAGGTCAACGTGCGCGTGCTCAAGGTGGACCTGGGCGCGAAGCGCATCTCGCTCTCAATGCGCGAGGGCGGCGGCGGCATGGGCGGCGGCGACCACAGCGTCGGCTCGGTGGTCGAGGTGACGGTCAACCGGATCAAGCCCTTCGGCCTGCTGGTGAACATCAAGGGCGGAGGCCCGCGCAATTCTCGCGGGCTGATCCCCGCCGAGGAGACCGGCGCCGGTCGCCAGGCGAACCTGCGCAAGGCGTTCCCCGAGGGGAGCGAGCTCAAGGCGATGATCACCAACATCGAGCCCGAATCCGGCAAGATCCGGCTCTCCATCACCGCGGCCAAGGAGCAGGAGGAGCACGGAGACTTCGCCTCCTTCACGGGCGGCTCCGACAAGAAGGGCGGCAACGCCCCCGGCGCGGCCCCGGCCAGCCTCGGCACCCTGGGCGACCTGCTCAAGGGCGTGCTGGACGACAAGTAGCGCGCCAGAGATTTCCGGAGCCTTCCGAAGGAAGGCGAGGACGGCGCGCTACTCGCTGTCCTCGGTTCCTTCGAAACCTTGCGGGAAGAACGCTCGCCCCCCCGGAGGGGCGTCGAACATGCTCAGCGGTGAAACGCGAGCACGGGGCGCTCCCCCGGAGGGGCGATGCACGTCCGAAGCGGTGCGACGTAAGCTCACCTCTTCTCCATCACCCTTACCCCCTAGAAGAACACCTGCCCCTGCATGGTCAGGATGTGCGACCAGTCGTCCGATCCGTTGACCCTGGTGGCGGCGTACTGCGTCTTGATGTTGAAGGTGTGCCCCTTGATCCACCAGTTGAACCCGCCGATGAGGGCCAGCCGCTCCCCCTTGACCCCCTCCTTCGGCTCGTACCACTCAACGGCGAACAGGGGCTCGTAGTGGCCGAAGATGCGGAAGCCCACCTCGCCCCACAGGCCCATGCCCTGGGGCGTGGCCTTCTGCGCGGCGTCCTTCTCCAGCTTCACGGGCGGGCCGAAGTAGTGCCACGCGGCCGAGGCCACCAGGCCGTGCTTGCCCAGCGGGATGTCGGCGTGGGCGTCAACCGCCAGGGCGTAGAACAGGTCGTCGCCGTCCGGGCCGGCCACGCCCGGCTGGAAGTCGAAGCTGGCGCCGAAGGTGAGGATCCGCTTCTTGCCGAAGTAGCTGTCGGACCACATGTAGCCCGGCTCGTCGTCGAAGATGTTCAGGCCCACCCGGCCCGTGATCCGCGGCGCGTCCCGCTCCCCCCCGGGCTCCTTGCCGTCCACCACGGCGAGGCGGTAGTCAATCTTGGTGCCCAGCAGGATCCCCCGCAGCATGACGCCCAGGTCTCGATGCGGGATGACACCCTTGCTCGGGTCGCCCACAACGCGGTTGAGGTAGAAGCCGTGGAAGTCCAGGGTGTGCAGCTTGCCGCCCGAGATCTGCATGTGCCGGCCGAAGGGCAGCTTGAGCAGGCCAGCGTCGATCTTGAGCCACTTGCCGAAGCGGTACTCCAGCCAGGCGTCGGACAGGTCCACGCTGGGGGTGAAGTTGCCCCCCGCGCCGAGGCCCAGCACCACCGGCGTGATGAAGAAGCCGAGCTGCTTCCACAGCTGCCCCTTGAAGATCAGCTTGGTGCGTTTGATGGAGAAGTCGGCGTAGCGCCCCTCCTGGCCCGCGGGGGCGTCGACCCAGCTGTCGAGACGGGGCTGGATGAAGCCGTGCAGCTCGATGAAGCCGTGCTCCATGAACTCCAGGCGAGGGCCTTTCTGCGCGGTGGCCACCGGGCTCGCGAGGATCAGCAGCCCCACCAGGGCGGCGGCGAATGACAGGCGGATGGTTGTACATGTCATGGTCAGTCCCTCCGGTTCAGCCGTGGTTCTCTTCAAGGTCGGGCACCGCGCCGCACGGGTCGGGCACGCCGGCGCGCAGCAGCAGGCTCTCCAGCAGGCACCAGCGGGTAAACGCGGACTGCAGCAGGTTCAGCCCCACGAACGCGGTGAGCAGCAGCCACCAGGGGCTGATGGCGGCGCTCAGCCCGACGCTGGCCAGCAGCATCAGGCCGGGCGCCAGCCGCAGGATCTCGCGGGTGGTGGTGCCCGGCTCCTGGCGGCCGTCAAAGCACTCGCAGGTCACGCCGGCCCGCAGCAGCATGCTCTCCAGCAGGCACCAGCGGGTGAAGGCCGACTGCAGCAGGTTGAGGCCCACGAAGCCGATGAGCAGCAGCCACCAGGGGCTGGCGGTGGCGGCCAGGGTTGCGCCGGTGAGCACCAGCACCCCCGGGGCCAGGCGCAGGATGTCCTTGGTGCGTGACAGCGGCGGGGCAGGGAGCCGCTTTCCGGCGCCAGCGCCGTCGATGTCCCATAGCGGGTGGCGCTCCCGGGCATAGCGTCGGCTCACCTTGCCGGAGAACATGGACGGCAGCAGCGGCCAGTTGGCGCGCAGGGCGAAGGCGCCCAGGTGGGCCAGCAGCAGCACCATGAACAGCATGCCGCCCACGGTGTGGGCCAGGGTGACGCCCTGCAGGACGGCCGGCGCCAGGGTGATGTCCCCCATGTTCTTGTAGACCTTCACCAGACCGGTGAGGATCAGCAGCGCGGCGGTGCCGGCCATGGCGGCGTAGGCCAGGCGCTGCTCGGCCAGGAACTTGCCGTGGGGCGGCTCTGCCTTGCCGCGCACCATGGCCTTGATGATGTCCACGCTCTCGCGCATGTCGCCCTTGCGGGGCAGGGCGGCGAGCTCCCGCCGGCGCCAGTGGTAGACCAGGTGGAACATGGCGGCCGCCACGAACAGGATGGACGCCACGTAGTGGATCACCAGGTTCAGCTCGAAGTCGCTGGCCCAGGCCATGCCCGGCAGCTTGACCAGGTTATACCGCTTGTACATGGGCAGCTCGCCGAAGCCGGAGAAGAGCAGGGCAATTCCGCTGCCGGCGATGATCCAGTGGGTCAGGCGCACGGCCAGGGGGTGGCGAACCACCACCTGCTGGCGGTGGCCGTGGGAGGAGTCGTCGGGGGTGTTGGTGGTCATGGCTCACTCCTCCTCGCTGGTCTGTTCCGGTTCGGCGGGCCCGTCGGCTGCCTTCTCTTTGCGGTCGCTGGCGGCCACGGCGGCGGCGAAGGCCGCGGCGGCCCCCACCACCGGCGCGGCCAGCACGCCGGCGCCCAGGGCGTTGTGCTTCTCCAGCATGTTTCCGGGCTGGTGCAGGCGGTTGAGCCGCTTGAGCTTCTTGTCGTCGCCGCCGGCGCTCTGGACGATGGCCTGGTCCAGCTTTTCGAACGGCACCGGCGAGACATACACCGTGGCGGTGCCGCCGTTTTCATCCAGGCCGTAGAGGTGCCCCTGGATCCGCTCGGCCAGGGCCTTGGCCCGGGCGATGATCTTGTGCCGCGGCCCGAAGGTCATGGCCCCGCGGGGGCAGGCGCGCACGCACGCAGGCTTCTCTCCCCGGGCGACCCGGTCGCGGCAGCCGTCACACTTGAACATCTCGCCGCCCCCCACCGGCATCGGGTCGAGGTAGGTGTACACCCCCACGCCGGCCTGGCGCTGGGGGATGTTCCAGGGGCACACCGTGCGGCACTTGGCCCCGCCCATGCAACCGTGCTCGTCGATGTACACAGCGCCGTCCTTGTCCTTCTTGGCCACGCCGAAGGGGCACAGCTTGACGCAGGGCGGGTTGTCGCAGTGCATGCAGCGGCGGGGCACGCTCACGGCTGCCTCGCGCCCCTCATGCTCCACCTTCAGGTCCTGCACGGCGAGCCAGTTGTACGGCGTCAGCTGGTCGGTGACATGGCGCTTGTGGCTCCAGTCCTCGTGCTTGTCCTGCGGCCAGTAGTCCTTGAGCATGGCCGGGTCCGGCTCGGGGAAGTGGTCGCTGTGCTCGTCGCGGCACGCCTGGGTGCAGGCGGGCGTGTCGAGGTGCGGGCACCCGTCGCAGCGGCTGAGATCGATGAGGGTCATGTACTTCGACCCGTCTGTGCTGGCTTGTGCCTTGCGGGCGGGGAGCGTCGCCGCGGCAGACGCCGCCCCCAGCCCGGCCAGGAGGCTCCTGCGGCTGAACTTCATGTGTCCGTCCTTTTTGCTGTGCCCGGCGAGAGCGTGACCGCTCCGGGGCCAGTTCGTCTTTCACTCTTTCAGAGACACCAGGGCCGGCGGAGGTTTTGCGGGGGGCGAAAAAAAGTTGAACGAGGAGGATGGAGTTTGTGCTCGGGGGGGGAGGGAGGGAAGGTGATCAGCGGGGGGCGGCGGGGAGCATGCGGGCCATGGCGGCAGGCCGCTCCTTTCGCGGCGCCCCGGCCCTGGCGTCCTGCACCGGCAACCGCACCTCCACGGTCGTGCCCTCGCCGAGCCGACTCTGGATGGTGATCTTGCCGTGGTGCTCCTCGACGATGCGGCGGGCGATGGGCATGCCGAGCCCCGGGCGGTCGCGGCCACTCCCGCAGGAGAACCCCGGCTCGAACACCCGCTCCAGCGCATGCTCGGGGATCCCGCGGCCATGGTCCCTGACGGTCACCACCACCTCGTCGCCCTCGGAGCGGCAGCCCACCGAGACCTCGCCGGACCAGTCCACCGCCTCGGCGGCGTTGAGCAGCAGGTTGAGGAACGCCAGATTCAGCCGCACCGGGGTGCCCATCACCGGCGGCACGTCGTTCAGGTCCAGGCGCAGACGCAGCCCATCGCCCGGGTCGCCGTCGGGGGGCCGCAGCAGCCCGAGGGTCACCTCGAGGCCGGCCCTGATGTCCGCCGGCACCTGATCGGCTCGGTCGAGGTGGCTGAAGCGGGCCAGCTGCTGCACCACGTCGTCGATGCGGCCCACCGCGTCCTCGGCCAGGGGCAGTACCCGTTCCAGCGTGCGCAGGGCCCGCTGCATGCGCGCGCGGTCCCCGCCGACTCCGTCCCCGCCGCACCGCCCGTCGGCCACCCTCCGAGCCGCCCGGGTCACCAGATCCAGCGTGGAACGCAGGGCGCCCAGCGGGGTGTTGATCTCGTGGGCCACCCCCGCGGCCAGGTCCCGCACGGACCGCACCCGGGCGGTCTTGGCGTCGTCCAGCGCCCCGAGGCGCTGCTCCATCAGGGTATGGATGCGGCCTTCGAGCCGCTGCAGGCGTTCGGTCAGGGAGCATCGCTCCGCCGCCAGCCGGCCGCGCATGCGCCAGATGAGGGCCACGAAGAGCAGCGCCGCTGCGATGCAGCCGATATATGTGGTCACCTGATCCATGTTGCTCCTGGGGCTCCCGCGCCGCCGGCAATGGCCCCCCGAGATAAAGAGCCGCCGGGAGGCGCCGGGGTTGCGTCGGCCCGAGGAGCTACTTCACCTGCAGCACATGGATCGCTGGCTGGCGTTCGCCTTTCCAGCCGCCGCAGTCCCGGGGGGTAAGGTATAAGGACAGCACGCAGGCGCCCGCTGAGCACACCTGCCCGGCGCCGCAGGCAGGGCCAAGGACATGGCCGCCAGATATGATCGGGTGGTTGAGCCAGGTTCGAGTCTCACCCTTCACCTCCAAACCATCGAGCCAACCTGCCTGCGATGGCGCGCCCCCCGGTTCCGGGCCAGGCGACAAGAGCTGGCTTACTGGGCATCCACCGTCACCTGCAGGTTGTCCTTGTCGGTATAGGTCACACCTAGCCTCTCGCCATATTCGTCGTACTCCGTGGCGATCGTGGCGTAGCCTTCTGCCAGGTTCAATGGCTGGTTGTCCGCGCCGAAGTAGGCCCGCTCCGTCTCTCTGCCCATGACGTCGAACCGCGCCTTCCACCCGGCGTACCCTCCCTGCCGAATGATCAACTGCCCGCTCGTGTCATGAAATGAAACCCTCGTGGCGCGGCCGCGGTGGTCATAGACACTCCGCTTCGTGGCGTACTGCTCCTTGCCCATGGTGGGCTCCCCCGAGAAATCCAGCAATGTCTGGAAGATCTCGTTTCCGCGGCTGTCGAGCTTGCGCCGCCAGCTTGCGTACCCCCCGGTGGTCATAACAGGCTTGCCGTCGCGGCCAAGGAAAAGGCGTTGGATCTCGTATCCCCGAGCATCGTACAGGGAGCGCCACCCCGATGAGCCATCATTCAGCTGGACTCGCTCACCGTCCGGCCCCCAGAAAGTGCGGGATGTTTCGTACCCCCGCGAGTCGTAGGCGCGCCTCCTGATGGCGTAGTTGGCCCGGTTCTTCACCAGCTTCCCCGCCGCGTCGTGGAAGGTCTTTTCGATCTCGTATCCCCGGGCGTCGTATTTGCGTCGCAGCGCGGCGAATCCCTCGTCGCTGTTTTTGGGGTTGCCGAACACGTCATGGTAGGTGCGCTCGACCTCGTCGCCCTGGGGGCTGTACCGGTGCCGCTCCGTGGCGTACCCGTTCCTGACTGCTGCAGGCTTGCCGTCCTCGCCAAGCCAGGTCTTCTCCACCAGGAAGCCCCTGGCGTCGTAGCGCGCCTCCCACCCCGCCTTGTCCACCAGTTTGGTCGTGATGGGGACTTCATTCACGTCGAAGAACCGCGTCTTGATCACCAGTCCGAGCCCGTTGTACTCCCGGGTCTGGATTGCGTAATTCTCTTTGCGCAGGGTCAGCTTGCCGCCGAGGTCGAAGTAGCTCAGCCGGATCAGGTTTCCCCGCCCGTCGTACTTCTGCCTGCGTATGGCGTAGCCGTGGGCGGTCTGGATGGGCCTGCCGTGGATCCCGAGGTGGATCCGCTTGATCTCCTTGTGGTTGAGGTACTCCTGCTTCCAGCAGGCCGAGCCGAGCCGGTCCAGGGTTGGCTTGCCCTTCTCGTCAAAGAACTTGGACTCGATCTTATCTCCGCGAGCGTCGAACACGCGACGGATGTAAGCGCGGCCCTTGGCGTTCAGGGTTGGCTTGCCGTCAGGGCCGAGGTAGACACGCTCGACCTCCCTGCCCTGTGTATCGAACTTGTTTCGCCAGCCCGTGGTTCCGTCCCTGCGCAGGGCGGGCTTACCGTCCAGGTCAAAAAATCGCCGCTTGATCTTGTTGCCGTCGCTGTCGAACTCCATTCTCCAACCGGCGTAGCCGCTCCTGCACAGGGTCGGCTGCTGGTCGAGGTCGAAGTAGCGGCTCTCCACCCAGTTTCCGTGTTGATCATACTTGTCCCATCTCCCGGCGATGCCGGTCGGGTACAGCGCGAGCTTCCCATCCAGCCCGACGAAGGTCCGCTCGACGTTGTTGCCGTGCTTGTCGTACTTGCCTCGCCAACCGGCGATACCCTCCCGGCTCAGCGCCGGTTCACCCCGGACATCGAAGTAGCGTTCCTCGATGAGGTTTCCTCGAGCGTCGTACTTGAGACGTATCGTGGCGTAGCCATTTCTGCACGGTAGCGGTTTTCCCTGACCGTCCGTGAACGTCTTCTCGGTGAGGTTTCCGACGTCGTCATACGTGGCCCGCCAGCCCGCTGCGCCGGCCCGGTCGAGGGCGGGCTCGCCTACCTCATCCAGGAAAGTCGTCTTCGTGAGGTGTCCCCGGTCATCGTAAACGAACACAGACTTGACCCAGCCGAGGCCGTTTCGCATGGGCTCGCCCTCGAGATCAAGGGATGTCCTGGAGGCGAGCTGCCCCGCGTCGTCGTATTCGAGCTGGTAGCCGTAAGACTTCGCGCTGTCCATGCGATACGCGTTGTACTCGTCGGCAAATTGACGCTTGATGGCCCGTCCTTTCTCATCGAACTCAGAGAGCACAACCATATCCTCGGTACTCGTTCTGGGCAGCGGCCTCCCCTGCGCATCGAGATGCGCGGCCCGGCCGAGGTTGTCGGAGTAGGTAATCCTCCTCGTGACCTTCAGGTTCTGATCGCGGTACGTCGCCCGGTGGACCTTGCCCTGCGCGTCATACTTGAAATCCTGGATGGCCACGCCCTCTCGGTCCGGGGTACGCTTGTTCGCGCTGTTGACCCGTTGCATCTGCATGAGCTGGCCCATGGTGCTGTAAAACTTGTAGATCACGCTTCGGCGCTTTCGATCCAGGGAAGACGCCGGCCGGATACAGGTGGGGACCTCCCACTGAAGGGCGTAACTGACGCAGAGTTGGACGCGGATCCGCATGTGGTTCCACCACAGCAACCCGGCGGCGATGGCCACGAGCAGCAGGGCGCTGAAGGTCGAGGTCAGCGCGGGCCACCGCCGGGCAAAGCTCGCGGCTCGCCGCAGCAGCCCGGGGGGAGAGGCGGAGATCGGCTCCCCGGCGGCGCAGGCGCGCAGGTCTGCCTCCAGGGCAGCCGCGGTGGGGTATCGCCGCTCCGGCCTTTTGGCGGTGGCGACGGTGATGATGGTGGCCAGATCCCTGGGCATGGATGGCGCCACCGACCGGGGCGGCGCCGGAGACTCGGTCAGCACCTGGCTGAGCACCTTGGTCTCGGTCTTCCCCGGGAAGATGGGGTGCCCCGTCGCCAACTCATACAGCGTCGCCCCGAGCCCATAGATATCCGCCCGGAAATCGATGGGGGCGTCTTGCATCGCCTGCTCGGGCGCCATGTACCGCAGCGTCCCGAGCGCATTGACCTGGCTCCCGGTCAGGCCGCGGGAGGCATCTTCCAGCTTGGCCAGCCCGAGGTCCATGACAACGAGCCGGTCGCCCTTGCTGGTGAGCATCAGGTTGCCCGGCTTGATGTCGCGGTGGAGCACCCCGTGCTTGTGCAGGTGTGCGATGCCGCTGGCCGCGTCCGCGAAAAGCTCTGCCAGGCGCGTGTGGAACCGGCGCCCGGCGCTCACATCCGAAGGCAGCGCTGGCAGGTCCTCTTTCTGCTCGCTGGGTGGGATGAGCTGATCGGAGCTCTCAATCCGGGGCAGACCACTGCCGCTCGAGGAAGCGGCCGCGGCGAGGTGGCCCTCCCACATGGCCGCGCCGCCAGAGCGCCAGGAAGAGAGCACCCGGGACATCTGGCCCAGGTCGGCCCCGTCGACATACTCCATGGAGTAGTAGTTGCGGTCTCCGTCATGGCCGGAGGTGAAGATGCGCACCACGTTGGGGTGGTCGCAGCGGGCCAGCACGGCCACCTCTTGCCGGAATCGCCTTAGCGTGGTCTGGTCCGAGCCCAGCGCGGGCGGGAGGACCTTGAGGGCGACCAGCCTGTTCACGCTTCGCTGGCGCGCCTTGTAGACGATGCCCATGCCGCCCCGGCCGATCTCCTCCAGCAGCTCGAAGTCGCCGATGGCCGCCCCCTCGGAGACGATGTCCTCGGGAAGCTCGTCCTGGCCGCTGGCGATGCTCCGGTCCTCGGCGTTGCGCAGATCCTCCTCGGAGACCTGCTGATCACGCAGCCTGCCGAGCAGCGCCGTCAGCGCCGACCGGGTGTCCAGCCCCGGCAGGTTCTCGCCAGTGGTGTAGTTCAGGTAGTCGGCGCGGCGCGTCTCCTCAACGCTCGCCTTGCCCGCGCGGCGGGTACGCCGGATCGTCTTGTTCAGCAGCCCGACCGCATCGTTCTCGTACTCGTCCTCGTGAAACACCGCCAGCGGGTGCAACGGCACCAG
>CAZEFW010000162.1:0-22000 GCA_964511535.1 uncultured Myxococcales bacterium | reverse complement strand
GCGGCTGGAGCCGTCACGGCGGCGGCGCCTTCTCCGGCAAGGACCCGAGCAAGGTGGACCGCAGCGCCTGCTACTACGCGCGCTACATCGCCAAGAACATCGTGGCCGCCAAGCTGGCCGACATGGCAGAGGTGCAGCTGGCCTACGCCATCGGCGTGGCCGAGCCTGTCTCCATCCTGGTGGACACCTTCGGCACCGGCCGGGTGCCCGACGATAAGCTGGCCGCGGCCGTGCCCCATGTCTTCGACTGCCGCCCCGGCGCGCTGGTGGAGGAGCTGGACCTGCTCAAGCCGATTTTCCAGAAGACCGCCGCGTACGGCCACTTCGGCCGCAGCGAGAAGTCCTTCACCTGGGAGAAGACCGACCGCGTGGCCCAGCTGGTGGACGTGATCGAGAACGGCGCCCCCAAGGTGGCGGTGAGCAAGAAGAAGCGCGCCGCCCCCAAGCGCAAGAAGAAGGCCGCCCCGAAGAAGAAGGCCGCCCCGAAGAAGAAGTAGCGCCAGCGCCCCGCTTCATCGCGGAGCCTCGCGAAGCAAGGCGAGCACGGGGCGCTCCGCCGGAGGGGCGCCGCAAGTCCAAAGCGGTCCAACGACACGCAAGCCTCAAGTCTCAAGTCTCAAGTCTCAAGTCTCAAGCCCAGCCACCAGACTCGCCAGGGCCGGCACCGCCTCCAGCAGCTTCTCCGCCTCGGCGAGCTGGATCCCCCTGTCCACCGCAGTGGTGATCAGACCTGCCAGCTTCGCGTCCCCGTACAGGTTGGCCCCCACCAGCACGCCGTCACGCACCACGAGCCTCCTGAAGGCGCCCTCCTCCAGCGACTCATCCAGGACCGTATAGGAGCCGTCTTCCGGCTCGAAGGTGCCGATGGAGAAGATCTCCAGGTCGAGCACCTTGAGCCTGGTGGAGGCAGCCATGCCGGAGAAGCTGGCCTCGCCGCCCGCAGCGTTGGCGCCTGCCACCTGCCCCTGGGCGTACGCCGCCGACCACAGCCCGTAGAGCGTGCCGTCATGCTCCGCCACGTCGCCGGCGGCCAGGATGGTCGGGTCCGATGAGCGCATTTGGTCGTCCACCACCACGCCGTGGCGCACCTCCAGCCCGGCCTGCCGCGCCAGATAGCTGTTGGGACGCACGCCAGTGGAGATGAGCACGAGGTCAGCGTGGACCTCCTCGCCAGAGTCGAGCAGCACCCCGGCGGCGGCTTCGTCGCCGGTGATCGCCTCCACGGTCACGCCGGTGCGGATCTCCATGCCCTCGCTCCGCAGGTGCTGCTCCAGCAGGGCCGCCGCCGGGGCGCAAAGCTGGCGGGGCAGCAGCCGGTCGAAGCCCTCCAGCACGGTCACGGTGGCGCCATGGCGGGCCAGGCCGCCAGCAGCCTCGAGGCCCAGCAGACCGCCGCCGATGCAGGCGCAGCGAAGCCCCGGCCGCTCGGCGCGCTCCACCAGCGCGCGCATATCGGCGAGGGTGCGCAGGGTCAGCACTCCTTCCCGGGTCGCGCCAGGGATGGGAGGGACGAAGGGGTGCGCGCCGCTCGCCAGCACCAGGCGGTCGTAGGGCAGCTCGGAGCCGTCGGTGAGGGTCAGCTTCTGCTCTTTGCGGTGGATCCGGGCCACCTCCCCTGCGCGCAGCGTGATCCCCTGCTTCTCCAGCCAGTCGGGCGGCTTGAGCGGCAGCGAGCTCTCGGGCATCAGGCCTGCCAGCACAGGCGTGAGGCTCAGGCGATAGTACGGACCCTCGGCCTCCTTGTTCAGCAGGGTGATCTCCAGCTCCGGAGCGGCCTGGCGAGCCTTGCGCGCCGCGGTGAAGCCAGCGATGCCCGCCCCGACGATGACGACCCGCGAGACGCCGGCCCCGGCGGGGGTCTCGTCCGAGACCTGCTCCATGGGCTGAAACATGGAGGCCGGGGCGTCACACACCGCGCACGCCTCGGGCGGCTCGGGCCCCTCGTGCACGTAGTCGCACACCGTGCAGCGCCAGGCCGTGGGCTGCCGCTCCGCGGGCTTCTCCTTCTCCATGATGAACGGGCTGAACAAATCGGGCCCGACCCCGCACACCGGGCAAGTGTCAGGCGGTTCTGGACCTCGGTGGATGTAGCCGCAGACGTCGCACTTGTGGCTCTTGACCGCGCTCATGGTCCCTCCCTCCTGGCAGATGGACGGGGCGCATCATAGCACCGGAGGGCGGCCTGCGGCCGCTGGCTTCAGTCTTGAGGCTTGAGACTTGAGGCTTGAGGCTTGAGGGTAGATTGTGGGGCTTGAGGCTTGGGGCTTGAGACTTGAGGGTAGTTTGTTGGGCTTGCGCGCGCTACACAGCGACTCGGACGCCGTCTTCTTCGTCTTTCTCGTCGAGGAAGCGCTCGGCGGCCTCGATGGTGCTTTCGAGGCTCTCGCAGATCAGCGTGGTGAGGCCGGAGTGGGGGTTGCGTAGCACGTCATAGTAGCGCTGGCGCTCGATGGCGTGGATCACCGCGGGCACGTAGCCCTCCCGCATCAGGATGGTGTTCATCAGCAGGCGCGCCACCTTGCCGGAGTGCCGGGGCCAGGGGAAGATGCTGATCAGCCGGAAGTGAGCCTTGGCGGCCCGCTTGATGGGCGGCATCTTCTTGGCGTCGTCGGAGCCGAGCCACTCCACCAGCTTGCGCATGCGGTAGGAGATCTTCTCCGGGGGCGCGATCTCGTGGAAGTAGAGCCGGTGCAGCGGGTTGTCCTTGCGGTACTGACCGGGGCTGCGCGGCGCCTTGGCGTTGCGCGGGATGATCTCTTCGGCGTTCAGGGTGTGGTGGATCTTCTTGATCAGATCCAGATCGAACACCAGTCGGCGCCGCCCGCTGATCTCGCGCACCAGATCAATCGCCTCCTTGTGGTTCTTGATGTCCGTGTAGGAGGGAATGAGGCTGACGTCGCTGATGATCAGCTTGTCGATTGCAGCCTTGAGCTCATGGTAGGACAGCACGACCCCTTCCAGGGCGTTGTCATGGTAAATCCACGAGAAATCGAGCCTGTCGTAAAACTCGTCCAGGGCATCCTCGTCGCCCTCGAGGCGCTCGTTGAGATGGCCCATCTTGCGTTCCAATTCGTCAAACCTGGTCACCATGCTAGTCGCATCTCCAAATTCGATGTTCCGCGCCAACCTCGGGAAGGTCCTGTGCAGGGTACAGGGGGCAGGCGGCAGCATAGGGTAGTGGCGCACCTTGACTTTGTCAAGGGAAATTAACTGGTTATGGCGCATATTCCACCATGCGCCTGGAAAAGGATCCGGGCCGCTCTTTCCCGTTATTTGCAGTCCATTGAACGCCCGGATTGCTCCAGGTATTCCCTTCGGGCTGTCAACTGCCTGTAATTGCTATTTTTTAAGACAAACGCCCTGCCCGTTGATCTCATCAAGGCAGAAGAACTTGCAGCTGGTGATGCCCACCCCGTAGGTGAAGGTGTCCGGATTGACGCCGGTGCAGCCGCTTTTGAAGCGGAAGTAGTACACCCCCATGCCCGAGCTGTTGCTGATATGGGTGCCCACGGTGGTCAGGCTCGCCGCCTGGTCCAGGTACAGGGCGCTCTGCACGCTCTGGTAGTTGGTCTTGCCAGCGCCCATGATCTGGACATTGTTCAGGGTGGAGCTGCCGCTGGTGAGCATCAGCCCCTGCCAGCTGCCGGGGGATCCCTTGACCGTCTTGAAGGTCACCTTGGCGCTCTGGGTGCCCAGCGCCTTGAGGTTGCCCTTGTTGTTGTATCCCACCAGGAAGATGGTGTCCGGAGCGAAGATCAGGGTCGCGCCCTCCCGGATGGTCAGCGCGGCGTCCACGTTGATGGTGGTCTCCTTGAACTTGTACGGCACGCCGATGGACTTCCAGGTGGCGGAGCGGGCCACGGTGCCGTCCGAGACATGCACCTCGCCGCCGGAGCCGAACTGGTTGTCGTTCTGAATCTCGCCCAGGTGGTTGATGTTCAGCGCGGCGGAGTAGAGCAGATCGGTGAAGGCGTTCTTGTTGAAGGCGGTAAACAGCGTGGCGGCGTGCTTGGTGAACGCCGCGTGCAGCCCGTAGCCGGGCGAGCCGCTGAAGGTGCAGGAGCTGAGGCTGATGGAGCTGGCCGCCTTGACCAGCATGGAAGAGGCCGCGTCGATGCTGTTGGTGGGCCCGCCTGCCCAGCTGATGCTCACGTTCTGCAGGGCGAGGGCCGTCCCGTTCTCCACCACGACCCCGCGCCAGAAGCCCTTCTTGGGCGCCTGGCTGTCGGCCTTGAGCAGCACCGGCTCCTGGGGAGAGCCCTTGAGGTCCAGCGCGCCGGTGGTGGTGGTGTTGCCCACCTTGAGCGCGGCGGCGGGCGCGAAGAGCACGGTGACCCCCGCCTCGCTGGAGAGCTTGGCCTTCTGGATCATCCACAGGTGGCTGCCCACCACCTTGTAGGGAGAGCACTTCTTGGTCAGGTGGATGTCCTTGCTCGACACCTTGTCGTAGAACAGCCGCGGCGGGCCGTCCTTGCCCTTGGTGCTGCACGGCCCGTCGTCGTCGTTCTTGTCCTTGCTGTCGAAGATGCCGTCATTGTCGGTGTCGAAGTCGTCCGGCTCGATGGCGTCCTTCTTGCCGTCGCCGTCGCTGTCCTTGGGGTTGTTGACATCCCCGATCTCGGTCTTGTCGTCCACCCCGTCGTTGTCGCTGTCCTTGCTCTTGGGGTTGGTGCCAAGCTTCTTCTCCTGGTCGTTGGTCAGCCCGTCGCCGTCCCAGTCGTTGGGATCGACGTAGATGTCCTTCTGCCCGCCGCCGCCGTCCCCGGTCACGGTGAACTCGTGGGCCACCAGGTCGAGGAACCGCAGCCCCTCGCCCACCGCCATGTCAGGCGGACCAAAGTCCCAGGTGCCGGGGTTTTCTGATTTGCAGGCGGGAATTGTCAGGAGCAGGCAAAGAAAGGCTATGGGTCGCAAGGCAGACATAGGGCCATCATAAAGCCTCAAGCCTCAAGCCCCAAGCCTCAAGCCTCAAGCCTGGCGCACGGCGCCGGTCTCCGGCGGATGATCCCACCGCTCCCGGAACTCCTCGGCCTTCACCTCGCCCTGCTCGTCCAGCAGCACCCTGGCGGCGAACAGGCTCACCGTGGGGGAGAACGCGAAGGCCAGGTCGCGCCAGATCACCAGCGGCTGGTCGCCCAGCTTGTAGAGGGTGGCGTGGGGCACCACCGCGGTGTTGAGGAACTCCTCCACCGTCTCGGTCTCTTCGCTGGCGGCCACCGCGGCGCCGGTCTCCGAGGGGCCGTGGCTGGCGAAGGCCTCGACCTTGCCCGACAGGGCGTTGACCTGCTTGACCTCGTGGCCGTCGGCGCGGGTCACGACCCCGACCCAGACCAGCGGGTTGAAGGAGCCGGAGAAGACCTGCCCCCGCTCCCCCTGCCCCAGGCCGCGGCCCAGCACCGCGCCGGCCCGCCAGCGCAACAGCCGCAGCAACAGCAGGTACGCCCCGGCAGCCCCCAGCACGGCCGCGCTGACCGCCTGCCACGTCGGCAGGAAGAGCGTGGCCAGGAAGCCGGCCCACAGCAACAGCACGAAGGGGTTGATCACCGCGCTGTGCATTGAGCACCTGAGGCAGACCCCGAGGCTGCGCTCGCCGCAGCGCGCCGACGACGTGAGCGGGTTGAGCCCCACCAGCAGGTGCAGCGCGAACTTGCGCTGCGAGGGCCAGAAGATCTTCAGCCCGGTGGCGTGCATGATGATGTCGAGCACCAGGTGGGTGGCGGCGGCCGCCATGCTGGCCACCAGCAGCGCCCAAAACGGCGCGCCGAACAGCAGGCTGCCGCTGGCGGCGGCGCACACGCCGATGATGGGCAGGGCCACCAGCGAGTGGGTGAAGCCCCGGTGCAGCTTGAGGAACGAGGTGGCCTTCTCCGCCTTGCGCGCCACGAAGTCCACGTCGGCCACCACGCCGGCGCCGGCGCACACCAGGCCAAAGGCGAACCGGTTCGGCTCGTCCGGAGAGAAGGCCTGGCCCACGAGGGCACCGGCCACCATGTGGGTGAGCGGATCCATGGCTACCTGAGTAAGATTATAGGAGATGTGAGGAAGGGGGCCACTCCCCGCCGGGTGAGATACCCGGCGGGGGTGGTGAGGGGGGACAAGCTACTATGGATCCTCTGGATCGTCGGACCAGTTGTAGCCGTTGACGTCGTACATGTTGGTCAACTGCACCAGCACGTCCAGCAGCTGGGTGTAGTCGTACAGCTCGGTCGCCGCCTTATCCATCAGGGTAGACAGAGGCGCGGTGTCCGGGCAGACATCCGCCGGGGGCGTCCCGGTGGCCGGCTTGGTGGTGCAGTACTTGGTGCGGGACTTGAGCTTGTTGGCGTACCCGAGCATGCGCTGGGCGATGCCGCGGCCGTCCTTGTACTTCACACCGTTGTACGTGATGCCAGTGAACGGATCGTTGAAGGTCACCGTGCCGTCGATGGTGGTGGTCTTCTTGATCTCGATGCCGTTCTTGTTGCCGCTCTTCCACAGGCGACCGCGAGCGATGAACTCGTTGTCGAAGTTGTTGTGGAACTCGGTCATGCCGTAGACCAGCAGGTAGAGCTGCAGCGTGAAGCGAGTGGAGGCCTCCACGGCGCCGCCGTTGGTCGGCTTCTTCGGGTCGAGGGTCGGGGTCACGTAGTTACGGAACGCCACGCCGTTGATCCACTGGACGCCGTTCTTGTCCACCACGACCTTGTCGGTGGGCTTGTCCGCGTCGAACCAGGGCGCGAAGTTGTCGTACTTGTGGCTCAGGATGTCGCCGAAGAAGTCGATGAGCTGGGTGGTGTAGTTGTCGAAGAAGCTGATGCGCCACTGCCGGATGTCCTCGGCGGTGTCCCGGGCCACGAAGTAGGTGTTGGCGTCGGTGAGCGCGTAGATCGCCATCAGCTTGTCCAGGTAGAAGCCCACGTGGTGCAGGCAGTCCCACCAGGCCAGACCGCAGGTGCGCTGGTAGTCGGTGGTGCTCCAGGAGGTGGCGAAGTAGCGGCCGTTGGTCAGGTCCGTACGGAACTTGGAGGAGAACACCGCCTCCGAGTAGTAGGTCTGGCCGTCGGGCTGCTCCGTCTTGTCCTGGAAGCCCTTGACGTCAGGCATGGCCAGGGTGCGCAGCGCCATGTTGAAGGCGTCGCGGATGGCGATGGTGTAGGCGCCGTAGCCGTTGACCGGGTCGGTGAAGAACGCCTTGATCTTGTCGTCCTCGTACCACTGGCGGAACAGCCCCTGGTACAGGGCGAAAGAGTTGTTGAAGTTCTTCAGGACGCGGTACATGCGGCGGTAGTAGCGGCCCACGTACTTGTCGGTGTCCCACGGGTAGTTGTAGCGGGTGAAGGAGCGCATGACGTACCAGGTGTCCCAGCCGTCGATGTGCTGCTTCATGCGCTCGTACTGGTCAGAACCGTAGTCGCGGGTGTTGCAGCTGTCGCTGATGTTGCCGCGGGTGTAGGTGCAGAACAGGTACGGTACGCGCGGGTAGCGCTTGTTGCCCTCGACGTAGAAGTCGCCCACGCGGCGGTCGTTCTCCTTGACCTCGTTGACCTTGGTGTAGTCGATGAGCATACGATTCGACTCGTCAGTGGTCTTCTTGCCGAGCTGGGAGTACCAGCTGGTGTAGTGGAACGACTGGGCGCGGTTGGAGTAGAGCATCAACACGGCGCCGGCGCTGTCCCACCACTCGTCGAAGATGAAGTCGAGCTGGGAGAAGGTGCCGACGTCCTTGTAGACCTCAACCTTGTCGCCGTGGCCGTACATGATGGCGGCCTGGTCGTAGCGGCCGAGGCCGAGGGAGTCGATGTTGTAGCGGCCGGCGTAGTCCATCACCGACGAGTAGGAGTACTCGTACAGGCTGAGCATGCCGCTGGCGGCGCCCGCCTTGGTGTTGCCGAGCATGATCGGGTACTTATCGATGCTCTTGTTCTTGACGTAGAACGGGCAGAGCTTGCCGTCGTCGGCGGTGGCCTTGCTGTAGTCCGGGTCGCCGGCGGAGTTGGCCGGGTAGGAGCAGAGCTGGGTGTTCTTGAAGTTGTTGGTACGCAGCTTCCAGTAACCCGGCTTGAAGTTGAGCACGTCCTCGGAGCCGGCCCAGTTGTGGTGCAGGCCGAAGGTGTGCCCCATCTCGTGGGTGGTCACCGCGCGCATGATGTCCTCGCGGGCGTGCTCCCAGACCTTCTGGGCGCGCTCGGCCTTGCTCAGGTTCTTGAACTTCTCCTTGAGGCGGTAGGCGAAGCCCACCATGGCGTCGTCGGCCATGCCGAGGAAGTACATGTTGCGCTTGTTGCTCATGTTGAAGCGCCAGTCCTCCTGAGCGTCCAGGAAGGAGATGAAGCCGTGACGCGCCGGAGAGGCGCGGTCGAGCACGTCCTTGGTCAGGGTCTTGACCGCCTTGGGCGCGTAGCCCGAGGCGAGCAGCACGTCGCTGTCGATCATCTGGCGCTCCAGCTGGGAGCCCTTGATCATGGCGATGGAGCCCTTGGCCTTGGTCGGGTCGAACATGCCGCTCTTGGCGGTCTGGTTGATGAGGTACCGGCGCAGCTGGCTGTGGTTCAGCGGCTGACCCAGCGAGTCGGTCATGGCGTCGAACTCCTTGGAGGAGCCGAGCTTCTTGACCCGCTTCATCCAGGGCTGGACCATGCTGTCGTAGATCTCGCTCATCTTCTGCGGGGTGACGTCGCGGGTGGCCATGGAGGAGCCCACGCGGGAGCCGGAGCCGGCGCCCATGGTGGTGTCGGCCTTCTTGACCCAGTTCGACAGGTTCACGCCGTTGACGTAGTCAGTAGGCGAGATGTCGCCGGACAGCAGCTGCACCAGCTCCTGCACGTAGGTGGCGGCCCAGTCGTTGAGGATGTAGGTGTTGGACACGCCGGCGAGGTTCTCACCGGTGCGCGGGTCGGTGTGTGATGGGCCAAGACCCAGCAGGCCGATACCGGCGTAGAAGTCCTTGACGTAGTTGATGTTGCTGTAGCGGATGTCGCCGTGGCGCGGGGCCGGGGCGGTGCGGGCCTTGACCGTGTCGATCTTGCCGTCGGCGATGAGCTTGGACGCGATCTTGTAGCCCATGTCGTTGTAGGTCAGGCCCTTGTCGATGAGCTCCTTGGCCTGCTTCCAGGAGTGGTGCGGGAAGCGGCAGGGCCAGGGGTCGTCCTTCTGGACCGGGTTGTTGACGCAGATCACGTGGGCGTAGCGGCCGTGGGTGTCGTCGCCGAACAGATCCAGGTCCTTGGCCTTCTTGGCAAACTTGTCGTTCTTCGGGTCGTGAGTCGCCACCCAGGCGGCGAACTCGTCCACGGTCCAGCCGAAGCCGGCGCGCAGGAAGATCTTCCAGAACGTGTCGTTATAGTCCTCACTGACCTTGTGGTACACGGACCAGTTGTCGCGCTTGCCAGGGGCGGCCCACTTCCAGGCCTTGCAGGGGCCGGTGCCCTTGTCGTCCTTGTCGCAGCGCAGGTCGCGCGGGCTGTAGCCGGTGTCGAAGTAAGCCACGGGCACGGGCTGCCGCTTGTCCTTCTGCTTGACGCAGCGATGGTGCATGGTCTTGCGGTCCCAGGCCCACATGGCCTCCAGGTGCCGCTGGTTGGTGCCGTCCACCATCTCCTGGGCGTCCATGACGCCGTCGCCGTCGGTGTCGCGCACGTTGGAGTCGAGCTTGGCCACCTTCTCGTAGGCGTCGGCCAGACCGTCGGCGTCCTTGTCAGTCTCCACGTCCTCCTTGTGGAACATGATGTACGGGTCGCAGGTGGAGCCGGCGCCGTACTTGGAGCACTTGGAGTTGTCAGCCACCACGCGGCCCAGGCTGTCCACCTTGGAGCAGTTGGACTCGTCGTAGTGGTGATCCGACCAGATGTTGTGGCGGTTGATGAACTTGCGCTTCTGCTTGTTGGTCAGGCCGTAGTGGCTGTCCCACCACATGCGCTCGTTGACGAAGAAGCCGAACCACTCGTCCTTCTGGCCCTGGTGCAGACGGGGCTCGTAGTCACGGTTCGGGTCCTTGCGCCAGAAGCTGTTGCGGATCTTGATCGTCTCGGTGTTGCACGAGGCGTGCTGGCCGATGAAGAGCCAGCAGATCGGGTAGGCCTTGTCCCAGCGGGGGAAGTACTCCTTGCCGGGGGTGACCGCCATGGAGGTGGTCACGTCGATGTAGCCAGCGCTGTTGTCGAACACCGGCTTCCAGCGCGGGTCGTTGCTCTGGTTGTAGAACGGCACCGGCGCCTTGATGATGTCCTCGTCGTTGTCGAGGAACATGTACTCGGTGGCGTTGTTCTGCGACCAGTCCACGCGCATGTAGGTGCAGTCGTACCACTTGCAGTCCTGCCCGTTCTCGGTGATGACGTTGTTCTTCTCACCGGTGGTCGGGTTGTAACCGCGCTTGATGTCGAAGTGTGTCTTGATGCGCCAGGCGCCGACGATGCTGCCCATGAACTCGCCGGTGTCCTCGCTGACCGCGGTGCCGTCGTTGTTCCGCTTGGCACCCTGGACCTCCTCGTACGCCTTGCGAGCGTAGAGCCAGCCTTCCTGGATGTCCCAGCGGATGCGGTGCATACCCTGGTAGTTGGTGTTACCGACCATGGATACGGTGAGCGTGCCAGGCACGTCGACCACGGTCTGCTGGTAGTACCACTCACCAGCAAAGAGCGACTTTGGGAGGGCGAATGCCTCCACGCGATTGATGGGATCCTGCTGCTCCGCGCAACCGATGATTGCGGTCAACGCGGCGCCCAACAGGATCGCCGATCCGAGACGGCGCCAGTGCATGTTTAAACTCCTCCTGTCATGAATGCTTGCTGCCTTCGTTATTCCAAAAGTGGTTTCAGTTTCAGTGCTGTCTTGGTTCCGGTTCATGTGCATCACTCCACCCACTCCATCACCTGGGACACCAGCGGCTCGATTGGGATGCTGATGTCGAGGTGGAACTGCGCGAAGCGGTTAAAGAGCCACGGGTAGTTGCCCTCGGAGTCGGGCTGGAGCTGCGGCGTCTCAGCCGAGAAGCCCGCGGTGACGTTGAGCCACGGCAGGGCGGCATAGGTCAGGCTGACATCGCCGATGATGGCCACGCGCAGGTTGGTGCCGTCGGCCTTGGCCACGTCGTTCTCACCGAACGCCTCGCTGTGTTCCATGCCCTTGAGCTTGGCCAGCTCGGCGTCCTCCAGCTCGTAGAGCAGCTGGTCGATGACGCCGGCCATCAGGGAGAAGGTGACCTTCTTGTGGATCTGCAGCGCGATGTTCAGCGAGTTGGAAAAGGACCAGGAGGTGTTGCGGCTCCCGGTGGACTGGCACGAGGGGCTGGTGGGGTCACCACCGAAGCAGACCTCGTTGGGCTCGTTGAGCGTGGTCGTGGTGTACTCGTTGAGGTACTTCACCGCGCGGAAGGCGTAGGCCACGCTCATGGAGGGCAGCCAGTCGCCGTCCATCAGCTTGACGCTCTTGCTGAAGTTGAGCCCCGGGGCGAGGCCCATGATCAGGTTGCGCCGGCGGGCGGTGGTGCCGGTGGGCAGGTAGAGGCGGAAGTAGGGGTTCACCTTGATGCCCACCACCGGGATGGTGAGCCAGGTCGGGGCGTAGTTCACCTCGAGGGAGAGGTCGCCCACGAACCACTGCTGCGGATGATCCACGCCACCGCCATCGGTGAGCTCCACGTAGGCGCTGAACCGGCCGCGCAGGCTAAGGTCATCGCGCACGTAGTACCGCGGGGCGAGGCCGAGGCTCATACCGTAGATGAACTCGGAGTCGTCCACCTCCAGCAGGCTCATGGCGTTGCTGTAGGTGAACGTGGTGCCCCGCCAGGGGCTCTTCTCCTTTACTTCGGCCGCCTTCTTCACCTCGGCGTCGGAGCTGGCCTTGGTTCCGGCCATCTGCTCCTGGTTTTCCGCGTCCTGTGCATAACTGGGCGCGACCCCCAGCAGCGCAAGGACCGCGGCGCTACATACAATGTGTGTCAGCAGTCTTTTCACGTAGGCACCTCGTCTAAGGGCATTCCCTGAGCGGGTCGGCATATTGGCCCAAAATCGAATGGGAGGCAAGCTGTACATTTCCCTCGGTACAGCGGGGCGAAACAGCATCTTCACCGGCGGTATTTGGCAGGGGCTGGCGCGATCAGGTAGGTCGCCAGACCTGACGTGGACCGGGAAATTCTGTTGTGCTGTTTCTCCCTGCTCCGGGCCAGAGCCATTTTGATCAGGAAACGGCTGGGGGCCCGCGACTGGGATTTTGCTGCTGCCAGGATCATTGTTAACACCAAGCCTCACGCTTGAGAAGCATTTTTTTGACGCGGCCCGTTGCACCTCTTATATATGGGCCACAGGGGAATGACAGCCCGCGGTCCAGCTGGTCGCATCAGCGTGGATCCAGCGGGGTGAGGGTTCGCCGCGGCTGGATCCACGACGATGCCTTTACTTTCGGGAAGTTGACCAGGTAGTGCCTTGGCCCCCCATTTTCCCCCACCTTCCAGCTTCTGGATCCCTGACAAGATGTGGTATGTGCTGAAATAACCTACATCTACAGGTAGTGGGTGCACTGTAACCCACCGAAAACTTTATCCATATACTTGACCGCCGGTGGATCCATTGGGCACTATAGTGGTGCTCAGTGGGAAAATGTGGGGCAAGATGTCACGCAAATCGTCATCCAGGGCCCCCTTCAGGAGATCAAGTATCGATGTTCCTCGGGAGTTTTGAACATACGCTGGACGCCAAGGGGAGGGTCAGCCTTCCTGTGCGATTCCGCGAAGTTCTCTCCACGAACGGCGACAACCGGCTGGTGCTCACCACCAACATCGATCCCGGGGGTCAGTGCCTGGTGGCCTACCCGATCAAGCAGTGGCAGGAGTTCCAGGACAAGATCTCCTGCCTGCCCCAGTTTGACGAGGACGTGATCCTGCTCAAGCGGCTGCACATCGGCGGCGCGTGCGAGGTGAACATGGACCGCCAGGGGCGGCTGCTGATCCCGCCCATGCTGCGAGAGTACGCCGGCTTCAGCGGGCAGGTACTCTTCGCTGGCCTGGGGGCCACCATCGAGCTGTGGGACCGCGAGCAGTGGGAGGCGCAGCGGACCCTGGCCAAGAAGAACCTCTCCCGCATCAACGACACCATGTCCCGGCTGGGGCTTTGAGGGCGCGAATGCTGATGTTTGCAGCAGACAGAGGCGGGCCGAGCGGGACAGCGGCCTACCACGCGCCGGTGATGCTCCAGCGCGCGGTGGAGCTGCTGGGCGTGAAGCCGGGCGGGCGCTACTGCGACGGCACCCTGGGCGGCGGCGGCCACGCGGCGGAGATCCTGCGCCGCAGCGCCCCCGACGGTGTCCTGCTCGGCATCGACCGCGACGACGACGCGCTGACGCGCTGCGCCGAGAGCCTGGGCCGCTTTGGCGATCGGGCGATTCTGGCCCGGGGCAGCTTCGGCCATGTGCTCGACATCGCGGAGGAGCGAGGCCTGCTGCCCCTGGACGGGATCCTGGTGGACTTGGGCGTCTCTTCTCACCAGCTGGACACGGCCAGCCGCGGCTTCTCGTTCGACAAGGACGGGCCGCTGGACATGCGCCTGGGACGCGGCGGTGGCCTGACCACCGCCGGAGAGCTGATCCGCTTGCTGCCCGAGGCGGAGCTGGCGCGGACCATCTCCCGCCTGGGCGAGGAGCGCAAGGCGCGCCGTGTGGCCCGGGCCATCAAGCAGGCCCTGGGCCGGGACGAGCTCCACGGGACGCTGGATCTGGCGCGCGTGGTGAGCCGGGCCGTGGGCGGCAGAGGCAAGAGCAAGATCAACCCGGCGACCCGCACCTTTCAAGCCCTGCGCATGGCTGTCAACGACGAGCTCGGCGCCCTCGAGGCGCTGCTGCACAGCGCGCCTGACGCGCTGAGGCCCGGCGGGCGCATCGCGGTCATAGCGTTTCACTCGCTGGAAGACCGGGCGGTCAAGCAGGGCTTCGCCCGGCTGGCCTCGCCCTGCACCTGCCCGCCCGACCTGCCGGTGTGTGGCTGCGGGCTGGAGCCGAAGGTAAAGCTGCTAACCCCGCGGCCAGCGCGTCCCGACGAGGACGAGGTGGCCCGAAACCCGAGATCGCGCAGCGCCAAGCTGCGCGCCGCGGAGATGTTGTGATGGCAAAGGGATCCAGCAAGAAGAAGAGCCCCCCCCGCAAGCGGACCACGAGCCGCAGCCGGCGCCCTGTGCCCCGCCGACGGGGCGTGGTGATCCTGATGCTCGTCCTGCTCGCCATCGTGGGTGGCGCGGCGGGCAGCCAGGTGTGGACCCGCCTGCGAGCCCTCGACTCGGGCTACAAGCTGACCGAGGTCAACGCGGAGCACCGCCGGCTGCTGGAGGTCAACCGCCAGCTGAAGATCGAGCTGACCCTGCTGAAGAACCCGGCGCGCATCAAGCGTATCGCCACCAGGAAGCTGGGCATGTCGCCCCCCAGGCCGCACCAGGTGCGCAAGCTGGTGGACCGCAACCGGCGCGCTGCCGAAGGGGACCGCAGGCTGGCCAAGGCTGACAATCGGGGGCGCCGGAACGGCTCGTGAGCGACGAGGAAAAAAAACAGCGCGAGACCTACACGCGCTGGGCCCGGATCCGGATGCTCCTGTTCGGGCTGGTGGCGCTGGCCCTGATGGGGTGCGTGCTGCATCGCGGGCATCAACTGCACACCGTCAAGGGGCCGGAGCTGCGTGAGCGAGCGCGGCG
Source organism: uncultured Myxococcales bacterium (assembly GCA_964511535.1). GTDB lineage: Bacteria > Myxococcota_A > Polyangia > CAZCFB01 > CAZCFB01. The sequence continues at coordinate 7,352 of CAZEFW010000162.1, read as the reverse complement.
GCAGCACAAGGGCAAGATCTTCCTGCCCGCCCGGCGGGGCAACATCGTCGACCGCCACGGCACGCCTCTGGCGGTGAGCGTCGACGTGCCCTCCATCGCGGCGGACCCGGCCCTGGTGGGGGACAACGCGGGCGAGGCGGCGCTCAAGCTGGCGCCGCTGCTGGGGCAGGACGCGCGCAAGCTGGCCCGCAAGCTCTCCTCAAAGCGGCGCTTCGTGTGGCTCAAGCGGCGGGTCAACCCCAAGGAAGCGCGGCGGGTGATGAAGCTGAAGATCCCGGGGCTGCGGCTGGAGATGGAGCCGCGGCGGTTCTACCCCAACGACGGGCTCGGCGGCATGGTGGTGGGCTTCGCCGGCATCGAGGGCAAGGGGCTGGAGGGGATCGAGCTGAGCATGGAGACGTACCTGCGCGGCAAGCCGGTGGAGCTGACCGGGTTCAGGGACGCCAGGCGGCGGGCGATCCTGGAGGAGGGGCCGCAGCAGACCGCGTCCCAGGGCAACTCGGTGGTGCTGGCCCTGGACCGGTACATCCAGCACGAGACTGAGCAGGCCATCGCCGAGGCGGCCAGGACCGTGCGGCCGAAGTCGGGCTGGGTCGGCGCCGTGGTGCTGGATCCGAAGACCGGCGATGTGTTGGCCATGGCCAACGCGCCGTCGTACAACCCGAACCGCTACGCCGACTTCCCCAAGAAGAGCTGGCGTAACCGCACGGTTACCGACCTGTTCGAGCCTGGCTCCACGGCCAAGAGCTTCTCCATCGCCTGGGCGCTGCAGACGGGCAAGGTGCGAGCCAACGAGGCGCTGCACTGTGAAAACGGCGCCTGGCGGGTGGGGCGCCACACTCTGCATGACTCCCACGGCTACGGCATGCTCGACGTGGGCGGCATCATCAAGAAGTCGTCCAACATCGGCACCGCCAAGATCGCCTTCCGGCTCGGCAAGGAGGGCCTGTACGAGGGGCTCAAGCGGTTCGGCTTCGGCAACCGCTCGAAGGTGGGCGTGCGCGGTGAGCGGCGTGGCGTGCTGCGGTCTCCCAAGCGCATGTCTCGCATCGGCCTGGCCAATATCGCCTTCGGCCAGGGTATGACCGTGACCATCATCCAGCTGGCCCAGGCGCTGACCGCCATCGCCAACGACGGGCTGATGATGAAGCCGCGCCTGGCGATGGAGGTTCGCAGCCCGCTCGGGGAGACGGTCAAGGCTTTCCCCACCGAGGGGCGGCGGGTGCTCAGCGCAGAGGTGGCGCGCACCGTCCGGCGCATGATGGCCACCGTGACCGAGGAGGGCGGCACCGGCACCAACGCGGCCCTGGAGCGCTACACCGTGGCCGGCAAGACCGGGACGGCCCAGAAGGTGGACCCGGTGCTGCGCGCCTACTCGCCCGAGCTGTGGGTCTCCTCCTTCATCGGCATGGTGCCCGCGATCCAGCCGCGGCTGATCATCGCGGTGATCGTCAACGAGCCGGGGGGCAAGAAGTACTACGGCGGCGAGGTGGCGGCGCCAGTGTTCAAGCGCATCGCCGAGCGGTCGCTGGGGTACCTCGGCATCACACCGGACAAGGCGCCGTCCAAAAAGAAAAAAGCTCTGGCGCGAAAGAAGAAGAGCGGCGGGCAGAAATCGGCCGTCACGCGCGCCTTCGGTGGGCGCCCCCCTGCCCCGCCCCTGCCGGGCAAGGCGCGCAAGGTGGAGCCCGGCTCCGTGGAGGTCCCGGACTTCACCGGCATGAGCATCGTGGAGGTGCTCGAGGCCGCCCGCAAGCTCGGCTTCCGCGTGGAGCCCAACGGCAGCGGAACCGCCGTGGCCCAGAGCCCCGGCCCAGGCCCGGCGCGGCCCAGGACCCTGCTGCGCGTCAGCTTCAGGCCGCCAGGGTAGCGCCAGCCTGGCGGACTGGCTGAAGAAGCGGCGTCTAACCGCTTTCACATGCATGAGCGCCATGGAACGCGGCAAGATGCCTCGTCTACATGCCTCCCTGTAATGACTCGCCACGAGCCGATACTGATCACCATGCTCAGGCCCGGGATCATTTTTGTCGCGCTCTGCACAGCTGTGGCGTGCGGCCATGCAGACGAGGACCAGACCCTGCCAGGCCCTGCGACGGGCCCGGCGGTGCATGTCTCCTCGCCGCCACGCATGGCCCCGGTGCAGGCCCGGAGGTCGCACCTCAGCCAGAGCCTCGGGTTCCTGATCTGGGATATCCATCAGGTGCCCACAGTGGCCAGGGTCGGCGCCGGGTGGGTGCGGCTGATCAACGAGGCGTTCGAGTGGGGAGACCTGGAGCGCTCCGAGGGGACCTGGGAGTTCAAGTACACCGACCGCTGGATCCGCACCAGCCAGGAGCACGGGCTCAAGGTGCTGCCGAACCTCAAGCCGTTCGCCGCGTGGGACCAGGCAAAGTGCCAGCCCGAAAGCTGCAAGGTGGGCAAGGGCTACTACAAGTGCAAGCCGTGCGACCCGGCGGCGTACCGCGCGTTCGTTCGCCGGGTGGTGGAGCGGTACGATGGCGACGGCAGACAGGACATGCCGGGGCTCAGGGCGCCGGTCACCCACTGGGAGGTGATGAACGAGCCGGAGCTGCAGAGCGCCAGCCAGACCTTCTTCATCGGCCCACCCAAGGACTTCTACGACATCGTGCGCTGGTCCTCCGAGGCCATCAAGGACGCCTGCCCGAGCTGCAAGGTGGTGGTGGGCGGCGCGGCCACCAACGAGCAGGCCCTCTCGCTGGAGTACCACGGCAAGTTCTATCAGCTGGGCGGGGCCAAGCACATCGACGTGGCCAACGTGCACGCGGTGGAGGACGAGAAGGAGGACATGGCCACCCTCAACGCGGCCGGCCACAAGGCGTTCCTGAAGAAGGTGGGCGCCGCGCACCTGCCGCTGTGGGTGACCGAGGTGCAGTTCCCCGACGATACGCCCGAGGCCACGCTGCCCCCCGCCGTAAAAGCCGCCTTCAACGCCGGGGCGCAGAAGCTCTTCTTCACCGGCCTGGTGCTGGGCAAGCTGCATGGCCCAAAGCCCACCGATTATTCAAAGGTCTACAAGACCCTCACGGCCATCTACCCCTGAAAAATGTCAAGTAGGGGGGTCTGACCCCTACACTTGACATTTTATCCGGGGACAATGGGTCGGTCTGGCAGGGAAAACTAGCTCTGATCGCCCATTGCCGTAATATGGTTCGCGGAGCATGCGGACCCTCGAGCAGATAGCCGGAGAGCTGGCGCAGGTGAGCCCCGAGGCGGGCGCTCTCGAGGTGGTCGGCGTGACCGACGACTCCCGGGCGGTGGAGCCGGGGTTCCTCTTCGTGGCCATCGAAGGGCTTACGGTGGACGGCCATGATTTCGCAGAGATGGCGGCGAAGAAGGGGGCCGTGGCGGTGCTCGCTTCGCGACCCCTGGACCTGAGCGTGCCTTGCCTGGTGACCGATGACCCGGCCCGGGCCCTGTGCCTCGCCGCCGCCCGCGTATCCGGCGCCCCTGCCGAACAGATGACCCTGGTCGGCATCACCGGCACCAACGGCAAGACCACCACCACGTACATGATGGAGTCGGTGCTCGCGTCGGCGGGCCGCAGCCCCGGCGTGGTGGGCACCGTGGGCTACAGATACGCAGGCGCGGAGGAGAAGGCGCCGTTCACCACGCCGCCGCCGGTGCTGCTGCACCAGGTGCTCGGGCGCATGGTGCGGCAGGGCTGCGACCACCTGGTGATGGAGGTCTCCTCCCACGCGCTGGATCTGGGCCGGGTTTGGGGCCTCGACTTCGACCTGGCCGCCTTCACCAACCTGACCCAGGACCACCTCGACCTGCACGGCTCCATGGAGGCCTACCTGCAGGCCAAGCTGCTGCTCTTCACCCGCCACCTGAAGCCGGGCGGGGCGGCGGTGATCAACCTGGACGGTCGCGGCAGCGAACACTTCGTGGCCGCGGCCAGCGCGCGCAGGGACGTCAGCGTCGTGCGCTGCACCACCGCAACGGACCCGTCGGTGGAGGCCGAGGCCAGGCTGCTGGAGGCGCGCCACAGCATCGACGGCCTGCGCGCCACGCTCCGCCTCGGAGACGAGCGCGTGGCCCTGCGCTCGGCCATGCTGGGCGCCTATAACGGCGAGAACATCCTGCTGGCGGCGGCGTGCTGCCACGCCGCTGGCGTGACCCCGGAGCAGATCGCCCGCGGCGTGCAGGCCATGCCGGGCGTGCCGGGGCGGCTGGAGCGCGTGGACGGCGGGCGCGAGTTCGCCGTGCTGGTGGACTACGCCCACACGCCCGACGCGCTGGAGCGAGCCATGTCGGTGCTGCGCCCCCTGTGCAAGGGGCGGCTCATCGTGGTGTTCGGCTGCGGCGGCGACCGGGACCAGGGCAAGCGCCCCCTCATGGGCGCCGCGGTGGCCCGCGGGGCGGACGTCGGCCTGGTCACGTCGGACAACCCCCGCACCGAGGACCCGATGTCGATCATCCGCATGATCGAGCCCGGCGTCCGTGGGGCGGGCATGCCGCCGCTGGACGGCGGCCGCGGCTACCTCGTCGACCCGGACCGGCGCCAGGCCATCTTCGCCGCCGTGGCCATGGCGCGCCCCGGCGACATTGTGCTCATCGCCGGCAAGGGGCACGAGGATTATCAGATCCTGGGGGACACCACCATCCACTTCGACGACCGCGAGCAGGCGCGCGAAGCCCTGGAGGGGCGGTGATTCGCCGGAGCGTCAACGGCGCCGCCGCCGACATGGGCGGGCAGGTGCTCCAGCCCGGGACGGGCCGGGACCCCTTCGAGGGCGTGACCATCGACAGCCGCGCCGTGACCCCGGGCCAGGCGTTCGTGGCCATCCGGGGCGACCGCTTCGACGGCCACGACTACGCGCTCTCGGCCGCGGAGGACGGGGCCGCGGCGCTGGTGGTCCACCAGGACCTGCCGGGGCCGGTGCCAGAGGCCGCGGCGGTGATCCGGGTGGACGACACCCTCGACGCCCTGCAGCGCCTCGCCGCCGCGTGGCTGCGGCAGGTGTCTCCGCAGGTGCTGGCGGTCACGGGGTCGGTGGGCAAGACCACCACCAAGGAGCTGCTGCGCGGCGTCATGGCGCTGGCCGGCCCGACCCACGCCACGGCAGGCAACTTCAACAACCACATCGGCCTGCCGCTGACCCTGCTGGCCATGCCCCACGACACCCGCGCTGCGGTGCTGGAGATGGGCATGAACCATGAAGGCGAGATCGCGGCCCTGGCGGCCATGGCCCGGCCCGAGGTGGGGCTCATCACGGCCATCGCCCCGGTTCACCTGGAGGGGCTCGGCTCAATGGAGGCCATCGCGGCGGCCAAGGCGGAGCTGCTCATGGGCCTGCGCGAGGACGGCACCGCGGTGATCCCGGGGCAGGAGCCGCTGCTGGCGCCGTGGGCGGCGCGCTTGCCCGACCATCGGGTGGTCACCTTCGGCGTCGAGGGCGGCGACCGCGTGCAGCTGGTCCGCCGCGAGCCCGACGGCGCGCGCGGCTCTCTCGTCATGCTGCGCATGGACGGCGAGCAGCACCAGGTGCGCCTCCCGCTGGTGGGCAGCCACAACGCCAGCAACGCCGCCGCTGCCGCTGCCGCTGCCCTGGTGGCAGGGGTGCCGCCGGCCACCATCGCCGAGGGGCTGACCCGGCCGCCGCGCCTGGAGCACCGCTCCTCGCTGGTCACCGTGGGCCCCTACACCGTCCTGGACGACTGTTACAACGCCAGCCCCGCGGCCATGCGCGCCGCCATGGACACCCTGGCGGAGCTGGCAGGGGACGCCCCCCGCGCGGCGCTGCTCGGCGCCATGCTGGAGCTGGGCGACCAGGAACAGCGTTATCATCGCGAGATCGGCGCCCACGCCGCGGCCGCCGGCCTCGACCTGCTGATCACCGTGGGCGACCTCGGCGCCGAGATCGCCCGCGGCGCCGCCGCGGCCGGAATGCCTGCAGCGCGCATGACGCAAGTTGAGACCCCCACCGACGGAGCCCGCGCCCTGACCGGCGCCCTCGACGCCGGCTGGGTCCTGATCAAGGCGAGCCACGGCGCGCGCCTGGATCGTGCAGTGCGGGCGCTAACCCAAGCCTTTCCACCCGAGGACACCGGCTGATGTTGTTCCACCTGCTGTACCCCTTGCGTGTCTACCATGCGCTGCGCTGGCTCAACGTGGTGCGCTATCCCTCAACCCGGATCATCTCCTCGGCGTTCACGGCCATGCTGATCAGCTTCCTCATGGGGCCCTGGTTCATCCGCCAGCTCCAGCGCGGGCAGATCGGCCAGACCATCCGCGAGGACGGCCCCGAGAGCCACAAGGTCAAGTCCGGCACCCCCACCATGGGCGGCAGCCTGATCCTGCTGGCCCTGGTGATCCCGACCCTGCTCTGGTGCGACCTGAGCAACAGCCTGGTCTGGCTCGTGCTCAGCGTCACCGTGGGGTACGGCGCCATCGGCTTCCTCGACGACTCCCTCAAGCTGCGCTTCAAGAACAGCAAGGGGCTGCCGGGCAAGCTGAAGCTGGTGGGACAGATCGTCATCGCCTCGGCCGTGCTCGGGGTGCTCTTCTACGGCGATGTCCTGCCGGAGGAGATCCGCACCCGCCTGGCCTTGCCCTTCGTCAACTTCGACCGCTACCCCTTCTCCCTGCACGAGCTGGCCTACATGGCCTTCGCCCTCATCGTGGTGGTGGGCAGCTCCAACGGCGTCAACCTCACCGACGGCCTCGACGGCCTGGCCATCGGGCCGGTGATCATCTCCGCGGGCACCTTCCTGATCCTGAGCTACGGCGCCGGCACCGTACTGGGCGGCTTCAACATCGCCAAGTACCTCAACATCCCGCATATCCCGGGCGCCTCAGAGCTCGCGGTCTACTGCGCGGCCATGGTGGGCGCCGGCACCGGCTTCCTCTGGTACAACACCTACCCGGCCTCGGTGTTCATGGGAGACGTGGGGTCGCTGTCCCTGGGCGGCGGCCTCGGCATGCTCGCGGTGCTGACCAAGAACGAGTTCGTCTGGGCGGTGCTCGGCGGCATCTTCGTGCTGGAGACGTTGTCGGTGATCGTGCAGGTGGTCTCCTTCAAGCTCACGGGCAAGCGGGTCTTCAAGATGGCGCCGATCCACCACCACTTCGAGCTCAAGGGGTGGGCCGAGCAGAAGGTGACGGTGCGATTCTGGATTATCAGCATCATGCTGGCGCTCTTCTCGCTGGCGACGCTCAAGCTGCGGTAGGGGCTCGGTCGCTTTGCGGCCCGGCGGGGGGGGGGGGGAGGGGGTTGGGGGGGGTGGTTGGGGGGGGGGGGGGGCCCCGGGCGCCCCCCCCCCCCCCCCCCCCCCGCCCCCTGGCCGCCGCCCTCCCCTACCGCGGACTGCTGCTGGTCACCGCCGCG
>CAZEFW010000161.1:0-22081 GCA_964511535.1 uncultured Myxococcales bacterium | reverse complement strand
CGACGCCGGCCCGCGCCGGGGCTACGACGGGTGGTTCCGCGTGCGCCGCGGCATGGCGAACCTCGGCGCGCTGCTGCCGGCCGGGGCGCCAACCCCCCCCCCCCCCCCGAAGCACCAAGCCCCCCCCGAAAAGCAGACAGCTGACCTCGAGGCATTCGGCCCGCGCCCCTCCTGCGCGCAGGTGTTACGATCCTCGCGTGGAGATAGAGGTCGACATCACGCGGGACGACTACTGGCAGCTCAATCGGTTCTTCATGAACCGCACCTTCAAGCTGCACTGGTTCTTCTGGCCGCTGGCCATCGGAATCGGCCTCGTGGTGGTGCTGCTCGGGATCCTGGCGGCGCTACAGGGCAGCTTCGACTTCATCTTCCAGCCGCCGCTTTCATGGCTGCTGCCGGCCATCGTGGTGGTGCTCGCGCTGAGCGGGCTGCTGCAGCTGGCCACCAGGGCCTGGGTCAAGCGCATGCCCCGCGAGGGCGCGGGCACCCTGGGCAAGCATGTCATCACCCTGACCGTTGAGGGCGTGGCCGAGCGCACCGACGTCAACCAGGCCAGCCATGTGTGGAGCGCCGTGAGCGAGATCTGCCAGGACGACCACGCCATCTACATTTTCCTGGACCGCATGCACGCCCACATCATCCCGCTGCGGTCGTTCACCGACGCAGACGCGGCCCGGGCGTTCCGCGAGGAGGCGGAGCGTCTGCGTAGCGCGGCGGGATGAACTGCTAGCGCCTGGCGGGTGTATCCATCTGGGAGGAGCAGGGGGAGCGGAAGAGGGGAAGGTGTGCCGGCCCCGCCAGAGGGGGCCGGCAGGGGGGTGTTCTACAGCACGCCCTCGCCCTCGGCCAGCTTCTGGTACAGGCGGAAGCGGGCCATGTACTCCTTCTCCAGGTTGGCGTGCAGCTCGGCAGCCTCGGCGGGGAAGGACTTGGTCAGGGTGCGGTAGCGGATCTCGCTCATCAGGAAGTCCTGGAACGACTTGGTGGGCGGCTTGCAGTCGAGCTGGAACGGGTTCTTGCCCTGCTCGCGCCGGCGCGGGTCGAAGCGGTACAGCGGCCAGTAGCCGGACTCCACCGCGGCGTCCATCTCCGACATGCAGTGGCCCATGCCCTTGACCAGGCCGTGGTTGATGCACGGGGAGTAGGCGATGATCAGGGACGGCCCCGGGTAGCTCTCCGCCTCGGCGAAGGCCTTGACCGTGTGGCTCATCTTGGCGCCCATGGCCACCGACGCCACGTACACGTAGCCGTAGGTCATGGCGATCATGCCGAGGTCCTTCTTCTTGGTCTTCTTGCCGGAGAAGGCGAACTTGGCCACCATGCCGGTGGGCGTGGCCTTGGAGCTCTGCCCGCCGGTGTTGGAGTACAGCTCGGTGTCGAGCACCAGGATGTTGACGTCCCGGTTCATGGCGATGACATGATCCAGGCCGCCGTAGCCGATGTCGTAGGCCCAGCCGTCGCCGCCCACCGACCACACCGACTTCTTGGTGAACAGGTCAGCGTTGTCCAGGATCTCCTGCAGGGCGCCGTTGCCGTTGGCCTGCTGCTTGAGGATGGCGTGCATCTTGTCGGACGCTTTGACCGACTCGTCGCCCAGGCCGTAGGCCTCGACCCAGCCGCTCATGGCCGCGGCCAGCTCATCGCTGAGGCCGCCGTTCTTCATCACGGCCTCCACCTTGCCCAGCAGCCAGTCGCGCCGCTGGAAGTAGGCCAGGGCCATGCCGAAGCCGACCTCGGCGTTGTCCTCGAACAGGCTGTTGGCCCAGGCGGGGCCGCGGCCGTGGTCGTCCTTGGGGAAGGGCGTCGACGGGCAGGTGCCGCCGTAGATGGAGGTGCAGCCCGTGGCGTTGGAGATGACCATCCGGTTGCCGAACAGCTGGGTCGCCAGCTTGTAGTACGGGGTCTCGCCGCAGCCGGAGCAGGCGCCGGAGAACTCGAACAGGGGCTTGCGGAACTGGCTGCCCTTGATGGTGTTGACCCGCATCAGGTCATCCCGCGCGGGCTGGGCGTCGGCGTAGGCCGCGTTGGGGATCTCGGTCTCGAGCTGGGTGTGCAGCGGCTTCATCACCAGCGCCCTGACCGCGTTGCCCTTGGCGTCCTTCTCGGTCTCGCTCTCGGCGGGGCAGGAGTCCACGCACACCAGGCAGCCGGAGCAGTCCTCGGTGTAGACCTGGATCCTGTAGTTCAGGCCCTTGAGCACCTTGCCCTTGGCCTCGCGGGTCTCGAAGGCGTCGGGGGCAGCCGCTTTCTGCTCGTCGTCGATGAGCACGGGGCGAATGGCCGCGTGGGGACAGACCAGCGCGCACTGGTTGCACTGGGTGCACAGGTCGGCGTCCCACCAGGGCACGTCCACCGCGATGCGGCGCTTCTCGTAGCGGGTGGTGCCCACCGGGAAGGTGCCGTCCGGGCCGGCGCCTTCGTAGCTGCCGTCCAGCTCGCCGGCGAAGGCGCTCACGGGCACGTCATCGCCCTTGCACAGCAGGATGGGGCGCATCACGTCCGAGACGAAGGCCGGCTCGTCACGCTGGATGGGCTCCTCGAGCGGGGCGTCGGCCCAGGCCGCCGGGACCTCCACGCGGTGGACGTTGCTCAGCGCGCCGTCCACGCCGTCGCAGTTCATCTTGACGATCTTCTCGCCCTTGCTGCCGTAGGTCTTGTCGATGGCTTCCTTGAGGTAGCGCACGGCGTCGTCCTGCGGGATCACCTTGGAGGTGACGAAGAAGACGGTCTGCATCACCATGTTGATGCGCCCGCCGAGGCCAACATCACGGGCGATCTTCAGCGCGTCGATGGTGTAGAACCTGGCCTGCTTGGCGGCCAGGGCGCGCTTCCAGGAGCCGGGCAGCTTGTGCTCCAACTGCTCGTCGGTCCAGGTGCAGTTGAGCACGAAGGTGCCGCCCTGCTTCAGGTCGGCCAGGATGTCGTACACGCCCACGTAGGCCTGGTTGTGGCACGCCACGTAGTCGGCCTGCGAGACGAGGTACGAACTCTGGATCTGCTTCTCGCCGAAGCGCAGGTGGCTGACGGTGATGCCGCCCGACTTCTTGGAGTCGTAGACGAAGTGCCCCTGGGCGAACATGTCGGTCTCGTCACCGATGATCTTGATGGCCGCCTTGTTGGCGCCCACGGTGCCGTCCGCGCCGAGTCCCCAGAACAGGCAGCTCGTGGTGCCCTCGGGGGTGGAGTTGATCTCCTCCGGCAGGTCCAGGGACAGGTTGTACACGTCGTCGTTGATGCCCACGGTGAAGCGCTGCTTGGGCGCCTCCGAGCCGAGGTTGTCGTAGACAGCCTTGGCCATGGTGGGGGTGTAGTCCTTGGAGGACAGGCCGTAGCGCCCGCCCACCAGCAGCGGGTTGATGCCGGTCTCGAAGAAGGTGGTGGCCACGTCGGAGTACAGCGGATCCGCCAGGGCGCCCGGCTCCTTGGTGCGGTCCAGCACCGCCACCTTGGTCACGGTCTTGGGCAGCACCTTGAGGAACTGCTCGGAGGTCCAGGGGCGGAAGAGGCGCACCTTGACCAGGCCGACCTTCTCTCCCTGGCCGATCATGTAGCGCACGGCCTCCTCGGTGACCTCGGCGCCGGAGCCCATCATCACCACCACGCGCTCGGCGTCGGGGGCGCCCACGTAGTCGAACAGGTGGTACTCGCGCCCCACCAGGGCGGAGACGTCCTTCATCACACCTTCGACGATGCCGGGGGCCGCGTCGTAGAAGCGGTTCGGCGCCTCGCGAGCCTGGAAGAAGTGATCCGGGTTCTGCGCGGTGCCGCGCAGGTGCGGGTGATCCGGGTTCATGGCGCGCTTGCGGAAGTTGGCCACGTCGTCCCACGGCATGATCTTGGCGAGGTCCTCGTAGTCGAGGATTTCGACCTTCTGGATCTCGTTGGAGGTGCGGAAGCCGTCAAAGAAGTGGATCACCGGGATGCGGGTCTTGAGCGAGGCGATGTGGGCCACGATGGCCAGGTCATGGGCCTCCTGAACCGAGCCGGCCGCCAGCAGCATCACGCCGGTGTTGCGGCAGCCCATCACATCGCTGTGATCGCCGAAGATGGACAGCGCGTGGGTGGCCACGGTACGGGCCGACACGTGCAGGACCATGGGGCTCAGCTCGCCCGCCACCTTGTGCAGGGTCGGGATCATCAAGAGCAACCCCTGGGAGCAGGTGAAGGTCACCGCCAGGGCGCCGGCCGAGGCCGCGCCGTGGCAGCCCGCTGAGGCGCCGCCCTCGGACTGCATCTCGGTCACCAGCAGCTTCTGGCCGAAGATGTTCTTCCGCCCCTGGGCTGACCACTCGTCGGCCAGCTCACCCATGGTGGAGCTCGGGGTGATGGGGTAGATGGTGGCGACGTCGGAGAACGCGTAGCCCACATGGGTCGCGGCGGTGTTGCCGTCGATGGTTACGAAGCGCTTGCCCATCTTTTCTGCCTCCTCAAATGAACCGGTCTCGCCCTGTCGCGGACCGTGGTTTGGCCAATTCGCGGCGGCAACGTATCAGCGGCACCGGGGTACGTCAAGGGCTCCAGGGCCGGTACTGTGGGGGCCAGCGCGTGCAGGCGGGCTCTTGCGGGCGAATTGCGGAATAGTCCAATTATTTTGAAGCTTTTTGCGTTAGTCGAGCCTTCCTGGGCGCGCACTGCCAGCGGCGCAAGCGGATCTCGAAGCTTCCGTCGTGCCAGTCGTTGGCGGCGTGGTACAGCCCGCGGTCATGCCAGAAGAGCCTCCCCTCCTCCCGCGCAGGCTTGGAAGGCACCACGGAGCAGGCGGGCGGGGCGGCCTCGGCGCCGTCCAGCAGGTGGCGCCGCACGCAGAGCCGGATCGGGCTGGAGCCCTCGTCCGCCTGGACCCAGGTGAACCCGTCAGAGGAGATGGCGGCCTCGGTAATCCAGGCCGGCGCCACCAGCAGATCCGGCAGGCGGCGGCCATGTCGCGTGAACCGCACCACGCGCACCTGGCGCTGGGACTCGTGCCAGGTGCGGAGCACCAGGAGGATCGTTCCGTCCGCCTCGCCCACGGCGCCGACCAGCACCCCGTTGTCCGACAGCGTCTCCTCGGGCATGGATCGCCGCCACAGGACCCGCGGCCAGGGCCCCGGCGAGAGGGCCACGACCCGCAGCCGCCTGTTCAGGTCGTCGGTCCAGGCCACCACGAAGCCCGAGGGGGTGGACGCCGCCTCGTAGTTGAAGACGCCGTGGTCCGTTCGCACGAGGTTGATGGCAGGTGATGCCTGCCCGGGCGCTGATCCGCTCAGCATACGGAAGAAGATGTGCTGACTCTTCATGTGCGGGCCAGCCGCCCAGACCAGCGCGGCGCCCGACGGACCGGTCACGGCGATGCCGTCCCGAGCCGACAGGCGAGGATCGCTCAGCACCTGCGGCTCGCCCGGGGAGGGGCGGCCCCCGGCCACCCTCAACCGGGCGACCTCCATGACGGCGTTCACCTCTCCGCTGGGGTGGCGGCGCAGGGCGAGCAGCACCTCCCCCTGGCCCGTGGCCGCGAGCTGGGGCCGCTGCAGGTTGCCGTGGGGGATGGCCAGGGGGCCGAGCGGCTCGAGTGGGCCGCCGCCGAGAGGCACGCGCCCCGCGGCGATGCGATAGCGGTACGGGCCTTCCTGGGACATGCCGTGCTGATCGTTCCACGCCAGCCACAGGTGATCCCCAGACACCAGGGCCCCCGGGACCGTGCCCACCTGGGCGATGGGGGCGTCGATGTCGATCTCCAGCGGGCACACGGGCAGCGGTCCAGGTCCTGGCAGGCTGTGGCGGGTCGGCTCAGTGGGGCAGGCCGCGAGCGCCGGGGCGAGCAGGCAGAGCAGCGCGCCGAGGAGCCGGAGCTTCGAGCGGGGCATCGGATCGGTCATCTTGTGGCACCCCCTGGATCTTCCTCTGCATTATACCCGGCCCGGGGAGCGCGCCTGTCGCGACAGCCGGTATCAGGAGCCATGCGTCCCGTGATACCCTGGCGGAATGCTAAGAACGATCTGTATCTCCTCCCTCGCCGCGCTGGCGTTGATCTGGATGGGCTCGACCGCCATGGCCGCGCCAACCAACTTCGTGGGGCTCAACACCCACCAGCCCGCGGATGACGTGCTGGACGCTGCCAAGGCGCTGGGCGTGCCGTGGGTCCGCATCGATTTCAACTGGTTCCAGGCCGAGCCGTCCAAGGGCAAGTACAACTGGACGCTGTTCGACAAGATCATCAACAACGCCATCGCCCGGGGCCTCAAGGTGTTCCCCACCATCGGCTATGGCCCTGCGTGGGCCAAGGATCCGGCTCACCAGAACAAGGACGGCAAGACCCACAACGACACGCCCAAGGCGGGCGAATACCAGAAGTTCTGCCAGGTGGCCGCAGCGCGCTACAAGGGCAAGATCACCCACTGGGGGCTGTGGAACGAGCCGAACCTGGACTTCCTCGAGACAACGGACAAGAACATCTGGATCAACCGCATCGTGCTGGAGGGGATCAAGGGGATCAAGGCCGGCTGCCCGTCGTGCAAGGTGCTCGGGCCCGAGCTGGCCAGCGTGGGCAAGATCCACGCGTCCTGGTTCGACGCGTCGCTCAAGGCGCTGAAGAAGGCCGGGCTGATGTACGACATCATCACCTGGCACAACTACGCGGCGTTCCACGAGATCAAGCCGAACTATGTGCCGGCCTGCCCGGGCGGAGACTATTACGAGCATGATCTGGAGAAGGGGCGCCGGTGCTTCGGGGTGCTCATCGGGGCCAAGGCGCCCTACGAGGTGATGCAGGACAACAAGGTGACCCACATCCCGCTCTGGATGACCGAGACCGGCTACAAGGCGCCGGTGGGGGACAGTAAGAAGACCGGCGAGCAGGTGACCTACTACCGCCGGGTGCTGGAGGAGCAGCTCAAACGCTCCTGGTACACGGCGACCTTCTTCTACGAGATCGTCGACGACAACAACATCGCCGACAAGTGGGGCATGGCGGTGCGCAACAGCGGCTCGGGGCAGAAATGGCCCGGGTCTTACAAGCAGAAGCCGGTGTGGGGGTTCATGAAGAAGGCGCTGGCCAACCAGCCCAAGTTCGGCGGCAGCGGCACCGACTGCAACGACGGCCTGGACAACGACGGCGACAAGAAGATCGACTACCCCCAGGACACCGGCTGCTCGTCGGCGTCCGATCCCACCGAGACGCCTGGCGGGACGCCCAAGCCCGACGCCGGGAAGCCGAAGCTGGACAAGGGCGGGCCGGGGCCGAAGCTGGACAAGGGCGGGCCAGGGCCCAAGCTGGACAAGGGCGGGCCAGGGCCCAAGCTGGACAAGGGCGGGCCAGGGCCCAAGAAGGACAAGGGCGGCACCGGGCCCAAGAAGGACGGCAAGGCGGGCGGCAAGGACGGGGCGTCGAAGCCGGGGGCTGACGCTGCCACGCCGCCAGCCGGCGGCGCCGGCGGGGCCTGCGCGGTCTCCACGGGGGGCGGCGGGCGCGGGGCGCTTATCTTGATCATCATGATTGGACTATTTGTTACAAGGAGGAGGCCATGAGCCGAACGTCTGGAGCCCTCACGATCCTCACCACCTTCGTTTTGCTGCTCGGCGCTTGCGACGAGGCCCGTACTCCGGTCGGCTCCGACGCTGGCGGCGGCGCGCAGGACATCGGCACCGGGACAGGGGAGGGCGGCCTGCCCGACACCTGGTCCCCGCCCGACCAGTTCGTGGACCATGACGCGGGGCCGGGGAGCGACATGCCCCTGGTGGACATGGCCCTGCCGGACGCGAGCCCGCAGCCGGACCAGACCCAGCCCGACATGCTCCAGCCGGACCAGCTGGCGCCGGATATCCTGCCCCCGGACGCGTGCTCGCCCAAGACGTTCTACCTCGACGGCGATGGCGACGGCTACGGCGACAGCAAGAAGACCACCTTCGCCTGCGCTCCACCCAAGGGGTACGCCAAGCAGGGCGGCGACTGCGACGACACCAACAAGGAGATCCACCCCGGCGCCAAGGAGAAGTGCAACAAGAAGGACGACAATTGCAACTACTTCATCGACGAGGGGATCACCCAGAACATCTTCTACAAGGACAACGACGGCGACGGGTACGGCTCGCAGTCCACGGTCAAGGACTGCATCGCGCCCACCGGCTTCGTCTCGCTCACCGGCGACTGCAACGACAACAACTCGGCGATCAACCCGGGCGCCACCGAGGTGTGCAACGAGGTGGACGACAACTGCAACGGGTTCAAGGATGAGGGGCTGACCAAGAAGGTCTACTTCAAGGACAACGACGGCGACGGCTACGGCGGGCCGGCCTGGCAGCAGGCGTGCACCGCGCCCAAGGGCTACGTGGAGAACGCGGGGGACTGCAACGATTACAACAAGATGATCCACCCCAAGGCCACCGAGCAGTGCAACGGCGCCGACGACGACTGCAACGGCATCAAGGACGACAACCTGAAGCTGATCACCATCTACAAGGACAACGACGGCGACGGGTTCGCGTCCAAGAACGCCCTGAGCCAGAAGAACTGCAAGGTGCCGGTGGGCTGGACCGTGCCCGTGGACGCCGACGGCAACGGCAGCTACGACTGGGACTGCGACGACTCCGACGTGACGGTCTACCCCGGCGCGCCGACCAAGTGCGGCGACGGCAAGGACAACAACTGCGACGGCTTCACCGACCGGCTCTGCTTCACCACCTGCCCGGGCGCCTGGCAGACGGGGCCCTACAAGCTCCAGGCCGCCTACGGCAACGTGGCCGCGCCCACGGTGGACCTCAACGGCGACGGGCAGCGAGAGATCCTGGTGCAGGACAACTTCGGCTTCGCCATCCTCGACCCCAAGGGCAACGCCCTGCACGCCTTCAGCAAGCAGAAGTACAACTTCAGCCGGCGCATCGCCGTGGTGGCCGACATCGACGACACCAAGACCTTCGGCGTGGCGACCCAGAGCCTCGAGGTGCTCACCGGCAACGGCAGCGTGCCTCGGTTCTACAAGCTGAGCGGAAAGACGGTCAAAGAGTACGTGGGCAAGGACGGGGTGTACGACGCCAGCTCCTTCATGTCTAAGGACCTGGACAACGACGGGGTGCCCGAGTTCTTCACCTCCACCTGGTGCCAGGCCAGCGCGGGGACCAAGATCTTCCGCTTCAACAAGGCCGCCACGCCGGGCTCCGAGATCCAGCGCGTGGTCTCAATCGCTGACCCCGACGGCGTGTGCGAGTACTGGGACGGCCGGGCGCTGGTGGACCTGGACGGCGATGGCGATTCGGAGTACCTGTTCGGCAACGGCTACCCCCAGTCCTACTCGCCCCATGTCTGGGGCGGGCATATCTTCACCCGGCGGTTCACCAACTGGAACACCCTGGCCAGCACCGCCCACTGCTCCAACTGCTTCAACACCGCCTACAGCAGCTTTTACCCGGGCGGGGTCACCGCCCTGTACCGCATCGGCGGCGAGATCCGCGCACAGGTGCTCTACTTCAGCTCCAACAAGAAGAACTTCAACAACCCGGGGCACTACCGCTACTGGCGCTACAACCTCAAGGGGCAGGCCACCGTGGCCGGCTCCACCAGCTCGGCCAACCTGTGGGCCAACACCACCGACGTTGACCGGGACGGCACGCCCGAGGGCCACGGCGCCCTGGTCTCGTACCTGGGGCTGTTCGACGTCAATAACGACGGCTACCCGGACCGGGTGTACCGCAGCGGCAACCAGCTGCGGCTCTACCTGTGGGACAAGAAGCAGAAGGCGTTCGCCGAGAACGTCGGCTCGCGGCTGAAGGTCGGGGCCAACTGGATCATCCCGCGCTCCCTGTGGGACATCAACGCCGACGGCCGGCTGGAGGTGATCTCCGCCGACGCCAACGGCAGCATCTACTGCCACCAGCTCGGCAAGTCGACCTGGAACAAGGCGAGCAGCCTGCCGCCTCACTTCACCCTGTTCAACCGCACGTTCCAGTGGGACAACCACGAGCCCAACGAGGGCACGGACGTCAACAAGGACGGGCTGCCGGACCGCTACCTGCAGATCCCCTCGGCGCTCACCTCCAAGGGGGACTTCTACAGCTACCTGTCGTCGGCGGTGGACCGCGACTACTACCTGGTGGACACCGCCTGGGGCGCATCAATCTGCCTCACATCGCCCAAGGGCAAGACCTACCAGCTGCGTGTCTATTCATACCGGGACCGCTGGAACAACAACACCAAGAACCCGGTGCCGGACAAGAAGCCGGACGGGCTGGTGTGGGCCAAGACCTCGGGCTCGGGCGGCACGGTGTGCTTCCGCGGCAACTACGTCATGCCGCCGCGCTACGGCGAGTACAAGTTCGTGGTGGGGGTGGAGAGCAGCGGATCCACCAACTACAGCCCGTACTGGCCGTACTGGCTGACGATTAAAAAGTAGCGCGCCGCTTCATCGCGGAGCCTCGCGAAGCGAGGCGAGCACGGCGCGCTCCGCCGGAGGCGCGTGGCGCGTGCGCACCGTTGCTCGCTGCGCTCGCGGCCTCAGGCATCAGGCATCAGGCATCAGGCTTCAGGGTAGATTGCCTCTGGTTAGCGCACGAACCGGGCCACGACCTCCACATGGTAGGTGTTTGGCATCATGTCCAGCGCCACCGCCCTGTCCGCCTCGAACCCCTCCGCCCTCAACGCCTCCGCGTCCCGCTTTAGGGTCATGGGATCGCAGCTGACATAGATCACCGTCGAGGCGCCGGTGGCGGCGATGGCCGGGGCGAGACCGCGGGCGCCCTCGCGGGGCGGGTCGAGCAGGACGAGATCGAACGCCCCGCCCTGCTCGAGCGCCTGCGCCGCGTCCTGCGCGCGGACCTCCACGTTCGCGTCGGCGAAGTTGCGCCGCAGGAAGCCGGCAGCCACCAGGGTCTTCTCCGTGGCCACCAGGCGGCGGCAGCGAGGGGCCAGGGCCCGGGTCAGGGCGCCCACGCCGGCGTATAGTTCCAGGGCGTGCCCGACGCCGTCAGGCACCAGGTCGGTGATGGTCTCCTGCAGGCGTTTCTCCTGTGCCTCGTTGGCCTGGGTGAAGGTCTCCGCCGTGGCCAGCAGCTCCGGGGCCAGCTCCACCTCCGCCGGCTCTGTCTGCGTCGCCACGCCGCGCAGGCTGGTGGAGACGCGGCCGTCGTGCCCCTCCACCATCACCAGGGTGCCGCTGGCGCCGGCTGGCTCCCGGGCGAGGCGCATGCGCAGCCCCTGGTGCTCCTGGTGCAGGGTCGGCGACAGCAACATGCAGCGCGGCACATCCACCAGCTCCTTGGAGCGCGCCCGGGCGAAGCCGAGGGTCAGGTCGCCGCCGGGTCCCACCCGCCAGCTCATGCGCGCGCGCCGCCTGTAGTACAGCTCCCGCGGGGAGGGCACCAGCTGCTCCAGATCGACCCCGGCCCGGCCCAGGATGCCCTCGGTCATGGCGGCCTTCAGCTCCACCTGCCGGTCGTAGATCAGGTGCTGCCACTGGCAGCCGCCGCACTCGCCCACAAGCGGGCAGGGCGGCTCCCTGCGCCCGGGCCCCGGCTCCATGAGCTCGGCGATCCGGCCCCGGGCGAACGATGGCTTGGTCTGGACCAGCTCGATCATGGCGCGGTCACCAGGGGCCCCACCCGACACGAACAACACCTTGCCGTCCGGGAGCCGCCCCACCGCGTCGCCGCCGAAGGCGAGCTCGGTGAAGGTGACCTCGATCAAGGAAAGCTCTGGGCCACGCGGTTGCGGGCCACCTCGAAGGAGAACATGCCCTGCATCTCCCCCATCACCTTGGAGCAGGAGCCGAGCTTGAGCGCTCTGGCGTCTCTGATCTCGAGGGAGAAGAAGCCGGCGAGCCGGTCGCCGTATTCGATGAGGAATTTGTCCAGGGTGGCCGGGTCCTGGCCCCGCTGCGCGCTGCCGATCTCACAGAGATAGAGGCACGACGATGGCGCCCCGAGCAGCGACCGGACCTGGGCCCTGCTGCTCTGGTCGCTGAAGTCGCCCTGGCACATGGCCTGGAGGCTCTGCTTCTGTGCGCTGGTGAGGGTGGGGCAGGCAGGCAGCTCCTTGGTCGCGGGAACAAAGCAATCGGGGCCCGAGCTGGCAGTGGAGGTGCCGCTCCCCGCCGGTGACAGGGCCAGCTGCCTGGAGCTGCCAACCTTGGGCACCTTGCAGTGGGGACACATCGTGTACAGGTAGAGCCGCGCGCGCACCAGGTCGTCCACCGAGCTCTTGCCGGCTTCGGCCAGCGGGGCGCGGTAGGTCACGGGGATGGGATCGCCCCTGGCGAACAGCCGCGCGGCGGCGCGAAGGTCGAGCACCTGGAACACGATGCCGTTGGCGTCCTCGAGCCAGTTGCTGGTGTCCTGGATGCGAAAGGTCAGGCCGTTTCGGCGCTGGTTTACCGAGGCGTTGGAGTCCTCCAGGGTCTCGGCGGCGAAGAACCCTGCGCCGAGGTCGTAGTCGGCCTGCTGGCCTGGCGAGTCGCCCAGCGCCTTGCCGGAGTCGCAGTTCTCCACCCACAGCTTGCCCCGGACCCACCCCTCGCCTGTGGTGCAGGCGCCGAGCAGGAGCACCAGGCTGGTCAGCATCCACGCTCTCATTGCTTCACGCACGCCGTCACCTCGCTCTGAAGGACCGCGGCCAGGTCTGCTGCCGTGGCCGCCTGGCCGTCCCGGATGCCGATCTCGATCTGCCCCGAGCTGCCCCGATAGGCGACCCAGTCGCCCGGAGTCACGTCCCCGAAGGTACGGCGCAATTCCCCGATCTCCTCCCCGCGCCAGCTCACCGTCCAGGTATGTTCGGGGGCAAGATCTCCGGCCGACAGGTTGGTGATCAGGTTGCCGAACCTGTCCACGTGGATCACTTGCCCGCGAGCCGCATCCGGTTGCAGGCTGGGCTCGGGCAGCGGCAGGCGGATCCATTGATCGGTCTCATGACCGAGCGCGTCTGGCGCGACGCCGCCGGCGAGATGTGCCGCCGTGGGCGCAAAGATATCGCGACCATGGAACGTGGCGCTCACCTCGGCCCGGTGGTACGCCGGGTTATCGAGGACCACGCCGGAACGCGCGCTCGACGCTGCCAGGCTCAGCAGACCGTTATCGGGGCCCACATACCAGCGCCCGTCGGAGTACAACGCCAGGGGGCGCCTGGCTGTGCCAACGCCGGGGTCCACCACCGCCACGTGCACCGTGCCCGGCGGGAAGTGCGGCGCGGCCTCCCGCAGCGCCCACGCGCCAGCGCGCACATCCTGCGCCGGGATATCGTGGGTCAGATCAACCACCGTCGCGCCAGGCAGGATGCCGAGGATCACCCCCTTCATGGCGCCGACGAATCCGTCGACGGTGCCAAAATCGGTCAGCAAGGTGATGACGGGAGGATTCATGCTCCTCTATAATAAGGCCAGGAAATGATTTCTCAATATGTTGAATTTGTCGAAACTTTGGGCTAGATTGTAATCCTCTTAACCATGTGAAATCCAAGGAGCACCCGATGACGAAGTCGGAACTGATTGAGACCGTTGCCGGCAAGCTCAAGCTCCCCAAGGGCAAGGCTGAACTGATCGTGAATTGCATCTTCGATTCCATGGAGGATGCGCTCAAGAAGGGTGAGCGTATCGAGATTCGTGGGTTCGGGAGCTTTGAGATTCGCCATTACAAAGCCTACGAGGGGCGCAACCCGCGCACGGGTGAGAAGGTGGATGTCAGGCCCAAGCGGCTGCCCTTCTTCAAGGTGGGCAAGGAGCTCAAGGAGCGGGTCAACGATGGGCGTCTGCGCTTCCCCATCACCGAGGGAGACGAGGACGATCGCCCGTCTGCGGCAAGCGACGATGCGCCGGCGGCACCCGCGCCCCTGGGCTACGGCACGCCGCCCGACGACAAGGGCCCGACTTTCTAAAGATTCTCCTCAGTAGTACTCACACATCTGAATCAGATATGACGCCGGGGCGAGCGGGGTTGGTGCGCCATCCCGAAATTGCTGGGTCGGCACCAACCTGTTGATAAGGCCCCAAAAAAAACGCCGGGCGTTTGGCGCCCGGCTCCAGCCTGGCAAAGCCAGGCAAAAAACCCAAGCGAGCCGAAGGCTCGCAACGTAGCTTTCGGGCATCCAGGCCCGGAAGCTACGTTAAAACGGGTCGACCTTGAAGTAGCCGCGGATCTTCAGGATAAGCTTGCCGGTGGGGATCTGGTCGCCCTGCTTGAAGGTCAACGCGGCCTTGCCGAAAAAGCGGAACGGCGCCTTGTAGTTGATGATCGCGCCCTGAAGCGAGGCCTTGCCCGTCTCGGTGACGCTCATTTTTTCGTTGCTCGGCGTATTCTTGCGCTTGATGGACGGCATGGTGGAGAAGAGCACCACCCCGTTTTCTTTGGTGGACTTGGCGGCGTCGGGGCCGATGAACAGCTGGATCTGGGGGGTGTCGAAGTTGAACGAGTTGTGGGGCGCGGAGTAGAGCATGTATTCGAAGGTCACCTTGCTGATGCCGCCCGCGAGTTTTTGATTCTTTATCTGCTGTGACAGGTCCACGCGAGTGCTCTGCTCGGCCGAGGCCACGATGGCGCAGGTCTTGTTGATGCACTTGAGGCCGCACTCGAAGGAGCTTCCGCCGCACTTGAGCCCGGGCACCGCGTTGCAGGTGGAGTCCTTTGTGCACGGTACCTTGGGGATGGCGGCTTTGCTGCCAGGGATCTTGATGCCGAGGGCAGCGGTGTCGAGGGTCAGCGACTGCTCTCCCGTGTCAAACAGGATGGAAGCGTCCAGCAAGTCGCCGCAGCCAGTGGAGCAGGCGAGGGCGGCGGTGAGGGCGACGATGGGCAAAGACTTAAGCATGTGAAGCGCTCCTGTAGCGGTATGTCAGCGCCATGATTCTAACAGCATATGGTTGGAGGGACAGTGAAGAGGGTCACAGGTCGCCCAGCACTTCCTCGACCACGCTGTACGGGTCCGCCTCGCGGCGCGCCACACTGTCCACCAGCGCGTCGAACGCATCGCCGAGCCGTCGCTGGATCCGCGCGGCCGCCTTGTGGCGCAGCAGATCTTCGATCTGACGCCGCGCCCGGCGCTGGAGTCGCTCCTGCCACTCGGCCTCGTTCCACTGACCAAACGCCCCTTCCAGCGCCTCCACCAGCTCGTCCACGCCCTTGCCCGAGGAGGCCACCGTGGAGAGGATCGGCGGGCGCGGGCGCTGGCTGGAGCTGAGATCGAGCATCATCTGCAGATCGTGCAATGTGCGGTCCGCCCCCTGGCGGTCGGCCTTGTTCACCACCAAGATGTCGGCGATCTCCAGCACGCCGGCCTTGATGGCCTGCACCTCGTCGCCGAGCCCGGGCACGGCCAGCACCAGCGACAGGTGCGCCGCCTCCACGATGTCCACCTCGGCCTGCCCCACGCCCACGGTCTCGATGTACACCCGGTCCAGGCCCATGGCGTCCATCACCGCCACCACGTCGCTGGTGGAGCGGCTGAGGCCGCCCAGGTGGCCGCGGCTGGCCATGGAGCGGATGAACACGCCCTCGTCCAGCGCGTGGCGCTGCATCCGGATCCGATCGCCGAGGATGGCCCCGCCGGAGAAGGGGCTCGACGGATCCACCGCCACCACCCCCACCGTGAGTCCCTGCGCCCGGTGGCGCGTGACCATTGCGTCCACCAGGGTCGACTTGCCGGAGCCGGGGTTGCCGGTTACGCCGATGATCCGCGCCTTGCCGGTGTGCGGATAGATCTGCTTGAGCGACGCCTCGCAGCCGGGGACCCGATCGTCCAGGTCGCGCATCAGGCGCGCCGCGGCGCGCAGGTTTCCGGCTACGACGTCTTCGGCGATGGTCATCGCTTGCCCTTCTTCGAGCCCTTCTTCGCGGGCCCTGGCCGTCCCCGGTAGAAGCGCGCCTCGGCGCCGCCCGGGGCGTAGATCTGCACCACCTTCATGGCGGCGCTCACCTTCATGCCGTGCCCCTCGCGGGCCGGAAGGTTCATGGCGTCCCCCGCAGCCACGGGGACCTCCCGGTCCTGCAGCATGGCGGCGCCAGCGCCGCGGACGATGAACACCAGCTCGTCCGCGGTGTCATGGTGGTGCGGCTTTGCATCGAAGCCCTGGGCGGCCTCCAGCCAGCCGACATAGGTGCCGCCGGTGCCAGCGCCCGGCCGACCGAGCAGCGGCGTGACCTTGAGCTTGCCGCCTTGCAGCGCGGTGGGCTCCGGAGGCGCCACCACCCTCGGCTTCTTGCCCATGGCCTTGCCCTTCATCGCCGGCGAGCTGATCACCAGCAGGCTGCCCTTGCCCTTCAGCGCGCGGCGCGCCCCCGACGGCAGCCATAGCGCCGCGCCAGCGGCGAGCCCCTTGCCCGCTGTTCCCTCCAGCACCACCACCGCCAGGTCGCGGCCAGCCGGCGCGGCGGCCGTCCAGCTGCCGCTCAGGGTCAAGTGGGTCACCTCGGCGCGGCTGGCGCCCAGGTTCTTCCTGGTGATGATGGCGCGCCTGACCGCGGGAGCGGCGCCCGACGGATCCACGTCACCCAGGTTCACGGTGAACTGGCCCGGATCCGGTCGAAGCGTCAGCGGGATAACCACCTCGCTGCCCTTGCCCGCGCCCGCCGCCGCAGCGCCGGGGAAGGTCCACTTGACCACCTTCGCCACCAGGCAGCGCGCGGTGGGCAGGTGGTCCAGCTCGTCTCGCACCGCCTTGGCGCCGGTGACGCGGTCGTCCTGGCCCAGGGTTGCCTGGATGAACACCGTGCCCGAGCGGCTGCGGTCGCCTGCCAGCGCCTTGCGAAAGCACCGGTGCAGCGTCGCATACGAGCCGCGTACGGTCTTGCCGACCACCACGTCCAGGGTAGGGGGGGCAGCCCCCGCCACCGCGGGAGCTGCCAGCAGCGGCAGCGCGACGGCCAGCAGTTTGAGGGGGCGGCTCACGCGCGCGGGACGATGTTCTCGCGGACCCACCCGGCGATGTCCTCGGTGGAGGTGCCCGGCGTGAAGATCTTGGCGACGCCGAGTTCGCTCAGCTCGGCGATGTCCTCGTCGGGCACGATGCCGCCGCCGAACACCACCACGTCGTCGGCGCCGCGTGACTTCAGCGCGTCCATGATGGCGGGGAACAGGGTCAGGTGCGCCCCGGACAGGATCGACACGCCAACCGCGTCCACGTCCTCTTGCACGGCGCCGGCGGCGATCATCTCGGGGGTCTGGTGCAAGCCGGTGTAGATGACCTCGAACCCGGCGTCCGACAGGGCGCGGGCCACAACCTTTGCGCCCCGGTCATGTCCGTCGAGCCCCGGCTTGGCCACCAGGATGCGGATATTTCTGCTCTCGTTCTGCTCCACGTGTTGTACCTCCGCGGGATCAGCGCAGCAGCGTGCGCCCGATGACCAGCCGCTGGATCTCGCTGGTCCCCTCGTAGATGGTGGTGACCCTGGCGTCCCGGGTCAGCCGCTCGATGGCGTATTCCTTGACGTATCCGTACCCGCCGTGCACCTGCAGGCAGCGATAGCATGCGCGGTTGGCCGCCTCGCTGGAGTAGACCTTGGCCATGGACGCCTCCTGGGTGAAGGGGCGCCCCTGCTCCTTGAGCCACGCCGCGCGCATGGTGAGCAGCCGCGCCGCCTCGAGCTCAGTGCCGGTGTCGGCGATCATCCACTGGATCGCCTGCAGGCCGGCGATGGGCCTGCCGAAGGACTTGCGCTCCACGGCGTACTCCCTGGCCTCCTGCAGCGCGGCCAGCCCGATGCCGAGGGACTGGGAGCCGATGCCCACGCGGCCGCCGTCCAGGGCGGTCATGGCGATGGGGAAACCGCCCCCCTCCTCGCCCAGCAGCGCGTCGGCGGGGATGACGCAGTCGTCGAAGGTGAGCGGCACGGTGGTGGACCCGCGGATCCCCATCTTGTCCTCGTGCTTGCCCACCTCCAGCCCTGGCGTGCCCGCCTCCACCAGGAAGGCGGAGATGGAGCGCGCGCCCGGCTCCTCGCGGGTGCGGGCCCACACCACCATCACCCCGGCGTGGTCGCCGGAGGTGATCCACTGCTTGGCCCCGTTGAGCACCCAGCCGTCGTCGGTGCGCCTGGCCGTGGTGCGCAGGCCCGCGGCGTCGCTGCCGCACTGGGGTTCGGACAGGGCGAAGGCCGCGCAGCTGTACTCACCGGAGGTGATGGCGGTGACGTACTTCTCCTTCTGGGCCTCGGTCCCGTACTTGCAGATCACCTCGGCGACCATGTTGGTCACCGCCACGGTGACCGTGGTGGCCGCGCAGCCCCTGGCCAGCTCGGTGATGGCCAGTGAGTAGGCCACCACCCCGGCCTCGGCCCCGCCATACTCCCCGGGCACGTTGACGCCCATCAGCCCCAGGTCCGCCAGCAGCGCCAGCTCCTCCAGCGGGAAGATGTCGTTCTTGTCTCGCTCGTACGCCTTGGGCTTCAGCTCGTTGGTGGCGAAGTCGCGCGCCATCTTCTGGATGAGCTGTTGCTCCTCGGTCAACTCGAATGTGGCCATGGGGAACCCGCTAGTACGCCGGTGAGAGGTTGAAGGTGGTGCTGTACTCGTACGGGCGGTCCAGCAGGGGGTAGTCCCACTCCATGGCTGCCTCGATGATGCAGTCATGGATCGCCTGGACCTTGATGGTGCTGATATCGCCCACCGTCACCTTGAGCGCCTTGCCCTTGGTGCCGATCAGGATCTTGACCATCACCGACCCGGACAGGTCCTTGTTGCCCCGCCGCTCCAGCTCGTCCTCGTAGCAGCGGATGGCCGGTCGCTGCCCCAGGGCGATGGTGTTCTCCAGCTCCACCATCTGCTTCTGGGTCAGGGCGTCGCCCTTGGTCTCCGGCGGCGCCTCCGTGGGCGGCGGCGGCGGGATCGGCCCGATGTTGCGCCACGGGTCCTGCTTCGGAGCCGGCTCGCTGCAAGCGGCCAACATGGCCCCCACCATCCCCGCTATCAGTAGAATCCTTCTCATGGTCTCCCTCACTCCTTGAGCAGCGCCGCGGCGATGACCAGGCGCTGGATCTCGCTGGTGCCCTCGTAGATCTCGCAGATCTTGGCATCGCGGTAGTGCCGCTCCACCGGGTACTCCTTCATGTAGCCGTAGCCGCCGAACACCTGGATGGCGTCCTTGGTCACGGCCGTGGCCATCTCCGCGGCCATCAGCTTGGCCATGGCCGACTCCTTGCTGTGGCGCACGCCGCGGTCCTTGAGCATGGCCGCCTGCCAGGTGAGCAGCCGCGCCGCGTCCAGCTGTGTGGCCATGTCAGCGAGCATGAACTGGATCGCCTGGTGGTGGCCGATGGGCTTGCCGAAGGTCTTGCGCTCCTTGGCGTACTCCACTGCCGCATCCAGCGCCGCCCGCCCGATGCCCAGGGCCTGGGCCGCGATGCCGATGCGGCCACCGTCCAGGGTGGTCATGGCGACCTTGAAGCCGTCGCCCTCCTCGCCCAGGCGCATGCTGACCGGCACCCGGCAATCGTCCAGGAAGATCTGGCAGGTGCCGCTGCCGGCGATGCCGAGCTTGTGCTCCGCCGGGCCGCAGCGCACGCCTTCGTGGTCCATGGGGATCACGAAGGCCGTGATCCCCTTGTGGCGCTGCTCGGGCGCGGTCATGGTGATCAGGATGCAGGTGTCCGCCTGGGGCCCGTTGGTGATGAAGTTCTTGACGCCCTCGATGACGTAGAAGTCGCCATCGCGGCGGGCCACGGTCTTTTGTGACGCCGCATCGCTGCCCGCGTCGGGCTCGGACAGGGCGAAGCAGCCGAGCTTCTCGCCCGAGGCCAGGGGCACCAGGTACTCCTCTTTTTGCGCCTCGTTGGCGAACTTCACCAGCGGGTCGCAGACCAGGGAGTTGTTCACCGACATGATCACGCCCGTGGACGCGCAGCCGGCGCTGATCTCCTCCATGGCCAGCACGTAGGACAGGTTGTCCATGCCCGCGCCGCCGTGCTCCTCGGGCACGGCCACGCCCATGAAGCCGAGCTCGGCCATCTGGGCCACCAGCTCCTCGGGGTAGCGGTGGTTCGCGTCGATCTCGGCCGCCTTGGGGAAGACCTCGCGCCGGGCGAACTCGCGCGCGGTCTGGCGGATGAGCTGTTGTTCCTCGGTAAGTTCGAAGTCCATGTCAGAGCTCCTACCTTGAGTAGTCGTAAAAGCCGCGGCCGGTCTTGCGACCGAGCCAGCCGGCGGCCACGTACTGGCGCAGCAGCGGGCAGGGACGGTACTTGTCCTCGCCCAGCTCGCGGTGCAGCACCTCCATGATGAACAGGCAGGTGTCCAGGCCGATGAGGTCGGCCAGGGTGAGCGGACCCATGGGATGGTTCAGGCCGAGCTTCACGCCGGTGTCGATGTCCTCCTTGGTGCCGAGGCCCTCGTTGAGCGCGATGATCGCCTCGTTGATCAGGGGCATCAGCACCCGGTTCACGATAAAGCCTGGCACGTCCCGGGACAGCACGCAGGTCTTGCCGAACTTCTCGGCCAGCGCGATGGTGGTGTTGTAGGTCTCGTCGTCGGTGGCCAGGCCGCGCACGATCTCTATCAGCTTCATCAGCGGCACCGGGTTCATGAAGTGCATGCCGATGACCTTGTGCGGCCGCTTTGTCTGGGCCGCGATGAGGGTCAGGGAGATGGACGAGGTGTTGGACGCCAGGATGGCGTCGGGCTGCACGATCTCGTCCAGCTTGGCGAAAAGCTGCTTCTTCAGCTCCTGGTCCTCCATGGCGGCCTCCACCACCATGTCGACCCTGGCCAGCCCCTCAAGGCCATCCACGGCGGTGATGCGGCCCACCGCGGCGTCCTTGTCCTCCTCGGTCATCTTCCCCTTGGCCACCTGCTTGGACAGGATCTTGTCGATCTTGGCGATGCCCTTTTGCGCCAACTCGAGGCTGACGTCGGACAGCAGGACGTCGCAGCCCGCCTGGGCCGCCACCTGGGCGATGCCGCCGCCCATCTGACCGGCGCCGATGACGCCAATGACCTGGGGAAGTGTGCTCATATCGGATCCTCCTTGGAAGGGTAATAGACCTATAGATCGACGGGAGTTTTGTACAGCGACGGGATTGTGTCAATCGGCAGTGGGGAGAGAGGAGTGGGGCTGCAGCACAACGTGCAACCGGCCGAGGAGCGTCGACAGCAGCGTCATTTAGGGGCTGCAGCACAACGCGCAACCGGCCGCGGAGCGTCGACAGCAGCGTCATTTAGGGCGCTACGGCACAACGTGCAACCGGCCGCGGAGCGTCGACAGCAGCGTCATTCAGGGGGTACGGCGCAGGATGGTGCCGCCTTCACCTACCACGTAGACCGCGCCCGCAGGGGTGCCCCACACGTCGTGCAGGGTGGCTGACGCGCCCGAGCGCTGGGCCTTACAGTTGGTGGGAGTGCAGGAGAAGGTGGCACCTGCCGGGCCCACGACGTAGGCGTCTCCCTTGGGGACGCCGCCGATGCCCAGGAACAGCGGCTTGCCGCCCTGATCCTTGAGCAGCAACGAGCAAGTCTTGCCGTTGAAATAATGAAGGCGATGGGAGACCTCGATGTAGAAGATCCCGCCGCCTGGAGCAGCCCATATTTCGTGGGCCTTGGCGCACAGCTTGGCGTCGGCCCAGGCGATGCCGTTGTGCTGGGCCAGGCTCACGTTATGCGTCCGCGCCGCGTACAGGTAGCCGGTGCCCGTGCTGCTCAGGTGGGTGGGCGGGAAGCTACCCGGCGGGCCCTTCAGCTTGGCCAAGGTCTGCGCCTTGTTGCCGTCGTAGTGCAGGTAACCCGGGTGGAAGTTCACGCCTCCTACGGCGTGGACATCGGATGAGGAACTGCCCCAGACCGAGCGCAGGATGTTGCTGGTTCCCGTGGTCATCTTGTGCCACTTGGATCCATCGAAGTGCATGGCCAGGCCGCCGAGCCCCACCGCAAACACCTCACCCGTTGCGCTCTCCCACACATCTCTCAGCTTGTAGTTGCTCCCCACGGCCGTGGCCTTCCACCCCTTGCCATCAAAGCGCACCACGCCCGGTTCCCCCACGGCATGCACGGTGCCCTTGCCGCTGCCCCGAATGGCGTACAGGTGATCCAGGGTCGCCGCGCGCGACATCTCCTTCCACGCGGACCCGGCGCCCTGCAGGGTCATGCCGAAGTCCCCCAGGGCGAAGCCGTTGGCCAGGGCGCGCACGCTGCGCTTGGCGGCGATGGTGC
>CAZEFW010000160.1:0-22244 GCA_964511535.1 uncultured Myxococcales bacterium | reverse complement strand
CCGCGCCGACATATTAGAGGGGATCCTTCATGTCTACCTCTATTCCCGTAGGGGTTGCCATGGGCATGGCCGCCGCCGCCGCCGCCGCCGCCCGCACCCCCCCCCCCGCCCCCTCCCCTCTCTCCGGCCACCAGCCTGCCCTCTCCCGCCTCGGCACCCCCGACGATTACCGCGGCGAGCGCCTCTACCGCACCCTCTGCCGCTCCTGCCACGGCGACCACGGCCGCGGGGACACCGCCCTGGCCCGCGAGCTCTCCCCGGCGCCGGGAGATCTGGCCCGGGGCAACTTCAAGTACCGCTCCACGCCCTCCGGCGCGCTGCCCACGGACCGGGACCTGCTGCGCACCCTGTACGTGGGCATCCCCGGCACCGCCATGGTTGGGCTGGCCAACCTCCTGCCCCTGCGAGCGCTGTACGCGCTGGTACGGCAGGTGAAGCTGCGCAGCCCACGCTTCGCAGTGGAGGGGAGCAGCGAGCCGATGAAGCTGGCGGCTCCTTCCGCCGGAGGGACCCCATCCGCAGCGCGGGGCGCAGACCTGTTCAGGGTCCAGGGTTGCCCCCGGTGCCACGGCCCCGACGGCGACGGCCACGGGCCCCTCGCCGCCGGGCTGAAAGACGCCCTGGACCGGCCCATCCGCCCGCGCGACTTCACCCGCGGGGTGTTCCGCTCCGGGTTCACCCGGGCCGACGTGGTGCGCGCCTTCTCCACGGGCCTCAACGGCACGCCCATGCCCGCCCTGGCCGACGACGTGAGCGCGGCGGCGCGCCACGACCTGGCGGCTCACCTCATCTCACTCAGCGCCGGCCGCAGCCCGGTGCTGCGCTACCTGGAGTCGCGCCCGGGGTGGGTCGAGCCGCTGACGGCTGCCCCCCGCTGAGCGTTTGGCTGCACAACGGGATTTGGCCCGCCGGCGCGGATAGCGGTAACATGGGCGTTACCATGAACAGGATCAAGATCTTCGCGTTGTTCGGGCCGCTCTGCCTGCTGCTGTCGCTGTCGGGGGCCTCGGCCCAGGAGGCCACAGAGGCCCCGCCCGCAGAGGAGCCGGCCCCGGCTGGAGTGAACGAGCAGGCCAAGGCCCTCTACCTCGACGGCCGCAAGGCCTTCAACGTGGGCGAGTTCCAGACCGCGGTGGACAAGTTCACCGAGGCCTACGACCTGAGCAAGAAGCCGGCTCTGCTGTACAACATCGCCTTCGCCCACGACAAGGCGGGCGACGAGAAGAAGGCGATCTTCTTCTACGAGCGCTACCTGGCCGAGGACCCGGAGGCGCCCGCCGATCGGCAGAAGGAGGTGGGGACGCGGGTCGAGCAGCTGAAGCAGGATCGGGCAAAGAAGGACGAGGCGGCCAAGAAGGAGGCGGCCCTCAAGGAGGCCGAACGCAAGGCCGCCCTGGAGGCCAAGCAGGCCGCGCTGCAGGCCGAGAAGGAGCGCCAGCGCAAGGCGCAGGAGGCGCCGATCTACAAGAAGTGGTGGCTCTGGACCATCGTCGGCGTTGTGGTGGCCGGCGGCGTGGCCGCGGGCGTGGTGCTCGGCACCAGAGACAGGAGCGCCCCGATCCCCGACTCGGAGCTGGGCAACATCCCGGGCAACCTGGTGTTCAGATGGAGGTGAAGGCCATGAACCCACGCGCGAACATCCTGGTGGCTTTTCTGGGGCTGGGCCTGCTGGCCGCGGGGTGCGGGGGCGACGACGGCACGGTGCATTTCAAGTTCAACTTCATGTCCAAGGGGACCTGCTTCCCCCAGAACGTCGCCGCCATCAACATCACGGTGTTCTCCAAGACCGCCAACACCCAGCGCGCCAGCGTGCCCTACGGCGAAGCCTTCCAGGGGCGGTGGACTGACGACGGGTCCATGTTGGACGGCAAGGTCCCCCGGGCGGTGGGCAAGGTGGATTTCACCTACACCTCCAGCCGCGCGGAGGAGGTGGTGGCCGCGCTGACGCCGTTCGGCAAGCAGTGCTCCCACCTGGACCCCAAGGACCTGGTCAAGAAGCTGAAGTCGGGCACCTCCAACATCGTTGGCATCAACCCCGGCGGGCTCAAGGAGATCACCACGACGTTCCACCTGGAGCCGAAGTAGTCTCGAGGCACATCTCATGCGCGAACGTCGCCTCGGCCGCACCGACCTGCAGGTCAGCGTCCTGTCCCTGGGTACGGTGAACTTCGGGCCGGGGGTGGGCTTCATGAAGGGGATCAGCGTGGACGAGGCCGCCGCGTTCCCGATCCTGGACCGCGCGCTGGACGCCGGGATCACCCTGTACGACACGGCGGACACTTACCAGGGCGGCGCGTCGGAGAAGATCCTGGGCCGGTGGATGCGTGACCGCGGGTGCCGCGACAGGATCGTGCTGGCCACCAAGGTGGGCGGCCCCACCGCCGCGGGTCAGGGCCTGTCGCCCGGGCATATCGCCGCCGCCTGCGATGCCAGCCTGCGCCGGCTGGGCTGCGACGTCATCGACCTGTACCAGGCCCACTGGCCCGACGCCACGGTGCCGCTGCACGAGACCCTCGAGGCGCTGGACGCGCTGAAGCGGGCCGGCAAGGTGCGGCACATCGGCTGCTCCAACTTCCCGGCCTGGCTGCTGGCCCTCTCCCTGGGCGAGAGCCGCGCCCGCGACCTGGCGGCCTTCGCCAGCCTGCAGCCCCAGTACAGCCTGGCGGTGCGCCACGTGGAGCGGGAGCTACTGCCCCTGTGCCGGGACCAGGAGCTGGGCGTCATCACCTGGGGCGCCCTGTGCAACGGCCTGCTCTCGGGCAAGTACGAGCGGGGGCGCTGGCCCGCCAACCACGGGCGCCTGAAGATGTGGCGACGACGGTTCGCCGGCCAGCCCGCAGAGGAGGCCAGGGCGTGGGACATCATCGAGTCCCTGCTCGACATCAGCAGCGAGCGGGAGGTTGTGCCGGCGGTGGTGGCCCAGGCATGGCTGCTGGGCCGGCCGGGGGTGACCTCCCTGATCATGGGGGCGCGATCCGTGACCCAGCTGGAGCAGAGCTTGACCGCCGCGGACTTTGCCCTCGGCCCGGACGAGCTGGCGCGCCTGGAGGCGGTCAGCTCCCTGCCGGCCGACTACCCCACCACCATGATGAACCGCCACCTGGCTGGAGGGGAATTTTGGGACTGACGCCGCTGTTGTGAGACAAACCACAGCCCCACTGTGAGAGGTGCGAAATGAGGATGACGCTGCCGTTCCTGCTGCTCTTCTGCCTGGCCGCATGCGATGAGGAGGGCAACCCGTTGCGCGATGGCTCCGTGCCGGACCTGTCCCCGGATGTCGGGCTGGCAGACGCTGCGCAGGGCGAGGGCCTGACGCCCGATGGGTCCCATGATCAGGGGACCATGGAGGCGAGCGCGCCTGATCAGGGCGCCGCGGACGCCGCCGGGGACAAGGCCGCGACCCCGGACGCCGGCCAACCGGACCAGTTCTTCATGGACTTCGTCCTGCCCAAGACCTCGCTCCAGGCGGTGGCCAACACCCTGACCCTGCCCACCAACGCCTCACTCACCGCCACCTACGCTTACGATCTGGACGGCGATGGCACCAAGGACAACGCCCTGGGCACCATCCTCGGCACCGTGGCCGCCCTGGGCGGCACCGCGGACCTGCAGAAGATGATCAACGACGACCTGAAGCAGGGGAACCTGCTCTACCTGCTGGAGGTGTTCGGAAAGTCCCTGGTCAACGAGCCCAAGGCCATCGTGCAGGTGCACCAGGGGGCGGACACCGACGGCAACGCCAGCAACAACTTCAGCGGATCGGCCAAGCTGACCACCTCCACCGCCTCGCCCAAGAACGCCCTGCTCAGCGGGCCCATCACCAACGCGGCCCTCAACGCCGGGCCGGCCAACGTGACCATGCCCTTGCCGCTGACCGTGGGCTCCAGCCTGCTGGTGTCCATGAAGCTGGCCCGGGTTCGCGGCACCCTCAGCGGCCCCAGCGTCTCGGCAGGCATCATCAACGGCGCCATCCCGATGTCCGAGATCAACAAGAAGGTGGTGCCCGGCATGGCCTCCGTGCTGGATCACATCTACAAGGACCCCAACACCGACGCCTCCACCAAGTCGACCCTGAAGCTGCTGTTCGACACCAACAGTGACGGCACCATCACCGGCGCCGAGCTGCTCGGCAACGTGCTCGTCAAGGGATTCCTGGTGGCGGACGTGGACACGGACGGCGACAAGATCAAGGATTCGCTCTCCATGGGATTCGGCTTCACCGCCGTATCCTGTCAGATTCAATAGCCTTCTTGACGCTGGATTCAGCGGCTGACTATGCTACTTTGATCTCGATCACCGACCAGACCGGGTCAGTAAGGCGAGTGTAGCCACGGGTATGCACCGGCAAAGGAACAGAAGCGGCATTCACGGGCGCCTCGCGCCAGCGGTGGTGCTGTGCGCGGTCGGGCTCTGCCTGGGGGTGTCCCCTGTGACGCCGGCGCTGGCCCAGAAGGCGAGCGCGGACAAGCCCGACAAGGCGGCGCTGGCCAAGGCGGCGACCTTCTTCGAGGAGGGGCAGGCCCTGTACAACAAGGGCCGCTACGCCGAGGCGATCATGTCGTTCAAGGCGGCCCACCACACCGCGCCGCACCCATCGGCGCTGTTCAACATCGCGCGCTGCTACGAGAACCTGGCCGATCCGGTGGAGGCGCTCTCCTTCTACCAGCTGGCCCTCAAGGAAACCACCGACGAGGCGAGCAAGAAGGACATCGAGGGCCGCATCCAGCGGCTGCAGATCCGGCCCACCAAGGTGTTCGTCAGCACGGTGCCCCCCGGCGCCACAGTCACCGTGGACGGCCGGGAGAAGCCGGAGCCCACGCCCACGCCCATGGTAGTGCACCTGACCCCTGGGGAGCACCTGCTGCTCCTGCACAAGGAGGGGTTCCACCTGGCGGCCAAGCGGGTGGTGGTGGAGCTGGGCAAGGAGCAGCCCCAGCAGGTGAAGCTCAAGGCCCTGCCCGCGGCGTGCCCGCCGGTCAAGGAGTGCCCCGCCCAGAAGAAGTGCCCCGAGCTGAAGCTCACCGACACCTACAAGCTGCACATGAACCTCTCCATCCTGGGGGCCTTCGGCTTCCAGCACGACCGGCCGGTTTCGGGCGGCCCCGGTCTGTGGGCTTACCTGAACATCAAGAACGCCCTGGTGGGGCCGTCGTTCTTCTTCTTCCCCGGCGGCGAGCTGTCCATCGACACCACCCTCGTCACCGACGTGTTCGAGGGCGCCAGCAAGGTCAAGAAGACCGAAAAATATACCGAGGCAGAGCTGCGCTGGATCCTGGCCATGGTCGAGGCGGGCTACGCCTTCACCTTCGACACCTCTTACCTGTACGTGGTGGGCGGCCTTGGCATCAGCCTTGACCAGGTGATCTACAAGGGGACCGAGACCAAGACCGTTGACGGCAAGGACACCACTCGCACCATCTCCATCACCAAGCAGGAGGGCGCCTTCGCCTGGGTGGTGGGGGGCGGTGTCGAAGCGTTCGCCACGAAATGGCTCTCGGTGGGCGCGGCGTTCCGCTTCGGCCTGATCCACGGCACGCGCCTGGACGCCGAGAACCCGGGCCAGACCGACAACGGCTCCACCTTCCCCTTCGGGACCGTGTGGGGTACCGTAACCTTGCACCTGTAAGGTTTGCCCACAATGAAGGCTGGCGGCGAAGACGATTCCCACACCACCGACGAGACCGTCCCGCTCGACTCGCGGGATCAGGTGAACGCCGAGGTGGGTCCTGATGGGCCGGCGGGGGCCGAGGACGGCGACGGTGACGGGGGCGATGAGTCGGGCCGGCAGACCCTGACTCCGGAGGAGCTGGACGCCCTGGACACGCTGGTGGGCCAGACCCTCTCTGGCCGCTACAAGGTGCTGGATCGGCTCGGCTCCGGCGGCATGAGCATCGTCTACCGGGCGCGCCACGAGATGCTCAAGCAGTTCGTGGCGGTCAAGGTGCTCAAGCGCCGGCTGGCTGCCGACCGCGTCTCGCTCACCCGGTTCCACCGGGAGGCCATGGCCGCGGCCAGCATCGGCGACCCGCACATCGTGCACATCACGGACTACGGGTTCACCAAGCAGGGCGACGCCTACATCGTCATGGAGTACCTCGAGGGCATGAGCCTGCGCCAGACCGTGCGGGCCGAGGGGGCGCTGGCGGTGGGGCGGGCGGTGTCCGTCTCGCGGCAGATTTTGAGCGGGCTGGCCGCGGCCCACGACCAGGGCATCGTGCACAGGGACCTCAAGGGCGACAACGTCTTCCTCACCAGCCAGGGCGGGCGGGACTTCGTCAAGCTGCTCGACTTCGGCATCAGCAAGATCACGCGGCCCATGGCGGGGGGTGGCGACAGCACGGGGCTGACCTCCACGGGTGTGGTGATGGGCACGCCGCAGTACATCGCGCCCGAACAGGCCAGCGGCCTGGACGAGGTGGACCACCGGGCCGACCTGTACGCCCTGGGCGTGATCATGTACGAGATGCTCACCGGCGACCTGCCCTTCGAGGGGCGCACGCCGCTGGAGATCTTGATGAAGCATGTGCAGGACGAGCCGGTGCCGCCGCGCAAGCGCAAGCCCGCCCTCGGGATCCCGCCTGACATCGAGGCGGTGGTCATGCGCGCGCTGAAGAAGGACCCGGGCGACCGGTTCGAGTCGGCGGAGGCCATGAAGGCCGCCCTGCCCCGGGCGGCGGACTTGCCGGGGGGGTTCTCGTCCGGGCCGCTGACGCCAACCCAGACCATGGTGCGGGCCCGACGGTGGGGCACACCGCTGGCGGTGGGCCTCGGGGCGCTGCTGCTGGCCGGAGCCATCGCCGCGCTGGTGGGCCTGCGGAGGCCGGGGGAGCGACCCGGTCCGGTGGCGCCGAAGCCGACGCCCGTGGCCGCGCCGATCTCTGCCGCGCCCGACCTGAAGCAGCCCGCCGCGAGCGCGCAGCTGGACGCCGGCACGCCACGGGTGGCCATGGTCACGCTGGAGGTGGTCACCGAGCCGCGCAAGGCGCGCATCCTGCGTGACGGGGTGGACCTCGGCATCGGGGGCGTCAAGCTGCGGCTGGAGCGAGGAGAGCCGGCGGTGAAGCTGGAGGCGAGGGCCACCGGGTACCGGCGCAAGGAGATCGAGCTGCCCACCGACCGCTCCAGGCGGGTGACCATCACCCTGGAGCGCCAGACTCGCAAGCCGAAGCCGAAGAACACGGGCAAGCCGAAAGAGATCAAGGACAACCCGTACAAGAAGTAGCCGCTCCCCTTCTCGCCTCACCCTACCCGATGATCACCGCCGCGTTCAGCCCGCCGAAGCCGGCGGACATGGACAGCACCGTCGAGAAGCGCCCGGAGCGCGGCGCCCCCTGCACAACGTCGAGGTCGATCTCGGGGTCCTGCTGCTCCAGCCCGGCGGTGGGAGGCACCTGCCCGTGCAGCAGGCTCTGGCAGCTGGCCGCGGCCTCCACCGCGCCCGCCGCGGCCATGCTGTGGCCGATGGCGCCCTTGACCGAGGTCACGGGCAGCGTGGACGCTGCCGGGCCCAGCGCGCGGTGCAGGGCGTGAGCCTCCATCAGGTCGTTGAACCGGGTGGCCGTGCCGTGGGCGTTGATATGAGCCAGGTCGCCGGGGCCGACGCCAGCGTCGCGCAGAGCGGCCGTGATGGCCCGGGCCAGCCCCTGCCCCTCGGGGTGCGGGCCGGTGAGGTGGTTGGCATCGCCGCCCAGCCCCCAGCCCAGCAGCCGGGGCGCGCCTTCCAGGGTGTCGGCCTCCAGCAACAGCAAGCCGATCCCCTCGCCGGCGCCCAGCCCGCGCCGGCGAAGGTCGAACGGGCGCGGTCGCTCCGGATCCACCGCCTTGAGCGCGGTGAAGCCGGCGTGCACGAAGTCGGAGAAGGCATCCACCCCGCCCGCCACCACCCAGCGGCATCGGCCCTGCCGCAGCCACTGCAGGCCCATGCCCAGGGCGGCCGTGCCCGAGACGCAGGCCATGGACGGACACTCCACCGGCCCCTGCGCGCCGGTGATCTCTGCCAGCAGCCGCGCAGGGTCCGCCAGCCAGGGCCACGGCGGCGGCTGCGTCCCGGCGGGCTGCGCGGCCAGGCGGCGCTGATGCTGTGTCCAGCGGGTGATGGCCCCCTGGGTGGTGCCGAGGCAGATCCCGAGCCTTCGGGGATCCACCCGCGCCCAGGCGGGGTCCTCGAGCAGCTCACCAGCGGCCAGGCGGACCAGCGCCAGGGTGCGGTCCTCGTCGGCGCGCCCCTCGAACGCCGCCGGCGGCACCAGCGCAGCGGTCACCGGGTCATCGCCGCCCTCCGGCCTCGGCTGCGGCTTGACTTGCCCCCGCCCGGAGAGCAGCCCCCGCCACAGAGGGCCCACGCCGACGCCGAACGGCGTCACGGCGGCTGCGGCGGCGATGGCCGCGCCCGCGCTCATGGGCCGCGCTCCCCGGGGTTCGTCATGGGCTTATTCTTATCCGGCGGCGCCAGGGGCGCCAGCAGCACATGGTCCACGGCCACCCCTCCGTCGCCGCCGCCCTCGCCGGGCTGGAACGCCATGGTCAGCCGGTTGCGGCCCTGTCGCCACACGGCGCGGGGCGCGGCCACGGCCACCGTCTGCCATCCCCCGGAGAGGTCGCCGCCGCCGAGGGTGCGCCCGTTGAGCTTCAGGCTGACACGCAGCGGACGCGAGGGCCGCCCAAGGGGCCGCAGGTGGACCCGCAGCCTGCCGCCCGCGGGTCGCCGCCGCGCCACGATATCGAGGGCGGCCCGGGCGCCGGTCACCGTGCACCAGGTCGAGGCGTTGTATCGATCCGACGAGCTGGAGCGGTCCTGGCTGCACGCACCCCAGCCGCCGCGCAGCCCGCGCCGCCTCGGGTTGACGTCGAGGCCGGTCACCTGCCGACCGAAGCTGCCCAGCCGGGCCAGGGTCTCGGGCAGCCAGGTCAGCTCCGGGCTGCGCCCCAGCAGCGACACCAGCTTCTTCGCGGCGCGGGGATCCCCCAGGTAGCCCAGCCCGGCCAGGGCCCGCTGGCGCGTGTCCACCTTGCGGCCCTCCAGCACCACCTGCAGGAGGTGCCCCCTGATGCGTTGATCAGGGACGCGGCGCCCAAGCCGCCCCAGCGCCAGCGCGGTGCGGGAGCGCAGGTGGCCCAGGGCGCCGGCGCGCAGCAGCGGCTCGATGGCCCGTCGGTCGCCCAGGAACCCGAGGTAGTGGGCCGCCCTGTTCTGCAGCTCCCAGTTTCCGCTATACAGCGCCTCCACCAGGGCCGGCGACGCCTCGGCGCCGTCCACCCTCGCCATGGCGATGGCCCCGCGCATGCGCAGGTTGTCGAGGGAGTGGCCCAGGACCCGCGGCAGCACCAGGCGCGCGCGCTTGTCCTTCATCTCGCCCAGGGCGATGGCGGCCTCGGCGCCCACCCGGGCGTCGTCGTCTGCCACCGCCCGCCAGAGCGCGTCCGCTGCCCGGCGGTCCTGCAGCTGCCCCAGCAGCCGCGCCGCCTCCTGCCGCCAGCGCGTCTGCGCCGCGGGGTCCAGCATCAGCCGAGAGAGCAGCGGCACGGATCGCCGGTCGCCGATGCGTCCCAGGTCGACGCCCGCCGGCCGGGCCGCGATGCCGGTCCCCGCCGCCGAGGCGCGCAGGGCGTCGAACCAGCCGTCCAGGCGGGCTTTCATCTGATCCGCCTCCCGCGGCCGGCGGCCGATCAGGTTGCGCCGCTCCTGCGGATCCCCGCGCAGATCGTACAGCTCGTTGGTGCTGCGGCGGTAGTCGTGGATCAGCTTCCAGTCGCGGTAGCGCACCATCTTCTTGGTGTGCACCTCGGCGAAGGCCGCGCGCTCGGGATCGGCTCGCCCCAGCAGCTCGCCCACCAGGGAGCGGCCTCGCATGGAGGCAGGCACCGGGAGGCCGAGCAGCTTGAGCATCGTGGGCGCCACGTCCACAAGCTGCGCGGGCGTGCTGATCACCCGCGGCTTGAGCCCGGGCACGCCGATGATCAACGGCACCTTCACCTGCTCGTCGTACAGGCTCGAGCCGTGGTAGTTGCCGCCGTGCTCCTTGAACTCCTCGCCGTGGTCGGCGGTGAGCACGAAGATGGTGGGCCGATTCAGCGCGGCCAGGGCGGCCACCAGGCGGCCGAGGGCCCGATCCACCCGGGCGATCTCCGAGTCGTAGCGGTCCACCGGGCGGGGGCCGAAGTCATGCTCCTTGTTGCGCCGGTAAGGCTCGTGGACGTCGAAGTAGTGCACCCACAGGAAGAGCCGCTCATCGCCGGCGCGGACCCGCTCCTGGAGGTGGGCCAGCACCCGGTCGGTGAGGTCCTCGGCGTCGCGGTGCGCGGTCTCGGCGTAGCGGAAGCCGAACTGACGGTCGCCGTAGGAGGTGGCCTTGCGGTCGTCGCAGAAAAAGATGCTGGCGTTGTAGAAGGCGGAGGTCTGGTACCCCCTGGCGCCCAGGACGCGCGCGAGGGTCGGCGGCGGCGTGGGCAACATGGGCAGGGTGGAGCGCAGGTAGTCGCCGGTGTGCAGCGAGGGCACCGAGTAGCAGGTCAGCGGCGTCTGACAGTAGGCCAGGTTGAAGCGCACGGAGCGCGCCGCCAGCGCGTCGATGTTGGGGCTGGTGGGGCGGCTGTAGCCGTAGCAGCCGAGGTGGTCGGGGCGCAGGGCGTCCACGGTGACCCACACCACGTTGGCGCCGGGGACCCGATGCTCGACACCCCGGGCCGAGGTCGGGCGTCGGCCGGTCTGCCCGAGGAACTGCGGCGACTCCACCCGCGATGAGAGCGGCGCCAGGGCCAGGAGCTTGGCCGCGGTGGCGGTCAACTCCAGCGCGGCGAAGCGCAGCCGCTGGTCCCGGGCAAGCGTCGCGCGCCCCCACGCGCCGAACAGCCCGCAGCCGACAGCCACGGCCAGGGCGGCCAGCGCGAGCCGTCCGGGACGCGGCCACCGCCAGGGCAGGCACCGAGCGGCGCACAGGACCGCCAGGCAGGCCGCGGCAAAGGCTGCCCCCTGCAGCACGGCGTGCAGGTAGAAATAGAGCCGCCGGTAGAGCGTGGCGTCCGCCACGAACAGGCCCCCGGCCAGCAGCAGCAGGGCGAGGGCAGCCACCACGGCCCACGCCGGGGATCGCGCGCTCGCCAGCCTGCGCGCCACCGCGAGGCAGATCCAGAACAGGGCGCCCGCGCCCACGGCCAGCCCGAGGGCGAGGAGCGATCGCGCGGGGGCGTTGCCGATGATGGCCGCGGCCTGGCGGCCGGCGGAGAGCGCGTGGGCCAGCGCGTACATGGCCGGCAGCGCAGCCACCCCAACCACCAGGGCCGCCCAGGCGTGGGGGCCGCCGCGCCCGAGCCGCCCCGAGAGCCCGCGGCCCGCAAGCGTGACCAGAGCCAGCGCCGC
The DNA here is from genome assembly GCA_964511535.1 of uncultured Myxococcales bacterium. Classification (GTDB taxonomy): domain Bacteria; phylum Myxococcota_A; class Polyangia; family CAZCFB01; genus CAZCFB01. The sequence continues at coordinate 10,888 of CAZEFW010000160.1, read as the reverse complement.
CCCGCCGACGGCTCCGCAGGCCACCCCCCCGGCCAGCAGGATCCCCGCCAGGGGCAACGCCAGCCCTGCGGGCGCCAGGTCCATGGAGGCCAGGAAGCCGAGCTCCAGCGCCAGCAGCGCCGCTGCCGCCACCGCCCCGCAGAGGGCCCCGACCGCCATGTAGGTCCACAGGATCATTTAGATGCGATTACCATGCCCCATCATCCATCGTAAAGCGCAGCACGGCCACGCGCATGTCGGCAAGCAGCGGGCCGAGCCCCGGGAATCCCCGGCATCCCGGGGCTCGGACGCGCGGCGGCAGGAAATCCGCCTTGCGCTGGGCGGGACGCGGCCCTCATGCTGGAACCGACGAGGAACCCGGGTCGATGTCAGCGGGGGGATCTCACTTTGCGGTCGCACACTTCACCAAAGCCGGACAATCGCCAGAGTCCCCCCGCCGCTGTCGGCACCCCTCCTGGCCTCGCACGCTTCAACGGGGAGCTGCTGTTCTGTGTCGTGGTCCTGGCGGCCTACACGCTGCTGCAGCTGCTGTTCTTGATACAGAACCAGGTGGAGCTGTACCACCCGGAGGAGTACAACTCGCTGCTGCTCTGCCGGGACCTCCGGAGCGGCGCCAATCTCGAGCCGCTCACGACCTACGCCGTGGGGTACCCACCCAACGGCATCGTCGGCGGTGGAGAGATCCTTCACTCGCTGCTCTACGCGCTCCCCTGCTACTACCTCGGCCCCTCGCAGCTGCTGGTCAAGGCCTCGGCCATGCTGTTCAAGCTGCTCTGCGCCGTTAGCTGCGTCCTGATCGGGCGGCGCCTGTTTGGCCGGGGCGGGGCCGCCGTGGCGTCGCTCTCCATCCTGGCCTCGCCGCCGGGGTTCACCATCTACTCCTCCATTTCCTGGGTCAACCACATGGAGGGGGGCGTCCTGGTCATGGTCTACCTGGCGGCCCTCTCCTTCCTCGGCAGAGGCCGGATCAGGCGCGGCGGGCGGCTACCGGCCTTCGTCGTCGGGGCCATGACGCCGGTCCTGCCTTACTACTCGCCCCTGGCCCTGTTGCCGGTGGCGCTGGTCGTCCCGCTGCTCCCGCTGGCCATGGGCCGCAGGCTCCGTCGCCAGGGGCCCTGGCTACTGGCGGGAGGCCTGCTCACCGGCTACTTGCTCTACCGCGTCGGCCTGCCCCAGCCCGGCGAGCAGGAGGTGATGACCTCGGGCACCCTGTGGGCCACCGCCAGCAGCCTGCTCGCGTCCCAAAAGATCCTGACAGGCTTGCTCACCGGGCTGACAGAGGTGCCCACCTTCGCCGGGACCTGGGACGGGCGCTGGTGGGCCACCGCAGGGGTGTGGCAGGTGGCGCAAGGGAGCTACCTCTGCCTGACCCTGGCCGGCATGGCCGTGCTCGCCATCAGGGTGATCAACGGCGGGGCCGGCCACCGGATCTTGCCACGCGCCATGAGGGCAGCGGCGGCGGTGGTGGTCCTGGCGGGTCTCCTGCACCCGTGGGCGCTGGAGCAGACGCTCCTGCTCCAGGACCGCCGGCTTTCACCGGTCTTCCCGCTCTGGGCGCTGTGCATCGCGGGCCTGCTCCATCTCTTCTGGCAGGCCCGGGGCCGGTACCGGTGGCCCGGGCGCGCGCTGGTGGTCTTCGTTTGCATCCTCGGCGCGCTCCCGAGCCTGAAGCTCGCGCTCTCGGGCTCCCCCCCTCCGGCGCGGTTCAGGCCGGAGCAGATCGCGCAGTACCTGGCCATCGACCTGCGGCGGGGTCAGGTCGCCACGGTGAATCAGATGCTCGACGACGGGCAGCTCACGGATCTGAACTCACGGCGCCAGGCCGCCACCGGGTTTCACCTGGTGCTCGGGGAGGGGCGGTCCGCCATCTTCCAGAAGCCCTACACCTGCGCGCCGTACCATGAGTTCAAGGCCAAACGCGACAGCCTGCGGCCCAACAAGCGCGGGGCCTCCAACGTCTGCCGCTACGTTGGCCTGGTGGCTGGCGCGCACTGCGCCGAGCCGTTGTCCCGGCGCATGTGCGCTGGCTGGGAGACGGCGGACTGCAGGCTGGCCTGCCAACAGGGGCTGCGCGCTGCCCGGGCGAGCGCAGCCACACAGTAGTACTGGCCCCCCCCACCGCCACCCCGGCGCTGCGTCCCTGGACTACTACTCCCCCCTCCAGTACGATTAAGGGCGCTGCTTGCCTGGAGAAAATAAAATGAGAATCCCCGTTTCCCGTCGGACCCTCGTCCGCCTCGCCTACGGCACCTTGCTGCTGATCATCATCTCGGCCTGCTCATCATCCGGCAGCTCCGGGTGCGCAGGGTGCGGCACGTCCAACCCGGTGCCAGGCGGATTCCCGGCGTCCCTCAGGTCCGACAACGGGGCCCAGGTGCGGCTCTCCTCCACGGGCATCAACTTCCTGGAGAACAACACCAGCACCTTGCTGTCCGCGCTGGTGCCTGGCGGCCTGTCGTTCACCATCCCGCCCACCGGCTGCAGCTCGTCGACCAAGGTGTGCTGCAACAAGGCCAAGAAGTGCACGGCGGCCATCACCCTGTCCAAGACCAAGCTCACCCCCACCCCCCAGAGCACGCTGAAGGCCAAGATCGACGCCATCATCAAGACCAGCGCCCTGGAGGTTTCGGCCAAGTTCCTGTTCACCTTCACCTGCAACATCACCTTCAACTCCACCAAGAAGAGCCCGAGCACCGTGGGGCTGGCCACCAACGTGGACTTCGTGGTGCAGGCCAACAACCAGAACAAGCTCGCCATCAAGATCGGCGACCCGACCCTGTCAAACTTCGACGTCGGCGACCTGAAGATCGACGGATCCTGGTACTGCAAGGCGGGCGACTTCCTCAAGAGCTTGCCCGGCATCAACACCCTCATCGCCAACGAGATCAAGAAGCAGCTCAAGGGCACCATGAACACGGCGCTCTCCACCATGCTCAAGGACGTGCCCATGGGCCAGGAGGCCCGGGTGGACGTGGGTACCCTGCTGGCCAGCTTCTCGCCCCGCACCAGCGGCCTGATGGACTACTCCATGTGGGCCGGCGGCACCGCCAAGGCCGAAAACAGCGGCATGTCCATCGGCGCCATGACCGGCTTCCGCGCGGCGGTGCACAACCCGTGCGTGCCCGATTGCTCCAAGTCAGGCAAGTGCGCGCCGCCCCAGAAGACCGCCATCAGCTGGTCGCCCACCCTCAAGCTGAACAAGCGCCCCGACGGCAAGGACTTCCACGTGGGCATCGGCGTACACCGCAGCACCCTGGACCACGGGGCGTATGCCTTCTACTCCAGCGGCGGCCTGTGCCTCGACATCGGCAGCGAGACCGTGCCCCAGCTGACCAGCAGCATCTTCACGCTCATGTTGCCGTCGCTCAAGAACATCACCGCGGGCAAGAACACCCCGCTGGTCCTGGCCATCCGGCCGCGCAAGCCGCCCACGGTGGCCCTCGGCAAGGGGACCTACACCACCGACAGCAAGGGCAAGCCGCAGATCAAGGAGCCGCTGATCATCGCCACGGCCAAGGACCTGGCCATCGACCTGTACATGATGGGCGACGAGCGGTACGTGCGGGTGTTCACCATCGTCACCGACTTCAAGCTGCCCCTGCTGCTGTACGCCAACTCCAAGGGGCAGCTCCAGCCGATGCTGGGCGACCTGACCAAGGCGCTCTCCAACATCCGCCTGGAGAACAACGAGCTGATGACCGAGAAACCGAGCGTCATCACGGGTCTGCTGCCCACGCTCATCAGCATGGCCTCGGGCATGCTGGGCGACGCCATCGCCCCCATCGACCTGCCGGCCATGCAGGGGATCAAGCTGGTGCTGGACAACGGCTCCATCACGTCGGTGGACAAGTCGGGCTCCGGCTACGACATGCTGGCCATCTTCGCCAAGCTCGGCCTGGCCAAGACCACCACGGGAACGCCCGCCCCGGCCATGCCCGAGCAGGTGCCGCCCGTGGACACCCTGGCCTCGGTGGACACCTTCCTGGTGCCGCCGACCGAGGGCTTCCGCATCCGCGCCGGCCAGCCCAACGAGGGGCCGACCCTGATCCTGCGCCTGGACGCGGTGGTGCCGCCGGAGCACGCCGGCAAGCAGCTGGAGTTCGCCTACCGCGTGGACGGCGGCCTGTACCGCTCCTGGACCACCTCGCGGCTGCTGTCCATCAACGACCCGCTCTTCCTGCTCCAGGGCCGCCACAAGGTGGAGGTGATGGCGCGGGTGGCGGGCGACCACCGCACCCTCGACCCGACCCCGGTGGTGGTCGACGTGCTCATCGACACCGTGGCGCCGGAGGTGAAGCTGACCCGCGCCGGCGGCGTGGTGACCGTCTCGGCCAGCGACATGGTGGCCAGCGCGTCGGAGCTCCAGGTGAGCTGGAGCGTGGCGGGCGCCCCCTACTCCACCTTCAGCGACCAGCTGAGCGCCTCGGTGCCCGAGGGCGTCGAGGTGGCCGTGCGGGTCAAGGACCCGGCCGGCAACGTCGGCGCCGCCGCCCTGCTGGGCGACCAGGACGAGACCGCCCCCGAGCCCGAGCCGATGGCCGGCGGCTGCGCCGTACAGAGCGGCCCCGCTGCCCTGCCGCTGCTGGCCCTGCTGTTGCTCGGCCTGTGGGCGCGCCGGCGGCGGTAGAGGCAGCGTCGATACCGATCCCGACAGGGTTCCTGACAGACTCAGCTTCAGCCACAGCCTCAGCTTCAGCCTCAGCTACAGCAACAGCTTCAGCTGTTCATTCTGGCATTCTGGCATTCCGGCGCTCTGGCACTCTGGCATTCAGCAGCCTCAGCTTCAGCCGCCCGTTTTGTCATTTCGTCGTCCTGTCATTTCGTCGCTCTGTCATTCGCGCCCCCAGGGCGCGTGCCCGCGCCGCCTTTACCCCACCCCGAGCGTATCCAAAACCCGATGCTGGCCTCTGGCAAACCCGACGACCTCCATCGCCTTCCCCGGCAGCCCGCTCGCGCCCACAGCTATGCGCCACCCGGGCAGGTGCCGGCCAACACGCTGCCCCCGCAGAAACGCCTTGATCCGGTCCCGCACGGAGGGCGCCACCACCCACTGGCACGCCAGCCGAATCAGGAGCGCCTGGCCCCGCACCGTCTCCGGGCGGATTAGCCGCGGGAACAGGTCGAGCACAACCTGCTGGTGCGCCGGCTGCTCCAGGTCGAGGCAGAGCAGGTTGGCCAGCAGCGCGGAGACGTTATTGAACCGGCTCGCGTTGAGCCCCCGGTTCAGTACGGTCTGGACCCCTTCGCGGTCCATGAGCCAGTCGGCGCCGGTGAGGTCCAAGGCGAAGATCCTGTTCTGCCGCTCGTCCACCAGCCAGGTCCAGGCGTGAGCGTAAGGGCGGTCGAAGCGGTGCTTGCCAGCGATGGTGAGCACGTGCAGCCGCCGCGGCCGCCCCGTGGCCCGCCGCGCGCAGTGGGCCAGGACCTGAAGCAGCACCGAGTAGTGCCGGCAGACCCCCGTGATCCCGCTCGCCAGCATGGTGCGGGCCAGGCTGCCCAGGGCGCGGACGTCGTGCCGGAGGAAGGTCGCCGCCGACGCGGCGAGGAACTCCACGCCCTCCAGCCGGCCCAGCAGGCGCTCCACCCGTTTTCGCCCGAGGAGCCGCCTCCCCGTGCGGACCAGCCAGTCCTCCCCCAGGGCGTCGTCCAGGTCCCACGGCAGGTCCTGCCTGCGCTCGGCGCCGGGCAGCGAGGGGTAGCGCATGCCGTCGGCGATGGTCCTGGCAATGAGCAGCAGGAGGTGCCAGTCGTCCAGGTCTCGGAGGTCGCGCCAGGCCGGGATGGCGGGGTCCTGGATCCCGCGGGCGGCCTGACAGAACCGCGCCCAGATCCCATTGGCCTCCTCGTCGTCGATCACGTCCCTCAGCTGGCCGTGCAACGGTACATGGTCGGCGAGCAGCCGCGCCGCTGGAACCAGGGCGGCGGGCAGCGCGGCACGCTGCTCCGGCGCCAGGCTCTCCCGCGCGGAGGTGATGGTGCAGACCTCGTCGCCCACGCTGATGTACCGCTCCATGTTGCCGCAAAGCTGCCAGCCCCGCCGCCGGGGCCACTCCCGCAGGCCCGACGCGCGGATCACCTCCCCCTCGCTCCAGCGTCTCTTACCCTGCATGTCTTCGCATCCCCCTCTTCCCCCGCTCCCGACCCATCAATCGCATAGCGGATTCGGATCTTGTCCCCTTGGCCCAAGAGGCAGCGCGTTTGCGCTCCAACCGACGCACCAGCCTCCGCCCCACAAGCCATCCATTTTGGCATTCTGGCATCCCGGCGATCTGGCACTCTGGCATTCAGCAGCCTCAGCTCCAGCCGCCTGTTTTGTCATTTCGTCGTCCTGTCATTCGCGCTCCCAGGGCGCGCCTCGATCCACCCCAGCTCCTTCAGCTTCCCCAGCACCGCATGGGCCATGTAGCTGTACCCCTTCTCGTTGGGGTGCCCCTCGCCCCAGTGGGGGGCGCGGAGCTCCAGGTCGGCGGTGTTGGTGCCGAGCACGGCCTCCATGTCGATGATCGGGATGCCCCGGCTCGCGGCCGCCGTTGCCACTGCCTGCCGGGCCAGGTTGCTGCACGGATCGCCGGGAGTGGGCGGGTAGTTGAGCAGCAGGGTACGCGCGCCGGCCAGGCGGGCGCGGGTGACGATGTTGGCCAGGTCCTGTTGCAGCGCGCTGCCGCCAGGCCACGCCACCTCGAGATCCAGGATCTTCAGCCCGCGCAGCACCCAGGGGCAAGTGGGGCAGGCCTGCTTCGCTTGCTGCAGGTTGTAGCGCAGGGCGCAGACGGTGGGCTGCAAGGTCAGGTCGGCCAGAGAGAGCAGCCGCCAGGCGCGCACATGGCCCGGGTGAACGGCCACCAGGTCCCGCAGCAAGGTCGCCGCCTCGGCGGTCCACTTGCCGGCCTCCCGGTGCAGCGCCACCGCGCGTCGCAGCGGCGCTGACGGCACACCAGCGGGCGGGGCGGGATCCGCCTCGTCCTCCCGCTCCATGATCGCCTCGGCCAGGCGGTCCTTGACTCCCCCGGGGGACGGCGGCGCAAATCGGCTCCCCACCGGGCTGAGCAGCAGCCGGATCACTGCCACGACCCTGGAGCGCTCCAGGGGGCCGAGGCTCCACCCTTCTCGCTGATTGCCCACGGGCAAAAAGAAGTTCCCCGGCCCCACCATGGCCACAACCACCGACGGCTTGTGCGCCTCGAGGTCGGCGGACAGCTCTGTCAGCATGTGGCGGGAGGTGAGCCCGGGCCTGCCCCGGTTGATCACCCGGAAGCGACCGGCGCCGGCGGCATCATTCAGCACAACCTGCAGCCGGGCGGGGTAGCTCTTGGTGCGCGGATCCCCGCTCTCCATGCCATAGGTCCAGCTGTCACCCAGGCACAGGATCCGGGTGGCGTCATCCCTGGCCGCCCCGACAGGATCCCGCCGCGAAAGGGCCGCCCGCTGGGCCACCCACAGCCCCACCTCCGCCAGGATCAGCACCGTGAGCAGCGCCGCGCCTCCCAGCACAACAGCCAGACTGAGCCTGGATATTGCACCAGTTGACCTGCTGCGGCGTCCGTTACCGTCGGCGTAGCGGGTCCCGCGCCGCCTCACCATACGCACCAGTATGCTTTCGCCGTCGCGTGCCCCCTACGCCTCGGTCTCCGTTCGCCGTGCGCCGACCCTTCGGGTCGTTGCGCGATGAAGCGGCTCACCCTCGTGACGGCCCCCCGGCGCAATTTCCAGGCCAGACGCCTCACGGCTCCGCCGGGTCCCCCGGGTCGTCTCCAGCGCTTCCGCCGAACACTGGACCGGCAGAGAGGAAGGCCTCGGCGCGGGCCGGATCGATGGCGCGCGCCCGCGCCCTCAGCGTCCGCGCCTCGTCCTGGCGCCCCTGCGTGATGTACAGGTTCACCAGGTTCTGCATGGCGTTGAGGTTACCCGGTTCCAGCTCCAGCGCGAGATCCAGGCAGCGCTCACCCTCCTCTGGATTTCCCTGGCAGATATGAACCAGCCCCAGGCTGCTCCAGGCGGCAGGGTTACCCGGGTCAGTCTCCACCTCCTCCTGCAGCAGCTCGCCGGCGCGCTCCAACTGGCGCAGCTCCCCGAGTACGTTGGCCAGCACCACCCGGCCGTCGAGGAAGCCGGGGTCCAGATCGAGCAGGTCTTCCAGGGCCTCCACCGCCTCGGCCAGCCGCCCCATCTCCCGCAGCACCGTACCGAGGTTGTAGTAGATCATCGGGTTCCCCGGCTCTCGCTCGAGCGCGGCCTCGTAGGCCTCGAGTGCCGGGCCGGGCCGGCCGAGCCGTCCCAGCACCACGCCCATGTTGACGCACGGACCTGACCAGCCCGGATCCAGATCCGCCGCGCGCTTGAGCTGAAACAGGGCCGGCTCGGGCTGTCCCTGCTCGGCCAGGGAGATGCCCAGGGCGTTGGCGCACCGGGCCAACCCCTTGACCGCCGCAGCAGCGCTCCTGGTTTCGCCCTGCGCCTCTTCGAACGCCTCCCTCGCTCCGTCGATGTCGCCGCGCTCCAGCAGGACCTCTCCGCGCACCAGCGCCAGGGGCCCGACGCCGCGGGCGGGCATATCCCCGCTTGCTTCATCCAGCAGCTCCAGCGCCTGCTCGGGCAGGGCCATGTGAAGCCCCACCACCCGGGCCAGCGATGCCAGGGCGGCCGCGCTCCGGGGATCCAGGGTGCGAGCCTGCTCCAGCAGCTGTCGCGCCTCTTTCAGCCGCCCCTGGTCCCGCCGGACGTTGGCGAGCGCCACCAGCACCTGGGCCTCTCGCGTCGTCAACAGCAAGGCGCGCCGGAGCAGCCGGTCGGCGGTGTCCAGGCGGCCCTGGCCGTGCGCTTCCAGGGCCTGGCGCAACAGGTGACGCCAGGTTTCGGATAGATCAGTCACCTGGCGACAACTCCTCCGGCATGTTGAGAAGGCCAGCGCGGCAGCCGCGCGGACTAAAAAAACCGTAGCATCCCTGGCGAAGGCGGTTCAACCGGCAATGCACCGGCCAGCGGCCAAAATCAGCGCCTGCGGTGGGCCTCGACGTCCAGGTCGCGGGTCAGGTCGCGCTCGCGCACCGCGTCCCGCTTGTCGTACTGGCGCTTCCCCTTGGCCAGCCCGAGCTCCACCTTGGCCCTGCCATGCTTGAAATAGATTTGCATCGGGACCAGCGTGAAGCCGCGCTCGTTGAGCTTTATGCCGAGGCGCCGGATCTCGCGGGCGTGCATCAGCAGCTTCCGGTCGCGCATGGGCTCATGGTTGAACTGGTTGGCCCACGGGTACTCGGAGATGTGGCAGCCCACCATGTACAGCTCACCATCGCGCACCTCGGCGTAGCAGTCGCCCAGGCTCACCCGCCCCTCCCGGAGGGACTTCACCTCGCTGCCCAGAAGGGCCATGCCCGCCTCCATGGTCTCGGAGATGAAGTAATCGCGCCTGGCGCGGCGGTTCTTGCAAACCACCTTGTACCCCGGCCGATCTTCGGGCTGCTTCTTTTTCTTCTTGCCTGCCACGGGCCCCACTATGGCACGGCCCGTGCCAGCGTCAAGACGCGCACCTCTGCCGCGCCGGCACCGCAGAGGGCGTCGGCGCAGGCCCGGGCAGTGGCTCCGGTGGTCATCACGTCGTCCACCAACAGGACGGTTCGACCGGCCACGGCCGCCGGAGAAGCGCGAAAGGCGCCGCGCAGGTTTTCCAGCCGCTGTCGCCGCCCCAGGGCAGCCTGCGGGGGGCCCGGGCGGATGCGATGGAGCGCCCCCCAGCAGCAGCGCCCGCCGAGGTGACGGCGCAGGGGCGCCAGCAGCAGCGCGGCCTGGTTGAACCCTCTGCGACGAAGGCGCCGCGGATGGAGCGGAACGGGCAGCACGACCTCGGCGGCTGCTGTCATGGGGTCCTCCCTGAGCGCGGGCACGAGCAGGCTGGCGAGGGCTGGCGCCAGGTGCGTTTTGCCCCCGTACTTCAGCCGCGAGATGGCCTCGGAGAGCGCCCCGCCAAAGACGAGCGGGGCCGCGGCGCGAGCAAAGGGAGGCCGATCAGTCTGGCACGACAGGCAGATGGCGCCGGCGGCAGGGAGGCCGCACACCGGGCAGGGGCATGCCACCGGCTCCAGGGACGCGGAGCATGGAGCGCACAGGGCGGTCCGGGACCTGACAGCGACATCGCATGCGGCGCAACGCCTGGGGAGCAGCAGGTCGAGCAGTGAAAAAATGGAGGATTGCAGCGGGCCCCGGGGGTTGAGATCAGTCATGGTTGCTTTTCGCAACAGCCGTAGCAATGTTGCGTATATCAACATTTAACCATCCGTTATCGTTGGAAAAACTTTTATTGCCGCTGCGGCGCTTTTCTGGCCCTGCCTCCATTGACCGACCCCTCGCTGCGTGCTACCTGTTTGCGACCCTTGCAGGCTGGCGGCGGCAATTAGGGGTCGAGAGGCGACCTGATGACACGGCTACTGTTGATTTTTCTGGCGACGCTCCTGGTGTCCCTGGCGGCTTGCTCCGGGGGCAAGGGCGGCCGCGCCAGGCCAACGGCGCCGGGGGTCAAGGCCCCGTGTGACAAGCCCGACGCCGGCACAGTGGATCAGGGGAGCAAGGGGTACTACCAGATCGGGACCTGTCCCGTGGACGAGAACGAAGGGGCCGAGGTGATTGACGATGAGTGACAAGAGCGACCTGTCCGGACTGTTGAGAAAAGAGCTGCTGGAGAAGGCGAAGAAGCTCGGCCTGACCGGGATCAGCCGCCTGAAAAAGGCCCAGCTCGTTGAGGTCATCCGCGCCGCGCTGCCAGAGCCCAAGCCGAAGAAGAAGGCTGCGACGAAAAAGAAGGCTGCCCCGAAGAAGAAGGCTGCGCCCAAGAAGAAGGCCGCCCCCAAAAAGGCTGCCCCAAAGAAGAAGAAGCTCCCCCAAAAGAAAGCCGCGCAGC
>CAZEFW010000159.1:0-22340 GCA_964511535.1 uncultured Myxococcales bacterium | reverse complement strand
GGCTCGGCTACCCGATGCAGATCAAGGTCGACTTCCTCTGCCGCGACTCGATCCTGGCCGCGCCCATCGTCCTCGACCTGGCCCTGTTCATGGACCTGGGCCAGCGCGCCGGCATGAAGGACATCCAGGAGTGGCTCAGCTTCTACTTCAAGTCCCCGGCCCACGCGCCAGAGATTTACCCCGAGCACGACCTGTTCGTGCAGCTGCTCAAGCTGAAGAACACCCTCCGGTACATGCAGGACGAGCTGCAGCTGACCCACTTCGGCCTGGAGTATTACGAGTAGAGCGCCAGCTTCTCCGCCGCTGATTCAGGGAGGACCGGGAATATCTTGAGGGCCACCGCTTGCCTGCTAAGGTGACCTTCATGTACGCGGACATTACCAAGGACAGTTTCAAGACCAGCGATCTCAGGGAGATCCTGCAGGTGTGCAAGGGTATCCTGTCCTCGACAACCGAGCCCGAGCTGCCCACGCGGGTCCTGGATATCCTCACCTTCGTTGAGACCGCCCTGTATCGATGGGTCCTCGATCAGATCAAGCAGCGGCAGGGCGATATCGAGGGTTTGACCGTGGAAGAGCGGGGCTTCGTCGCTTTCCTTGGCAAGGGGCTGACTCCGGGTTGCCACTCCTGCCTGTACGGCGAAATAACCCATGTCCGGCACTCCTCGAAGTGCACCCAGGAGTGCCGGTTCTGCTACTACGACGGCCTCGAGGTCCGGCAGCTCTCCAAAGATCGCTACATGGTCGAGGGGAACTACATGACCGCCGAGGAGGCCGAGCTCTTCTTCCATCGGCAAGGAGACAAGATCCAGGCGGTGGGATGGCTCCAGAAGGAGCCGCTGATGGAGATGGAGAAGATGACCGCGCTGATGCGGTCAATCTCGGAGCACGGGCTCCACCAGTACCTGTACACCAACGGCGTCTTCGCCACCGAGGAGAACTGCGCGAAGCTCCGGGACTGCGGCCTGCAGGAGATCCGCTTCAACCTCATGGCGTCGCGGTTCTCGGACGCGGTCATCGAGAACATGAAGATCGCCCGCAAACACTTCAAGTACGTATGCGTCGAGACCCCGATCTTCAGCGAGAGCCGTGCCCTGATCGAGAAGCGCAAGGCCCGCATCCTCGACACGGGCCTGGACCAGATAAACATGGCGGAGCTGCAGCTCACGCCAGCCTCCATCAAGCGGTTCGAAGGTGAGGGACCTGTCTACCGCCATCGGCTGGGCTACGTCTCTCCCATCTCCAGCCGGCACCATATTTACGATCTGCTGGAAGCTGCGGCTGCCGATGGATGGCCCGTCACGATCAACGATTGCTCCAACGACACCAAGTTCGCTCGCGGCATCTCCAGGAGCGAGCCGTTCGGGCAGATCTCGTACGAGACATCCATGAACCTGCCGTACGAGTCCTACGAGTACGCGCTGGACAATGTGTTTGACGGGGACGCGGAGTACGAGATTTTCTAGGGGGAAACCTCCGCGCGGGCGTCCCGGCCCCTTACCTGAGGGGCCCTACTTCACCCCGTAGAGCATCCAGTACTTGTAAGTTCCGGAGGGGCCGGACCAGACCTTCTTCGGCTGGCAGCAGGAGCCCATGGCGGGGGGCGCCACGTACATCTCGTACTTGTTGGACGCCGGCCCGGAGAAGTAGACCACCTGGCTGTTGTCCTTGGCGTAGTCCATGTAGTCGAAGACGTAGCCCGGGCCCGTGGACTGGCTGGCGTTGGTCAGCTTGCCCACCAGGGCCGGCGTGGTGGCCCTCACCGTGTAGGCGTTGGTGTACGACGAGTAGCCGGCGCGGAAGTTGACGAACTTGCAGTCCGCGCTCGCCGTCAGCTCGTAGATGTAGTTGTAGTTGCTGTAGACCGGCGAGAGCTGGGTCAGCTGCACCGCCTTGGACGCGGTGTTCATGTCGTACATCATCACCTGCAGCTGGGTGTAGTTCACCGCCTTGGGTTCGGCGGCGAAGAACATCTTGCTCCCCTTGTGACAGGTGGCGAAGGAGTCGCTGTTGGTATACACCTCCGCCCCCGTGGTGATGTCGGTGACCTTCCAGCTGCTGGTGTCGATGGCGCGGATATCCCGGGTGTAGTAGGGCGACCCCTGCTTGTAGGCCAGGTAGTAGAGGTACTTGCCGTTGGGCGACATCCACATGCCGTAGACCCTGTGGTAGGTGCTGGAGCTCAGCGCGTAGGGCTTGGTCTTGCCGGTGAAGCCGGTGACGTTGAGCAGGTCCTTGATGGACGCCTTGTAGCGGAAGATGTCGATGTAGCTCGACGATGAGCCGTACCCGGTGAAGACCAGGTTGTCGTCGTCGATCCACTTCAGGCTGTAGAAGCGCTTGTACGAGCCGTTGAAGTTGCTGGACTGGCTCACGTGGTGCGGCGTGCCCGTGCCGTCGGCCTTGGCCACGTACAGGTCGTAGATGTAGGACGAGGAGTACTTGACGTAGGCGACCCAGGTGCCCTTGGTGGAGACCGCGAGCTGGGTGCCGCCCGAGCCGTACCCGTAGTAGCTGGAGTTGTAGTAGTAGTTGCCCGTGGACGAGCTGATCTTGGTCGCCTTGCCGCTGACGCCGTCCACCGCCACCACGTCCTCGCTGCTGGAGGAGGCCCCGGCCACCACCGCCACCGTCGAGCCGTCGGCCGCCATGGCGGGGGAGGTGTGGATGTAGGCCGGGTTGGGCCCGCCGGTCACCGGCAGGTTGACAACCTGGGGCGCCTGGGTGCCCGACACCGGCGCCCACCAGAGGTTGTACTTGTACGGGTAGGACGAGTTCGGCCGGGTGACCACGTAGATCGCCTTGTCCGTGACGGTGATGCTGTTGGTGTAGACCGTGTAGGCCGGGTTGAGCGCCCACTCCACCGACGACTTCCCGTTGGAGAAGGTCTTGCCGTCGGTGCGCATCAGCACCAGGGTCTTCTTGGTGCTGCTCAGGCCGCCGACGTAGGTGCCGCTGCTGCTGACCGCGAAGTAGTAGTAGAAGTAGCTGTAGCTCGACCCGGAGGTGTCGTAGAGCCGGGTGATGGTGCCGTCCGGCTTGACGTGCATCGCCCCCACCTCGTTGTTGGTGGTGTCGCGGAACCAGCGCACATGGCCCTTCCCGTGGGGCAGAATCACCGGGTAGTAGGAGAAGGCGTTGCCGTAGCCGGGCTCCAGGTGGGTGAAGGTGTAGTACTGCCGCGCGCGGCCATAGAGGTAGCTGGAGTAGCTGGTGTACATGTTGCCCCAGCCGGGCAGCTTGGTCAGGTTGGAGCCGTCGCTGTCGATGGTGTACATGGTCATGCTGGAGGTGGAGGTGCCGGCCGCGAAGGTGATCTTCTTCTTCGGCAGCGGGTAGGCGGTGCACCCGACCTTGGTCCAGGAGGTCGTGCTCTGGGATATATCGCACTTGTCGCAGCCGCCCGGCGAGACCTGGCCGTTGTTGTAGCAGTTGTTGGCGATCCAGCACTTGTTGGGCACCACGGTCCAGGCGGTCTGGCTCTTGGTGGTGTCGCACTTCTGGCACTGGTTGGAGCCGAAGGCGTTGTGCACGTAGCACTTGCCGTCGAGGTAGCAGCTGCCCGCGGCGACGGTCCACGCCTTGTCGTTCTTGCCAGGCGCGCAGTGACGGCAGCCGCTGCCGTCGCCCACTGACGCGCTGTAGCACTTGCCGTTGATGTAGCACTTGCCCGCCACCGCGCTCCAGGCGGTCTGGGTCTTGGCCGCGTTGCACACCTGACAGCCGGAGGTGTCCTTGGCGCCGTTGGCCATGCACTTGCCGACGATGAGGCACTTGCCCGGATCCACGGTCCACGACGTGGCGCTCTTGGCCGTGTTGCAGGTGCGGCAGGCGAAGGCGGCGTCCTTGGTGCCGTTCTTGTAGCACTTGCCGCTGATGTTGCACATGCCCGACAGCGGCGACCATGAGGTGGTGCTCTTGGTGGGGGCGCACTCCTGGCAGCCGGAGGGATCCTTGACGCCGCTGGCGTAGCACACGCCAGAGATGAAGCACTTGCCCGTCACCCCGCTCCAGCCGCTGTTGTTCTTGGCCGGGGCGCACACCTGACAGGTGGAGGGGCCGGACTGGCCCGCGGCGACGCAGACGCCGCCGACCTTGCAGGTGCCCGCCACCGGCGTCCACGTGGTGGTGGAGACGCTCGGCTCGCACTTGTTGCACCGGGCCAGGTCGAGCTCGCCCTTGGCGTAGCACTTGCCGTTGATGGTGCAGGCGCCGGCCACAGCGGAGAGGGCCGTGGTGCTCTTGGCCGGGTCGCAGGCCTTGCAGCCGGTGTCGTCGACATCGCCCTTCTGGTAGCACCGGGTCCCCACCTTGCAGTGGCACGGCGCGTAGTGCAGCACGGTGTTCTGCTCTCCCACGGCGTAGACGTTGGTGGCGCCCGTGCCCCACACGGCGCGCAGGCTCACCTTGACCCCCGAGATCTTCTTGGCCCAGTAGCTGCCGTTGTAGTGCAGGGTCTCTCCCTTGGCGCCCACAGCCCACACGTCGGCGGGGCCGCTGCCCCAGACGCCGAAGAGCTGGGTGGCGGTGGGTGTGGTCATCTTCTTCCACGCCTTGCCGTCGTAGCGCAGGATGGTGCCCTTCTCGCCCACCGCGAAGACGTTGTTGCTGGACGCGCCCCAGATGTCCCACAGGTGCTCGGTGGTGGGCGAGGTCATCTTCTTCCAGCTGGTGCCGTCATGACGCATCAGCGTGCCGCTGGTGCCGGCGATGATGATGTTCTTGGCGCCGCCCCAGCCGCCGAGGTAGGTCTGCACCGGGCCGGGCTTGGTGGTCTTCCAGGTGTTGGGGGTGGTGGCGCGCTGGATCTGCGCCAGGGTGCCGAACTCCCCGAGGGCGAAGACCGCGGCGTGGCCGCTGCCGTGGACAGCGCGGAAGTTGTGGGTGAACAGGGACGAGGACTTGGTCCACTTGGTCCCGTCGAACCAGGCGATGGTCCCCTTCTCGCCCATGGCGAAGACGTCGAACCGGCTGGAGCCCCAGACCCCGTGCAGGTCACTCGTTGTGGGAGAGGAGATAGCGGTCCACCACGGCTGGGTCCCGGACTTGCGCCCGGTGAAGCGCAGGATGGTGCCCTTCTGCCCCACGGCGTAGATGTTGCTGGGGCCGGTCCCCCAGATGTCGTACAGGCTCTCGGGCTTGCCCGGGGTCGGGACCTTGGTCCACGGGTACTTGGCCGCGGAGGCATCCACCGGGCCCGTGTCTGCCACCGTGGTGTCGCCGCCGCCATCCTGGACGCCGGCTTCGTTTCCCGCCCCTGCCTCCGTGGCGCCGGCCTCGCTGGCGCCGGCCTCCATGACGCCGCCCTCGCTCGTCGCGGCGTCCATGGCGCCGTCCAGCCCGCCGTCGCTGGCGCACTGGCAGGTGCCCCATGCGGACCCGCTGGCGGTGCAGGTCATGGTGCCGCTGCCGCCTGCGGCGCATGTGCACGCCTTGCTTGCGCCTGGCGTACAGACGCCGCCGGAGTCGTCGCTGCAGCCGAAGGACGCCACGAGCAGCACCAGACAGAAAGCGGAAAAGTATTGATAACGCTTCGATTTAAGCATTGTCACCCTCTTGTTCATCATAGTAGTGAGCAGCTAAAAGTATCCTTTGGTCTCTCAGGAGCGTCAAGGTGACGGGATCCAGCCGCAAACCGGGCTGTCTCGTGATGGCTCACGCGTCGCCGGCTCACAGCGTCAAGCCAGGCGCCAGCAGGGCCCAGGGGATCCAGGCTCCCGACTGATTTGCCTGCAACCTAACATCTGACTCGCCTCCCCAACCCTGGTATACACTCCCTGTACATGCCTGAACGTTCCGTGACCGCCATCGTGGTGGGCTTCAACCACGCCAACTGCCTGGGGCGCTGTTTCGACTCCCTGTACGGCTCCACCGGCCTGGACCGGCTGCAGGTGATCTACGTCGACAACAACTCCGCGGACAGCAGCGTGGCGGCGACCTCCTGGCACGAAGAGATCCAGGTGGTGCGCAACCCGGACAACCGCGGCTTCGCCACCGCGGTGAACCAGGGGCTCGCCATGGCCAGCGGGCGCTACACCGCCCTGGTCAACCCGGACACGGCCATCGGCCCCGACTGCCTGGCGCGCCTCATCGACCACCTGGAGCGGCAACCCGGGGTCGGGCTGGTGGGGCCGGCGCTGCTCAACGAGGAGGGGCACCGGCAGATCTCCCTGGCCCCCTACCCCTCTCTGGGCGTGTTCGTGCGAGGCTGGCTCGGCCGCCAGCCGCCGGTCGCCGCGCACCAGCAGTGGCTGGTGGGCGCCATGGTGATGGCCGAGACAGAGCTGTTTCGCCGCCTCAACGGGCTGGACGAGGACTACTTCCTGTACGGCGAGGACATGGACCTGAGCTACCGCGTGCAGCAGCTGGGCCGCGCGGTGTGCGTCGAGGACGAGGTGGAGATCCGACACACCGGCAACCCGCGCTGGCACCCGGAGCGGCTGGTGCGGGTATACGGCGCCTACATGCGCTTCGCGGCCAAGCACCTGGGCACCGGGCGGCGGCTCCCCCTCGGGGCGCTGCTCAGCATGCTCTGGCTGGCGCGAGGCGGCTGGGCGGGCGTGGGTCGACAGGGGCTGCGCGAGGGGCTGGACCGGATCTGGTCCACCCGGCGAGAGCAGCCGCCCAGGGAGCGATTCTATTGAGCGGGCCCAGGATACTCCTGTGCGGCAGGCCTGACCTGCTCCGCAAGCCGGGCGGCGACACGCGCCAGATCTTGACCCTCAGGGACGAGCTGGGCGAGTCGGCGAGCCTGTGCCTGGACCTGGAGCCGCGCACCGACGGGTTCGACCTGGTTCACCTGTTCAACCTCTCCCGCCCCATCGAGCCCTTCCTGCAGGGGCGCGCGGCCCGCCGCATGGGCCTCCCCCTGGTGACATCCACCATCTACCAGGATCTGGAGCGCTACAACAACGAGGGGCGACGCGGCCTCGGCAGGGGCGCCTACAAGGTGCTCGGCCGCAAGGACGGCCGGCTGGAGGACGCGCGCGCGCTGTTCAACCTGTGGACCCAGGGGCCCGGCGCGCTGCTGTCCCGGCCGCGCCAGGCGGTGGAGCTTGCGGTGAGCGCTTCGGGCCGCACCCAGCTGCGGGGCACCGAGGACATGCAGCGCTGGCTGCTCAACTACTCCACCGCGCTGGTGTTCAACTCCGATCAGGAGGCCGCCGCGGTGGTGCGCCGCTTCGGCGAGGTGACCATGTCCGCGGCTCGCTCGGAGATCGTGCCGGTGGGCATCGATCCAGCCGAGGCGCTGGCCGCGGACCCGGCCCCCTTCGTGGAGCGCTACGGCGTAAAGGACTTCGTGCTCTGCGTCGGCCGGGTGGAAGATCTCAAGAACCAGCTGGCGCTGATTCACGCCCTGGAGCCGCTCGACGTCCCGCTGGTGCTGGCCGGCGGCTTCAACCCGCGCCACCGCCACTACACGCGCATGGTGAGCCGCGCCGCCGGGGCGCGGCCCCGCACGCTGCTGCTGGGACAGCTCGACCGCCCCATGGTGGCCTCGGCCATGGCCGCCGCGGCGGTGCACGCGCTGCCGAGCTGGTTCGAGACCGCCGGGCTCGTGAGCATGGAGGCCGCGGCCGCTGGCTGCGCGGTGGTCTCCACCGAGCAGGGCTACGCCCGGGCCTACCTGGGCGACGAGGCGGAGTACTGCGATCCGGGGGACACGGGCTCCATCCGCGCGGCCGTGGAGCGAGCGCTGGCGCGGGGGCCGTCCCGGGCGCTGCGCCGCCGGGTGATGGAGCGGTACACCGTCTCCAGGGCCGCAGAGGTCACCGCCGGAGTGTACGAGCGGGTCCTCGCGACCGGGGCCTCCTAGGGGGTAGACAGCGGCAATGGACGTGGCGCTGGCCATCATCAACTACAACACCCGGAAACAGCTGCGTCGATGCCTCGACTCGCTGCCCGAGGAGCTCGACGGCCACGCCTACCGCACGCTGGTCATCGACAACGCCTCGAGCGACGGCAGCGCCACCATGGTGACCCGGCGCTACGGCAACCGCTTCGAGGTGGTGGCCAACAAGGCGAACCTCGGCTTCGGGCGGGCGGTGAACCAGGCCCTGGAGCAGACCGACTCGACCTACCTGCTGGTGCTCAACGCCGACATCGAGGTGGAGCCGGGCGCCATCGAGGCGCTGGTGGAGTTCATGGACCGCACCCCCGACGCGGGAATGGCCGGGGGGAAGCTGCTGGACGCCGACGGCGAGGTGCAGCCCTCCTGCCGCCGGTTCTACACCGCCTCGGCGGTGATGATGCGCCGCACCCCCCTCGGCATGTTCACCCGCCAGAGCAAGGCCGAGCGGGACCACCTGATGGTCGACTTCGATCACGACGAGGAGCGGGTGGTGGACTGGATCCAGGGCGCGTGCCTGATGATCCGGCGCGAGGCCGCCGAGGCGGTGGGCGCCATGGACGAGCGGTTCTTCCTCTACTTCGAGGACGTGGACCTGGCCAAGCGCCTGGGCGAGGCGGGGCACAAGGTGTACTACGTGCCCCAGGCGCGCTTCTCCCACGGCTACCGCCGGGGCAGCCACGGCGGCCTGATCAACATCGAGCGCCTGCACCACCTGTGCAGCGCCCTGCGCTACATGAACAAGCACAGCCGGGGGGGCCGCGCGGTGCTGCGGGTGGTGCGCGAGAGCCTGATCATCGCGCTGCTGCTGCTGGACCTGATCATCTTCAACGGCGGGTTCCTGATCTGCCTGGTGCTGCGGGATCTGCTGGGGGGCGAGCTGCCTGCGGTGTCCACCCAGATCTCCACCTATGTTCCGCTGCTCGGGGGCGCCAACCTGCTGCTGTTCGTGATGTACACCTCCACCGGGCTGTACCGGGTGGAGCGCTCCCTCGACTGGCTCGGCACCGTGGCCCAGACCGTCAAGGCGGTGACGTGGGTCGCGCTGGCCGGCTCGGTGCTGCTCTTCTTCGCGCCGGCGTACCGCGAGGGGTTCGTCTACTCGAGGCTGCTGCTGATCCTGTACTACTTCTGCCTCATCCTGGGCACCGCCATGTCCAGGCTGGCCATCAAGGCCGGCTTCCGCTGGTTCTGGCGCCGCCACCTGCTGCTGCGGCGCATGCTGGTTGTGGGCGAGGTGGAGCCTTCCAGGAGCATGGTGCAGGCCATCGCCGCCGAGCCCCTGTGCGGCTACGAGGTGACCGGCACCCTGCCCATGCCCGACGACAACGGCGACGACCTGGATCCGGCGGTGGCGATCCGGTTCCGCCAGATGGTGCAGGACCACAACCCGGGGGGCATCATCTTCGCCGCCCAGCACCACTCCTTCCGCAGCTACGTGCCGCTGGTGCTCGAGAGCCACGAGAAGAACCTGGAGGTGCACGTGGCCTCCAGCCTGGACGTGTTCCCGTACGCCGCCGAGCGGACCCACGAGATCTGCGGGTTCCCGGCGGCGGACGTGACCCACACCTCGCTCTACCGGGTGAAGCTGATCCTCAAGCGGCTGGGGGACATAGCAATCTCCCTGGCCGGCACCCTGATCTGCGCGCCGTTCATCCTGCTGCTCGGGCTGGCGGTGAAGCTGCAAGATGGCGGGCCGATCTTCTTCCTGCAGAAACGCTTCGGCCGGCTCGGCCGACCGTTCACCATCATCAAGCTGCGCACAATGCAGGTGGGGGGCCAGGCGGACGACGACGCGAACATCGCCGAGGGTCCGCTGACCCTGATCCCCAACGACCCCCGGGTGACCCCGCTGGGGCGCTGGCTGCGGCGGCACAAGGTGGACGAGCTGCCGCAGCTGCTCAACGTGCTCAAGGGGGACATGTCCATGGTGGGGCCGCGGCCGCCCATGGAGGATGAGCTGCGGCAGTACAGCGAGTGGCAAAAGGGGCGGCTGTTCGTCAAGCCCGGCCTCACCGGGCTGTGGCAGATCGACAAGCAGCGAAAGTGGCGGTTCAACGAGATGGTGGAGCTCGACCTGAAGTACATCCTCACCTGGTCGCTGCTGCTGGACTACAGCGTGATGTTGCGCACCATCCAGGTCGTGCTGCGCGGTTCGTGAGGCTGCTACAATCACCGGCGGGGGCGAACAAGGAGGAACACCGGACATGGATGCCGAGACCCCGCTGAAGCGCGCCCTGCTGCTGGGAGGCAGCGGCCTGCTGGGGCACGCGCTCAAGCGCATCTTTCAGGACGCGGGGGTCGCCGTGGAGGCCCCCTCCAGCGCCGAGTGCGACGTGCGCGAGCTGTCAGACCTGCGCCGCGCCGCCCGGGACGCCGCGGCCGATCTGATCATCAACTCGGCCGCCCTGAGCAGCGTGGACCGGGCCGAGACCGAGCCGGAGCTGACCTACGCGGTCAACACCGTGGGCGCGCACAACGCGGCCATGGCCGCTGCCGAGGCCGGCACCACCCTGCTGCACATCTCCACCGACTACGTGTTCGACGGCAACACCACCGAGGCGTACCAGGAGTTCTGCCCCACCGGCGTGCCGCCCAACCATTACGGCCGCTCCAAGCTGCACGCCGAGCTGCTGGTGCGCGAGACCCACGCGGCGCACTTCATCGTACGCGTGGCGGCGCTGTTCGGCCTCGGGCGCAAGAACTTCGTCAGCTGGGTGCTGGACGAGGCGGCGCCGGGCAAGCCGCTGACCATCGTGCACGACCGGTTCACCACCCCCACCTGGACCGACGACCTGGCGCGGCAGCTGCTGGCCCTGGCGAGCACGCCGTACCACGGCACCTACCACGCCACAGGCCTCGGCACGACCAACTGGTATTACCTGGCCCACAGCGCGCTGATGCTGGCGGGCAAGGATCCGCGCGGGGTGGTGCCCGTTGCCGACGTGGAGCTCAACGCCGAGGCGCACCGCGCCGGCTACACCGCGCTGAGCAACCACCTGCTGCGGCTGCGCGGCCTGTGCCAGATGAAGCCCTGGCGCAAGGCGCTGGCCGCCTACATCGAGCAACGAAGCGAGGGAGGTAACGCGTGATCGACGGCGTCAACGTCAAGGGCCTGCGCACGATCCCGGACCAGCGGGGGCGGCTCACCGAGCTGGTCCGCAGCGACGACGAGGACTTCGAGGCCTTCGGGCAGGTCTACATGTCGGTGACCTACCCCGGGGTGGTCAAGGGGTGGCACCTGCACATCCGCCAGACCGACCTGATCTCCTGCGTCTCGGGCATGATCCTGCTGGTGCTGTACGACGACCGGGACGGATCGCCCACCCGCGGGCAGGTGGACGAGTTCTACCTCGGCACCCACGCCATGGAGCGGGTGCGCGTACCCCCGGGCGTGCTCCACGGCTGGAAGTGCGTCTCCGCCGAGGAGGCGCTGGTGATCAACCTCACCAGCGAGCTGTACAACTACGACGACCCCGACGAGATGCGGGTCCACCCCCACGACAACGACATCCCGTACGACTGGAGCCGCCAGGACGGCTAAAGACCCTCAGCCGCAGCTGCAGCCTCAGCCTCAGCATCAGCGTCAGCGTCAGCCTCAGCGCCAGCCTCAGCCTCAGCGTCAGCGTCAGCGTCAGCCTCGGCCCCCGCTCCCGCCCCCGCTCCCGATCCCGCCCCCGCTCCCGCTTCCGATCCCGTTCCCGCCCCCGATCCCGAACTCGGCTTTGACGAGGACTGGGCCGACTGACCGACTGACCCTCGCGAAGTCAAAAGCACTCCCTGATCAGCACCACCGGGCAGGCACTTCTCCGCCGGCGCCCGCGCGGACCCGTACGTCCTGATCACACTCAAAAGAATCGATTAGAGGCCGTTGGCGAGAGGTTCACGATATTCACGAGCCTTGACCCGCGCCGCTTGAGCGGCGGATACTTGCCGTAGAATGGAATATGAGGGCGAGGGTTCCTACGCTTGGCCGCATAGAGTTCACGATTCTGGAGCGTGCTCAACCAAAAAAATAGTGGTCGGCGGGGTGACAGCGTGAGTGTGGATCTGTATAGCTCCATCGTTTCTTCTATTCCTTACAGCATCCTGATCTTCGACGGAGCCGGGGCGTGCGTTTACGCCAACGCCGCCGCGTTTTCGCTGCTCGGGTATGCACCGGCTGACCTGAGCCGGATGACCATGGCTGGCCTCACGGCCACGGGCGCAAACGAACTCAGCCCTGCCGAACTCGAGCCGATGCTGAAGAAGGGAGGGGGCGAACGTGAGCTGGAACTCCAGCGTGGGGATGGGACCTTGGTGCCAGTGGCGCTCAGGGTTTCGCCGCTGCCCGACGGTCTGCTCTGCTGCACCTGCCGCGATATCAGTGGCCACAAAGACCCCCTCCTGAACAGGGCCCAGCAGGTGGCCAACATCGGCAGCTGGCGCCTGGATGTGAAGGCGAACGAGCTGGAGTGGTCGGAGCAGACCTACCGCATCTTCGGCATCGCCCCTGGAACAAAGCTCACCTATGAGGCTTTTCTGGAGGCTGTCCACCCGGACGACCGCGACCTGGTGGACAGCGCCTGGAGCGCGGCCCTGGAGGGCGCGCCCTACGAGATCGACCACCGCATCGTGGTCAACGGCCAGGTGAAGTGGGTCCACGAGCGCGCGGAACTCGAGCTGGAGGACGGAGAGCTGGTCCGCGGCATCGGCACGGTGCACGACATCACCATCACCAGGGAGGCCCAGAACCAGGCGCAGGAGGCGTGGGAGCTCAGATCCGAGGCCTTCACCACATCAAGCGACTCGATCTCACTCTGGCGGCCCCGGGCCGGGCACAGCGCGGACCTTCCGGAGGAAGAGCAGATCGAGCTCCTGAAGCGGTGCGTTTGCGTGGATGCCAACGAGGCGTCCTGGAAGGGTACCGGGCTGTCCCGGGAGGAGTTCGTGGGGCAGCGGCTGGGGGACGTCGTCAAGGGTTGGCCCTTTGACGACCTCTTCTCCCGGTTCATCCGCGGCGGTTACCACGTCAACGATCACGAGATCCATGTCACCACCGCGGCCGGCGTGGAGATTTTCATTCTGGCGACCCTGCAGGGCGTGGTCGAGGCCGGCCAGCTGGTGCGCATCTGGGCCTCGAGGAAGGACGTTTCCGAGTTGAGGCGGGCCGAGCGTGAGCTGAGGCAGCACAAGGAACAGCTGGAGGAGCTGGTGGCCGAGCGCACCGAGGCCCTGGCTGCCAGCGAAAAGAACTTCCGGGCCATCCACGAGAACGCCCCGGTGGGCATCGTCCAGGCGGGCATGGACGGGCGCTTCATGAGCACCAACTCGGCGCTGCAGGCCATGATGGGGTACTCCGGGGAAGAGCTCGCCTCCATGAAAGTCGCCGATCTCTCCCACCCGGACTACGTCGACGCGGACCGGAAGGCGCTGGGTGAGCTGGCGGCCGGCGAGCGCGAGATGTACGAGGTGGAGAAGCGATACATCCGCAAGGACGGCCAGGAGATCTGGGGCAAGGTGACCGCCTCGTTGATCCGTGACGGGGAGGGGCGGCCTCAGTCCCTCATCGGGCTCATCGAGGACATCACCGCGCGCCGCGAGGCAGAGACCCAGCTGCGCACCCTCTCCAGGGCCATTGAGGCCAGCCCGGTCTCGGTGGTCATCGCCGACCGGGACGCGATCGTCCAGTACGTCAACCCCATGTTCTCCAAGATAACCGGCTACAGCCGGCAGGAGGCCATCGGCGGCAACCCCAGGTTCCTGCAGTCCGGGGACCACCCGCCCTCCTTTTACAAGGAGCTGTGGGGCACCGTCACCTCGGGGGGGGGTGTGGCGGGGAGAGCTTCACAACAAGAAGAAGGACGGGGAGCTGTTCTGGGAGTCGGCGTCCATCTCGGCCGTCAGGGATCAGGACGGGGAGATCACCCACTACGTGGGCGTCAAGGAGGACATCACCGAGCGCAAGCAGTGGGAGACGAGGCTGCGGCAGGTGGAGCTCCACCACGAGATCTTGCTGGACAACGCGCCAGTGGGGATCTGGGAGGCTGATCCGGAGGGCAACGGCAGGTACATCAACCCGCGCGCCGTGGAGATCATGGGGGTCACCGTGGAGCAGGCACGGGGCGGCGACTGGGCCTCCACCCTGCACCCGGATGACGCGGGGCGGGTTTATGCGGCCTGGACCGATTTCATTCAGGGCAAGGCGCCGTACAAGCTGAGCTACCGGTTCGTTCACCCGAATGGCCAGGTTCGCCATGTCATCGGCCTGGCCCAGCGGGTGCGCAACAAGGACAAGGAGCTGGTTGGCTTTGTCGGCGTGCTCACAGACATCACCGAGTCCAACCGGATCAGAGAGGAGCTGGAGCAGCACCAGGAGAACCTGGAGGAGCTGGTGGCCCGGCGCACCGGGGAGCTGGAGCGCAGCACCCGGGAGCTTGAGGCCGCAAAGGAGGAGGCCGAGGCCGCCAACAAGGCCAAGAGCACCTTCCTGGCCAGCATGAGCCACGAGATCCGCACCCCCATGAACGCGGTGCTCGGGTACGCCCAGCTCCTGCTCCGGGCCCCGGCCCTGGAGGGGGAGGCGCGCCGGTACGCGGAGACCATCCAGGAGAGCGGCAACCACCTGCTGACCCTGATCAACGACATCCTGGAGACATCCAGGATCGAGGCCGGACGGGTGGAGCTGGTGAAGGCCGGCTTTGACCTGCACGGCCTGCTCGGGGAGATACGGGCCATGTTCAAGGAGCTGGCCGCCTCCAAGGGGCTCACCCTGGCCTTCCACCAGGATGAGGACCTGCCGCGCCAGCTGGTGGGAGACGCGGCCAAGGTCCGGCAGGTCCTGATCAACCTGCTCTCCAACGCCTACAAGTTCACCCAGCGCGGGCGCATCAGCGTGGGCGCGTCATCCAGGGAGTTGGAGGACGGCGGCGTGTTGGTCTACATCGAAGTGGAGGACACCGGCGCCGGTATCGAACCCGATATGCGGGAGAAAATTTTCGAGGCATTTGAACAGTCCGCCCAGGGCGTGCGCCAGGGTGGCACTGGCCTGGGCATGTCAATCAGCCTGGCCTTCGCCAGGCTCATGGGGGGCGATCTCACGGTGGAGAGCGCGGTGGGGCGAGGGAGCTGCTTCACCTTCTCGTTCAGGGCAGCGCCAGCTTCAACCGAAGTGGTCAACGGCCAGCCCAGCCTCTCCAGCCCGGTGAGCCTGGCGCCCACCGAGCAGAGGCGCAGGGTGCTCATCGTGGATGATACGGAGACCAACCGGGATCTGCTGGATGCCATCCTGGCCGAGGTGGGCTTCGAGACGCGCCTGGCGTCCAGCGGCGAGGTGGGCATCGCCTTCAACGAAACCTGGCGGCCGCACCTGATCCTCATGGACCTGCGCATGCCGGGCATCGGCGGGGTGGAGGCGATCCGGCGGTTGCGGGCCGCGGGGTGCGAGGCAGCCATCGTCGCCATCTCCGCGTCCGTGACCTCGGACCAGCGGCAGAAGGCCCTGGATGCCGGCGCCCAGGGGTTTCTGGGCAGGCCCCACGCCAACGCGGAGCTGTTTCACAAGATAGGAGAGGTCATGGACCTCGACTTCGTCTACCCCTCCCGGGCGGCGTCCACCCGGGCCACCTCCAGCTCCCGGGCGCTTGAGTCTCCGATGGAGGGGGTCAAACGTTTGCCCATGGACCTGGTGGATGAGCTGCTGGAGGCCATCCGGCTGGGTCAGCTGGAGAAGATGGCCGGGGCCATCAAGCGCATGGCCGAGTTTGAGCCCGCGACCGCGGCGCAGCTGCTCCGCATGGCCGACCGCTTCGAGTATGAAACCATGACCGCCCTGCTCAACTCCGGGAGAGAACAATGACCGAGGCATCCGCCAGGCCGGCTGATGTGCTCATCGTGGACGACACGGTTGAGAACCTCCAGATGCTCACCAACATGCTCAAGGAGAAGGGGTACTCCGCGCGCCCCCTGCCCAGCGGCAAGCTGGCCCTGCAGGCCATCGAGAGCCTGCCGCCCGACCTGATCCTGCTGGACATCAACATGCCGGAGATGAACGGGTTCGAGGTGTGCCAGCGGCTCAAGGCGCGGGAGGAGACCCGCGACATCCCGGTGATCTTCATCAGCGCGCTCAGCGACACCATGGACAAGGTGAAGGCCTTCCAGGCGGGCGGCGTGGACTATGTGACCAAGCCGTTTCAGATCGAGGAGGTGCACGCCCGGGTGGAGGCCCACCTGGCCCTGCGCCAGCTGCGCGTGGAGCTGGAGCAGCGCAATGATCAGCTCGAGCAGAGCTTGGACCGGCAGAAGGAGCTGGAGCAGCTCAAGGAGCGCCTGGTCCAGATGATCGTGCACGACCTGAAGAACCCGCTGGCCGCCATCATGGGCAACACCGACTACCTGATGGACGAGGTGCCCGCGGGGGGCGACGCGGAGGAGGCCATGCATGACGTGGCTGACTCGGCGCGGGCCATGCACCGCATGGTGATCAACATCCTGGACGTGCTGCAGCTGGAGGACCGCAAGCTCACACCGCGGCGGCGCCCGGTTGACCTGGCGGCCCTGGCGCAGGGGGCCGCGGGTACGCTGCGGGCCGTGGCAGAGCTGGGGGGCCACACCATCGAGGTGCAGGCGCCGGCCGGCCTACCGGAGGTGCAGTTAGATCCTGATCTGGTCCAGCGCGTGCTGGAGAACCTGCTGGAGAACGCCCTCAAGTACACCCCGCCGGGCAGCTCCGTGACGGTGGTGGTAGGGCTCTCGCCCGAGGGGGACGCGGCCATTGACGTGCTGGACCAGGGCCCGGGGGTGCCGGAGCACCTGCGTGAGCAGGTGTTCGAGGTGTACGAGCGGCTGGAGCGGGACCAGGACCGGGATGCGCGAAAGAGCCGGGGGCTCGGTTTGGCCTTCTGCAAGCTGGCGGCCGAGGCCCACGGCGGCCGGATCTGGATCGAGGACAGGGCCCCAAAAGGGGCTGCCTTCCGGGTGATGCTCCCGGCCGAAGGGCCGGGGGGAGACGGCGGGTGATCCATGGCTGAGATCCTGGTCGTTGACGACGATCCGCACATCCGCGAGATGCTCGCCCGCATCCTGCGCAGGGCGGGGCACACCGCGGCGCTGGCCGCAAACCTGGCCGAGGCCCTGGACCAGGCCGCCGCCGCTCCCTTGCCTGTGGTGCTGCTCGATCTGGACCTCCCGGATGGAAACGGCCTGGACATCATCGCGGACCTCAAGGCATCGCCGGGCGCCCCGGAGGTGGTCATCATCACCGGATCGGATCACGAAAACAGCGCCGAGACCGCCTTCAAGTACGGCGCCTGGGACTACCTGCGTAAGCCGTTCCACAACGACGAGGTTGCCCTGACCCTTGGGCGGGCCCTGCAGTACGCGGCCGAGAAGCAGGAAGCGCCATCAGTCATCGCCCTGGACAGGGTGGGGATCGTGGGAGGCTGTGCGGCCATCACGGCCAGCCTGGATGAGGTGGCGCAGGCGGCGTCCGGTGATTCGCCGGTGCTGGTGGCAGGAGAGACAGGCACCGGCAAGGAGCTGTTCGCGCGGGCCATCCACGCCAACAGCGGCCGGCGCGGCAGTGCCCTGGTGGTGGTGGACTGCGCGGCGCTGCCCGCCAACCTGGTGGAGAGCACCCTCTTTGGGCACCGCAAGGGCGCCTTCACCGGCGCGGACAGGGAGCAGGTTGGGCTAATAAAGCAGGCGGACGGCGGCACCCTCTTCCTGGACGAGGTGGGGGAGCTGCCCCTGGAAGTGCAGCGTGCGTTCCTGCGCGTGCTGCAGGAGAAGACCTTCAGGCCCGTGGGAGCCTCCCGTGAGCAGCGCAGCGACTTCAGGCTGGTCGCGGCCACCAATCGGGACCTGGCGGCCATGGTGGAGGCCGGGACCTTCCGCGAGGACCTGCACTTCAGGCTCAACGCGTTCTGCATCAACCTGCCCCCGCTGCGTGAGCGCGGCGAGGACCTGCAGGAGCTTCTCCTGGGTTTCCTGGTCCGGGCGTGCACGGCCAAGGGGATCGTGACCAAGGGGCACTCCCCGGAGTTCATGGCCACCCTGCAGCGGTACCCCTGGCCGGGCAACGTTCGGGAGCTGAACAACACCGTGGAGCGCGCGGTGTCCGCGGCGGGCGGGGATCCGATCCTGCATCCCACGCACCTGCCCGCGGCCATCCGGGCCGCGGCGGTCAACGGCACCGCGAGCAGCACCAGGCCGCCGGGATCCGTGGATGACGGCCAGCTCCCGGCCCTGGAAGACTTGCCCGCCCTGGGGGCTTACCGGCAACAAGCGGCGGAGGCCGCCGAGGCCAGGTACCTGGAGCAGTTGATGCGCCGCACAGGCGGCAAGATCAAGGCAGCCCGCGAGATCTCCGGGCTGTCCAAATCGAGGCTCTACGAGCTGATCAAGAAGTACGGCGTCTGAGCCGCCTTTCCGGCCTGGCCGGACAATTTTTTCCGGCTTTGCCGGACACTCGCCCCTACGCGGGAATCCCACGCAACAATTTCAGCAGGTTGAGGAGCAGGTCGAGCTGGTACGCCCGTTGCAATTATTCGGGGCATCAACAGCAATGGAGCACAAGCCAGTGATGACCAACGAAGATTTCACCAACTCCGAGGTCCCGCCTTCCCGCCGATTCACAGCCGGTAAGTCCAAAACCACCCGCGTGCTGGTGGTGGATGACGATCCGCTTATCACCAGGATGGTGTCCCGCATCCTGGCCCCGGAGCAGGGGTTCGACACCGTGGCGGTCAACGATTCACGGCAGGCACTGAAGCTGGTGCTACGGTCGCCCGAGGCCGCCCGCCGGCCCTTCGACGTCATCGTGACCGACATTGCCATGCCCGGCATTAACGGCCTGGACCTCGTGAGGGTCTTCAGCTGCCTGGAGATTGACGTGCCGCTGGTCCTGATCACGGCCTTCCCAAAGTTTCGCGACATCAAGGCCACGGCGGAGGAGGGGGTGTTCTGCTGCCTGACCAAGCCCATCTCTCAAGCTCAGCTGGCAGACACCGTGGCCCAGGCAGCCGCCGCCCACCGAGAGGTCCCCCAAACCGAGGCGTTCCACGGCGTGCCCGGCCCCGAGCCAAAGGATGGGGACGACCTGGTGGAGCTGAACGCGGCCTTCGAGTCGGCGCTGGCCTCGCTGTGGATGGCGTTCCAGCCCATCGTCCGGGCAAAGGACGGGGCCCTGGTAGGGTACGAGGCGCTCATGCGCAGCGAGGAGCCCCGGCTGCCGGATCCCGGCGCTGTGCTGGCCGCGGCCGAGCGCCTGGACCGCCTGCCCCTGTTGGGGAGGACCACCCGCGAGCTGGCCGCGAGGTCCTTCGCCGGGGCCCCGGCAGACGCCCTGCTTTTCCTGAACCTCCATCCCCACGATCTGGTCGATGAGCAGCTGGGGGAACCAGCGGAGGTGCTGACATCCATGTCTCAAAGGGTGGTGCTTGAGATCATCGAGCGCAGCACTCTGATCAACCTGAGCAAGTCGGAGGAAAAGGTGCGGCGGTTACAGCGCCTCGGGTTCCGCATCGCGGTGGATGACCTGGGCGCCGGGTACGCGGGCCTGACCAAGTTCGCGGCCCTCAAGCCGAACATCGTCAAGCTTGACCGCTCCCTGATCAGCGGCATCGACGCCTCCCACATCAAGCAGGGCATGGTCCGGTCATTTGTGAAGGCGTGCCGGGGCATGGGGATCGCCACCGTGGCCGAGGGGATCGAGACCGAGGCTGAGCGACGCACCTGTACGGAGATCGGGTGCGACCTGCTTCAGGGGTATTTGATCGCGAGGCCGGGCAGGCCGTTTCCCGAGCTCAAGCTCAGCTGGTGAACCGGGAGGTGATGGAGATGGACGTCATCAGTACGTGTGAACCACACCCTCTGACAGCACTGTTTCGGTTGCTCTTGCCACCGTTATTCGCGGATGGCGAGCAGGGGCGTCAGGCAAGGAAGGTCATCTGGATCCAGGGGTTATTATCCCTTGTGGCGGCGCTGATCCTGGTCTTTTTGCCCGTGGCCAACCCGGATCACCACCTGCGTCTGGCGCTCATCTCGGGCTACATTCTCGGATTCAGCGGCGGAATTTTTTACCTCACCCGGTGGGGGCAACTCGGGGCGGCGTCCTGGACCGTGGTGCTGCAGCTCCTGATTCTTATTGCGCTCGCGACATGGACAAGCGGCGGAATGGAGGGCCAGGCCATCTGGTTTTCGGTGGTGGTCGTGGCCGTAGCCGGCTTCCTGCTCAGTACAAGGGCGGGCCTGATCACGCTGGGCCTGTGCCTGCTGCTGGACGTGGGGCTGCTCCTTGCCGAGACATGGAGCGTACTGCCCCCGTCCAGGGTTCAGTACGGCCCCCTGGGGCACCTGGGCTGGAACGCCGTGTTGCTGATCATGGCCTCGGGCCTGCAGTCCCTGGCGAGCAGGTGCATGCAGACATCCCTGGACGAGGCCAATCAGGAGCTGGCCATGCGCCGGGCCAGCGAGCAGGAGCTGAAGCTGCACAAGGAGCAGCTTGAGGAGACCGTGGCCAACCGCACCGCCGAGCTGAGCCAGTTCAAGACGGCGGTGGAGAATTGCGCCACCGCCATTGTCATCACGGATCGGGAGGGCGCGATCGAGTACGTCAACCCCAGGTTTTGCCGGAGGACCGGCTACTCCCAGGACGAGGTACTGGGTAAAAACCCGCGCATCCTGAGCAGTGGCGCGCATCCGCCCGAGTATTACGAGGAGCTGTGGCGAACCCTCCTGTCCGGGCGCGAGTGGCACGGCGAGTTTCAGAACCGCTCCAAGGGCGGGGAGCGCCTCTGGGAGCTCTCCTCCATTTCGCCTCTGTATGGAGATGACGGCGAGATCACCCACTTCGTGGCCGCCAAGGAGGACATCACCGAGCACAAGAAGCTCCAGGAGAAGCTCACCCGCATGGCCCACTACGACGAGCTCACCGGCCTGCCCAACCGGGCGCTCTTCTTCGACCGGCTGGAGCAAGTGCTGGAGCTGTCGCGGCGTAAGGAGCGGAGCTTCTGCGTGCTCTTCATTGACCTGGACGGGTTCAAGGGGGTCAAC
This sequence comes from uncultured Myxococcales bacterium, assembly GCA_964511535.1. Lineage (GTDB taxonomy): Bacteria > Myxococcota_A > Polyangia > CAZCFB01 > CAZCFB01. The sequence goes on along the minus strand of CAZEFW010000159.1, from coordinate 1,460 downwards.
GACACCCACGGCCACGACGCCGGGGATGAGCTGCTGGTGGAGGTGGGCCGGCGGCTGCGGGGGCTCATCCGGGCCTCGGATACGGTGGCTCGCCTGGGCGGCGACGAGTTCACCCTGATCCTCACCGACCTCCAGGATCGGGCCGAGGCAAAGCAGGTTGCCAGGCGGATCCGGGAGGCCATCAGCGAACCCATGAAGCTGGCGGGGAGCATTTGCCAGGTGGGCGCCAGCATCGGCGTGGCCAGCTTCCCCCGGGACGGCCAGGATTCAGACCAGCTCGTCTCCTCCGCGGACAGCGCCATGTACCGCGCCAAGCACGGGGGCAAGAACGCCTTCCGGTTTGAAGCATAGGAACTCCCGCCACGAATTCCTCTGCAAATCCAAGTAACCGCAGCGGGAGGCCTGGGTGTCAAGGCGGCAGATTTGCTTGAACCCTCCCCATCGGGCTGGAAACGGCTATTTTCGGTGCATTCAGAGCAGACGGGTGAGTCCAGGCTCAGGGCGTATCGGCGCCCTTCCCTGCCATGAACTGATAGCGCGTGGTCACCATGAGTGGGGGGGCTGTCCGTCCGGCCAGTCTTCGTCGAAGTCGATGTCGGGTCCGGTGCCACTACATCGGTAACAGAAGTGCCAGGACATGGGTTACACCTCCGGTGCGGCCGGGGCATGTTCCGGGGATGCCCTGGCAAGAGAAAAGGACCATGAAACTCAGGCAAGAATTTGTGGAGGCAACAGCAGATCCAGACCGGAGCATTGCGGAGGTGTGCCGCGAGTACGGCATTAGCCGCAAGACGGGCTGCAAGTGGATAAAGCGGCACCGGGAGCAAGGCGAGTTGGGCCTGTGCGACCGTTCGAGGCAGCCTCACAACTGGCCGCTGAAAACCAGCGCCGAGATGGTGATGCGAGTGATCGAGCTGAGACGGGACAAGCCACGGCGTGGCCCAAAGAAGATTCACGAGCTGCTGCTTCGTGCCCATGGGAAGGACGCACCGAGCCAGAGAACGATCGCACGCATCCTGGAGCGGGCCGGGTTGGTCCGGCGCATTAAGCACCGGAACAAGCCCAAAGCGCGGCCCACAACGGCACCAGCAGTAAAGCCCGAGCAGCCGAACGATCTGTGGACCCTGGACTTCAAGGGGTGGTGGCGCAGTAGCGATGGTGCACGGTGTGAGCCGCTAACGGTGCGCGACGCCGCCAGCCGTTACGTTCTGGCGGTTCGTCTGATCCGGCCCACACACGATGCGGTCAAGGAGGTGATGCAGGAGCTATTTGTCAGCTACGGGGTTCCTCGAGCCAGTCTGAGTGACAATGGCCAGCCAATTGCCTGTACTCGTGCCCTCGCAGGGCTCAGTCGTCTATCGGCCTGGTGGGTATCGTTGGGCATCGAGGTGCATCGCAGCCGGCCGGGGTGTCCGCAGGACAACGGGGCACACGAGCGATTGCACGTAGATATGCGTTTC
>CAZEFW010000158.1:0-22839 GCA_964511535.1 uncultured Myxococcales bacterium | reverse complement strand
GCCCCGGCCAAGAAGAAGGCCCCGGCCAAGAAGAAGGCCCCGGCCAAGAAGAAGGTGGCCAAGAAGAAGGCTCCGGCCAAGAAGAAGCCGGCCAAGAAGAAGGCTCCGGCCAAGAAGAAGCCGGCCAAGAAGAAGGTCGCCAAGAAAAAGGGTAAGAAGTAGCCTTTCCTGGCGCAGTAAGCCTTCTACGAGGGCGAGACCTCTTCCCGAAGCGCCACAGAAACCGTCACTCAGAGGACTCTGCTGGCGATGCCTGACAGGTTCGACGTGGAGGTGGAAACCCACCTTTCAGCGTCTGCAGCCACACTGGCCCCCCGGATTACTGAACATCTGCTCACTGGCTTCGCCAGAGAGGCCCCCCTTCGACTGGAAGAGTCCACTTCCAGCCGGTTAGGGTTCTCGGGCACGGGAGGATTTCTGTCCCGGGCGCCGGCCCTGGTGGTGGTGGACCTGAAAGATCAGGACGAGGGCTGCCAGGTTCGGGTATCCCTGCGTCACCCCGGCGCCAGGCGGCGCTGCTGGCTGTGGGCCCTGACCGCGGGCGCGCTGCTGGCCACCGCCGCCGCCCTGGCCATGGGCTGGCTCATCTCCTGGTCCGTGCCTGCAGCCATGATCACAGCGGTGTTGGTGGATCTCATCTGCTGGCGCTCGTTTCGAGGCACAGCTCGCCGGGGCATGGAAGCCCGGCTTAATAACCTGATCAGCCCCGCCCCAGCAGCCGATCCAGGCGCTCCTGTTCCACCTTGATTCTCAAGGTCCTGGCGTCCGAGACATAGACCTTGCCCGGCGCCCCGGTCACCGGCCTGACGTTTTTGCGCCGGGTATGGCTCACCTCCACGGTGTCACCCGCCCGGACCTTGCTGAAGTGCGCCACCAGGGTGGCCGCCTCGAGCAGGGTCCGGTGGGGCACTGGATCGGCCCCCCGGGTCCGGACCACCCCATGGCAGCCGGGCAGATCCCGCACATGCAGCCAGTGGTCGTTGCCCCGGGCCACCTGAAAGGTGAGCTGGTGATTGTCCCGGGCCCCGCGGCCCACCAGGACCTCCAGACCATCGCTGGAGGTGAACCTGTGGTACGGCAGCCGCGCCGCGCCGGCCGCGCTCCCGCCGCGCGGCTTGCCTCTGCGGGATGGAGGACACAGCGCCTCCACCTGGCGCAGCAGCTCCGCCTCATCCGCAGTGGACTCTGAATCCTCCTGCAACGCAGCGGCCAGGTCCTGCAACGCGGCCACCCGCTGGCGGGCGGCCTCGAGCCTCCGGTTCACATGCTCCGCGCCCCGGGTCAGGCGGCTCTGCTTGCGATACAGGGCCTGGGCGTTGTCCACGACGCCGAGCCGCGGGTCCAACGGGATGGACACCGGCGGGCCGTCCTGCTCGAACAGGTCGGGCAGCTCCACGGAGCTGAGGCCCCGGCCCTGCACCAGGGACTGTTGGGCCATGAGCAGATCCGCCCACTTGCGCAGCTGGTCCGCCTCATGGCACCGCGCCAGGTCTCCCTCCACCTTCTTCAGCGTCCGGCGCCCCTTCTTCAGCGCGCGCCTGACTCGCGTCCGCATCCCCTCCAGGACAGAGTCCCGGTCGAGCCGCCGGTAGTGAGCCTCGAGGTCAGCGCTGCTCCGGGCCCAGGGCCGGATGGCCGGGTCGACGCGACGGGGCGGCGGCGAGAGCGGAACATACGGGGCGCCCTGCTGCAGCTCGCCCCGGACCGCCGTCAGGCTGCCCAGGATCTTGTCCTCCGGATCCAGCAGCAGCAGGTCGGCCCACCGGTCCACCAGCTGCGCCAGCAACGTCCCGCCCAAAAACTGCAGGCGCACCACCCTGTCATCCTGCTGGCGCTGCACGGAAACCAGCCGGCTGTTGAGCAGCACCTTGCGCAGGAGCATGCAGAACGGGCCGGGCTCCGGCGGCAGCGCTCCGGGGCGGTCGGACAGCAGGTGGATGCGGCATCGCCCGGGGCGCGCGCCGAGCAGCACCCAGCTGCGCATCAGCCGCAGGCACACAGTGCGCGGGTCGGGCTGCACCACCCGCTGCAGCTGCACCCCTTGAAGCGGGCGCAGCTCCTCGAGCGCCAGGTCCAACTCGGCCGCTGACATGGACTGTGACATGCCGGCTTCAGCCTGTGGCCAACTGCTCCACCAGCCGCTGTGCATCGGAGAACATCGACGGCATATCGAAGATGCAGGTTGCAGCGGCGTACTGCCGCAGACCGTCGGCGAGCCAGGAGAGCTCCGAGATCGACGGCGCCACCGGGCGACCCAGGCTGGTGACGCGCAGGTAAGCCTGCTCACCGACGGGGAAGACCTCTCGCGCCAGGGGGTCCCAGCAGGGTATCAGGCCCAGGTCAGAGGCCAGCGCCTCCACCTCGGGCAGGGACCACAGCCCGGCCGGCTCCCAGACCAGCGTCAGCGCCGCCTCGCTTACATCCGCGGCGATACGCTCGAAGAAGGCGGACATGTTCTGCCGGTTGTTCGCCGTGGGGGTGAAGGACGCCGGCGTGGAGAAGACCACCCCGGCGGCGCCCAACCTGCGCGCTGCGCGCAGGGTGTTGCGCCAGGCGTTGTCCACCTCCGGGCTGAGCTGGAAGCCGCCGAAGCCCAGGGGGTCACCCTTGATCTCGTGAGGGAGCCGCTCGTACGTGGGGCTGTCGGCCGGGTGCGTGATGCACTGCCAGGCGCGAACGAAGAAGGAGAAGCCATCGGGAGCCTGGGTGCGCAGCTTGGTCAGCACCGAGGCCTTGGGCGGAAAGATGAAGCTCTGTCCGTACTCCAGCGTGGAGAAGCGGCTGAAGTACACGTCCCGCCGGCGGCCGGTGGAGGTGCAGCCAACCTGAACGCGAGCGGCGGATATGTTGTCAGGGTCCATCCCCTCAAAATACTTCGCGCATGAGCGGAAATCTACCTCGGACCATCTTGACAGTCCGGGGCGCCTGGCCAATCATGACTGACCGGTCAGATTTGCCGGCTCAGGTCAATAAAAACGGACGGCTGAAGTGGTGAGACATGCGCGCTAAGGACGGCCCCAAGACCCGCCTGCTGGACGCCGCGAGGCAGGTATTCAGTCAGAAGGGGTTCCACGCGTCCACCGTGGACGACATCACGCGCTCGGCGGGCGTGGCCAAGGGCACCTTCTACCTCTACTTCGCGGAGAAGCCGGCCATCTTCTACGAGCTGATGCAGAGCTTCTTCGAGCTGGTGACCGACGCGGGGCTCTCCATCGCCGAGGAGGTCAGCACCAGGGAGCAGTTCTTCGCCCGGATTGAGTCCGGGGCGCGCCGCATCTCGACGCTCTTCCGTGACAACCGCGATCTGGTCCGGCTGCTCTACCGTGAGTCCATGGGCATGGACGAGCGGCTGGAGAAGATGGTGCGCAACTTCTACCGGAGGCTGGCAGAGGTGGAGGCCGACAACATCCGCCTCGGCGTCCGCCTCGGGCTGTTCCGCGAGGATCTGGACCCGATGCTCGTGGCCTACGCGCACATCGGCATGATCGAGCGCGTCCTGCTGCAGTGGCAGTTCGACCGCTCGTTCCCCCGCCTGGAAGATCTGGAGATGCAGCTGGTGCAGCTGGCCTACTTCGGCCTGAAGCGGAAAAAGCGTTCTTGAACCTCCCGGTTGTCATCTTCACCAACCCGCCAGTGGCCGGGGCGGCCAAGACACGTCTGATCCCTGCCGTCGGTCCAGCGGGCGCGGCGGCGGTGGCGCGGGCCATGCTGCTGGACATGGTGCGAATGGTCCACGCCCTGCCCTGGGCGCGCCCGGTGTTGGCGGCGGCTGCCCCGCTGCCCGCTGACCTGCCGCTGCCCCCGGCCATCCCGCAGGTCCCCCAGGGAGACGGCGACCTGGGCCGGCGCATGGTGCGTTGCTTGCGACGCCATAGCGACGCTGCTGATCAGTCGCTGCTCATGGGCACCGACCTGCCGGGGCTGCCCCCCGGGCGCCTCGAGCAGGCCCGCGATGCCCTGGCCGACGCTGACGCTGTGCTCGGCCCGGCCGACGACGGCGGCTTCTACCTCATCGGCGTGGGCCGCACCCCCGACGAGGACCTGCTGGACGACCTGCCCTGGAGCAGCCCCGACACCCTCGCGCGCACCCGCGGGCGCCTCGAGCAGCGCGGCCTGACCACCGCCACCATCGAACCATGGGCCGACCTGGACACCCCGGCCGACCTGGCGCGGGTGCAAGCCGCCGTCACCAACGGCGACCTCGACGCACCCGAACTGGCCCACTGGTTCGAGCAAAACTCCACCAGCTAAAATGTCATATGGAGGGGTCTGACCCCCCTACTTGACATTTTTCAGCCCTCCACAAAAGTGTCATATGGGGGGGTCTGACCCCCCTACTTGACATTTTTTTTGAAGAGCAGCCGCCAGATCTGTTTGCCCTCGTCGGTGCAGATCACCTCGCGGGTAGAGCGCGCCTCGAAGGGACTGTCGCCGTGGAAGGTCCACGGCCCGCGCGTATTGCGCAGCGCCTCGCACGCCTCGAGCAGGGCGAAGGTCTCGATGGTGATGTCCCACACGTCGCTCTGGAAGAACAGCTCGCCGCCCGGGACCAGGGCCCGCGCCATGTGGTCGATGGCCTCGGCGGTGAGCCAGCGCCGGTTGCGCTGGCGCCGCTTGAACCAGGGGTCGGGGAAGTTGACGAAGAAGCGGTCCACCCGCCCCGGCTCGAACAGGCGGTCGATGTCCACCAGAAAGTTGGAGGCCTCCAGGTGTACGTTGTCCACCCCGGCCTCGGCTTGCAGCTCGCGGGCGTCCTGCAGGAACAGCTCGCGGATGTCGAGCCCCACGCACAGCGCCTCGGGCCGATGGCCAGCCCGCTCGATGGTGAACCGCGCATCGCCGCAGCCGAGCTCCACCTCCACCGGGCGGCCGGGCGGCAGCTCGAGCGGCGCCTCCCGCGCCACCAGGGCGGTCATCTTCAGCGGGTTGAGATGCTGTCGGTGACGTTTGCGCATCGGGTGCCTACCGCCGCGGCCGCCGGCGGCTGCGCTGCGCCCGACGACGCGCAGGCCCGGGGTCCTTGAACAGCAGCTCGGCCTCGGTCAGCTCCCGCACCCGATCGCGCAGCTGCGCCGCCTTCTCGAAATCCAGCGCCGCGGCCGCCTCGTACATCTCCTTGCGCAGCTCCTCGACCTTCGCCGGCAGCTCGTCGGGCGCCAGGGTCTGCGCCTCGTCACCCGCCGCTCCCTCGGCCCCGCCGCCCACCGCGGACGCCAGGTCGAGGATCGGCCGCTGAACCGTGCGGGGCACCACCCCGTGAGCCTCGTTGTGGGCCGCCTGGGTCTCGCGGCGCCGGTTGGTCTCGTCGATGGCGAACTTCATGGCCGGCGTGATCTTGTCCGCGTACATCAGCACCGTGCCGTCCACGTTGCGCGCAGCGCGCCCGATGGTCTGAATCAGCGACCGCTCGCTGCGCAAGAACCCCTGCTTGTCCGCGTCCAGGATGGCCACCAGCGACACCTCCGGCAGGTCGAGCCCCTCGCGCAGCAGGTTGATGCCGATGAGCACGTCGAACACCCCCTTGCGCAGGTCGCGGATGATCTCCACCCGCTCGAGGGTGTCCACGTCCGAATGCAGGTAGCGCACCTTGAGGCCCACGTCCTGGTAGTACTCGGTCAGGTCCTCGGACATGCGCTTGGTCAGGGTGGTGACCAGCACCCGCTCCTGCCGCTCCACGCGGCGGCGGATCTCCTCCAGCAGGTCGTCCACCTGCTCGGCCACCGGGCGCACCTCCACCGACGGGTCGAGCAAGCCGGTGGGCCGCAGGATCTGCTCCACGACCACGCCACCGGTCTGCTCCAGCTCCCAGTTTCCGGGCGTGGCCGAGGTGTAGAGCGCCTGGCCGATCTTGCCGCAAAACTCCTCGAACTTGAGCGGCCGGTTGTCCAGCGCCGAAGGCAGCCGGAAGCCGAACTCCACCAGCGTCTCCTTGCGGCTGCGGTCGCCGCGGTACATGGCCTGCACCTGCGGCACGGTCTGGTGGCTCTCGTCGACGATCAGCAGGTAGTCGTCCGGGAAGTAGTCCATGAGGGTCGGCGGCGGCTCCCCCTGGCTGCGCCCGGACAGGTGGCGCGAGTAGTTCTCGATGCCGGTGCAGTACCCCATCTGCTCCATCATCTCCAGGTCGAACAGCGTGCGCTGCTCGAGCCGCTGGGCCTCCAGCAGCTGCATCTCCCCCTGCAGGTCCACCAGCCGCCCGGCCAGCTCGTCGCGGATGCTCTCGATGGCGGTCTTGCGCTGCTGGTCGGGCACCACGTAATGGCTCGACGGGTAGATCGGCACCCGGTCCACCGGCTCGAGCACCCGCCCGCGCAAGGGATCTACCCAGACCAGGCTCTCAACCTCGTCGCCGAAGAACTCCACGCGCACCGCGCGCTCCTCCTCGCTGGCCGGGAAGATCTCCACCACGTCGCCGCGGACGCGAAAGGTGCCGCGGTGAAAATCCAGGTCGTTGCGGTCGTACTGGATGTCCACCAGCCGGCGCAGCAGGTGGTCCCGATCCAGGGTCTGCCCCACCTGCAGGTCGATGAGCATGCCGTAGTACGCCTCGGCGCTGCCGATGCCGAAGATGCACGACACCGAGGCCACGATGATCACGTCACGGCGGGACAGCAGCGCGCTGGTGGCGGCATGTCGCATCCGGTCGATATCATCGTTGATGATGGCGTCCTTCTCGATATAGGTGTCCGAGCTCGGCACATATGCTTCGGGCTGGTAGTAGTCGTAATAGCTGACGAAATAGTGAACCGCGTTGTTGGGAAACAGGTCGCGGAACTCGCCGTACAGCTGGGCCGCCAGGGTCTTGTTATGGGCGATGAGCAGGGTGGGACGCTGTACCTCCTGGATGACGCAGCCCATGGTGAAGGTCTTGCCGCTGCCGGTGATGCCCTGCAAAATCTGGTGTTGATCCCCCCGGGCCAGCCCCTTGCACAGCTCCTCGATGGCCCGAGGCTGATCGCCCTGGGGTGTAAATTCGCTCTGGAGCGTCAGCGGTGCGGAGTGGGTCGTGGACATGCGCTCGCCTTGCAGGTCGGGCCAAGGCCCGGCCGGGTTGAGGGGTCAAACAGGATCGAGGGGCAACGGCGGCGTGTTCTCGTCCCGAAGCCCATTGCGTTATATACTGGCCACTAGAGGAGTTGGCCAAGGAGAAACCTCCCCCCGTGGACCCGGGTCCAGACAGCAGAAGTATGACCGAGAGCGAAGTTCAGGTGGGCGACAAGATAAAGGTAGTCTGCCACGGCTGCGGTGCGCGCTATCGCGTGAGCAGCGACAAGGTCAAGGGCCGCCGGTTCCGCGCCACCTGCAAGCGCTGCGGCGGCATCATCGTGGCCCGTTGCACCAACGCGTTCACGGTGCTTCCGGAGCAGGGCGACCGCACCGGCTCGGTCACGATGGAGAAGTCCGACCTGCCCGGCGAAGAGGAGCGGGACCAGGCCTGGTACGCGGTGATCGACCAGAAGCCCCACGGCCCGCTGTCCAACGACCAGATCCGCCAGTACTTCGAATCGGGCCAGGTGCACTTCCGCACCTACCTGTGGCGTTCGGGCGATCCCGAGTGGCGGCGGCTGGAGGATGTGCCCGCCTTCGCGGACCTGTTGGCCGAGGAGCCCACCGCCGCCTATGAGCCTGGTGAGTACGACTACGCTGGCATGGATCAGCCCGCCGGAGACGCGCCCTTTGGCGACTACTCCGGTGATGAGCCCACCGCCAACTGGGACGAGGGCCGGCAGGATGTGGTCGACCTGCCTCCCCGCAGCGGCGATGACGCGATCCAGTGGCCCGAGGGTGAGGACCTGGCAGGCCCCACGGACGACGACGACGCCACCAGCGCCGAGACGCAGGTCCACACCCTGGGCGGCGACGGCGAGGTGAACGCCGACCCGTACGGGGAGCCAGGCGAGGCGGAGGAGCCGACCAACTTCCGATACCAGGCGCCGCGCCCCCAGCCTGCGCCCGTGGCCTACGATGCTCGCGGCGGCGGCGGCCGCGGCGACGAGGCGCCGCACAAGCCCACGCTGCAGGGCGGCTGGGATCCCGAACAACCCCAGCCGCAGCCGGAGTTTCAGAACCCGTACATGACCGGGCCCGCGCCCCAGCCAGCAGCCCCCATCCCCCGGATGGAGCCGCGCAAGGCGTGGCTGCCGGCGCCCACCGGCGTGCCGCGCCACCCCACGGGATCGATGAAGATCCAGGGCATCCGCGGCGCCATGTCCGAGCCGGGCCCGCTGTTCGCCAAGCCCACGCCTGCGGCCGCACCCGGGGGGGCGCCACCGCCCACGCCGGCGGGCGCGCCTCCGGCGGCGAACAGCGGCGAGGATTCAGCGGTCTCCCTCTCCTCGTTGGCCCCGATATCTGACCACCAGCGCGACGAGAGCATCCCCCTCATCACCCCGGGGCCGATCCTGAACGAGCCCTCCTTGCCCGGGGCGCCCGTGGCAGCCGGGGCGCCCGTGGCAGCCGCGCCGCCGGCCGCGCCCATGGCGGACGCTCACCTGATCACCAAGGACAAGCCCCCCTTCTGGACCACCGGCAAGATCGCCATCGCCGCAGCAGTGGGGGGCGGAATGGTGGTGGCGCTGGCCATCGTCTTCGGCGTCTTCCTGGCGCGCTCCGGCTCCTCGACGGATCAAGCCACGGCCGTGGCAGCGGCCAAGGCCAACGAGGCGCAGGCCAGGGCGGCGGTGGCGGCGGCCAAGGCCGCGGCGCCGAAGCCCAAGGCGCGCCGTGTCGAGGAGAAGCCCGAGCCGGTGAAGGTGGCGGCGGCGCCGAAGCCGAAGCCCAAGCCCGCCCCCTCGCCCGCTCCTGCCGCGCCCGCGCCCGAGCCCAGGGCAGCGCCCGAGCCGGCTGCGGCGCCAGCAAAACCCGCCGTGGCCGCGGCGCCCGCCGAACAACCCGACGAGCCGGGACAGGCCGCCGCAGCCACGCCCGCGCCCAAGCCAAAGCCGAAGCCCAAGGCGAAGCCGAAGCGCAAGAAGCGCCGCCGCACCGCCTCGCGCACCAGGCGCCGGCGCTCCTCGTCCAACGACGACGTCGACGCCCTCATCCTCGGCGCGCGCTCCAAACGTCGCTCACGCTCCACCTCCTCATCCGGCGGCAGCGACTCCAGCGCCGACGACATCCTCGCCGCCAGCTCATCGCGACGACGACGCCGCTCCTCGTCCTCCGGCGGCAGCAACTCCAGCGCCGACGACATCCTCGCCGCCAGCTCATCGCGACGACGGCGCAAAGCCCGCCCCGCCGCTTCATCGCGCAGCTCGTTGCCCAAGTACCCGTCCAAGTCCCAGGTCCAGCGCACCATGCGCCGGGCCATGCCCCGGGTGGCGTCGTGCTACGAGAAGTACCAGAAGGCCGGCGTGATCAAGGTCAGCGTCTACGTTCGACGCGACGGCTCCGCCGACGCCAACGTGGTGGGCCGGTTCGCTGGCACGGCCACCGCGTTCTGCGTGCTCGCGGGGGTGAACAAGCTGCGCTTCCCGCGCTTCAGCGGCGAGCCGTTCCGGTTCACATACCCGTACAAACTGCAGTAAAACTGAATCGAAATAAAACTTCAGGTTGGGTTCTAATAAAACTCAGGGCCTGCAAACGTTCCGGTTGCGCCGGTACCGCTTGATCAGGCCGAGCACCTTCTTGGCCCGCTTCACCTGGGCGTGCCGCGGGTGCTTCTTGAGGATCTGACCCAGGAAGAGCTGGGCGTCGGAGCAGAACTTCAGCTGGTAGAACGCCATGCCGATCTTGAACAGCGCGTCCGGCACCAGCTTGCTCTGCTTGTGCTTGTCCACGATCTTCTTCAGCTCGACGATTGCCGGCGCGAACTTCTGCTCGGCGAAGTAGCTCTCGCCCACCATCAGCTGGGCCTGGTCCACCCGCTTGTCATCGGCGAAGCGGTTGATGAAGTGCCGAAGCAGCCGGCGCGCCTCCTGGTGATCCGAGGCGTCGTATTTCGCCTTGGCCTTGGTGAACAGGGCGTCCTTGTCCTCGGGCACCGGGGCGTTCTTGGCCCCGGCGGCCTGGCCGCTCAGCCCCTCCACCTTCACGTCCATCTTGGCGACCCAGTCCTTGAACTTGTCCTGCAGCTCCTTGATCCCGACCTTGTTCTCCTCCACCGTGCCGGACATGCGGTCGAGCTTGGCCTGCATCCGCTCCACCTGGGCGCCCACGTCGGCGCTGTTGTGCGTGAGCAGGGCGGTGGCCTGCTCCAGCACCTTCTGCAGCTTGATCCGCTCCTCCTTGGATTGCTGCTGCGCCTTGGCCAGCTCGGCCTTGAGCTTGTCCACGTCCTTGCGCAGCGCCTGCCCCTGCTCCTTGGTGGTCCAGCACCCTCCGAGCAGCAGCATCCCTGCGGCCAGCAGCATGGTCGCCCAGGCGCTCCTCGTCCTACGTCTCGTCATGTCCAAGGCCCCACCTACTCCCAGATGAAGACGACCTTGCGGTCCCTGCCCCAGGTGGACTCGTTGTAGCCCGTGGCCTCCAGCTTGCCCTTGGAGACGGTGCGCAGCTTGCGCGAGGGCACGCCCAGCCGCTTGAGGTAGCGCTTGACCGAGCGGGCGCGGCGGTCGCCGAGGGCCAGGTTGTACTCCTCGGTGCCGCGCGGGTCACAGTGCCCCTCCATTCGCACGTTCATGTTCGGCACCTTCTTCAGGCAGTTGGCCGCCTGCTGCAGCGCGCTGGTGGCCTCGCTGGTGAGCACGAACTCGTCGAAGTCGAAGAAGATGGTGGGCAGCGGGCTCATGCCGAGCTTGGAACACGGGTCGGTGCCCACGTTGGTCTCGGGCGGTGGCGCCACGCAGGAGCCGTTCTGGCACTCGTGGTTCTCGGGGCAGTCGGCGTCGGTCTCACACTGGCCTGGCTGTAGGCACTTGCCGCCGGAGCAGCGGCTGCCTGTACCGCACTGGCCGTCGGCGCTGCAGGGACCGCAGCGGTTGTCGATGCAGGCCTCCCCCTCGCCGCACTGGCTGTTGTCCTCGCAGTAGCCGGGGATCGGGTCGCAGCGGCCCTTGTTGCACTGCTGCCCCTTGGGGCAATCGGTGCTGGCGCGGCACTGCTGGCAGAGCTGGTTTACGCAGTACTCGCCCTCCTTGCAGTGCTCGTCCTTCTTGCAGTTCGGGTACTTGGGCGGGCAACCAGCGAGAGCCAGCATCACGATCATCAGAGCAGTGATGCTGGGGAGCGTGCGCAGCATGTCATGTCCTCCTTATATACACTCGAGCCTTGTGAGGGTACTCAAGGTATGACGGGTTGAACATCTCTGTCAACGCGTTACCTTGGACTCCTGACCCCTGAAAACGCCTATATTTGCCAAGGAATAAACCATGAGCCCGGCCACTGTCCTCATCGTCGATGACGAGCCCAACATCCTCACCTCGCTCAAGCGCGCGCTGGAGGTTGAGGGGTACCGCGCCGAGGTGGCGGGCTCTGGCTCCATCGCGCTGGAGAAGGTGGGCTCCGAGGGGCCGGATCTTGTATTGCTGGACGTGGTCATGCCTGAGATGGACGGGATTCAGGTCCTCGAAATGCTACGACAACAGCGCCCGGACCTTCCCGTGATCATGATGAGCGGCAACGCCACCATCGAGGCCGCGGTGCAGGCGACCCGCCTCGGGGCGGTGGACTTCATCGAAAAACCGATCAGCACCGAGCGGATCCTGCTGACCATGGACAACGCGCTGTCGCTGACCCGCCTGCGCCAGGAGAACGACGCCCTGCGCCGCCAGACGGGGGAGGCCGGCGAGATGATCGGCGACAGCCCGGCCATGAAGGCCATCTTCGCCACCATCGACAAGACTGCCCCCACCATGGGCCGGGTGCTGATCACCGGGCCCAACGGCACCGGCAAGGAGCTCGTGGCCCGGGCCATCCACCGCCAGAGCCGCCGCGCCGAGGGCCCGTTCATCAAGGTCAACTGCGCGGCCATCCCGAGTGAGCTCATCGAGAGCGAGCTGTTCGGCCATGAGAAGGGCGCCTTTTCCGGGGCCACCACCATGCGCAAGGGAAAGTTCGAGCTGGCCCACAGCGGCACGCTGCTGCTGGACGAGATCGGCGACATGAGCCTCAAGGCCCAGGCCAAGGTGCTGCGCGCGCTGCAGGAGGGGGAGATCGAGCGGGTAGGGGGGGCGCGGGTGATCCAGGTGGACGTGCGGGTCCTGGCGGCGACCAACAAGGACCTGGCCGCGGAGATCCAGGCGGGCACCTTCCGCGAGGATCTGTACTACCGACTCAACGTGGTACCCGTGGCGCTGCCGGCCCTGCGGGAGCACAGGGAGGACATCCCGGCCCTGTGCCGGCACTTCCTGAGCATGGCCTGCGAGGCCAACGAGCTGCCCATCGAGGATGTGGACGACGGAGCGATCTCCCTGCTGATGCAACATGACTGGCCGGGCAACATCCGCGAGCTGAAGAATATGATGGAGCGCCTGGCCATCCTGGCCCTGGGCGACACCATCACCGCCCAGGATGTGCAGGCTGCGCTGCCCACGGTGCGGGCCGTGGGCGGCACCTACCGTGGCGGCGTCTCGCTCAAGGAGATGCTCTCGTCCACCGAACGAGAGCTGATCATCGCCGCGCTCAAGGCCCACGAGGGACAGGTGGCCAGGGCCGCTTCCGACCTGCAGGTCGAGCGCAGCCATCTGTACAAAAAGATGCGTGCGCTGGGGATCGATCCCCGAGCTCTCTGATCTGTTTTTTGGTGATCCAGGTTACGTAAGGCCAATGTAACGTAATGGACACAACAGTATCAGGCCCTGTGCATATCCCGGACCAACTCATTTGGAGTCCACAAATAGTGGAAAACTAAAACGTTGTTAAAAAGCGTTGAATTTCCGGCGGGTTCCCAGAACCGGCTCACGCGGAATCAGCAACCTGTCAACAAGTTTTCCACAGGATTCCAGGGGGTTTGCTGCCTCCAATGGCCTGTGGACAAACTATACCTGAAATGCCTGTTTACGCTCTGACGGATCTCCGGCTCAACCGCGCAGTTTGCGGATATCCCCGATGCGCAAGGTCACCTTTTGGGCGTCGAAATACTCCGCCAGGGGGATGGTGAACTTGCGGCTCTGCCCCACCAGGTCCTTGAACTGGGCCGGGGTGATGGCCTCCTCACGCTGGAGGAATTCGACCAGCCGGATTCGCAGCCCCTCCACCGCCCCGACCGCGAACAGCAGCGGGCCCGCCTTGATCAGCTCCCCCTCCTCGGTCAGCAGCTTGAGGGCCGAGGCCACCAGCTCCGGGTCCTCCCCGGTCTGCTGAACCAGGGCCGCCTCCTTGGGCGGCGCGAGCCCGGCGTCACGATAGATCCGGCCGATACGTCCAGCCAGGGGTCGCAGGGCGGATGCCGCCGCCTTGACCTGGTGGTCGGGCCGGCGGCAGGTGTGCTGCTCCACCACCAGCTCCTTGCGCCTGGACAGGTCGGACAGCAGCGCGTGAAGCAGCCTCGGCTCGAGATCCCGGCCGAGGCGCGTGCGCAGCTCCTCCTTGCCGAGGCCCGCCTCCAGCGGCGAGTCGGCGTGAAACGCGTCCACCAGCGCCAGGGCCCGGGTCCCCAGCTCGGTAAACGGCTCGGCGTGGATCACGGCCCCGCGCTCGCGGTCGAACTGCACCACCTGGCCCAGCTCCTTGAGCCGCTGCAGGGCACGATCCAGGGCCGACGGCACCAGCGGGATCCGCTCCTGCAGCGCGGCGCGCGACAGCCCCTCCCGCCCCGCGGCGAGCACCTCGAGCCCCACCCGGTCCACCGGCTCGGCGGCCTCCATGCGGCCCAGCAACGCCAGCAGCCCCTTGTCCCTGGGGCGGGCCTTTCGTGACAGTGCGCGGATCACCGTGCCGCCGCCGATGGTGGTGCCGTAGTTGAGCTGCTTGCGGAAGCCACGCAGGATGAACCGGTCGCCGGGCAGCGCCACCACCGGCGTCTCGAACCGCAGCTGGGCCAGGGCCTCGCCCCCGGGCTCGAGCTTGATCGGATCCAGCAGCACGCAGGCGCCCTCCTGCTGGCGCGTGCCGAGGTGGAACAGCACCTTGGTGCGGCGGGCGAAGCCCTTGGCGGTGCCCGGCAGCAGGTGCACCGTGGCGTCGAGCATGTGCGACGGGGACAGGGTCCCGGGGCGCACCAACACCTCGCCGCGCACGATCTGCTGGCGGTCCACGCCCCCCAGGTTCACGGCGGTGCGCTGCCCTGCCACCGCGCGCTCCACCGCCCCGCCGTGCACCTCCACGCCGCGCACCTTGCCGCCCACGCCGGTGGGCAGCACGGACAGCTCATCGCCGACGGCGACGCTGCCCGACAGCAGGGTTCCTGTGACCACCGTGCCGAAGCCCTTGATGGTGAACACCCGATCCAGGGGCAGGCGCAGCAGCCCGCTGGCGTCTCGCGGCCGCACCCGGGCGGCCTGCGCTGACAGCTCCTCCTTGAGGGCCTCCATGCCGTGCCCCGTGTGCGCGGAGCAGGGGATGATGGGCGCGCCCTGCAGGAAGGTGTCCTCCAGGGTCTGCGCCAGATCGTCGGCCACCAGCTCGAGCCACTCGGCGTCCACCAGGTCGCTCTTGGTCAGGGCCACCAGGCCGCGCTGCACGCCGAGCAGCTGGCAGATGTCGAGGTGCTCGCGGGTCTGGGGCATCACGCCCTCGTCCGCGGCCACCACCAGCATCACCAGGTCGATGCCCCCGGCGCCGGCCACCATGCTCTTGATGAAGCGCTCGTGGCCCGGCACGTCCACGATACCGAGCAGCGTGTCACCCAGGCGCAGGTGGGCGAAGCCGAGCTCGATGGTGATGCCGCGGCGGCGCTCCTCCTTGAGCCGGTCGGTGTCGATGCCGGACAGGCCCTTGACCAGGGCGGTCTTGCCGTGGTCGATATGCCCGGCGGTGCCGAGAATGACGGAGGTGGGAGGCATGGGAAGCGGGGGGGGGAGTGGGCCCGGGGGCTAGAACTCGTCCTCTTCCAGGTTCACCCCGTAGTTCTTCAGCCGCTTGGTCACTTCCTGGCGCATGGCGGCGTGAGGGTTGGCCACCTCGAGGTACTTCTTGTAGGTCTCGATGGCCTGCTTGCGCAGCCGCTGCTTCTCGTAGATGAAGCCGAGCTGCAGCACCGAGTCCTCGTACCAGGACGGCGACTGCTTGCCCTTCACTTCCTTGTAGGTCTTGATGGCCCGCTTGAACAGCGGCACGGCCGAGCCGAGCTTCCGGCGATCGTACAGAATCAAGGCGATTCGGTAGTGCGCCTGGCCCATGCTCGCGTCCTTGGCCGCCGCGGTGCGGAACGCCGTCAGCGCCTTGTTCTCCTCGCCGAGGTCGTAGTACGCCCACCCCATCCAGAAGTGGATGTCGGCCCTGCCGGAGAAGGAGGAGACCACCTTCCTGAGCTGCTTCAGGCCGTCCTTGACCGTGCCGTTCTTCACCAGGAGGATGGCGCGCTCTGCCTGGATCGCCACCAGCGAAGGGTCCCGCTTCAGCGCGCTGGTGTAGGCGTCGATGGCCTCGAGCTCCTTGTGCAGCGCCAGCAGCACCCGGCCCAGGGTGACGAAGTACTTGGCCAGCTGCTCGCGGTCCAGCGCGCCCTTGATCTCCACCAGCGCGTCGCCCAGCTCGTTGGTGGCCAGCAGCGCCTCGGCGCGGATCGCCTTGGCCTCGGCGATGGAGGCGTCCTGGCGCAGGGCCAGCTCGGTCTGGGTCAGGGCCTTCTTGTAATAGCCGGCGTCGACGTAGCTGCGCGCGGCCTTGATGCGGCGCTCCAGCGTGGGCTTCTCCTGCTTCAGGGCGATGTCCCACTGCTTGGAGGCGGCCGCGTGATCCTCGAGCCGGGTCATCAGGTCCGCCATCTTGGCCGCCAACCCGGGGAACTTGTTGTCCCGCTTCTGCAGCTCCTCGTACCGCTTGCGCGCCTTCTTCATGTTCCCCAGCTCGAACAGCGTGTTGGCCATGTTGAAGATGGCCAGGTTCAGGTTGGGGTCCTTGCGCAGCGCGCGCTGGAACTTGCTCAGCGCCTTCTTCAGGTGCTTGCCCGCCAGGTAGATCTCGCCCTGGGCGTTGAGCACCACGCCAGACTTGGGGATCTTTTTCTGGGCGGTGCGCAGCACCTCCAGCGCCTTCTTCTGCTCGTTCTGCTTCATGAAGATGCGGCTCAGGTGCAGGTACGGCTTGAAGAACTTCGGCTTGAGCTTCATCGCCTCGCGGTAATGCTTCTCCGCGTCCTTGAACTCGCCGAGCTCCTCCTCGACGCGGCCGAGCAGGTAGGGCAGCTCCGCCTTGCCCTTGGCCCCGCGGCCGATGGCCATCAGCGCCTTGAGCGCGTCCATCGGCTTGCCCTGGGCCAGCACCGTGCGGGCGATCATGAACGAGGCGTCGACGTTGTTCGGGTTCAGCTTGCGCGCCGCGCGGAACTGCTTGAGCGCGTCCTTGTACATCTTGGCCTGGTAGTTCAGGTTGCCCAGCCCGAGCATGGCGGTGACGTTGTCGGGGTTGAGCTTTAGCGCCTTCTGGAAGTGCTTGCGCGCCTCGTTGGAGGAGCCCGAGACCACGCCGAGCTGCCCGAGGGTGCTCGCGGCCTCTGCCTGCTCCACCGGCGCCGCGAGCTTGTCCTGCTTGGCCACCTCCTCGAGGATCGCCTTGACCTGAGTCAGCTTCTTGTCGCCCAGCAACAGCCGCGCCTTGAGCAGCATGGCGCCGGTGTGCAGCGGGTTGGCCTTGAGCGTCTTGTCTGCGCCGGCGAAGGCCTCCTTGTTCTTGTTTGTCAGCTCCTGGACATGGGCCAGGCCGTAGAGCGCCGCGGGCAGCTTGGCGTCCAGCTTGACCGCCTCCTCGTAGCTCTTGGTCGCCTTGTCGTACTTGGCGCCTCGCTCGTAGATCCAGCCCTCGTACACCTTGGCCACGGCGTCGGTGCGGTCGCGGGCGATGACCTTGTTGATGGTGGCGATGGCCTTGTCATGCTTGTTCAGGAAGGCCATCACCAGGGCGGTGGCCTTGTCCACCTCCTTGGAGTCGGCGTCGGCCTGCCTCAGGCCGGTGAGCATCTCGGTGGCCTTGGTCTTGCGCGCCTTGTTGGCGCCGAAGCGCAGCAGCATCGCCGAGACCGCCTGCACCTGCAGCGCCATCGGGTCGGGGTTCTCGCTGAGCACCTTGGCCACGGACTCGAGCCCGCGCAGGGCCTTGCGGTAGGAGGAGAAGGTGTCCTTGCCCATCTCCCGCTGCATGGTGGCCATGTCTTCCTTGGCCTTGCGCTCCTTCTCGAACCCGCCCGTCAGGTAGTGCAGGCCGAAGAACCCGTAGTCGGTGAACAGGCCCATGCCGATGCCAACCAGCAGCACGCCCACCAAGCTCAACACCGCGATGCGGATGTAGTCCATCCGCGTCATGGGGCGCTTCTTCCGGGGCTGCTTGACCTTCTCGTCGACCGCCGGCTCATGGGCCAGGTCGGTCATCTCCTCCACGTCAGCCTCGGAGGGGGCGTCGAAGTGCAGCTCGTCTCCAGCCGCGCCGCTGTCGAGGTTTATGGGCTGATCGCCCACAACGGCGTCGCCCTCGGGCATGTCCGGCACGCCGTCCAGATCGGCGAAGGCCCCGCCGTCGTCCAGGCCGGCGTCGTCGCTGTACTCGAAGAACCCCTCGAGGCCCTGGGGCTCGGGGAAGTCTGCGATGCCTCCGTCCGGCTCGGGCAGGTCCGAGATCCCGTCCTGGGGCTCGGGGAAATCCGAGATGCCGCCGGACGGCTCCGGGAAGTCGGAGATGCCCGCGGACGGCTCGGGGAAGTCAGAGATGCCATCGGCGGGCTCGGGGAAATCCGCGATGCCGCCAGCAGGCTCGGGGAAGTCTGCGATGCCGCCGGCGGGCTCAGGGAAGTCTGCGATACCGTCAGCGGGTTCGGGGAAGTCTGCGATTCCGCCGGCGGGCTCGGGTACATCCGCGATGCCCCCCTTGGGCTCCATCAGATCGGAGATGCCGCCCTTGGGCTCGGGCAGATCGACGATGCCCTCCCTGGGAATCGGCAAGTCCGCGACGGGGTCGCCCATGCCCATCTGGGTGCCCTGCAGGCCCATCTTGGGCGCGGGCAGGTCGGCCAGGGGATCCGCCTTGGGCTGGGGAAGATCCGCCAGGCCCTCCTTGGGCTGGGGTAGATCCACCAGGCCCTCGAACGGCTGGGGCAGGTCGGAGACTCCCTCGACGGGCGCCAGGAGATCGGCCCCATCGGCCAGATCGCCCATCTCGCTCGCCTCGCCCATGCCGAGCTCGGTGGCGGCCACCGGGCGCGCCTCCGGGATCTCCTCGTCCGCGTCGGGCTGGTTGAAGTCATCCAGGCTGATGGAGGGGACCGGCTCCCACTCCTCGCCAGCCGCCGCGCCGAAGCCACCCGACGAGATGTTGTCGCCCTGGGGGGCTCCCGGATCGCCGCCGGGGACCTGGCCAGGGATGTCGCTCAGATCGTCCAGGGGCGCCCCGCCGATGGTGCCGCCATCGGAGTCGAGATGAAGCGAGGAGCCCTCGTCCATGTCGGCCTCGGGGACCGACGCGGGGGAGCCCTCCAGCGGGACCGGTGTGATCACCTGGTCCTGGAATTCGCTCTGCGCCATGGAAGGCACGGCCTCGGGCAGGTGCGGGCCGAGCTGCTCATCCTGGCTCAGCGGGACCCAGGTGGAGCCGTCCCAGGAGACCTCGTCCTCGGCCTGCAGGGTCTGGTTCTGGACCATGCTCACCACGGAAGGCACGGCCAGGGGACCGAATACCTTGCCGCTGGCGCGGCGCACGAAGAGGGTCGCTTCCTGCTCGTCACCGCCGGCGCTGCCGCCCGCGTCCTCGGGCATCGCCTTGAAGGTCGTGCGGCAGTGCGGACAGGTTGTCACGATCCCCTGTGGGGGGATGCTGGCGGCGGATACCTCAAACTCGGCCTTGCAGTTGCTGCAGGAGATGATCATACAAGCTCCCCGATTGTTCTGGGCCCGGCACCTGGTGGGCTCCGGACCGCACATGTACCACCCGTCCCCCTGCCACTGGTGGAGATGGTTCCATCCTAACGGGAACCGCCTCCCTCATCAATTATTTCACGGGGGTTGTGGGCGCCCCGGGGGGAGCGTTTCAGCCCCTGGAGGGGATGAGGTCGCGGCCGCCGATGAAGGGCTGCAGGGCTGACGGAATCGCGACCGAGCCGTCCTCCCGCTGGTGGTTCTCCAGCAAGGCGATGAGCACGCGGCTGATGGCCAGGGCGGTGCCGTTGAGCAGGTGGGCGAACCGGGGGGAGGTCTCGGGCTCGGGGCGGAAGCGGACCCCGAGGCGGCGGGCCTGGTAGTCGGTGCAGTTGGAGCAGGAGGTGACCTCGCCGTAGTCGCCGCGGCCTGGCATCCAGGCCTCGATGTCGTACTTCTTGGCCGCCGGGGCGCCGAGGTCGCCGGCGCACACCGCCACCACGCGGTACGGTATCTCCAGCGCCTGGAGCATGGCCTCCTCGTGGGCCAGCAGCTCGTCGTGCAGGGCGGCGGACTGATCGGGCTGGCAAACGATGAACATCTCGGCCTTGGTGAACTGGTGCACCCGGTACAGGCCCTTGGACTCCTTGCCGTGGGCGCCCGCCTCGGTGCGGAAACAGTGAGAGAAGCCGAGGTAGCGCAGGGGCAGGTCCGCGCCGTCGAGGATCGCGCCGGAGTTGTAGCCGCCGAGAGTGATCTCGGCGGTGCCCACCAGGCTCAGGTCCATGCCCTCGACGCTGTAGACCTGCGTCTCGGGGCCGCGGGGGGCGAAGCCGATGCCCTCGAGCACCTCGTCGCGGGCCAGGTCGGGGGTGCTCATGGGCACGAAGCCGTGCGGCAGCAGCTGGGTGGCGGCGAACTGGCACAGGCCGAGCTCCAGCAGGGCGGCCTCGTTCTTGAGATAATAGAAGTTGGCGCCGGTCACCTTCGAGGCGCTCTCGAAGTCGATGGTGTCGGTGAGGCGGCCGATCTCCAGGTGGTCCCGAGGCTCGAAGTCGAGGGCCGGGGGATCGCCCCAGCGGCTGATCTCCACGTTCTCGGCGTCGGTGCCGCCGGCGGGGGTGTCCGGGTCGAGGAAGTTGGGCATCAGGCGCAGCAGGGCGTCGCGCTGAGCGGTGAGCTCCGTCTGGCTCGTCTCCAGGCCGGACAGCTCGACCTTGATGCCCTTGACCTCGTCGATGGCGGCCTGGCGCTCGTCGCCCGACAACTTCTTGATGCCCGAGGAGATGCTGTTGCGGCGGGCGCGCAGCTCGTCGGCGCGGCCGCGGGTCTCGCGCCAGTCTCGGTCCACCTCCAGCAGGCGGTCCAGGTCCACCTTCTGCGGGTCCAGCTTGCGCTCCAGGATGGAGCGGCGGACCTGCTCGGGGTCCTCGCGGATCAGTCTCATGTCGAGCATCGGTTCATTACCTCTCTGCCTAAGAGTTGACAGAGCCCTGATACCCCAAAGAAGGGCAGAGCGCTACTCCTCGTCGTCGGACGAAGAGACAGGGGAGGGCGGGGGCGCCGCGTCAGACAGGCCGGGGCCGACCCGGGCGAACACCGTGCGCGGCAGCGGCTCCTCGCCGCAGGCAGAGCAGACCACCAGGGGGCGCAGGTCCTGGTCGCAGCCGGTGTGGGTCATCACCATGGGCGCGCCGTCGGGCGCGGCCCAGCGGTCGCCCCAGGCCATGAGCGCCAGCAACACCGGAAACAGATCCTCGCCCTTGCGGGTCAAGCGGTACTCGTGGCGAGGCGGCGATTCGCTGTACAGCTGGCGCATGACGACGCCGTGGTCCACCAGGTCGGCCAGGCGGCGCGAGAGGATGTTTCTGGCCACGCCCAGGTCGCGTTGCAGCTCGTCGAAGCGGCGCAGGCCATAAAAAAGATCCCGGATGATGAGCATCGTCCAACGCTCGCCCACCACCTCCAAGGCCCGGGCAGCCGAGCAGGCGAGGTTTTCGTAACGCTTCGTGGCCATGGGGGATTTCCTTGGTTGCAGTTAGCAACTTACCATTGCCGAGAGAGGGTTGTAAAATGAAACTTATCGGATCCAACTCGCCAAACAGCCGCTGACAACATCGGATCGGGGGACCTGTGGTTGTGGGGCCACTCCCAACCGCCGCAGCCTGGATGCGCCTGATCGCTCCGTAGAGCTGCAGCTGCCCCGGAGAAAGATCGGCGCCGCCACCAATCGCCAAAGGCCAAAGAGCAAGCGACACGCCGCCCGAAGACGCGAGCCCAAAGAAAAAGTCCCCTCACCGGGCATTGGGGGCTTTATGGTTGGGCGATGTAGGATTTGACTGCGATCTGAAGAATTCCAGGCGGCTTTCGGCCTGGAATTCTTCAGATGCAGCGACGGGAGCCGGCGCCAGCCGGCTAGAGTCAACCTACGACTTCCACCGTGTGAGGTCGCGCGGGCGCCCGGAAGGCCTGCCGCCCGGCGTTACGGATCAACAGGTTGACGCTACGGAGGCGGACCTGGCGGCCTGATTCGTTGCGCCTGAGTGGTACTGAGGTGGTACCGGGCATGGTGGCCTTCTCTGGTTTAAGGTTCATGTCCTGCACAGCCTGAACCGCTGAAGATGTTGCTCCCCATCGCGCGACAATCTCACCGTTGGAGCGACGCTCCGGCGCGGGGTAGAGTTGCCAGGTAGAGGTGGGCGTCATGCCGCGCAAGAAGGGGCCGGGAAAGCCTCCCGCCGGACACCCCTGGTGTCCTGCTCCACGGCGACCTCATGCCGCAGAACATCCTCGTTGACCTGATGGACGGTGAACCCCCTTCGCTCATTGACTGGTCCATGGCCGCGGTGGGCGATCCTGCATACGACCTGGCCATCGCCATCGGCCCGGGCAAGCACCCCTTCAAGCGGCGCAACGGCCTACGGCGATTGCTGGAGGCTTACCACGCCGCAGGCGGAGACCGGCTGCAGCCGGAGAATGTTCAACTGCACCAGCTCTGCATCCGGGCCAGTTGGTTCAAAGCTGCCCTGGAGCCAGACGGCATCACCCCGGCCGCCGAAAATGAGCTGCTCGCCTTTGCTGGATTGTATCGTCACGCAAGCGGCTAATAGCTCGGCGGGCATTTATGGGTCACCACACGCAACACCTCGCCGGGATGTCCGATAACCCCCGTGCAACCGATCAGACGCGTGACCATGCGCGGCGGGAGGATCAGATGCCCATCCATTTCAGTTCACCGAGCTCATTCTGTGACAGCCATTGCGACCGATGCCCCGTTCAGGAGCAGTGCGAAGTCTGCAAGCGAATGCGACAGACCCGGCAGGATCATGTACGACGCGGCGAGGACCCTGACGATTTTGAAGTAGTCCTGCAGGACATGGCCGAGGACATGATGAATGCCAGGGAGATGTTGACGGCGGAGCTCGAATCGCGCGGCATCGACCCCGGAAAGATCGAGCCACCTCCACCTCCATCCCCCGCCGCCTCGAGGCTGCAAGAAGTGGCGACCCGGCATGTCGTCGCGGTCGGAGGAATCATCGGGCGGCTGGACCCGGTCCAACAACAGGAACAACAAGCGCTGGCAGATGAGCTGCAGCGCATGGCTATGACCCTGGCCGGCAAGGTCGCCCACGTCTCTGGAGACATCGGCGCCGATGGCCACCTCGAGGGCCACACTGCCGACCGGCAGCACACAGTCCTCATCCTGCTATTGATGGAACATGCCGCCCGCACCGCCACCAAACTCATGGATCGCTTGCTCTCGACCACGCCCGGGCTGCGACTGTCCCACTATCCAGGGATCCGCGCGGAACTCGATGGACTGCTTGCTCCGCTCTTCCAGGCGCTGACCGCCGAAGATTGCCAGGCCCTCGACGCACTCATCGCCGCCGGGAAGGCACCCTCACCGTTTTGCACCCTGAGCAGGAATCCATCCGACAACCGGGCGTGGCCGGACTAA
>CAZEFW010000157.1:19102-22895 GCA_964511535.1 uncultured Myxococcales bacterium | reverse complement strand
GCCTGTGATTCCAATACCTTCGCCTGGCTCGGTCCGGACTATTGATCAGCTCTCTTGGCAGAGGGGGGCCGAGGAGGCGGGCCTGCGCAGGGAGAAATGGCAGGCTCCGAGCGGTGTATCGACTACACTTGGGTCGGGTGCACAAGGGGAGTGATCTGGTGTCAGAGATGGAGTGCAACGGAGGGCCGACCTGCCTTCCTCTTCCGCGATCTCAGGAGCAACCCGCAGGCAGCGACGAGGGTGTCCGAGCTGTGCTGCGCGCCGCGGCGTCTTTCATAGACATGATCGCCGCGCTCGTGGAGCCGTTGCAGGATGTCCGCGACCTGCCTCGGAAGCGCCGAGATCAGCAGGAGGAGCTGTTCCGGTTGGCCTCTGACCTGCTGCAGGAGGCTGGCGAGGTGCGCCTCGAGATCACCCCCTACGAGGTTCGGGTCATGGGCCGCCGCCTGGCAGGGAGCGAGGGCGTTGGGGCGGGTCTCGCCGAATCCCTGTACCGCGACGGCGTCTGGGCGCTGCGTATGCTGCCCGGGCTGTGTCGCTGGGAGCTCGCAGAGCTGTTGGGGGTGCTGGGCGCGGAGGAGGCCCGGGCGGCTGACCTGGCCACCACCATGTGGGAGAAGGAGTGGCCCCACCTCGTGCCAGAGCTGGCGGATCCCTTTGAGGCCGGGCTCGTGGCCCGCCCCGCGCCCTTGTCCTGCCAGCTGGTGCCCGGGGAGCACCCTCGAAGCTGCAAGGGCGCCGGCGACCCGGGCCTGGTGGGGCCGATGCTGGAGGGGTGGCTCGCCGCCGCAGGGCAGGAGCATGGTGCGGCGGCCCTGCCCGAGCTGCGCGACCAGGTCCAGGGGGCGCGCACTGATCTGTGGCGGCGCGGCTTCAGCGTCGGGCTCCGCCTGATCCGCACGCCGAGGAGCGAGGACCCCATGGCGCTGGCCCTCGCCGGGGTAGCGCGGAGGCTGATGGACGCCGGCAACTGGGGGGAGCTGGCCCACCTGGGCGACGAGGTCCGGTGGGCCCTCGGCCGCCGGGCCACGCACGAGCTCCGGTGGCGGGCCGAGGCGCTCAGGGCTGCCCTCGGCAAGGTCTTCCCCCCCGAGTGGGTCCTGTCGCTGGCCGAGGATATCGCCGCCAGCAGCCTCGCCGCCTTCGAGCCGCTGGGCAAGCTGCTGCTGGTGCTGCCGAAGGAGGCCACCCCCCAGCTGGTCGCCGTGCTCGACGAGCTGGAGCAGGGCGAGGTGGGCTACCACCTCATGGCTATCCTGCTGCTCAGGGGCGCGGACCTTGACGAGAGGCTCGCGCGCGACCTGCAGGGATGCGGCGAGGAGCACGCGTTGGTGGCGATCAGGGGTATGGCGTCGGTGCCGTCCCGCCGCAGCGTCGCCGCGCTCTCGCAGCTCCTGGGCCACGCCAGCCACCCGGTCCGGCGGGCCGCCCTGGATTCCCTGGGCGTTCACAGGTCCGAACACTCCATCCCCGGGCTGGTGGATTGCCTCGCCAGGGCCAGCGGCGTGGAGGAGGCAGAGAAGGTCGTGGCGCTGCTGGAGGAGCAGCCCGCGAGGCTGGTCAGCAAGCACCTCCTGCCCCTGGCTCAGGAGGCAGATTTCTGGCAGAGGCCCGCGAGCCAGCGCGCCAGGCTGCTCAGGATGCTTGCCAGTGCGGACGCCCCGGAGGCCGTCGACTTTCTGGTCAGGCAGGTCACGCAGGTGAGCCTGACCTCGGCCCGGAGGGTCGACGCCGCTCGGCGGGAGGTGCTGACCGCGGTGGTCTCCGCCGGCGGCGACAGGGCGCGCAAGGTCCTGCTCCGCTGCCAGGACCAGCTCTTGCTCCCCGGCGTTCGGGACAAGGTGGCGGCCGCCCTGTCCAGGTTCGAGGAGGAGCAGGATGTCGACTGAGCCCTCCCGCCGACAGCAGCTCTCAGAGCTGGACCGCCGCGCGGCCGAGCTGTTGCTCCACCTCGGCTCCCTCGCAGGCGCGGGCTCCGGCCCCGCTCCCCGGGGAGGGCAGGCTGTCCCGCTGCCGATCCTCGGGGAGACGGTCGCGCGTCTGGGCGAGCTGACTGGCGGCGAGGTCCATTTGACCATGGTGGGGCACGCTTTCTCGCTCGGCTGGCGGCCGGTGAAGGTGGGCAGCGCGGGGCGCGCCTCGGTCCAGCAGCTCTGCCGGGCATGGTGCCGCCACGGCATCGGGCGGCTTACCTTCGCCAGGCAGGTCTCCCCATCGGCGCTGGAGATCCTGGCGGAGCTGCTTGGCGGCGGACGGCGGGTGAAGTGGCGAGGGAAGGCCCTGGCCATCCGCGCCGGTGAGGTGCAGATCCACTCCTTGCCAGCGGGTGACCAGACAAGCCCGGATGAGATCGGCGCAGAGTGTCCGGGCGTGCTCGTGGACGCGCTGCTACACCACTGCCGGCGGAGCTGGCGCGCTGCGCTGGCCGGCGCCAGCCTCGACCTGCGCGGGCTGCGTAGGCTGCTGGTGAGCGTGGCGGAGCGGCTCCAAAGTGGCGACCCCCGGCTGCTGGGCCTGGTCTGCGCGCCGGGGGCCCTCACCGTGCCGGAGGCCCACGTGGTGCGCGTCACCCTCTTCGCCATGCAGGCCGGGGTGGCGCTGGACCTCCCGCGGCGAGAGCTGCTGGACCTGGGCGCCGGCGCCATGCTGCACGGTCTGGCCAAGATCCGCGGGGCCCGCGGCGAGGAGCAGCTATGCCCGTTCAGCCCGTCCGGTGACCGCGAGGGCGTGGAGCGCTTCATACGAACGCTGCTGTCGAACCTGTGCGCCAGGGGCGGGTTATCGCCACAGACCCTGCCCCTGCTGGTGGTTCTGCACGAGGCGCAGCTGGAGTTCTCCCGGGCCGATCTATACCCGCGCATCGCGCCGGGCGGCGTGAGCCACCACCTCTTCAGTCAGCTCACTGCCCTGGCGACCATGGCCAGCCTCGCCGCATGCGCTGCGGCTCAGGGCGGGCAGCAGCCGTCGCAGGAGCTGGCGGCCAACCTTGAGCGGGCGGCCGGGTGGATCCACCCTGATCTTGCCCTGACCTTCTCCCGGGTCCTCTCCGGGAGCCCGATGGGCCATGTCCGGGAGATCCTCGACGAGGCCGCCGCTTCAGCGGAGGACGGCCCGGAGGCTGGGCCCATCGGCCCGGCGGTGAGGTCAGAGGGGCGGGCGCCGCGAGTCCTGCTGGTGGACGACGAGGCCGACATCCGCATGACCCTGCGCGCCTTGCTGGAGAACTTTGGCTTCGAGGTGGAAGAGGCGGAGGATGGGCTGTGGGGATCGCGGCTGATCAAGAGCCGGCCCTACGACCTGGTGTTTCTGGACCTGATGATGCCGCAGATGGACGGGTTCGATCTGCTGCGCAGCCTGCCCGCCGAGCTGCGCGAGCGGCTGCCCATCGTGATCCTCTCTGCGCGGAGCCAGGACCGGGAGGTGCTACACGGGCACGAGCTCGGCGCCGCCCACTACCTCGTCAAGCCGTTCGAGGTGGCCACGGTGCTCGAAACCCTCGCCCAGCTCGTCCAGGACCTGGGGCCCGAGCAGGGGCGGCGCATCAGCCAGTTCCTGGCGCGCAAGTAGCGCCCGATCCAGGCAGCGCGGCGGACCGCGAGTCAGCTCCCTAGCGGGCGAAGTGGAGGTAAGCAAGCACGCCGCCGAGGGTGGCGAGCAGGGCGACGATGGCCAGGAGGATGAGGCCTGTCGCTGCGGAGCGGGGGGCGGGATAGGGTGCGGGGAGGGGGTCGGGGGCGGGGCGGCGTGGGCCCGGGGGAGCCGGGGCCCGCGCGCCGGCTGCCGGGCCCTGGCT
>CAZEFW010000157.1:0-19092 GCA_964511535.1 uncultured Myxococcales bacterium | reverse complement strand
GGGGGTGGGGGCCTCGGGGGGGGCGGGGGGGGGCGGGTTTGTGGGCTCGGGGGCCGGGGCTGATGGGGACGAGCTCTCCCGTGGGACTGCGCCGTCTGCCAGGTCGAGCATCAGCACCCGGGACCACTGCGGGCCCATGGCTCGCTCCAGGTCATCCAGCAGGGCCCGGGCGGAGGCGTAGCGCGCCTGACGCCGCTTGGACGTTGCCTTCATGATGATCGCCTTGACCGGATCGGGAATGTCGGAGCGGAAATCGGCCAGGGGCTTCGGCTGCTCGTGCACCACCTTGTACAGCAGCGAGGGCAGGGTGTCGCCCTTGAACGGACGCCGGCCCGACAGCAGGTGGTAGAACACGACGCCGAGGGAGAAGATGTCGCTGCGGGCGTCGATGTCGTCCACCTCGCCCTTGGCCTGCTCGGGCGACATGTACGAGGGCGTGCCCACCACCGCGCCCTGCTGGGTCGCCATGGTGGTGGAGAGCAGCACCTTGGAGAGGCCGAAGTCGAGCACCTTGGCCACCTCCCCGCCGGTGGGGCGCAGGGTGAGGAAGATGTTCTCCGGCTTCAGGTCCCGGTGGATGATCCCCTCGTCGTGGGCAGCCTCCAGCGCCAGGGCCACATGCCGGATGATGGAGCACGCCTTGACCAGGCCCATGGGCCCCTCGCGGTTGAGCCGCTGCCCCAGGTCCTCGCCCTCCAGCAGCTCCATCACCAGGAACGGGAAGCCGTCGTCGGTGCGGTCGAAGTCCTGCACCTGGATGATGTGCTGGTGGCCCAGGCGGCTGCCGATCATCGCCTCCCGCTCGAACCGCGCGCGCAGCTCGGGGTTGGCGACCTCCTTGAGGTGCAGCACCTTGATGGCGTGGCGGCTGTCGATGCGCTCGTTGCGCGCCTCGAACACCGAGCCCATGGTCCCCTCGCCCAGCTTGCGCACGATGGTGTACTTGCCGCCGAGGACCTTGCCCTCGAGGTACGCGCTGGTATCGAACGGGACCTTGATCTGCTCCACCCGGATATTTTACAGGCTCCGGGCTTCAGGCTACAGGGGGACTGTGGGGGATTCTCAGCCGTGGCCGGCGCTGCCGAGCACGTTGGTGTTCTTGTGGATGATGAGCTGCTTGAGCTCCTCGCGAGCGGGGCCCAGGTACTTGCGCGGGTCGAAGTTGCCCGGGTTGGCGTTGAACTCGCGCCGGATGACGCCGGTGACCACGAGGCGGCCGTCGGAGTCGATGTTCACCTTGCACACGGCCGAGCGGGCGGCGCGGCGCAGCTGGTCCTCGGACACGCCCATGGCGCCCTCGATCTTGCCGCCGTGGTCGTTGATCATCTGCACGTACTCCGGCACCACCGACGAGGCGCCGTGCAGCACGATGGGGAAGCCCGGGATCAGCTTCTCGCACTCCTCGAGGATGTCGAACCGCAGCGGCGGCGGCTCCTCGCCGTCCTCGCACTTGAACTTGTAGGCGCCGTGGCTGGTGCCGATGGAGATGGCCAGGCTGTCCACGCCGGAGCGGGCCACGAACTCCTCGACCTCCTCGGGCTGGGTGTAGGTGGAGTGCTCGTGCTGGACGTCGTCCTCGATGCCAGCCAGCACGCCGAGCTCGCCCTCCACGGTGACGTCACGCTCGTGGGCGTACTCCACCACCTTCTTGCACACCTCGATGTTCTCGTCGAAGGGCAGGTGGGACTGATCGATCATCACCGAGGAGAAGCCGGAGTCGATGCACGACTTGGCCAGCTCGAAGCTGTCGCCATGGTCCAGGTGCAGGGCCACCGGGATCTCCGAGCCCATCTCCTTGAGCATCTGGATGCCGCCCATGGCCATGAACCGGAGCATGGTCTGGTTGGCGTACTTGCGCGCGCCGGAGGAGACCTGCAGGATCACCGGCGACTTGCTCTCGGCGCAGCCGAGCAGCACCGCCTGGATCTGCTCCAGGTTGTTGAAGTTGTATGCCGGGATGGCGTAGCCCCCCTCCATGGCCTTGCGGAACATCTCCCGCGTGTTGACCAGCCCCAGCTCCTTGTAATGGATCGTTCCGCTCATTTTTGAGCCTCCATCTTGTTCCGTGGCAGTTTAAAACGTACAACTTCTAGCATCACACGGGGGTCCTGGCCACCGAGTTCCAGATGATCATTATCCACCTAAGCGACCTGCACCTGTCCCGCTATGGCGAGACAGTGATGTGGACCCGGCGAGACCGGGACGACATCCGGGAGTGGACCGTGATCCACACCTGGCAGCGCTGGCAGGTGGAGGGGGCGCGGGACAAGAAGGGCCGGCCCGACGAGATGCGCCTGGTGGATCCAGAGGGGGTGGTGCACCGGTCGCGCTCCTGGCCGTCGAAGCGGGACGACCGCGCGGTGTCAGACCTGCTGACCGTGGCCATGAAGCGCCACGAGACGTCGGGCGAGAAGCTCATCGAGAGCCCGCCGCCTGACGACGAGCTGGAGCCGCTGCTGAGGCTGGATCCGGGGAACACCAACCTGCTGTTCCTGAAGCTGATGCGGCAGATCCACCGCATCGGGCCCGACGTCATCTTCCTCACCGGGGACATCACCGACAACGGCTTCGGCTACGGGCTGCTGCGCCACCACCTGGCGCCGTGGATCACCGAGCGCCGGCTGCTGGTGGTGCCGGGGAACCACGACACTTATGACATGATCCCGCGTCGGGGGCGGCGGCGGCGCTCGGAGCTCAAGGAGCAGGCGTACGCCACCTTTGCCGAGCGCGTGGGCATGGCGCCCAACGCCTCGGGGCTGTACAACCGGCTGGTGGGGGACGTGGCCGCGGTGGGGATCAGCTCCTGCATGATGCCGCGGGTGCCGCTGTCGGCCAGCGGTGAGGTGTCGTCAGATCAGCTCGACTGGATCCGGGCCCTGGGCAAGGACGAGGCCTTCCGCGGCGCGCGGCTGCGAGTAGCGCTGGTGCACCACCACCTGCTGCGCATGCCCTACACCCTCGGCAAGCGCTCCCCCCTGGAGACGGGCATGCGGCTGCGCAACGCGGTGGAGACCATGGAGGTGCTCAGCGAGGCGGGCGTCGACATCGTGTTCCACGGCCACCGGCACCATGGCTACGTGGTCAAGCTGCCGGGCCGCCCCATGGTGATTTCCGCGCCGTCGTCCACTCTCGGCTGCGAGCACCACGGCAAGCCCTATTTCTGGCGGCTCGACTTCGCCCGCCGGCAGCCGTTCCCGGACCTGGAAGAGGTCTAGAGAGCTGATCAATAGTCCGGACCGAGCCAGGCGAAGGTATTGGAATCACAGGCAAGGCGCGAGGAGGGCGCTTGCTGGAGGCAAGCAACCGACGAGCAACAAAGCCAGTGATTTCAAGAGCGAGTCTGGCGACGGGAGGACTGCTGGTCAGCTCTCTTGCAGCCTGTCGCGCATGGCGCGATCAGGCTTGGGGCTTGGGGCTTGGGGGTGCTGCGATTGGTATTTCTATATGCTGGCCTAAAGGTAGATCTGAAGCTGGCCCCGGGTCTCCCGCGCCAGGTCGCTGTCCGGCCCGAGGCCGTCGAGGATGGCCAGGATCGCCCGCCGCGCGCCGTCTTCCCTGTATGCCCGATCGCGCTTGACGATCTCCAGCAGGGCGTCCAGCGCCTGCTCCACCTCGCCGCGCGCCTGCAGCACGCCCGCCAGCGCCCAGGACGCGTCGTGATCCGTCGGGTCCGCCTCGAGCCGGGCCCGCAGCGACGACTCGGTTTCACCCGCCGCTGCCCCTGCCATCTGCAGCGACAGGCGCAGCCGATCCGCCTCCGGGGCGGCGATGCTGTCCGGATCCACATCCTGCAGCGCGGCCAGAGCCTCGGCCGTCTGCCCCGCCGCGGCGCGGGCGCGGGCCAGGATCACCAGGGCCAGGTCACAGTGGTGAGCGCTGGACAGCGCCGGCGCCAGGATCCCCTCCACCGCCTCCGTCTCCCCGGCCTCCAGCAGCGCCACGGCGCGGTTCAGCGCCGCCTCCTCCTCCGACGGGCAGAGCCGGTCCAGGAACGCCTCCACCTCTGCCTTGCCCAGCACCCCGGTGAACTCGTCGGCCAGGCGCCCGTCCACGAACGCCTTGACCGCGGGGATGCCCCGGATCTCGAAGCCGGCGGCCAGGTCCTGGTTGTCGTCGGTGTTCACCTTCACCAGCCAGACCCGCCCTCCCCGGTCGGCCACCGCCTGCTCCAGCACCGGCGTCAGCGTCTTGCACGGCTCGCACCACGGGGCCCAGAAATCCACAATCACAGGGACCTCGCGGGATCGCTCCAGCACCTCCCGCTCGAAGGTGGCGGTGGTGGCTTCCGATATATGCCTGGCTTCGGTCATTGCGTGGTCTCCTGGGGCGAAAACCTAACCATTTGCAGCGGCATGGCAAGGCGCTCGGGTACAATGGCGGTGGAGCATGACGGTCAAGAAACGATCATGGAAGGCGGAGCACCTGCTGCAGCAGGTCGAGGCGGGGCCCCGGGATCCCGGCGCTGACCTGACCCTGATCGAGCGCATGCGTTGCTGGTGCAACCAGGCGCTGGAGCAGCGGGGCAAGGTGGCGGGCCTCGCCGCGGTGACCCGCGTGGCGGAGGTCTA
Source organism: uncultured Myxococcales bacterium (assembly GCA_964511535.1). Taxonomy (GTDB): domain Bacteria; phylum Myxococcota_A; class Polyangia; family CAZCFB01; genus CAZCFB01. Next base: position 14,524 of record CAZEFW010000157.1, on the reverse strand, counting down.
CGCTGCCATGGGCGCCGCCGAACGGGACGCGTTCTTCCTGATGCTGGCAGAGGAGCTTGGGCCCGACGCCGAGGAGGTGGACCGCGCCATCCAGGCGTATCAGCAGGGCGGCGCCGGCGACCACCAGGCGGTCATCGAGCTGGCCCTGTCGCTGGAGAGCCCGCGCATGTCGCTCTTCCGCCAGTTCAACACCATCCCCGAGAGCATCAAGTTCCTGGTGGATCTGCGCGCGGCGGTGCTGCGCCGCATGGGGCGGCTGCCCGGGCTGGCGCTGATGGAGTTCGAGCTGCGCCACATCCTGGAGTCCTGGTTCAACCCCGGCTTCCTGGAGCTGCGGCGGTTGACCTGGGGCTCGCCCGCGGCGTTGCTGGAGAAGCTGGTGGCCTACGAGGCGGTGCACGAGATCCGCTCCTGGAGCGACCTGAAGCGCCGCCTGGCCGCGGATCGTGCCTGCTTCGCCTTCATCCACCCGGCCATGGCCGAGGAGCCGATCATCTTCGTGGAGGTGGCGCTGGTGCAGGGCGTGGCCCCGGAGATCCAGCCCCTGCTGGAGGAGCCGCCGCCCGACGATGACCAGCCCCCACCCGATACCGCCATCTTCTACAGCATCACCAACGCCCAGGACGGCCTGCGCGGCATCCCCTTCGGCAACCTGCTGATCAAGCTGGTCACCGCCCGGCTGCGGGCCGAGGTGCCGAGCTTGCGCACCTTCGCCACCCTGTCGCCCCTGCCGCGGTTCCGGCGCGACTTCCTCCTGCCAGCGGTGGAGGACGGCACCATCCGCAGGTTCTTCACCGACCATGAGGCGGCCGCGCTGTGCAGCGCCGCCGGCACCGACGAGCTGGCGGACGCCATGACCACCTTCCTCGGCGCGGGCCTGTGGCGCTCGGGCTATCCCCTGACCGACGCGGCCCGGCCCGGGCTGATGCGCGCGGCGGCGTGGTACCTGTGCCGGTCACCCGCCGGGGGCGGCCCGCGGTGCCCGGTGGGCCACTTCCACGCGGCCAACGGGGCCACCCTGGCGCGGCTCAACTGGCTGGGCGACATCTCCGCCCGGGGTATCGCGCGCTCCGCGGGGATGATGGCCAACTACCGCTACGATCTGGAACGCTACGACCGCCGCCAGGCGGAGTACGACCTGCGCGGGCAGGTCCCCTGCGACGCCGCGGTGGCCGCGCTGCTGGACCAGGTACCCGCGGAGGACGCGTGAAGCTCACCGGATCCGCCGAGGCGAAGGTGACCGTGGAGCGATCGCGGTTTCTGGCCCTGGCCATGCCCGTCGCTGACCTCGAGCAGGTCAAGAAGATCGTCAAGAAGCGCCGCCGCAAGCACCACAAGGCGCGGCACCACTGCTGGGCTTGTCGGGTGCGTGGGCAGGACGGCCGCGTGGTCGAGCAGGCGCGGGATGATGGGGAGGTGGGGCGGCCGGGTTACGCCATGCTCGACCTGCTGCGCGCCGGCGACCTGGAGGGGGCGGTAATCGTCAGCCGCTACTTCGGCGGGGTGAAGCTGGGGCCGGGCGGCGTCAAGCGGGCCTTCGTGGCGGCGGCGACCGAAGCGCTGGGAGAGGCCAGCGCCTGAGAGGTGCCGGCTATTTGGCCGCGGCGCCGGCCTCCACCACATTCTTGAGGTTCGCCAGCCCCTGCTCGTAGTCGCCGCCGATCATGCCGTCCATGTCCATGAACAGGCTCATGGCCTTGCCCATGAAGTCGTTGTCGCCGTCCATTGACCAGGTGACCGAGCAGCTGCCGCCCTTCTCCTGGATGTCGAAGGCGGTGTCGGCCACCGAGGCGAAGGGCTCGACGAACTCCAGCTCGAAGGCCACGTGCGTGTTGGCCTTGACCGCCGTGATGGCCAGGGTGCCCTTGCCCACCTCGCTGTTGCCCGACCATTGCTGGGTGTGGCCCACGGAGCCGGGCGTACCCTCGAAGGACTTCTTCATGTTCGGGTCGCGGGCCTCCCAGGGGGACCATGCCGCCCAGTTCTTCAGGTCGCTCACCTGGGCGAAGACCGCGGCAGCGGGCGCGTTGATGGTGGCAGAGCGCTCCACGTGGTACTTGGCCGGGCGCGTGAGGATGACCACCACGAGGATGGCGATGAGCACTGCGAGCACGAGCAGGATCTTCTTCAACATGGATCTCACCTTGGGTTTGAGGTCGTCCCCGTTTCTTTAGCGCCAGATCCATGGGGACGCCAGCGTCCCCCTATTTAGATCGCCACGCCCAGGGCCTGCAGCTGCGCGTCCGCCTGCTCGGCCCAGCCGCGGTTGGCTGCCGGGCTGGCCGGGCTCGGGTGCAGGATCCGCCCCACGGTCACGCCGGGCCGCTGGCCCAGGGCGGCCCGGATCCGGTCCTCGGCGAACTTGCCGACCCCCACCAGGAACCGCGGCTGAAAATGCTCCACCGTGCGCTCCAGCGCGCGGTCGCAGGCGGCGAACAGCGGCTCCCGCTCGGCCACCGGCAGCTTGTCCGGCGTGCGGTTGCGCCCCCCCTGCTCCATGAACACCAGCGGGCAGTAGTTGGCCACGAAGAAGCGCTCGAAGAACCGCTCGGGTGAGCCGAACCGCTCGGCGGCCCACCCCCACAGCCGCCGCCCGCTCACCTCGCTGCGCGCGCAGTCGAAGCCGAGGATCGGCCGCTTGGGATGCTCCGGCTCCGGCTTGCCCACGGCCGCCTGGATGCCGAGCCAGTCCCGGGCCGCCGCCACCTCCCCGAAGGGCACGCCCACCTGGGCCATGCCGAACGGGCCGGGGTTCATGCCGAGCAGCAGGACCTCCCGCTCGCCCCCGCCGCCGTACTTGCGGCAGTACAGGTCCCACGGCGCGCGAGCGTAGACCAGCGGGTTGTACACATAGGCCGTGGGGGGCGCGAAGGCGATGTCCGCCAGGTCGGCCACCAGGTCGTCGGTGATCCTGTCCAGCATGCTCACTCCAGCGTCGCGATGACCGGCGCGTGGTCGCTCGGGTTGCCCTCGCCGGAGGACTTCTTGCGCTCGGTGCGGTCCACCTCGAAGGCCGCGGCGCGCCTCGCCACCGCCGCGGTGCCGAGGAACAGGTCGATGCGCAGCCCCATGTTGCGCGGGAACGCGCCGGCGCGGTAGTCCCACCAGGTGTAGAGCCCCGCCTCGTCGCTCAGCTCCCGCTGAAGGTCCTTCAGCCCCCACCCGAGCAGCTTGCGGTACCGCTCCCGCTCCGGCTCGCTCACCAGCACCCGGTCCTGCCACACCTCCGGGTCGTACACGTCGCGCTCGTCCGGCGCGATGTTGAAGTCGCCGCACAGCAGCAGCGCGTCGTCCGGTGAGAACTCGCCGGTGACCCAGGTGGTCACCCCGTCGATCCAGTCCAGCTTCAGCGGGTAGGCTTCGCTCTCCAGGTCCTTTCCGTTGACCACGTACAGGTTCACAACCCGCACCCCCTGGACCACCGCGCTGATCACCCGCGTCTGCTCCGGGATCGGGTCGCCCGGGAACCCGCGCTGCACGTCCTGCAGCTCGTGGGGGCTGATGAGCGCCACGCCGTTGTACGCCTTCTGGCCGTGGTGCTCCACGTTGTAGCCCGCGCCCTGGATCGCCATGAAGGGGAAGGTCGGGTCCTGGGACTTGGTCTCCTGCAGGCAGACCAGATCCGGCTCGTGGCGCTCGAGCAGCGCCAGCAGACGGTCCGTGCGCGGCCGCACGCCGTTGACGTTCCAGCTGATGATCTTCATCGGGGTGTCACTCCATCCATGAGCCCAGCCGGTAGCTGACATGCTTCCGCTGGAACGAGGCGATGAGGTAGTTCCGGTACCCGGGGGAGAGCTTGCCTCGCTCGCCCTCGGTGGCAGGCCAGATGGGCGCCCAGGTGCCGGTGTCGATGTAATCGGTCTCCCGAGACAGGGGCAGCTGCCGCGGCACGTGGGTGTGCCCCAGCACCACCAGCCGCGACGGCAGCACCCGGGCCAGGGCGCGCGCCCGCTGGGGCAGCTCGGTCTCGATGACGAAGATGTTCTCCCCCTTGGTGAGCCACTCGTAGATCAGGTAGAGCAGCGGGAAGCTGGACAGGGGCACCATCAGCTTGATCCAGAGCGGGATCGGCACCAGCGCCAGGGTGATGGTGCTGCCGGTCATGATCAGGGCCACGATGACGCGGTCGATCCAGAACTCGTGCAGGATGCGGAACAGGCGCTGGGTGATGGGCGTGCGCTGCAGCTGGCCCAGGGCGGTTACCTCGTCGGCGCTCAGGTCGAAAGAGCGCCCCACCTCCCGCAGCCGCTCCAGGTGCTCCGGCGGCGGGTGGCGCAGCAGCTTCTTCATGTGCAGCAGCCTGAACACCACCCACAGCGAGCCGAAGAACCAGGGGAGCACCAGGGTGCGGCGGCTCAGCGCGTAGAACTTCATCCAGTGCCAGGCGTAGTGGAACAGGTTGAGGATGAACCCGCCGGTGTGCGGGTTGAAGTAGCCCATGCGGCTCATGAGCACGCGGTTGGACAGGTTGCCCATGGGCAGGGCCAGCGACTGCTCGCCCCCCTCATCGATCACCGGGTGGAGCTGGTATCGGAACGAGGTGTAGTGGTCGTACTGGTGGCCGTGCTCCACGTAGATCTCGCCTGGCACGTAGTAGAACCACGGCTCGAACTCGATGGCGCCGCGGGCGAGGCTGATCTCCAGCTCGGCGGCGCGGGCCTCGATGGCCGAGATGAGGCGGTCCTGCACCCCCTGGAAGTGAAACTCGCGGTCATGATTGCCCATGACATAGACGATGCGGTGGCCGGCGGCCATGAACCGGGTCAGCGTGGTGATGAACTGCGGGTGGTCGTCGAGCACCCGCTCCAGCTTCCAGATCGACTTGGCCTCGGTGGGGTCGAGCCCCACCTTGCGCTCATGGCGGGAGACGTCCCAGGGCGGGTCGTCGGGCACCGCGGTGACCATGTCGAAGTCGACGATGTCGCCGTTGAGGATCAGGGTCAGCCGGTCGCCGCCCGCCGCCTCGTCCACGAAGCTGTCCACCAGCTGGTCCAGCTCCTCGTCGAAGTGGTACCTCGCCTCCTTGTAGGACTTCCAGCCGTCCTCGTGCTGCTCCACGTCCACCAGGTGCAGATCGGAGACCACCAGGTAGCGGTTGCCCATGGGCGCTACTGCCCCTGCCGCTTGACGCGCAGCGGCTGAACGAAGTTGACGCTCGGCCGGTCATGGGCCGGGTAGCGCACCTTGCGGGCCACCGCGGTGACGCACTTGCCAAGCGGGGTGGCGGCCTGGCCAGCGGGCTCCAGGCGTACGGCGGTCACCTTGCCGCTGGCCGCGATGGTGGAGATCACCTGCAGCTTGATCTCGCCCGCTGCCCCGGCGCGGCTCTGGTGCGCCGTGAAGCAGCGGGAGAGGGCCGCGTTGGAGCGGCGGAAGGCGCGCGCGCCGTGCTGCGGCGAGAAGGGGCCGGCGGGGCGCTTCCGCTTCACGCGCGGTCGGGGCGCGGGGGTCGCGGCGGGGGCGGGCTCCGCTGGCTTCTCCTGCGCGGCCGCCACGGGCGCGGGCGTGGCCCTGGGCGTGGGCGCCGGGGCGACCCGCTTCGGCTTGACGATGATCACCGGCTTGTCGTCGGTGCGCGCGGCGGGCTCCTTTACCGACACCTGGTAGAACAGGAAGGCGGTGAGGCCGGCCACCACCGCCAGCCCCACGGCCAGCATCACGGTCACCAGGTTCACCCTGGCCTGCGGCGCCGTCTCCGCCGTGGTGGGGGTGGGCGTCATGGCCGGCCCGAAGCCGGGCGGCGGGCCGCCCACCTCGGTGTCGGTGGCCTCCAGGGTGGAGGTGATCACCAGCTCCACCGTCTCGTCACCGTGCACCTGCCCCAGGTCGGGCAGCTTCTCCCTGCCGTGCGGGAAGTCCGGGTCGGCGTAGACCTCCTGCACCAGGGCCTGCAGGGCCGCGGGCGCGGCCTCCAGCTCGTGGGGCGGGATGCTGGCCCGGAGGGCGGCGCGGAGCTCGCCCGCGGTCTGGTAGCGCAGGTCGGGATCCCGCGCCAGGCCGCGGGTGACGGCCTGGCCCAGCTCCCGGGGCAGCCCCGGGTGGTAATGGCCCACCGGCGGGATCACGGCATCGCGCACCTGCTTCATCAGCGCGCGACCTGGCTTGCCCGGGTACAGGTGGGCGCGGCTCAGGGCCTCGAACAGCACCACCGCGGTTGCGAACAGGTCGTAGCGGTGATCCAGCCGCTCCCGGTCCAGCGCCTCGGGGGCCATGTAGCGCAGCTTCCCCTTGAGGGAGCCGGTGAAGTCGCCGCTGGCCTGGCGCAGCACCTTGGCGATGCCGAAGTCGGTGAGCTTGACCCGCCCCTCCCGGGAGATGAGCACGTTCTGGGGGCTCACGTCGCGGTGCAGGATGTTCATCACCTCACCGTCCGGGCCGCGCAGGCCATGGATGTAGGCCAGCCCCGAGAGGATCTCGCAGGTCAGGTGGACGCAGATGGGGGCAGGGATGATCCGCCGCGCCCGGGCGAAGTGCCCGATGAGGCTGGACAGGTTGTAGCCCTGCACGAACTCCATGGCCATGAAGTAGGTGCCGCCCTCCTCGCCCAGGTCGAGCACCTGGACGATGTTCGGGTGGTCCATCATCACCATCAGCTTCGCCTCGTTGATCAGGGCGGCGACGATGTTCGGCTCCTCCACCAGGTGGGGCAGGATCTTCTTGATCACCACCGGCTTCCTGAACCCGGCGGCGCCGGACACCCGGGCCAGGTACACCTCGCCCATACCGCCGGCGGCGAGCTTCTTGATCAGCTCGTAGCGGCCAGCGTGGGGGGCCGCGCCTGCTGCCGACTGGGCAGGATGGGCCGGGGGGCCTGGGTGCACAGAGTCCATGGCGGTTCTGGTCCGACGGAGGATCTTGGTTGAGTCCTAACCACTGATAAACTTACAATCATCGTCGCTGACTTACAATGCGAGGCCTGCCCGGGGAGATGATCCGTTTCTGCACATTGCTGACACTGGCCCTGCTGGCGGCGCCCGTGCGCGCGGACGCCTCCGAGCTCCCGGCAGGCGGCAGCCTCGCCGGGGTGCGGGGCCTGCTCCGGGTAGCAGCGGCGGCAAACCAGCCTGCAGGGACCATCAGCCTGGGGACCGAGGCTGGCTTCTACTGGATGCCCGAGATGTTGGCCGGCGGGCAGGACCACTCGCGGCTTGTCAACAGCCTCACCGTGGCGTTCACCCCCTGGCGGTACATCGAGGCCGCCCTGTCCGCCCGCGTGGTGTCCGACAGCTCCAGCGGGGGCGCGGCGGGCGACGAGCTGCAGGTGGCGGTGGGGGACCCGCGCCTGGTGGTCAAGGGCGGCGGCGAGGTGGGCGCGGGCGTCTCTGTGGGGGCGGCAGTGGATCTGCGCTTCCTGGCCGGGGCCGGCTACTTCGAGTCCGCCGCCAGCGCCACCAGCGCCCTGTTCTCCCTGCTGGCGGGGTGGCAGGGCGACCCGGGGATCCCGCTGGGGATCCACCTCAACGTCGGGTTCCGCTACGACGGCAGCTCCAGCCTGGTGAGCGATCCTTCGCAGCTGTCAGAGGCCCAGCGGCTGGCCATCGGGCTCAGCTCCTTTCACCAGGTGGTGTCACGGCTGGGGGTGGAGGTGACCACGCGCTACGTGGGCCCCTTCCTGGAGATCTCGCTTGAGAACCTGGTGGGCAGCGGCGCGCCGGGCTTCTCTGACCACCCCGGGTATGTCTCGGGGGGGCTGAGGGTCTGGCCCACGGCCAGCAAGTCGCTGCAGCTCCTGGCGGCGGTGGACGTGGGTTTCGCCGGCGTGGCGGACGGCGCGGCCCTCGAGGTGAGCCCGGGGCTCTACGCGCCGGTGATCCCGCGGTGGAACCTGATGCTCGGCCTGTCGTACCGCATCGACGCCTTCAGCGATCCGGCGCCCGCGGCGCGACGCGGCAGGGTCCAGATCACCGTGGGGGGCACGCCCTCGGAGATGCCCGAGGGGCAGAGCAGCGCCTTCGCGGGGGTGGTCACCGACGCGGTGACCGCCGAGCCGGTGCCCAACGCCCGGGTGCTGGTGGAGGGGGAGAGCGTCTCGCCCATGGCCGTGGATTCCGCCACCGGGCGGTTCCGCACCTACCGGCTCACCCCGGGGGTTCGGGCCATCCTGATCGAGGCTGACGGCTACAAGCCGCGGCGAGTGGAGCGATCCATATCGGGGGGCGACGTGGCGCAGCTGAAGGTGGCGCTCGAGCCGGTGCAGGCGGGGCAGCCCGGCACCCTGCGCGGCACCGTCAAGAACACCCGGGGCAAGGTGTTGCGGCGGTCCTCGGTGCTGATCCCGAGCCTCGACCTGGCGATCAAACCCGACCGAGACGGCACCTTCTCCGCTCGCCTCGCGCCGGGCATTTACACGGTGCTCATCTCGGCGCCGGGGTACCGGGCCCAGCGCAAGAAGCTGAAGATCTCGGCAGGCGGCACCGTGATCCTGAACGTGGAGATGCACCGTTGAGGGGACGCCCCGGGGGCCCTGCGTTGCTGCTGAGCTCGGTCCTGCTGCTGGCGGGCTGCCGCTGCGGCGAGCAGACCAAGTGGCTGGCGAGGATCCGCACCGTCGAGGGTGGGGTGACGGTGGAGCAGATGGACGCCAGGCGCGGTACCGGGCCGCACGCGGCGATGGATGGCGAGGTGCTCACCCTTGGCCACAAGCTGACCACCGGTCCTGACGGACGGGCCGTGCTGGACCTGATGGGCGGGGGCGTGTTGAAGGTCAAGCCGGACTCGGAGGTCCTGTTCGGCCAGGACCAGGAGGAGGGGCCGGGGCTGCAGCTCACCCTGGCCCGCGGCTCGGTGGAGAGCGCCGGCGATCCGGAGGTGGCGGCCGCGCGGGAGCTGGTCATCGCGGTGGGCGAGCGCAAGGTCAAGCTGGCCCGGGCCACCCGGGCGACGGTCTCGGCGCCGCGATCCGCCGGGGCGGACCCGGGGCTGTCCGTGTCTTACGGCGAGGCCACCGTGGTGAGCCCCGGAGGAAGGAGCGAGACGGTGGTGGCGGGCGAGGCCCTCACGCTGACCATCCCGGCGCCCGGTGAGGGAGGTTCGGAGCCGGACGCGGGGTCGATCACCGCGCCCGAGCTGGTGCTCTACATCGAGGCCACCGGCAGGGGGCGGGTCACCATCCAGCCGCCCGGCGCGGCCCGGGGGCGTCGCCTGCGCCGGGGGGAGGTGGTGCAGGTGCTGCCGGGCACGCGCATCACCCTGGCCCGCGGCGCCGCGGTGCGCTACGGCCCGGAGCGCGGCACCGGGGCCGAGCTGCGCGGGCCGGCCCGGCTCATGGCGCGCAAGGTGGCGCGGCCTGGCGGGGCCGGGGACATGGTTCGTCTGGAGAGCGAGCAGGGTGGGATCAACCTGCGGCGGATGGGCAAGCCGGGCCAGGCGTCGGCGGCCTTCACCGTCCAGGGGGTTCAGGTGCTGCCGCGCATCACACATCGCGAGGTGGACCTGCGGGTGCAGCGCGACGCCCAGGGGGGCGGGAGCACGGTGTCGGTGGTACACGGCGAGGCGGTGCTCACCGGGGCCACGGGCACGCTGGTGTTGGAGGCGGGGCAGGAGGCGACCCTGTCCGGCGGAGCCGTCGACGGCCCGCGGGAGCCCGCCCCTTCGGGCCTGACCGCTCAGCAGGGGGAGCGGGCGCGGGTCTTCTTGCCGTCCCGCGGCGCGAACGTCACCCTGGCCTGGACTCCCGTGGGCGGCGGCGCCGGGGCGCTGGTGGAGGTGGCGCGCGACCCGGCCATGTCGCGGCCGCTGTTCGCCGACGTCATCCGCCGCAGCCGCCTGACCCTCGCCCGCCCCGGGCGGGGCACCCTGTACTGGCGGGTGCGCCCCGCCGGGAGCAAGGAGCCGTCGCGTCCGGCCCGGCTGACGCTGCTCCCGGACACCTCCAGCAAGGCCCTGCGCGGCACGAGCGTGCCCCACAACGTGATCCAGGAGCAGGGCGGCAACACCACCGTGTATTACCAGAACCGCCTGCCGCGGTTCACCTTTCGCTGGAAGCCCATCCCCGGCGCATCGCGGTACCTGGTCAAGGTGCTCCGGGAGCAGGACCTGCACAGCCCGGTGGTGGTGGTCTCCTCGGCCAGCGCCAGGGTCGACTTGCCGGGGGGGCGGCTGGGCGAGGGGCGGTACATCTGGTACGTGGTGGGGCGTGACGGCAGCGGCGCGCGGGTGGCCACAAGCAAGAACCGCACCCTGGTGGTGCGGTACGACAACGCGACCCCGGCGCTGCAGATCATCTCACCCAGAGAAGGGCAGCGGAGCGAGGGGGGGCAGATCATGGCCAGGGGGGTTGCGCTGCGCGGATCGAAGGTGTTCATCGGGGCGGAGCCCGTGCCCCTGGACGAGAGCTACCGCTTCGAGCGGGCAGTGTCCCTGCGCAAGGGGAGCAACCGGATCCTGTTCCGGGTGGTGCACCCCAGGACCGGGGTGAGCCTCCATGTCCGGCAGGTGACCTGGTGAGGCGGACAGCAGCGTGTCAGGCCCTGTTGGTGTAAGATCTCTCAACGCTACAGCTTGATACTGGACTGGATAACGGCCGGACCCCCTGGTGCAGGGCGAGCCGGAAGGAGAACGAAGATGAAGAGGAACCTGCTCAGGTTGATGCCGCTGTTGCTGCTGGGGCTCTGGCTTGGGAGCGGCTGCGTGCCGCCGCTGTACTACAAGGACATGGTCGCTCCGGTGGGTTACCAGGGCAGCGGCGCGGTGACCGTCACCGTGCATGACCAGCGCGAGTACATCAAGGACGGCAAGACCGAGGCGTCCTACGAAGGGCAGGTGAGGGCCACCGTCGGCATCCCGTACCACCGCAACACGGTGACAGGGCAGCCCCTGGCCACGGAGATGGCCCGCGGCCTGGCCGCGACTCTCGAGTCGCGTGGGTTTCAGACCACGGTTGTGGGCGCGGCAGCGGCCGACCCGTTCGCCGAGGTGGTCTCGCGCATGAAGGCCACCGGCGGCGTGCGCGGCGTGTACCTGGCGGTGGAGGAGTGGATGTACGACGGGTGGGGGTCCTACACCCTGGAGAGCAAGCTGAACCTCAAGGTGCTCGACGCAGCAGGCAAGGTGCTGGCCGAGGCCAAGAGCGAGATGAAGGAGAACCTCGGCTCGCACCCGATGAACCCGGCCAAGGAGGCGTACCGGCGCGCGCTGGAGCGGCTGCTCAACGACCCGCTGGTGTCCAAGGCGCTGGCAGTCGCCGCGGCGCCCCCCGCCGAGACCGCCCCGGCGCCTCCGCCGACGCCCAGCGAGCCGCCCCCGGTGCCGGCCGAGGACAAGAAGCCCGCCGAGGCTGGCGAGCCGCCCCCGGTGCCGGCCGAGGACCAGAAGCCCGCAACCGAGCCGGCCACCGAGGGCACGAAGCCGACGCCGGCCCCGCCCGCCGAGGGATAGATAGAGGCCCTGAGTAGACGCGGCATCCTGCCGCGTGATCCGGGCGAGCCAGTGGAATCGAAGGGATAGATAGAGGCCCAGGGTAGACGCGGCATCCTGCCGCGTGATCCGGGGGAGCCAGTGGAACCGAAGCGGCGAGACGCCGCTTCTACATGCCTACCGCGACGGCGGCGTGGGCGGAGACGGGGGCTGGGGTGGGGCGTGCATGTTCATGCGCGAGCGCCACTTTGCCTTCACCTTGTCCAGCGTCGCCTTCTGCTCGGCGGTGAGCATGTTCTTGATGCGCACCAGCAGCCGCAGGTGCAGGCGCTTCATCTTGCGCTCCATGCCCATCACCTTGTCCGACTGAGCCAGCGCCTTCTTCTCGCTCACGCGGTCCGCGGCCAGCAGCTTGGTCAGCTTCTGGGCCTCGCCGTGCAGGGCGAACTTCAGGTCCGTGGCCTTGGACTGGGTCGCCTTCATCTCCTTGAGCAGGGTCTTGCGCTGGGTGGAGGTGAGGGCCAGGTCGTCCTGGAACCGCATGAGCATCTCGGGCGGGTAGAGGTGCTTGGCCAGGTGGCGCTTCATGCCGCCGCCGCGTCCCTTGCCGCGCCCGGGGCGGGCGAAGGCCGGCGCGCACATCAGCAGCGCCAGGGTAAACACAGCCAGGGTCATCGCTGTTCGTCTCATGTTCAGCTCCTTCATTGAGAGGTGACGTTCATCGGCCCGATGCCGGTGATGGTCAGGGTGTTGACTTCCCCCAGCGTGGGGGTGCCGCTCAGCAGCTCGTCGGCCGAGGCCGAGAGCAAGAACTCGGTGGGTCCGCTCCAGCGCGCCAGGCCGGTGATGTCGTCGGGCACCACCAGGCGCTCCACCGCGGCAGTGGCCATGCCTGCGTCGGGCCCGCCCAGGGGCGCCGACCCTGCCGGGAGCAGCACCAGGGCGGCGACCGCGGCCACGGCGAGGCCGCCGGCCAGGGCCAGGCCGCGCAGGGCGGCCCGTCGCCGGCGGGAGGCAGCCGTGGCCGCCGCGCGGGTCCAGGTGGCCCCGAACGCGGGGGCGCGGTCATCAGCGTGAGCCGTGCGGAGCGCGCGCCGCAGCGCCTCGTCTTGCCTGTCGCTCATGTGTGTGCCTCCCGCAGCGGCGCCAGCGCGCTGGCCAGCGCCTGCTTGCCCCGGTGGTAGTGGGTGCGCGCCGAGCCGAGGGAGAGCCCCATGACGTCGGCGGCCTCGCTCAGGGACAGGTCGTGGTAGAAGGCGAGCTCCAGCACCTCACGCTGCCGCCGGGGCAGGGCCCCCAGCGCGGTCAGGATCAGGTCCCGGTCGGCGGGATCCACGCTGCCGGCCGCGGGCGAGTATGGCTCCTGCGGCTCCCGCGCCGCGGCGCGCAACAGCAGCAACCCCCTGAGGGCCTCGGCCCGGCGACGCCCGGCCGCGGTGCGCCGGATGACGCCGAAGAACCAGGTCTTGATGGACGACCGACCTCCGTAGCGCGCCCTGCCGTCCAGCACCTTCTCGTAGCTGCTCTGGAGCAAGTCCGCTGCCTCCTCGTCCCGGTAACCGCAGCAGGCGAGGGCCCAGGCATGGCTCGCCTGGTGTAGCCGCTCCAGCTCCTGCCGCATCCGGATGTCGTCTGTCACGCTCATCGAGCTGTTCGTCTCTTTGTGGGGAGATTGCGGCAGATTGTATGACAGTTATTTTTTCGCTGGCGGAGCGGCGGGCGCCTTGACCGTGAAGGCCACGTTCTTGCCCGCCTGCCGCGCCTTCACCGCGGCGAGGGCCAGGGTGCCGTAGGTGCCGCCAGGGGACGGCTCGCCCGGGTGCAGGTGGATCAGGGCGGCGGTCTGGTGGGACAGGGGCACCTCCCCAAGCACCGGCCGACGCAGGGTCGCCTCGCGAATGAACCCCAGCTGCACCTGTCGGTAGCCTGCGGCCATCGCGCTGGCCAGCGGCGCCTGGAGCGCCTCCGCGTCCAGGTCGCGGTCAGCGTGGAGCGTGAGCAGCCCCGGAAACTCCCGGTCCGGGTTTAGCAGCCGCCAGTTGTGGCGCATGACCTCCAGCGACTCGGCCAGCTGTTTCGGCCGCTCCATGGGCGCCCCGTCCAGCAGCATGCCGCGCGCCGTGAGGGTCAGGATCGGCGCGCGCACCGCCGGGTCCGGCCCCTGCAGCGCCGGCAGCTCTGCGCCCGGCTTCTCCCAGGCCGAGGCGCCCGAGGTGGGGGAGACCGGGATCGGGCTCTGGTTCTCCTGCCAGTAGGGCACGACGAACCAGGTGGCCAGGCAGGCCAGCCCCAGCGCGCCGGCCAGGGCGGCCCAGTACCCCTTGCGCGGGCGGCCGCTGGCCAGGGGGCTGCGCCAGACCGCCACCGCCGCCAGGCAGAGCACCACGAGCAGGCCGCCGCCAGACAGCTTCGCGCCGCGCAGCAGGCCGGGCCGCGCCTCGTCCATGCCCATCAGGATCAGCTCGACCTTCTGGTCCGGGGCCACGCCGGCCACGCTGGCGAAGCTGCGGATCAGGTCGGTGACCCAGGTGCCCACGCCCGACAGCAGCGGGCCCATGGCCAGCACCACGAACAGCACGCCGAGCACCGGGATCACGTACCCCTTGATCTGCGGCGGCCGCGCGGCCGCCTCGCCCAGGGCGCGCAGGTTCAGCCGCGCGGTCAAGGCCATGCCGAGCCCCACCGCCGCCACCGGCGAGACCAGCAGCGTCAGGTTGCACCCCATGGCCAGGCCGTTGAGCTGGCCGTAGATGCCGGTGGCCAGGGCCGTGGCCCGCTGCTCCGGCTCGGCCATGGTCAGCCCGTCCAGCAGCACGGCCCGGGAGAGGCTGACCACCAGGACCGTGAGGGCCGGGACCAGCGCCAGCGCCGCGCCCCCCGCGAGCTCCAGCAGCGGCGAGAAGCGGGGCATGTCGGCGCCCGCGGCGCCCGCCTGCAGCGCGTCAGCCAGCCGCTGGCACAGCTTGCGCCGGCCCCGCGCCTCGTACGCCACCACCAGCGAGACGACCATGGCCACCGCGCCGCCCGCCACCAGGACCCACCCCAGGGGCGTCTCGGAGATGACCGTGCGCAGGCCTTCCAGGAAGGACACCGGTCACACCATCATCAGGCGGAAGAACTGTTCGCTCACCAGCGCCCAGTGGAAAAAGAGGTAGCCGGCGGCGAGGCA
>CAZEFW010000156.1:0-23223 GCA_964511535.1 uncultured Myxococcales bacterium | reverse complement strand
TGCCTCCGTGAGAGCCCCCTCTCAAAGCCACCCAGGACACAGAGCTGGACGACCGAGACCGGCCCGGAAAAGCCAAGCCCCCCCCAAAAAACTCCGCGCCCTCTCCGTGCCTCCGTGCCTCCGTGAGAGCTTTTCTCCAGCGACACACACCGCCGCAGGCTGCACCGATCACCATTAATCCCAAACAGTTGCTTGACCCAAACCCCCATCTTTGTTAGATGTTTGCGGCCTCGCGGCAGGGCGCCATTGGTGTACCTGCCGCGTAGCATTTTGATATCACTGGCTTAAATGCCAGTCCTACGGCGGAGGTAACCGTGGACTCTGTGTACTACTGGATGACCCTGCTGGCGCAGGCGACGGGCAAGGGCGGCGGCAGCCAGGTGCCCGGTTGTGGCGGTGGCGGTCTGGCCCAGATGCTCCCCCTGATTCTGATGTTCGTCGTCTTCTACTTCCTGCTCATCCGTCCCCAGCAGAAGAAGATGAAGGAACACCGGGAGATGCTCTCCAACCTCAAGCGTGGCGACCAGGTGATCAGCAACGGCGGCCTCATGGGCCGGATCTCCGGGCTGACCGACAAGATCGTCACCATCGAGGTGGCAGAGAAGATCCGCGTCCGCGTGCTGCGCAGTCACATCGCTGGCAAGCAGGCGGACATGGACAACATCACCACCGACAAGAACTAGACCCGGTTCATCACTGACCGGAAAGACGGGAAACACCATGGAAAGAAGCTGGTGGTGGAAGGCTATCGGGGTCATGTTCCTGGTAGTCGTTTCGGTGGGCTATTTGATGCCCACTGTCCTCGGTGAAGGCGCCCTGCCCAAGGCATACACCGATCTGGTCAAGTCGCAGCTACAGCTCGGCCTCGACCTGCAGGGCGGTATCCACCTCGTCTACGAGGTGGAGGTGGACAAGGCGGTCAGCGACAAGGCGGACCGCCTCTCCGCGGACATGGAGGAGCGCCTCAAGAGCAAGAAGAAGGTCAAGGTGAAGATCCATCGCGAGGGTCGCGACGACATCATCATCACCTTCGAGAAGGCCTCGGACATCAAGGCGGCGGACAAGGACTTCATGGCCGACTACCGCTCCAACCTTTCCGAGGTGGTGCGGGACGAGGCCGCGGGCAAGCTGCAGCTGCGCATGGATCAGGAGTACGTCAAGGAGGTCCAGGACTACGCCATCCGCCAGGGCATCGAGACCATCCGCAACCGCGTTGACAAGTTCGGCGTGGCCGAACCTTCCATCCGGGCCAAGGGCCGGGACGTGGTGGTGGAGCTGCCGGGCCTGGGCAAGGACGACTTCGAGCGGGTCAAGAAGGTCATCGGCCGCACCGCCCAGCTGGAGTTCAAGATCGTCGACGACGACAACGACTTCATGGAGAAGGTGGCCAAGCAGGTGCCGACCGAAGGGCCGATCAAGGTGCAGACCGACTCCTTCGACGGCAAGCAGAAGGGGAACGTGATGTTCACGTACCTCGAGTCCCGGGACAGGAAGGCGCTGGAGAAGTTCCTCGCCTCGCTGCCGTCCAAGGGGCTGAACGTGCCCAAGACCCACGAGATCGTGCTCGGCTCCGAGCAGGCCAAGGACGAGAAGGGCAACGAGCTGCCCGAGAAGGTGTGGATCACCTACTACAACTTCCGCCGCGCCGAGCTGACCGGTGAGTACATCACCGACGCCGAGGTGCAGTGGGACGAGCGCACCGGGCGGCCGGAGGTGGGGCTCACCTTCGACCACAACGGCGCGCGCATCTTCGAGCGCATCTCGGGTGAGCATGTGGGCGACCGCCTCGCAATCATGCTGGACGGCAAGGTCAACTCCGCGCCGGTGTTCCAGTCCCGCATCGGCGGCGGGCGCGTGCGCATCACCCTGGGCGGGTTCAAGGACCCGTTCAAGCTGCAGCAGGAGGCCAAGGACCTGGTGGCGGTGCTGCGCACCGGCGCCCTGCCCGCCCCGCTGCGCAAGGTGTTCGAGACCCAGGTGGGGCCCACCCTCGGTCAGGACGCCGTGCGGCGCGGCACGCTCGCCTTCGGCATCGGCGGCGTGCTGGTCATCCTGTTCATGCTCTACTACTACCGCATCGCCGGCATAATCTGCGATGTCGCGCTGGTGATGAACTTCCTGTTCATCATGGCCATCCTGAGCATCATGGGGGCGACGCTCACCTTGCCGGGGATCGCAGGGTTAGTGCTCACCGTGGGTATGGCGGTGGACGCCAACGTGATCATCTACGAACGAATACGAGAAGAGCTCGCCCTGGGCAAGACGCCCCGGGCGGCGGTGGACGCCGGTTACTCCCGCGCGTTCTGGACCATCTTCGACGCCCAGGTAACCACCGCCATCGCCGCGTTCGTGCTGATGCAGTACGGGTCCGGCCCGATCCGCGGCTTCGCCGTCACGCTGCTGGTGGGCATCATCTGCTCCATCTTCACCGGCGTCGTCGTCACGAGGCTCTTCTTCGACCTCGTGGTCACCAAGTTCCGGCCCACGAGCCTGAGCGTATAGGGCGGAGCGAACAATGGCACAGTGGATAAAGCCCGACATCAACATCAAGTTCACCAACAAGTTCCGCTCCATGGTGATGCTCTCCTGCGTCTTCATGGTTGTGAGCATCGGCGCGCTGGTCTTTAACCTGGTGGTGCGGGGCGAGGCCCTGAACTACAGCACCGACTTCAAGGGCGGCTCCGAGATCCAGGTGGAGTTCGCCAAGCCGATCAACGCCGCCCAGGTGCGCAAGGCCCTGGCCGACGCCGGCTTCAAGGGCGCCGAGGTGGTGGAGGTCTCCGGCACGTCGCGTGAGAACTTCTACATGCTGCGCCTGGACGAGGTGAGCGCCTTCGGCGAGAAGGAGAAGGCGGCGGTCATCGCCGGCCTCGAGGCGGCGGTCAAGAAGGAGAACCTGAACCGGTTCGACTACAAGAACGGCAGCGACAAGGCGTACATCTACTTCAAGCGCAAGGTCAAAGTCTCCATCGACCAGATCAAGGGCGTGTTCAAGAAGGCCAACGTCGAGGTGCAGCAGCTGCAGCGCTTCGGCCGCGCCGAGGACAACGTCTACGAGGTGATCCTGGCCGGGCTGGACCGGTCGGTGCGCGATCTGTTCGACAAGTCACTCGGCAAGGGCATCGTCAAGGACGTGCCCCAGGTCGAGTCGGTGGGCGCCAAGATGGGTCGCCAGCTGCGCGACGACGGTATCAAGTCGGTGGTCTACGCGCTGCTGCTGATGCTGATCTACATCGCCTTCCGGTTCGACTTCCGCTTCGCCCCTGGCGCGGTGGTGGCCCTGACCCACGACGTGGTGCTCACCGTGGGCATCTTCGCCATCTCCTGGCAGGACTTCTCGCTGACAGTCATCGCGGCGCTGCTGACCATCGCGGGCTATTCGGTCAATGACACCATCGTCATCTACGACCGGATCCGCGAGAACATGGCCAAGCTGCGCGACCGCAAGTTCCCGCTGGTGGTCAACGCCTCGCTCAACGAGACCCTCAGCCGCACCCTGCTCACCTCGCTGACCACGCTGTTCACCTGCGTGTCGATCTGGGTGGTGGGCACCGGCGTGCTGCGCACCTTCGCCTTCGCCTTGACCCTGGGCGTGGTGGCCGGAACTTACAGCACCATCTTCATCGCCAGCCCGATGGTGATCTACCTCAACAGCAAGTTCGCCAAGAAGAGCAAATAGAGCCGCGCTGCGGCTCTATTTGCGGCTTGAGGCTTGGGACTTGAGGCTTGAGGGTGGATAGCCTCGAGGCACTTTCCCCTCGAGCCTCAAGCCTTACAGCCTCAAGCCGAGCGGCGCCGCAGGCGACGCTCACAGTCCCTCGGACGTCTCCTCGATCAGGTGGTCCACCACCGCATTCAGGTCGCCGGTCTCACGGTAGACCTGCAGCTGCCGGTCGGCGCTGGTGCCGCGCTTGAGGATGGTGTGCATGTACTCCACCTCGTCCCTGATCTGGAGCTCGTCCACCACGTCGTCGATGAGGTCCAGCAGCTCCAGGGCAAGGAACCGCATCGGCACCTCCTCCCCCTTGCCGCAATCGATGAGCTTGCCGTCCAGGCCGTAGCGCACCGCCCGCCACTTGTTCTCCTCGATGAGCTGGCGGCGGTAGCTGCGCCACGAGAGATTCTCCTGTCGCAGCTTGATCAGGAGGCCGGTGATGCCGAGCATCAGGCTGGCCACGCACATGGCCTCGTCCAGGTTGGTGCAGATGTCGGCGATGCGGAACTCCAGGGTCGGGTACTTGTGGTGCGGGCGGATGTCCCACCACACCTGGCCAGGGTCCTGGATGCAGCCGGTCTGGGTCAGGGTGTCCACCAGCCCGTTGTACTCGCCCATGGACTGGAACGATGGCGGGATGCCGGTGCGCGGCAGGCTCTCGAAGACCACGGTGCGGTAGGACTTGAGCCCGGTGTCGCGCCCGCCCCAGAATGGTGAGCTGGTGCTCAGCGCCAGCAGGTGGGGCAGGAAGTATCGAACCTGGTTCATGACATCCATCATCAGGCTGCGATCCGGGATGCCCACGTGCACATGCATGCCGAACACCAGCATACGCCGGGCCACCTCGGCCATGTCCTCGGCCATCTTGGTGTACCGTTCGCCGACGTTGATCAGCTGGTCCGACCAGCATGAGAAGGGGTGGGTGCTCGCCGCCGCGATGCGCAGGCCCTGCTCCCGGGCCAGCTTGTCCACGGAACGGCGCAGGCGCGCCATCTCCAGCCGCGCTTCGCGCATGTTGCGGCAAATGACGCTCCCCACCTCCACCTGTGATTGCAGGAACTCGGCCTTGATCTGGTCCTGGAGCACGACCCTGCCGCGGTCGAGGAACTTCTGCACGTATGAAGTGAGGTCCCGGGTCTCCGGGTCGATGATCTGGTATTCCTCTTCAATCCCCACCGTGAGCTCGGGTAGAGCCATGGTCCCGCCATCCTGTGTCAGGTTGATAAATGAAAGATACGGACTCCGGCGCCGGAGTCAAATTACAGGAGGCTGGTGGAGAATTACCCGCTGCGGCAGGTGCCGTCTCGACGGGGATCTCCGCTGCCGCTCAGCGCCCCGTCGCTGCCGCGCTTCACCAGGTGCACGCCGCCGAAGAAGATGTTCGGGCTGTGGAACTGGACTACCTGCTCGGCCCCGAGCTCGAGGTCCGCGTCCGGGTCCTCGCTGCCGAAGACCTCGGCGTTGAGCACCCCCTCCTCGAAGTGCACCCGCGGCGCTGCCGTGGCCTGCCCGGCGTCGTGACCGAAGTCCACCAGGTTGGAGATGACCTGGGTCAGGGCCGAGCGGATCCGGTTGGCGCCGCCCGATCCCATGACTGTCACGTCCCCATCGTCCGACACCAGCACCGACGGGGTGACCATGGTGGCCAGGCGCTGCCCTGCGGGCCAGCGATGGAACCCGTCGGGGAACAGATCTTCCTCGCCCATCATGTTGTTCATGATGATGCCGGTGTCCCCGATGGCAGAGCCGCACCCCTCGCCGTAGGTCAGGGTCACAGCCGCAGCGTTACCCCGGGCGTCCACCGCGCTGATGTGGGTGGTGGATCCGGGGCCGCCCGGCGCGCGGGGACCCTCGCCGATGGGCGCCCCCGCCAGCTCCTCGAGGCGGCCGGCCCAGCGCGGCGTGGCGTCTGGCTCCAGCTGCCCGGAGCCCTGCGACCGCGCCTCGTCAGCCAGGCGCATGGCGCGGCAAAGGAGGTGCCAGTGCTCGCGGCTGCCCTGTTTCAGGGCAGACACCTCCACCCCTTGCAGCAGGCGCAGCATGAAGGCCACCATGCGACCACCCAGGGCCGGGGGCGGGTTGGTGAGCAGCTCGTGGCCCCGGTAGCGCTTGCGCAGGGGGCGGCGGATTTCCACCTGGAAGGCTTCCAGATCCCGCGGGGTGATGCGGCCGCCCGCGGTGGGGCCGTAGCCGGCGAGGATCGCGGGCGCGATGACCCCGTCGTAGTAGCGGCGCCACGGCTCCGCCCCCAGGGCCTCGAGGGTGTCGGCGAGGGCGGGCACCGCGAAGATGTCGCCGTCGCGGAACAGCTCGCCCTGCGGGGCGAAGACCCGCCGGGCGCTCTCGGTGTGCACCAGGATCGGCCCCAGCAGCTCCGCCGCCGCTTGCTGAAACGGGCCCATGCGCACCCCGTCGCGCAGGAAGTCCACGGCCGGGCGCACCACCTCGCTCAGGGGCAGCTGCCCCCAGCGCTCCAGCGCCGTGCAAAGCCCGGGGATGGCGCCTGGCACCGCGGCGGAGCCCGCGCCGATGTGGAACCGCTGGGTGGTGGGGCCGAAGTCCAGGTCCACCGCGGTGAAGTCGAGGTCCCGCTCGCTGTCGGGCTCCCCCAGGCCGGGGGCGTTGGTGAAGAAGTCACACACCGACACCTCGCCGGTCTCGCCCGATCGGTAAGTCAACGCCCCGCCGCCCGCCAGGCTCGTGAGGGTCGGCTCTCCCGAGGCGGTGGCGAAGCATGCAGCCACCGCGGCGTCCACCGCGTTGCCCCCGGCGCCCAGCACCCGGGCGCCTGCCTCAGCGGTGGGTCCGGAGCCCGCCGCGACGATTCCATGCATCTAAAAACTCCTGCTGCCGTAAGCGGGCCAACAGTAGGCCATTACACCGTTATGGTAAACTTTCATCGGCTTGCGGCCCTAACAACTCAACTCCGGAGGAACCTGCCATGAGGAAGTATGCCGGCATTGTCGCCATCGTCGCGCTCCTGTTCATCGCCTGCGACCCGCAGGAGCCTCCAGTGGTTGAGGAGAACGGCGATCTCGGCCTCACCGCCACAAGCGTCGCGGTGGGCGCCCCGTACCTCACGGAGGACGACAACACGCTGATCATCTCCTGGCCCAAGGCCTCGTGGAAGCTGGGCCTCAAGCTGCGCTGGTCCCACCCGTCTGACGGGGCGATCTACAAGGTGTTCCGCGGCGACTCGGCCCAGGGGCCGTTCACCCTGCTGAGCAGCACCACCGAGGCCATGTACGTGGACCAGACCGCGGCGCCCGGTGACAAGTACCACTACCAGGTCACCGCGTCGGTGCCGGGCAAGCAGATCAAGAGCAAGGTCGTGCAGGCGGGGGTGGTGAAGCTGGACCGCAAGGTCAAGGGCTTCAACGTCTACCGGAGCCGCAACCTGGACGGGCCGTTCTACCAGATCAACCCGTTGCCGGTGACCGGCGACACCTACATCGACGGCGACCTGCCCGCGGACAGCGGGTTCTTCTACAAGGTGTCCGTGGTATACGACGCCGAGCTGCCTGGCCATGTGGACCTCGAGCTGAACACAAAGATGGAGCTGGCATTCTGGTGGACCAAGTGGGGCAAGACCAAGAAGGCGAAGCCGACCAAGGTCAGCCTGGCGGTCCACCCCTGCGCCCACGGCAAGGTGTTCAACAAGGTGCGCCTGGTGGCCCGCGTGTACGACCAGAAAGGCGACATCGTAAAGGGGCTGAAGGCGAAGAACTTCAAGGTCACGGTGGACGGCAAGGCGGCGCCGGTGAAGCTGTTCTGGGCCAACTACCCCTGGGGCATGCAGATGGGCGGCGTGGTGATGGACTACAGCGGCTCCATGTACGCCACCAAGCGCGACATCCCGCTGATGGAGAACATGCTGATCAGCGGCATGGTGGGCGCCAAGGCGTTCTGGGACCGGTACAACGTCATCAAGTACGACACCAAGATCGAGACCTACGTGCCGTTCACCACCAGCCTCAAGACCCTGCTCAAGGGGATCAAGGCGCTGAACCACAAGTTCTCCGGGGCCACCGCGTTTTACGACGCGGCCATCGCCACGCTGGCGGCCGTCAACAAGCAGAAGCACCCGATCCCGCTGCTCACCAGCCTGTTCCACAAGAAGTTCGTGGTCGGCTTCACCGACGGTGAGGAGAACTCCAGCAAGCACAAGGCCGCAGAGGTGCTGCACGCGGCCCAGCAGGCGTGCGCGCCCTTCTTCGCGGTGGGCTTCGACGGCCAGATCGACAGCAAGGGGATCAAGAAGCTGATCTACCTCACCAGCCAGACCGGCGGCGCCACCTTCATCGCCGGCAAGAACTCTTCCGGCCTGTTCGAGAAGGTCTCCAAGCTGGTGGATAACGGCTACTCCCTGGTGATCAACAAGACCCCTGGCGCGCCCGCCGTGCACAAGGTCACCATCGAGCTCAAGTACAAGGGGCTCAAGGACAGCTACTCCACCGGCATCCTGTACTAGCACCTCCCTCCCCCCCAAGGACCCCCCTCAAATGCACACGCTCCATCCCCGGCCATTGATCTGCCTGCTCACCCTGGTCCTCGTCGGTTGCGCGAGCGCGCCCAAAAAGCCCACTCCGCATACGCAGCCCCAGGCCACGGGGCATGAGGCGAAGAAGGAGTGCCCGCACCACAAGAAGAAGGCGCAGATGACCGGCCACTACAAGCACGGCGGCGGGCACCACCACTTCAAGGGCGCCGAACAGTGGGCCAAGCACTTCGACTCAAAAGAGCGGGACGCCTGGCAGAAACCTGACGCGGTCATCGCCGCGATGGCGCTGACGCCTGCCATGCGGGTGGCCGACATCGGCGCAGGCACGGGGTACTTCGCCGTCCGCATCGCCCGGGCCGTGCCCCGTGGCGAGGTGCTGGCAGTGGACATCGAGCCGGACATGATCCGATACCTGGGCGAGCGGGCGAAAAAGGAAGGGCTGAAGAACCTGAAACCGGTGCTGGCAGGTGCGGATGATCCGAAGATCCAGGGCAAGGTGCAGCGGGTGGTCATCGTCAACACGGCGCACCACATCGCGGACCGCGCGGCCTACTTCGGCAAGGTGAAGGCCGCGCTGGACCAGGGGGGGCAGATCCACATCGTCGAGTTCAAGATGGGCGACATCCCGGTGGGTCCCCCCGAGGCCATGCGCATCTGCGCCAACAAGCTGGACGGCGAGCTGAGGGGATCGGGGCTCGCCAGGGTCCGCCTGGACGTCCAGACCCTGCCGCATCAATACATCGCTGTCTACGAGGCGGCGCCCTGACGGGTGGCCCAGGCCACAGCGCCGATGATAACGCCGGCGCCCATCAGGGCCATGGGGCCCACGCCCTCGTCGAAGCCGAGCCAGCCGATGACCAGGGCCAGCACAACGCCGAGGTAGTTGATGATGCTCACCCGCGAGGCGCGATCCGCCTGGAATGCGCGGGTCAGGTAGACCTGTGAGGCGGTGGTGGCCAGGCCCACGCCGAGCAGCAGGGCGAGCTGGCCCGGGTCGGGCCAGACCCAGTGGGTCAGGGTGTACGCGCCCACCAGCGGCACCGTGACCACCGGGAAATAGAACACCACCACCAGCGGGTGGTCATGGTCCTTCAGCATGCGCACCAGGTTGTAGGCCAGCCCGGCGAAGAAGGCCGCCGCCATGCAGAGCAGCGCCTCGGGGATCGTGACCCGCGGGTCGAACCCCTTGACCAGCACGACGCCAGCGAAGGCGACCATGAAGGCGCCCCACTGCTTGCGGCTGGCGTGCTCCCCCAGCAGCACCGAGGAGAGCAGGATGGTGAAGATGGGCGAGAGCTGCTGAATGGTCACGGCCGACGCCAGGGGCATCAGGTGCAGGCTGTAGAAATAGCACACCAGCGCGGTGGTCCCGGCCAGGCCGCGCCAGATGAGCAGGGGGCGGTTGTTGCCCCACACGCTCAGCCGCTGGCGCCGCAGCATGGCGTACGCCACCACAAGGCTCACAAGGGCCCGGAAGAAGACGATCTCGTGGGCCGGGATGCCGGGCAGCAGCTTCACCCCGACGTTCATCAGGGCCAGGTACAGGGTCGCCAGCAGCATGTAGCGGGCGCCGCTGTTGAGGGTGGGCGGTGACATGGCCCGGCAAGCATAAACGCTCGCTGGTTTTGCGCTACAATCTAAGGCCATGGGCGACAGCAGCAAAAAGCCCCCTGAATCGAGCGCGCGCATCGAGGTCACGGAGCCCGAACCAGAGCAGCACGACGTGCTGATGCTCACGGGCGGCCGGACCGAAGACGGTGAGGGGATCAAGGCGCTGAGGGCCAGACCCGAGAAGCTGGAGCTGGCCGAGCTGCGCCCGATAAAGGGGGGCAAGCCCCTGGGCGACGGCGAGCTGGTCTCCCTGCACGAGCGCAAGGGTTCACCGGTGCTGTGGGACGTCAAGAGCGAGTACGGCGGCCCCGACCTGCCCAGGGACCACGACGGCCCGGTGCGGGTGAGCACCGACCAGTACCGCGAGGGGTGGGAGGCGGTGTTCGGGAAGAAGAAGCGGAGGCAGGCTCGGGGGAAGAAGAAAGGGAAGGCGGAGCTGAATTAGCCTTCCAAAACAAAAAACCCAGAACAAAAAATCCGAAACAAAAAATGGGGCGGCACCCTCCGCTCATTTTGCATTTCTTGTTTTTTGTTCCTTATTTTTTGTTTCCAAGCCGCCAGATCTTCAGGCTCGCCACCAGCACCTCTCCGCCAACGGCAAACAGCCCCAGCCCTTTCCCGCCGTTGGGATACACCGTGTCACTGATCACCACCGCCCCCCCGTCGGTGAACACCTCCACGGTGGAGCGGTCGATGTAGATCCGCAGATCGAGCTTTCCGTCGGTCAGCTTCAACGGCGCCCCGTGCCGCGCGGCGAAGCCGGGGTGGAAGCTCACCTCGCCTGACCTGCGCCGGTCCAGGTACAGCTCGCCCTTGCCGGCGTCGTAGCCCACCACGGTCTCGTTGCCCTTGCCGTCGCGCAGCAGCCGCAGCCCCACCCCTGCCCCGCCTGAAAGCTTCAGCGTGGCCTGGAGTTCCAGGCTTCCTCCTCGCACCCCGTCGAGCAGCTTGCTCTCGCCGGTGACCTTGTCACCCGAGAGGTCCACCACCGGGGGGCACCCCCCGCGAAGGGCTTTCAGCTCGTCCACGGGCACCTGAATCAGCCTCTCCCCACGCATGGCCAGCCGCCTGGGCACGCTCATGGCGCCTCGCCAGCCGGCCGCGGGGGACTGCAGGCTGTATTGCCAGCTGCCCATCCAGCCGATCCAGATCCGCTGCCCGCCCGGCGCGTCGGTGAACAGCTGGGCGGCGTAGAAATCCTCGCCCCAGTCGAGCCGCGTCCCCGCGGCCTCGCCGGTGGGGGTGAAGGTCTGCCCGTCGAAGGTGCCGACCCAGTAGCGCCCGTGGCTGCCCGGCTTGCCCATGCCCACGTTCAGGTCCACCTTGAGCACCCACCGGGTCTTGCCATGCCCCTTCATCTGGAACAGCTCCGGGCATTCCCACACCGCGCCGGGGGGCAGCCCCTTGATGGGCCCGAAGGTGGAGACCTGAGTCCACCGCTTCAGATCCTTGCTCGTGTACATCGGCGCCCGGTCTCCCGACGCCAGAAGCATCACCCAGCGCTGGCTCTCGGGGTGCCAGATCACCCGCGGATCGCGGAAGTCCTTCACGCCCGGGTTCGGGATCACCGGGTTGCCGCTGAACTCGGTCCAGGTGCGGCCCCGGTCGGTGCTGTGGGCGATGCTCTGCTGCTCCTTTTTGTCCTTGCCCAGGGCGTGAGTGAACATGGCCACCAGGCAGCCGCCCGGGCACAGCCCGCTGGTATTGTGGCGGTCCCGCACCGCCGATCCGGTGAACACCATGCCGAGGGTCTCGTGCGGCTTGAGCGCGGGCGCCAGGTGCTGCCAGCGCACCAGGTCCTTGCTCACCGCGTGGCCCCAGTGGATGGTGCCCCACACGGCGATGGTCGGGTTGTACTGGTAGAACAGGTGCCACTCGCCGTCGAGGTACACCAGCCCGCACGGGTCATTCATCCAGCCGGTTGGCGGCGTGACGTGATACGCGGGGCGGTGAGTGTCGCTCAAGGTCTCCTCCGTCGGGGGGCAAGTATCGGGGCTCGCCGGGTCGTCGCTACAAGATGCCAGGGCCAGCAGGGCCAGGGCCGGGGCCAGGGCCAGGCAGGGGCTCACTGCCACAGCGGCTGGTCTGACGGGAACAGCCGTAACCAGATCCTGTTGGCGCGGCATGAATCGGCCTTGTCCTTGTCCCCGAGCTGCTTGTAGACCTTCTCGCAGGTGAGCAGCTGCTTGTGGTCGATGAAGCCGTACGCCATGATCTGGTCCATGATCTTGCCCGCCTGGTGGTGCTTCTCCTGGGCGCGGTAGGCGTCCAGCAGGGCGTAGAGCCTGAACAGCTCGCCGCCGTACATCGGTGGCTTGCGGCTGAGCATGGCGATGACCGCTTCATGATTGCGCAGGGCCGTGGCCAGGCGGCCGATGTAGCGGTAAAAGCGTGACCACTGGATGCGGTGGGCGTCGGGATCCTTCGTGGAGCGCACCCTCGCCAGCAGCGCCTTGGCCTCGATCCAGGCCTCGCTGTAGTCACCCAGCTGGATCATGGCCTGGTAGCGGAACCAGTGGCGCGCGATGGGCCGGTGGCTGCCCAGGGCATCCAGCTGCTTGAGGCCGGCCTTGGCCTGCCCGGTGCGCAGCAGGAGCCGCGCGATGAGCAGCGTCGCGTCCGGTCCCACCAGGCTGTTATTCACCAGCCCGGTGGCCAGCTTGCGGGCGCTGGCCAACTGCCCCTGAGACGCCAGGGTCTTGGCCCGCATCAGCCGCACCTCCGGGGCCTCCTCCCGTCGCTGCATGGCCCACAACGACACCCGGCTGCGCAGGTCGGGCAGGCTGCGCAGCATGGACAGCCCGCCGGCCAGGATCGCGCCCTCGGACGGGACCGTCGTCTTGGTGGGGGGGAAGACCCGGGCCAGGTCCATCTTCGCCTTCCAGATCTGCTCCATGTGGCGATGAGACTTACGGTACAGCGCCCGCTGGGCCCAGTACTCCAGCAGCGGCTGGTCGTCGGTCATCACCTTGTCGTCGAACCGCTCGACCATCTCCTCCAGGGCGGCGCGGTCGAGCAGGAAGCAGCCGAAGAACCAGCCCGGCGCGGCCCCGGGGCCGAAGGCGTTCATGTGGTAGCCGATGCGCGGATCCCGGTCATACGCCGCCTTGACCCGGTCGATGTTGATGTCCATGGCGCTGTCCGAGGCGAGCAACACCACGTCCCCCACGTCGGTGAACCAGAGCTGCACTTGCTTGAAGTTGTTCAGGATGGTCCGGAGCACCAGCGCCACCGAGCGGCTGTCCATGTGATACAGTTGCAGCCACTGGGCGAAGATGCCCCCCTGGTTGAGCCGCCGCTTCACCAGCTCGTAGAAGTCCTGGGAGAACAGGTGGCTCACGCCCGCCATCCATGGGTTGGACGGCTGAGAGATGATCAGGTCGTAGGTGCGCCGTGTGGTCAGGAAGTAGCTGCGCGCGTCGTCATAGTAGATGTGGACGCGCGGGTCCTTGTGCACGCTGCCGTTGACCTCGGAGAAGAGGTAGCTCGCCTCCACCACCGCCCGCTCGATCTCGGCCACGTCGATGCGCTTGACCTCCGGGAAGAAGCTCGTGGCGTAGGCGGTCACCCCGGAGCCCCAGCCGACGATGCCCACCTGCTCCGGCTTCGGGTGCGCCAGCGCGGGCACCAGCCCGAGCAGCACCTGGTGCGGCATGTCGTCCACCGACGAGGCGTCCGGCTTGCCGTTGACGAACAGGGTCAGGGCGTCGTTGTGGCGCCGCACCGAGATGGTGGCGTTGACGCCCTCCTTGAAGAACATCAGCCGGCTCGGGTAGCGGTTGAGCCGCCGCTCCACGTCGAGGGGCGCCTCGGCAGGAGGCATGTGGTGCTGGTAGTGCAGGCCGGAGTCGAACACGGCGGCCGGCCAGCGCGGCTGGGAGAAGGAGAAGAGCGTGATCGCCACCACCACGATGACGCCGAGGGCCTGCCGCCAGATGGTGGTGGAGAAGAAGAGCACCGCCGCCCCCACCACCGCCAGGTTCAGCCCGAGGCCCAGCAGCAGGGTGCCGCGCACGCCCAGTGCCGGCACGAGCAGGAAGCCGGTGAGCACCGAGCCGAGGATGGCGCCGATGGTGTTGGTCAGGTAGGCGCCTCCCACGTCCCTGCCCAGCTGCCCCACCGCGCGGGAGATGATGGTGATCGCCATGGGCAGCGCGGCGCCCAGAAGCACGGTGGGGAGGCCCAGCAGCAGCACCGCCACGCCGAGCTCGAACACCACGAGGCGGAAGAAGCTGGGCCACGGCAGCTGGGTGGTCCAGAGCATGGCCACCCGCAGCTCCGGGATCAGCGCCAGGGTCACCGACGCCCAGGCCGCCAGCAGCAGCAGCGTCAGGATCAGCGTGCGCAGGCTGACGATCCAGCGGCCCGGCTTGTAGAGGAATCCGTACAGGATGGAGCCGATGGCCAGCCCGAGCAGGAACAGGCTCAGCACGATGGTGAAGGCGTAGGTGGAGCTGCCCACAACCAGGGTGAGCATCCGGGTCCAGACCACCTCGTACAGCATGGACAGCGCCCCGGTGAAGAAGATGGCCACGGCGCAGAAGAAGACCGGGCCTCGCCTCAGGTGCTGCTTCAGCTGGAGCTCGTTCTCCGGCGGCTCGGGCGGAGGCTCGTAAGCCGGCTCCTCGTCGGAGTCGGGGTCGTACAGCCCGCGCATCTTGATCAACACGGCGAAGCCGATGGCGAGGTTCACGCTCACGGCGATGGCGATGGTGGTCCACATCCCCACCAGCTCGATGAGCACCGCCCCTGTCAGGGCCGTGCCCAGGGCGGCGCCGGCGGTGTTGATGCCGTACAGCTTGCCGATGGCCTCGGACAGGCGCTCCTTGTCGTGAACGAGCCCCCTGACCAGCGCCGGCAGCGTGCCCCCCATCAACCCGGCGGGCACGGCCAGCACCGGGAACGCGAACATGAACTTGAGCATGCTCGCCCCGGTGTGCCCCAGCTCCAGGTACGCCTGGCTGTGGGCGAAGGCGGTCTCCGCCAGCCAGAGCAGCGGCAACGAGAAGATCCCGTAGAACCCGACCCCCAGCTCGAGGTAGGCGTAGATCCGCACGCCCCCCATGCGGGAACGATCCACCCAGCGCCCCACCAGGTAGCTGCCGACGCCGAGCCCGGCCATGAAGGCCGCCAGCACCGTGCTGATGGAGTAGGTGGTGGATCCGAAGGTGAGCTGAAGGCGCCGCAGCCAGATCAGCTCATAGATCAGCGCCGTGAGCCCGGAGCCGAAGAAGCAGAGGGCCAGGAATGTGGTGGAGAGTAGAGGCCGCCTGGCCCCACCCTCTGGTCCGCTGGGGTCGCTCATGGTCTTGATGCCCGATAATACCACGCGCCCCCCGGTGCAGGTAATTCCTCGGGCGACGTCGTCAGGAGCAGCGCTTGGCGCCGAAGGACGTGGAACCGCTACACTTCTTGCCTGTCGGGCAGTCTGAATCCTTGGCGCAGGAGCACACCAGCCAGGTGGGGTCGCACAGCTTGCCGTTTGCGTTGGTGGTGCAATCGGCTGCGGCGGCGCAGGCGCAGTTGCTGGTGGTCGGGTTGCACTTGTTGCCCAGGGATCCGATCCCGCAGTCGCTGTCCTTGAGGCACTCCACGCAGCGGCTGTTGGTGTCGCACAGCTTGCGCCAGGTGTAGTTGTAGAGGGAAACGCAGTCGGCGGCCTTGGCGCAGCCGCCGCAGATCCCGCTGCTCAGGCAGGCCTTGCGCGTGGTGTTGGCCGCGCAGTCGGCGCCGGTCTTGCACGGCGCCTGGCACGCCTTGGTCTTGGCTCCTGGCGTGGTGGCCAGGCACTTGTTCTGCTTCGGATCCACCGTACAGTCCGCGTCCTTGGCGCAGCCGCACTTGTGGCTGGAGGTGTCGCAGGCGGGGCCGGAGGCGCTGCCCTTGCACGACGCGGCGTCGGTGCAGATGCAGCGGCCGTAGCTCTTGGTGTCGCACTTGGTGCCGAAGGCGAACTTGTGGCAGTCGGTGCTCGCCTTGCAGGTGCAGATCTTCTTGGCGGTGTCGCACAGCCCGCCGTGGGGGTTGGTCGCGCAGTCGCCGTTGGCGGCGCACTGTACGCACTTGCCGCTGGCGGCGTCGCACACCGGGGTGGTCCCGGCGCAGTCCGCGTTGCTCTTGCACGCGGCGCACTTGCCCTTGACGCAGAACGGGCTGGTGCCGGTCTTGCAATCAGCGTCGGCCGCGCACTGTTCGCATCGCTTGGCCACGCAGCGCGGCAGGGTGGAGCTCTTGCAGTCCTTGTCGGCGGCGCAGGGGGCCTGGCAGTGCCTGTAGGCGGCGTTGAGGTAGGGCGGGTTGCACAGGGTGGCGGTCTTCGAGGAGGTGCAGTCCGCGTCCTTGGCGCAGGTGCACTTGGCGTAGGACTTGTTGCAGGTGGGGCCGTTGTCGTTGCTGGCGCACGCGCTGTCGGCATCGCAGCGGCACAGCTTGGTCGACACGCCGGAGATGGTGTAGCTGCGGCACTTGTTGCCCCAGGCGTGGGCCTTGCAGTCAGCGTCGGCCTGGCAGGAGCAGGCCGCCCGGGCCAGGTCGCACCTGGCGCCGTCGGTGGAGCTGCCGCACAGCGAGTCCTTGTCGCACGGACCGCACACGCCGGCGGTGCCGCAGAAGGGCGCGCTCGTGCTGGCGCAGTCGGCGTTGGACACGCACTTGACGCACCTGCCGGTCTTGAGCTGGCACCGCGGCGTGGAGGTGCCCGCGCAGTCGCCGTCGCCCTTGCAGCCCGGCTTGCACACCTTGGCGCCATAGAGGGTGCCGCCGCACACATTGCCCGAGGGGCACTCGCTGTCCTTGCTGCAGCCGCACATCTGGTGCGTGGTGTCGCAGCGGGAGCCGTAGCGCTTGCCCTTGCAGTCGCTGCTGTTGGCGCAGGTGCAGACGTTGTAGCTCAGGTTGCAGGTGGCGCCCAGGGACCAGATGTTGAACTTGCAGTCGCTGTCCTTGGCGCACTCCACGCACTTGCCGGCCGCGTCCTTGGCGCACAGGTACTTGGCCTTGGTGACGCAGGCGCCGACACAGCTGGCGGGCACGCCTGCCTCGCTGTAGGGCGGGAAGTCGGCCGAACCCTTGTCGGGCAGCGACTTGTCCGGAGACTTGCCGTCAGGGCCCAGGCCGTCAGCGTCAGTCCGGGTCAGGTCGGCCGGCTTGCCGTCGGTGGCCTTGCCGTCGGTGGCCTTGCCGTCGGTGGCCTTGCCGTCGGTGACGCCGCGGTCGGGCTGATCCAGATCCGGGACCTTCCCGTCGAGGACCTTCGCGTCCGGCTGGGGGGCGGCGTCTGGCGTGCCGCCGTCGTCGTCGGAGCACGCCCCAAGGAGCAGGGCGGCAGCCAGGATGGCCAGTGATCGGTACCTCATGAATCGCTCCACGGGAAGGACAGTTGGGGCATGTTACCCGACGGAGCGACGGCGTGTCACCAGCAGGCCAAGCAGCAGCAGGAGCAGCGCCGCCCCCGCTCCGGGGCGGCCAGGGCCGCCCACGCCGCAGCCGCCGTACAGGATGAGCTCCAGGGCGCCGCTGTCCGCGCCCGGCGTCGGCCCGTCGCCGGGGAGGGGCTGGCCGTCCTTGTGCGGGAGTTTGCCGTCCTTCTTGCCGGTGGGCAGGTCCGGCGCGGGTCCTCCCCCGTCGAGGCGCGGGCCGTCGGGGTTGGGCACGGACCCGTCCTTGGGCGGCGTGGTCCCGCCCAGGCAGTAGCTCACCAGCCGCCCCATGAGCTGGCCCTGCCTCGTGGCAGGCAAGACACCCTCGAGGGGGAAGCCGAGCAGCACCCCGCAGCGGCCCGCCTTGTTCAGCTGCGTGGCCGCGCCCACGCCGGCCTTGTACTGGGCGGCGAGGCCGCCGCCGCCCGCTGCCTTGAGCGAGTCGGGCGCGCCCACCTGGTATGGGCCTGTGGTGAGCGTGGCCAGGCTCCAGGGGCTCAGCCCCTTGAACACCCCGGCGCTGGTGGCGCTGACCGAGGTGTAGGTCGCTGCGGAGGATCCGTGGGCCGCCCCCAGCGCGCTGCCGAGGAAGGCCTTGTCTGCCGCGGCGGCGCCGGCCCCGCCCAGGGTGCGAGAGATCCTCGCCCCGCTCATGACCAGCGAGGCCCCCGCCTTGACCGCCTTGTCCAGGGCAGCCCGCGCCTTGGCGCTGAGCCCCCGGCCCCCGGTCACCCCCCTGCCCGCCTGCCAGATCACCAGCGCGTAGCTGGCCGGGTTCACCCGCCCCTGCTCCACCGCGTCACCCGAGGCGGCGTCGAAGCCCACGATCTTCGTCCCGGCCAGGGCCCGGCCGTGCAGCACCAGGTAGTCGCCGCTGTTGATGCGCGGCGCGAACAGGCGGTCCACGGTGTTGATCTTCTTGTAGGTGATGCGCGGGTTCATGTCCGCCGCCGCCCGGTCCGACGCGGTGACCAGCAGCGCCTTGACCTTGGCCCCCCCGGCAGGCGGCATCACCGCCAGGGTGGGCGTGGGCAGCGACTCACCGCCGGCGTTGACCGCGGTGACCCGCAGGTAGGTCACCGCGCCTTGCTTGAGCCCCTTGAGCACCAGCGACAGCTTGCCGGCGGTGTCGGCGCCGTTGTCGAAGGCGTACCCCTGGCTGCCGCGGTACACCCGGTAGCTCGTGGCCGCGTGGCCCAGCACGCCGCCGCTCTTGGGCGCGGCCCAGGAGAGCGTCACCTGGCCCTTGCCCGTGACCCGGGCGCGCAGCTCCCGCGGCGGCTCCGGCAGGTAGACCGGCGCCTTGCCCGCCTTGTCCGCGAAGTACTTGCTGATCCCCTTGTAGATGGAGCGGGCGTACAGGCGGCGGAAGGCGGTCTCCTTCAGGGCGTCGGTGTCGGCCTTCAGGTCATGGAACGCGATCTCCAGCAGCATGGAGGCCATCTCGTCCTGGTGCGAGTTGGACAGCTCGCCGAAGTAGGCGCTCTGCATCTTGCGGTCCTTCCAGTTCGGGTCCCACGCGGCGCGGATGTCCGAGACGATCTGCGGGTGCACCGCCTTGACCAGCTTCTCGCCGCCCAGGGCGATGGTGGTGGAGGTGGGCTGGTACGTGCCGTTCGGCTTGTTCGGCCCGTAGATGAACGACGATGTGCCCTGCCCGCCGCCGGCGTTGCTGTGGTGCGAGAAGTAGATCGCCGGCTCGCCGGGGGCGTGCACCCAGTCGGCGAAGCGCGAGCGCGTGCCCACGTCGTCGGTGCGGTCGCTGGAGGTGGAGTAGTTGTACACGGAGGTGGGGGCGCCGGCGAACTGGGCGTGGTAGCGGCTGCACTCGTCGGCCCGGGAGAAGCTGGACACGCCGCCGCCCCTGTCCATGAGCCCGAGGCCGCCGCCCAGGCGCACCGCGTCCACCGACAGGTAGCTGCCGCTGTCGGCCGACTGGTTGCTCACCACCACCGCGCCCCGCTTCTCGTTGGTGCCCTTCTGAAAATAGAACCGGCCCAGCAGCACCCAGGTGCCGCCGTGGCGGCGCTGGTTCACCAGGAAGGTGGTGGTGCCCCCCGGGTGGACCACCTTGAACCGCGCGTCGGTGGGGCGCGCCTTGTACATGGAGAAGGAGATGTACACGTGGTAGTGGCCGTCGGCCGGCACGTTGAGCGCGAAGGTGGCGCGGGCCGTCTCCGTGGCGCTGGTCTTGATCAGCCGGTTGGACCCGAGGGCGAACGGGTTGACCGAGCCGGTCATGGGCAGGGTCGGGTGTCCCCAGGCCTTGAGGCTGGAGGTGCTGATCAGGGAGGTGTTGCCGCTCTCGCTGTACTTGCCGCGCTTGGGCAGCTTGGCGCCGTCGTCGTTGTCCAGGATCACCATCTCGGTCTGCTGGTCGATCTCACGCACCGGCACCACGAGGGCCCCGGCGTTGAGCAGCAATGGCACGAGGTACTGCCCGATGGCGTCGGCGTTGGAGAGGTCCTCCACGATGGAGAACAGGTTGGGCCGCTGGGTGCCCCATGAGCCGGATGAGTAGGTCCAGCCGTGGCCCGGGCTGAGGTAGATCGAGGCGCCGGTCAGCGATCCCTTCAGGGGACGCGGCCCGCCGTCATCCTCACGCCACAGCCGTCGCACGATGGGCGCGCGCTGGGGGCCGCGCTGCTCGTGCAGGCGCGGAGGGACCGGGCGCAGGGGCAGGTCCGCCGGGGCGTGGCCGGTGGCCTCCTCTTCGGATTCGTACTCCGTGGGGTAGGCCTCCGCTGGAGCGGGAGCGAATGCTCCGGCCACGGCCACGGCCACGGCTACGGCTACGGTTTTATGGCGGGACATCGACCGCGATCTCATCACGACTCCAACCTCTGATATAAAGATCATCAGGACCCCCACGGCAAGGAGCAAGCATGGCGGCGGCGCCGAAAATCATCCTGGTCTGCCTGACGGCGGCATGGCTCGCTGGCTGCGTGGACGGCAAGGAGCGCCCCGCTGACGGCGCCGTGGACAACACCTTCACCCTCAAGGGCACGGTCTCGGTGCTCCCCGGAGCCACCCTCACATGCACCAAGGGGGATCCCAACAAGGACTGCGCAGGGAACCTGTACTGGGGCCTGTGGGACAAGCCGATCTCAAACTTCGCCGGCTCGCCACCCCTGCGGGCCGGCACGGTGAAGGGGGCCCGCAACGGCACGACCTTCACGGCCGCCGGGATCCCGGTCAAGCCCCAGCTCTACATGGGCGCCTTCCTCGACGACAACAGCAACATGGTCATCACCTCCCCGCTGCCCGACAAGGGGGATCCGGTGTTCTTCTCGCTGGGCGGCTTCTCGGTCAAGGCGGGCCAGCAGTTCAACTACACAATCGCTTTCGTGCTGCGCCTCTGGTGATACCATTGGGGGGCAACCGGGAGTCCCCATGAGAGCTTCATACCTTCTGCCCGCCCTGCTGATGGCCGCGGGCTGCCCCGATCCGGGGCCCACCGCCGCCCCCGCGAGCCGCACAGCGGACCGCCCCCTGACCCACCAGGTGAGGGCGCGCGCGGATCTGACCCTGGCCGACGCCGTGGTGGTGCTGCGGGCCAGCTGGGGCGACGGCCCCAAGCAGCTGGGCAAGCGCGACGAGGCGAGCCGCCCGGGGCCCATGGACATCGCCGTTGATCAGGCGGGGGTGATCCACCTGCTGGATCAGGTGAACCGGCGCGTTCAGCGGTTCTCGCCCGACGGCCGCTTGTTGAAGCCGCTGGCCCTGGAGGCCGAGACCGCGGAGCACATCGCCCTGGCCGAGGGCAAGGTGTGGGCGCTGAGCTACCGCCCCGACACCGCGGGCCACAGCCTGGACCTGCTGACGACGCGGGGCCCCCGCCGCTTACTCACCTTCGCCCCCGGCGACGAGCCGGTGACCGGCCTGTTCGCGGCGCGAGGCGCGCTGTGGCTGGAGCACGCCCACGCCCGGGTCACCCGCGTATTGCCCGAGGGAGACCCCGTCGTGGTGCTGGGCCGCCCCCGCGGTGGCACCAGCGGACACCACCTGGCCGCCGCCCTGCGTGAGGGCGCCGCTTTCGTCATGGGGGTGATCCCCGGACAGACTACCTACCGGCTGCTGCAGGTGAGCCCGGGCGCGGGCGAGGCCCTGGCCGGCCTGGAGGCCCTGACCAGCGGCAGCGACGGCATGGTCGCCCTCGGCCTGACCCTGCGACGCGGCGAGCATGACACCCGCCGGGTGGCCGTGGTCTGGCGCCCCGGCGCACCGGCGCTCACCGTGGAGCTGGCCCTGCACCAGGCCACGGACATGAACAACTACCTGGCGGCGGGCCCCGGCGGCGCGCTGTACCAGCTGCACACCACGGAGCAGGGGGTGACGGTGCGGCGCTGGCGGATGCCTGCCGGCCGGGAGGTGCGCCCATGACCCGCGCCCTGCTCACCGCCGCTGCCTTGCTCCTGCTGCCCCTGCCCGCGTCGGCCCTGTGCCCCGAGATCACCCGCGATGAGATCATCAAGCACGCCAAGACCGGCGTGGGCTGCAAGTATGTCTGGGGCGGCACCTGCTGGGATCCGAACAACAAGAGCTGGAAGGGTGCGGACTGCTCCGGCTACGTCACCAAGTGCTGGCAGATCCCGAAGGCGTCCAAGTACACCGACTGCCTGCCGCACTACTACACCACGGCCACCTTCGACACTGGCACCACGCACTGGACCCACATCAGCCGCAGCGCTCTGCAGAAGGGGGACGCCCTGAACTACCGGGCCAGCGGCAAGGGCCACATCGTGATCTACTACTCCGGCGACAAGTGGGGCGCGGCGCAGGTCTACGAGGCACGGGGCACGGCCTACGGCATCGTCCACCGCACCAAGACCGTCTCCTCGTCGTACAAGGCGCGCCAGCGCCACCGGCTCAAGAGCGGCACCACCCCGGCCACCTACCCCTTGATGACCATCAGCGCCGCAGTGCAGACCATCACGAGCCAGCAGCGCGACCTGTGCCAGCGGGGCAAGAGCAAGGGGATCTTCGACTGGTGGGTGGGCCAGGAGACCGAGGTCCATGTGCACCTGAAGAACAGCGGCACCGCCGTGGCCAAGAACGTCAAGGTCAAGCTCTGGCTGGGCGAGCCGCATGTCAAGGCCGTCAAGTGGAACATCTACACCGACTGGAAGGCGGGCGGGAAGTTCATCCTCAACGACACCGACGGCATGCAGAAGATCCCCCACAGCAACCCGGGCAAGGCGTTCGAGCTGTGGCTCAGCGCGCTGTCCATCAACGAGACCAAGCGGATCAAGCTGCGGGTCAAGGCGGCCAGGTTCAGCCACGGCGTGGCGGACCACCCGGAGGTGCGAGCCTGGATCTCCAACGTCGACGGCTACTACGGCAAGAGCGACTGGGGCACCAAGGCCACCAACACCAAGGGCTACCAGAAGCAGAACGGCGGCGACCTGCGCGCCAGCGTCCTGACCGACGTGCTCGCCAAGGAGACCTGCGACGGCAAGGACAACGACTGCGACGGCAAGACCGACGAGGACAACGTCTGCGGCAAAGGCAAGCCCGACGGGAGCGGCGTGGGCCCGTCCCCGGATCGCAGCGGCGCCACCCCGGCCCCCGACACGGGGGGAGGCAACAAGGGCAAGGCGGACGCGGCCGCTCCGCCGCCTGAGTTCACCTCCGCGGAGGGGTGCTCGGTGAGCGGCGGCGCGTCGGCACCGTTCGCTGGCGCCACATGCCTGCTGGGTGTCCTGCTGCTGATGCTGGCCCGCCGGCGCGGCCAATCCTGAGGCTTGCTCCCCGGCCCTGACTCCACAATACTTACGCAAAACTGAATGGAGGATCGAATATGACGCGGTTCAACTCAAAGCTGCAGCTCGTCATCGCCCTGGCAGCGCTGCTCGGCCTCGCCGCGTGCGGGGATGACGCGCTCACCGCGGAGCAGACCGTCGGCAAGTCCTGCTCCAAGAGTGTGAACCGTGCCGGGATTTCCGGAGGCTCCATAAGTTGAGAGGATGGAGTCATGG
>CAZEFW010000155.1:20112-23512 GCA_964511535.1 uncultured Myxococcales bacterium | reverse complement strand
GGGGCAAATCATCCAACTTCACGTTGTTCTGGTGTAAACTCCCGATCCCATGGGATGGATCACCAAGCTGGATAGAGCCTTTGCCAAGGGCGAAGAGATCCTCCTCGCCCTGATCCTCGTGAGCATGGTTGTGCTGGCGGCAACGCAGGTGCTGCTACGCAACATCTGGTCCACCGGCATCGACTGGGCCGACATCACCGTGCAGAACGCCACGGTGCTGCTCGGGTTGTTGGGCGCGGCCGTGGCCACCAGCGAGGGGCGACACCTGAACATCGACCTGCTGTCCCGGGTGCTGGTCGGCCGCAAGAAGACCGCGCTCAAGGTGCTCATCGGGGTGTTCGCGGTGTACGTCTGCTTCCTGCTGACCGGGGGCGGGTGGACCACCTTCGTGGTGAACTACGAGCCGTGGAAGGAGCTGGTCCCCGAGGGCTGGACGGTGTGGATGAACCTCAAGGCGCAGTTCCTCGAGGGGAGCATCCCCCAGTGGCTCAGCCAGCTGCTGCTGCCCATCGGCTTCGGGCTCATCGGGTTCCACTTCATGCTGCGGCTGATGCGCGACCTGCACACCCTGATCACGGGCCAGGAGTGGGAGGCGGTGGACGAGGGCGGGCCCGAGGGGGACGCCCTGTTCGACGAGATGGAGGCCCAGGCGGCCCAGGAGGATGAAAAGGCAGGGGAGGGCGCGTCATGATCGCGGGCAGCCTCGGAATCACCCTGCTGGCCATCCTCGGCGCGCCGCTGTTCCTGATCATCTCGGCGGCGGCGCTGCTCGGCTTCATCACCAACGGCGGCGCGGCGGCGGACGTCACCGGCGAGATCGGCAAGCTGATGCAGGTGGACACGCTGGTGACCATCCCGCTGTTCACGTTCTCGGGCTACATGCTGGCCGAGAGCGGCGCGCCGCGCCGGCTGGTGGCGGTGTTCCAGGCGCTGTTCGGCTGGATCCCCGGCGGCATGGCCATCGTGGCGCTGCTGGCCTGCGCCTTCTTCACCACGTTCACCGGCGCGTCGGGCATCACAATCGTGGCGCTGGGCGGCCTGCTGCTGCCGATCCTGCTGCAGCAGAAATACCCGCGGAACTTCTCCCTCGGGCTGGTGACCACCAGCGGCAGCCGCGGGCTGATCTTCCCGCCGAGCCTGCCGGTGATCATCTACGGCTACGTGGCGGCGGTGGACATCACGCGGCTGTACATCGCGGGCATCGTGCCGGGGCTCATCGGGCTGGCGGTCATCGCGTTCTGGTGCTTCCGCACCGGCCTGCACGAGCGGGTGCCGCGCACCCCCTTCGACCTCAAGGGCGCCCTGGCGGCCACGGGCAAGGCGCTGCCCGAGGTGCTGCTGCCGGTGTGGCTCATCGCGCTGATCCTGACGGGCGTGCTCAAGGTGCCCGAGGCGGCGGCCATCACCGCGCTGTACGTGCTGGTGGTTGAGGTGATCATCTACCGCGACATCCACCCCCTGCGGGACCTGCCGCGCATCACCAAGGAGAGCATGGTGCTGTGCGGGGCGATCCTGGTGATCCTGGGCGCGTCCCTGGGGCTGACCAACTACCTGGTGGATCAGCGCATCCCCCAGGCCATCGTGGCGGCCATCTCGTCCACCATCAGCTCCAAGTGGGTGTTTCTGGCGGCGCTGAACATCTTCCTGCTCATCGTGGGCTGCATGATGGAGATGTTCTCGGCCATCGTGGTGGTGGTGCCGCTCATCGTGCCCCTGGCCGCGGAGTTTGGGATCGACCCGATCCACCTGGCCATCATCTTCCTGGTCAACCTGGAGGTGGGCTACAGCACGCCGCCGGTGGGCATGAACCTGTTCATCGCCTCGTTCCGGTTCAGGCAGCCCGTGGTGCGGCTGTACAAGGCGGCGCTGCCTTTCGTGCTGCTGGCGCTGGGGGCGCTGATCCTGGTGACCTACGTGCCGCTGATCAGCACCTTCACCGTTCCTGAAGGGCAGGGGACCGTGCAGGGCGGCATGGGCGATAGCGGCGGTGGCGCTGCGGGCGGAGGTGGGGGCGGCGCGGAGCCGGGCAAGCCCAAGGCGGGGGAGTTCGACGGCATCTGTCCAGAGGACGCGCCGGACGATCCCGACTGCGATGACGACGACGATCTCGACCTGGACCTGGACGAGGATGAGGAGGAGGAGGGAGAGGGCGAGGGTTCGGGTTCGGGCTCGGGCTCGGGCGCGGGCGAGGGCGAGGGCGCGGGCGCGGGCTCGGGCTCGGGCGCGGGCTCGGGTGGAGACGAGGGGGAGGAGAAGAAGGAAGGTTAGGTCATGGTCAAGGTCGCCATCATCGGCACCGGCAACTGGGGGAAGAACCTGCTGCGCAACCTGGTGGAGCTGCGGGACGCTGACCTGCGCCACGCCTGCGACCTGAAGCCCGAGGTGCGCGAGGCCATGGGGCAGCGCTACCCCGGGATCCCGCTGACCGCGGACCACCGTGAGGTGCTGGCCGACGCCGAGGTGCAGGCGGTGCTCATCGCCACCGAGGAGCCGGAGCACTTCCCCATCGCCATGCAGGCGCTGGACGCGGGCAAGCATGTGTACATCGAAAAGCCCATGACCCTGGAGGCGGGCCACTCCGAGCAGCTGGTGAAGGCGGCCCGGGACAGGGGGCTCAAGCTGATGGTGGGACACCTACTGCGGCACCACCCCGCGGTGCAGTACCTGCAGCAGATGATCGCGTCGGGCGAGGTGGGCGAGTCGCTCTACCTCCACCTGCAGCGGGTGAACCTGGGCATCGTGCGGCAGCACGACAACGCCTGGTGGTCCCTGGCGCCCCACGACGTGTCGCTGGCGCTGGCGCTGTTCGACGCCACGCCGGTGAGCGTGTCCGCCACTGGGCATGACTACCTGCAGCCCGGCATCGAGGACGTGGTGTTCGCCAACCTGAAGTTCGCTGACGGCCGCATGGCGCATATCCACGTGTCGTGGCTCGACCCGCACAAGATCCGTCGCGTCACCCTGGTGGGCTCTCAGCGCATGGTGGTGTTCGACGACATGCAGGCGGCGGAGAAGATCCGCATCTACGACAAGGGCGCCGACGTCAAGCGCACGGTGTTGAGCTACGTCGAGGCCATCACCCTGCGCACGGGCGACATCTTCATCCCCAAGGTGCCAGCCGGCGAGCCGCTCAAGCTGGAGGTGCAGCACTTCCTCGACTGCGTGCGAGACGACACCGACCCGTTGACCGACGGTGAAGAGGGGCTGCGGGTGGTGCGCGTGCTCGAGGCGGGCAGCGAGAGCATCGCCAAGGGCGGGGCGCCGGTGGAGATCTGATGGGCCGCTGCGCGGCCCTGGCTTGGGGCTTGAGGCTTGAGGCTTGAGGCTTGATGGTAAATGGACAGGCGCGCACCGCCGCCAACCCATCACGCAATACTGAATACACGAATCAGGAAAAAAC
>CAZEFW010000155.1:16987-20102 GCA_964511535.1 uncultured Myxococcales bacterium | reverse complement strand
GGGGGGGGGGGGGGGGGCGGGGTGGTGTGTTGAGGGGTGTGGGTTGTGGGTTTCTGGTCTGGGCGGCGGGCGGGGCGTGGGTTGGGGCTTGAGGCTTGAGGCTTGAGGCTTGAGGGTAAATGGTCTGGGCCGCTGGCACGGCCTGGCTTGAGGCTTGAGGCTTGAGGCTTGGGGGTAAATTGCTTGGGTCGCTTCGCGGCCCGGAGAGATCCAATGGCTGACTACTTTGTTCACGAAACCTCCATCGTCGAAGACGGCGCGCGCATCGGGGCGGGCTCCAAGATCTGGCACTGGGTCCACGTGATGCCGGGGGCCACCCTCGGTGAGCGATGCGTGGTGGGCCAGGGGTGCTACATCGGCCGGGACGTGACCCTCGGCGACAACGTGCACGTGCAGAACAACGTGTCGGTCTACGAGAACGTCACCATCGAGGACGACGTGTTCTGCGGGCCGAGCATGGTGTTCACCAACGTGATCAACCCGCGCAGCCATGTGCCGCGCAAGGACGAGTTCCTCGACACGCTGGTGAAGAAGGGCGCCAGCATCGGGGCCAACGCCACGGTGGTGTGCGGCAACACCATCGGGCGCTACGCGTTCATCGGCGCCGGGGCCGTGGTGACGCGGGACGTCCCGGACTTCGCGCTGATGGTGGGGGCGCCGGCGCGGCGCATCGGCTGGATGTGCCAGTGCGGCGTGCGGCTCGGGCCCCAGGGGGACGGGGCCAGGTGCGAGGCGTGCGGCGACGCGTACCTGCTGGACGACGGGGTGCTGCGCCATGCCTGAGACCGCGATCCCGATGCTCGACATCGCGGCCCAGCACGCGACGCTGGCCGCGGACCTGCGGGCGGCCGTGGAGGCGGTGATGCAGCACCACCGCTACATCAACGGCCCCGAGGTGGGGCTGCTGGAGTCGGCGGTCTCGGCCTACTGCGGCCTCGAGGAGGCGGTGGGGGTGTCCAGCGGCACCGACGCGCTGCTGCTGGCCCTGATGGCGCTGGACATCGGCGCCGGCGACGAGGTGATCACCACGCCGTACACCTTCTTCGCCACCGCCGGCTGCATCTGGCGCGCCGGCGCGCGGCCGGTGTTCGTGGACATCGAACCGGACACCTACAACATCGATCCGGCCCGGGTCGAGGCGGCCATCACCAAACGTACGAAGGCGATCATGCCGGTGCACCTGTTCGGCCAGGTGGCGGACATGGACCCGCTGCTGGCCCTGGCTGACGCCCACGGGCTGGAGGTGATCGAGGACGCGGCCCAGAGCATCGGGGCGCTGCACGGCGGGCGCAAGGCCGGCTCCATGGGGGCGGCGGGGTGCCTGTCGTTCTTCCCGTCCAAGAACCTGGGCGCCATGGGCGACGCGGGCATGGTGGTCACACGGGACGCGGAGCTGGCCGAGCGCATGCGGGTCATGCGGGCCCACGGGGCGAAGCCGAAGTACTTCCACGGCATGGTGGGGGGCAACTTCCGCCTCGACACGATCCAGGCGGCGGTGCTGCTGGTCAAGCTGCCTCACCTGCCGGCGTGGTCCGAGCAGCGACGGCACAACGCGGTGCTGTACGACACCCTCTTCACCGGCCTGGAGCAGGTGACGCCGCCGGTGGTGCGCACGGACAACTTCAGCATCTTCAACCAGTACGTGATCCGGGCCGAGCGGCGGGACGAGCTGCAGGCGCACCTGCGCCAGCGGGGCATCGCCACGGCGATCTACTACCCGCGGCCGCTGCACATGCAGCAGTGCTTCGCCGAGCTGCGCTACCGGGAGGGCGACTTCCCGGTGAGCGAGGCGGCAGCCGCGGAGACGTTGGCGCTGCCGATCTATCCAGAGCTTGGCGCCGAGGGGGTGGGCAAGGTGGCGTCGGAGATCCGCAGATTCTACGGCGGGTAGATCACTTGCCGCAGTAGCAGCCCACGGTGATATCGGTCCCGTCCTTGTCCTGCTTTTGGCCCGGGCCGTAGCACCACTTCTTTACGCTGGTGGCCTTGTAGCTCTTGTGCGGGCTGGCGCACGATGGCCAGCAGCCGTAGGTGAACTTGATCCCCTGCTTGATGCCCGAGGCGGAGCGGCGCTCGCCCGACATGCAGTGGCCGCCCTCGGGGCCGGCGTGGTTCTTCAGCCCGTACTTGGCGCAGAAGGTCGGGCAGATCTGGGAGTTGGCCTGGTACCACTTGCCCAGCGGCTTGGTGTCGGGCGGCGGCTTGAGGTCGGGCGGCGGCTTGAGGTCCGGCCAGGGCTGGGTATCGGGCCAGGGCTGGACATCGGGCCAGGGCTGGACATCGGGCCATGGATGGGAATCGGGCCAGGGGTTGATGTCCGGGGGCGGCGCCAGGTCGGGATGGGGCGGCAGGTCCGGGACGAAGAACAGGTCGGGCAGGGGGGGCAGGTCCGAGACCGGCTGCGTGTCGGGCACGGAAAACAGATCCGGCAGCGGGGGCAGGTCCGGGGGAGTCTGGTCCGGGACGCCCCAGTTTTCGAAGTGGAACATGTTGAGATCCACCGGTGGGGCAGAGTCAGGGGCCACATCGGGGGCCGCGCTGTCCGGGGGCCCGCCTGTGCCCTGATCCAGCGCGCTCGCGTCGTGGGTCATGTCGCCCGCGCCGGCGTCCTGGCCCACCCGGTTCAGGTCATGGGGACAGCCCGCGGCCAGCGCGAGCGCGGGCAGGCACAGCAGCAGGAGGCGCGACCTCATGTGGCGATTATATCTCCAACTGCAGAAGAGCCGTTTGCGTTGCATAATTTGCCCATGCAAACGAGAACGACCGCGCTGCTCAGTATCATCTTCTTGCTATCTGCTTGCGGGGGGGACGGGACGTTGAATCCGCCCGGTCCGGAGGTGAGCGTTCCGGATCAGTCAACGTCGGACATGGGCGTGCCTGACAGTGAGCCGCCGGACCAGGCCGCGCCGGACCAGGCCGCGCAGGACCAGGCCGCGCCGGACCAGGCGGCGCCA
This sequence comes from uncultured Myxococcales bacterium, assembly GCA_964511535.1. Classification (GTDB taxonomy): domain Bacteria; phylum Myxococcota_A; class Polyangia; family CAZCFB01; genus CAZCFB01. Next base: position 17,148 of record CAZEFW010000155.1, on the reverse strand, counting down.
GACCAGCTGGTTCCAGATCAGTTGGTGCCCGATCAGCAGGTCCCGGATCAGCAGGTCCCGGATCAGCTGGTGCCCGATCAGCTGGCGCCCGATCAGCTGGTGCCCGATCAGCTGGTTCCGGATCAGCTGGTGCCCGATCAGCTGGTGCCCGATCAGCTGGT